>JASBVN010000027.1 GCA_029961045.1 Alicyclobacillaceae bacterium | reverse complement strand
GCGTACCCCTGGACCGCCGGGCGATCTCCTCCGCGCCGGCCCGGTCGATGGGAATCTGGAGAATATCGGCCGCCCGGATGACGATGCTGCACAGTTCCTCTAGATTGTAATAATCCAAATGACTGACGACGCCGAACCGGTCCCGCAAAGGGGAGGAGAGCAACCCCGCCCGGGTCGTGGCGCCGATGAGGGTAAACGGCGGGAGATCGAGGCGAATCGAACGGGCACCCGGCCCCTTTCCAATCACAAAATCCAAAGCAAAATCTTCCATCGCCGGATACAGGATTTCCTCTACCGCTTTCGATAATCGATGAATTTCATCAATAAACAGAACATCCCCTTCGCCGAGGTTGGTCAAGATGGCCGCCAGATCGCCGGGCCGTTCCACCGCCGGTCCGGAGGTGGTATGCAGCTGAACGCCGAGTTCGTTGGCGATAATGCCGGCGAGCGTCGTCTTCCCCAACCCCGGCGGTCCGTACAGGAGAACGTGGTCCAGCGCCTCCCGCCGCATCTTCGCCGCTGTGATAAACACCCGCAAATTCTCTTTTACATGGGTTTGTCCGATGTATTCGTCGAGATAACGGGGGCGCAGCGACTCTAAGGTCCCGTCGTCCCCCGTCCGGTGCGCCGACACCATCCGCTCGTACACGGCCTCGCCCCCCAAGCCGTTTTGCAACTCAGGGACCACGATCCACGCGTTGCTTCCCGTCGCTCGTCCTTTCCATCCTTTTCACACAAATGGACTTTAACTCCGCGAACCCCGTGCCAGCCGGGCCAGCGCCAGGCGGATCACCGCCTCCAGCGGGCGACCCTGTTCCAATTCTTTACGCAACGCCGGCCACACGGATCGAATTTCCTTTTCATTATAGCCAAGCGAAGAAAGGGCCGCAACGACATCCTCCGCTTGCGCTCCCTCGCCCCACTGCCCGCCCTCCGCGGCGGGCTGCGGCCGGTAGTGCTCCACCTTTTCCCGAAGATCGACAATCATGCGCTCCGCCGTTTTCCGGCCCACTCCGGGAAGACTCCGCAAAAACGACACATCTTCCCGTGCCACGGCGGCCGCCACCGCATCCACCCCGGCGCCGACCACCGCCAAAGCGACCTTCGGACCGATGCCCGGCACTTCCTGCAACAGGGTGAAAAAATCCCGTTCCTTCGGCTGCAAAAACCCGAAGAGGAAAGCCCCTTCCTCCCGCAAAGCGCAATGGGTATGAAGGGTCACTTCCTCTCCCTCCCGCAGCCGCAGAGCCAGCCCTTCAGGCACCCAGACCTTGTACCCCACTCCGTGCACGTCCAAAACGACGTGATCGGACGCAACCTCGGCCACGCGCCCCCGCAAAAACGCGATCATCGGCTCCTCCCACCGCCTTTCAGCCGGGACAACAGCGGCGCCGTATGAATATGACAAATGGCGGCCGCCAAGGCGTCCGCCGCGTCGTCCGGCCGGGGAGGTCCGTCCAAACCGAGAAGAAGGCCGACCATCCGTTGAACCTGGCCCTTCTCCGCGGCTCCGGAGCCCGTCACCGCCTGCTTGATTTGCATCGGGGTGTACTCGGCCACCTCCGCGCCCGCTTGGCGGGCGGCCAACAACACCACGCCCCGAGCCTGCCCTACGGCAAAGGCGGTGGTCACATTCCGGTAAAAAAATAGCTGCTCAACCGCCATGGCGTCGGGTCGCTCCCGCGCCAGTAGATCACAGATTTGGTCGTAAAGGCGGACCAGGCGATCCGCCGTCGGAGCTCCGACCGCCGTTTCCAGACATCCGAAGTCCTCTGCCCGCAGCCGGTTTCCCTCCGCCACCACCAACCCGTATCCCAACCGGCCGATGCCGGGGTCGATGCCGAGGACCTTCATCTCCTATCTCCACCTTCTCCTCTCCCGATTTGCACCTGGCGGCCGCCGACGCGTAATCCTTAATTTTCCAGATACTCGGCGTAAGTCGAGAGAACCGACATGTAATCCTCGCGGCTGTCGATGCGGATCCCCCGTTTCAGACTTTCAAGGGCGCCTTGGGGTAGTCCGCGAGCTGCCCGGATCAGATCCAGGCGACCGAAATCGCGCACCACGTTCTTCCCGTCGCCCCGACCTTCGTACAGGATCAACCGGGACTCCGGCGTCAACCCGAAGAACAAGTGCCCCTTGGCATCGCCGGGCACATCGACCACCGTCCGGCGCAACACCGGCACATTGGAGACCACCGTCAGTCCCCCATCCAAGCTCCACCGGGCTCCCGGCGCCGAAAAGGCCGGCTCGGCGAGATCCTCCACCCGGCCCTTCGCCATCCGGACGACTCCCCCGGTGTATTCCGTGACATACAGCACTTCCTGGCCGGGGACGAACGCGCCAAATGTGGGCAAATACAGAGGCGAGGCCGCCGAACAAACCCCGGCGGACCCGGCGGTGAACCACGCCGCCGCCAGGGCGGACGCCCAACGCCGGTACACGCATCCCTTCGTTCCCTTCGCCATGGGCGACTCCTCCCGAGAACCCTTTTCTCCACCATTATCGCCAAAGGGGCCCGGGACTATGCAAAACGGCGGGGAAGCGGCGCCCGCAACCGCCGGATCAGTCGGAAGACAGCCGCTCCATTTCCTCTTCACTCATCTCAAAATTTGAAAACACGTTTTGGACGTCGTCGTGTTGCTCCAGAGCCTCCAGCAGTTGAATCATGCGTTGGGCGTCGTCCCCTTCAAGCGTCACCGTCGTTTGGGGCAGGTAGGTGACCTCTGCCTGCCCGACGGGAATCCCTTCTTGCTCCAGCCTCCCGCGCACTTCGGCAAACTGTTCCGGATCGGCGGTGATCACATAGGTGTCGTCCTCCGCCGTGAAATCCTCCGCCCCCGCCTCGAGGGCGAGAAGCATCAGATCGTCTTCCGACCGCGGGCAGCTTCCTTTCGGAACCTCGATAACCCCCTTTCGCGAAAACATCCAGGACACGCAGCCCGTCTCCCCGAGACTTCCTCCCCGTTTGGCAAAGATATGGCGGATCTCCGCCGCCGTCCGGTTCCGGTTGTCGGTCAGCAGCTGGACCATCACCGCGGCCCCTCCCGGACCGTAGCCCTCATAGAGCATTTCTTCGTACGTCATTCCTTCGACGTTCCCCAACGCCTTGTCGATCGTGCGCTGGATGTTGTCCAGTGGCATATTGGCGGCCCTCGCCTTTTCGATGGCCGTCTTCAGGCGCAGATTGGTCTCCGGATTGCCCCCGCCCTGGCGGGCCGCCGCATAGATCTCCCGGGACAATTTGGTAAACAACTGCCCCCGTACGGCATCTTGCTTCCCCTTACGATGTTGAATATTTTTCCATTTGGAATGTCCGGCCATATCCGTCCCTTCCTTTCATTCCAAAAAGAGTGTATCATACTCCCCAATCCCGCGGGTACCGGAAGTCCACTCCAATGGTGCGGGAAGACAATTTGCAAATCACCGGAGGCCGGCGCTTATATTGGTTGATCCGGACCCGACGGGCGACGGCGTCGACAAAGGCGGCGTCGAATCCGCCCCGAATCAGGGCGTCCCGGCTGTACCGCTCGTCGATCATAAAATAAAGCAGGCGATCCACGTCCTCATAAGTGAAACCGAGTTCCTTTTCATCGGTTTGGTCCTGCCAGAGGTCCGCACTGGGCGGTTTGTCGAGAATCGGGCGGGGGACCCCCAGATAGCGGGCCACCTGCCGAACCTGGGTTTTATACAGGTCGCCGATCGGATTGACCGCCGAGGCCAAATCTCCGAATTGGGTTCCATAGCCCAGCAGCAGCTCCGTTTTGTTGCTGGTTCCGATCACCAAGGCGCCCTCCCTCGCCGACCGGTCGTACAGAATGCTCATCCGCTCCCGGGCCATTTTGTTGCCCCGGCGAAGCGCCGAGGCGCCGGGTTCCCCGGCAAAAAACGCATCGATCATCGGGGTGATGTCCACCACCTCAAAGGGAATCCCGAGGTCCTCCGCCACCGACCGGGCATCGGCCAGGCTCGCCGGTGAACTCGTCCGGTAAGGCATCATCACGGCGAGAATCCGGTCCCGGGGGAAGGCTCGGGCCGCCAAATAGGCCGCGACCGCCGAATCGATCCCCCCGGACAACCCAAACACCACCCGGCTGAAACCGGCCTTGGCGACCTCCTCCCGGAGAAAGCGGGTCATCATGTCCACCGCCAGAGGGGCGGAAATCCGCAACAGCTCTTCCGTCGGCCGATCAGCGATGCGCACCCGGAATCCACCTGCCCCCGTAGCGTTGCGCCATAATGCGGGAGAGTTCCGAAAAAGTGACGTCGAGTTGCTCCTCTCTCGCCAGTGGCGTGAGGCTCCGGCTGCGCCGGAGCACTTCCCCGTCCAGTTCCGCGACCACTAGCGTTTCGTCAAACATCGGAGCCGAGGCGATCACTTCGCCGAAGGGGTCTACAAGGGCCGACGCGCCGTAAAACAGAACGCCGTCCTCCACTCCCACCCGGTTGACGAACAATACATAGGCGCCGAACAACTGCGCGTACATCCGCACGGCCCGGTGCCAGATCTCTTGGGAACCGGGTCGGTCTCCCCTCACCGGACGGGCCGGACTGGCAGACGGACAAATGAGAACCGTCGCGCCGTCCTGGCTGAGGACGTACGGGACCGACGGATGCCACGCGTCTTCGCAGACCATGATCCCCACCCGGCCCCAAGCGGTATCGAAGGCGCGGATCTGTTTCCCGCGCCCGAAGTGCCGGTTTTCTTCAAACATTCCATAGGTGGGCACATAGACCTTGCGGTGCAAATGGACGACAGCCCCTCCCGACGCATACACCGCCGAATTGTATACCGTATAATCCCGGCTCAGTTCCACCATCCCGAACACCACGTCCACCCGGCGGCTGGCCTCCAACAAGGGCCGAATCTCCTCATCTTCTAACGTCCGTGCGCAATCGTAAGCCAAATCCTTCAGCCCGTATCCCGTCAGACTCAATTCCGGAAACACGACGAGTCCGCACCCGGCTTCGGCGGCCCGTTCGACCCATTCCACATGGAGCCGGACGTTTCCGGCCACATCCCCCAAAACCGGGCGCATCTGCACCATCCCGACCCGCACCAACATCCAATGTTCACTCCACCCGTTGTCGAATCCGAACCCCTTAACCGGTTCACGTTCCAGTATACCCTGTTCCCCGGCGGGCGGCCAGACCCGGGGCGCCCGAGGTCCGGTTCATCCCCCCTTCGTCGCCCGCCGGTCCATCCCCGCTCCCGGAACAAACAAAAAGAGCCGCCGACTGATGCGTGTCGACGGCCCGGTCCGCCGCATTCCGAAATCCCCCTAGGGCGCAGACCGGCGTCCCCCTCCCGACAATTCAACGATACTGAGGAGAAAAACCAAAATCCCCATGACGACGTAGTTCCAGGTGGTGGCCGTCCGGCTAGCCAGGTCGATCACCCACGGCGAGAGGAACAGCCAAATCCCGATGAGCAGGCTGAGCCAATGCCGCCACACCGCAATTCCCTCCTTTTGGAAATCCGGGATATCAGGTCGGAGGCGACAGGCGACCTGCTTCATTTCTATGCGCCCGCCCTGTGCGGCGATGCACCTCAGGCGGAGGCCAGGGCCTCCCTCACCCAGGGCCAAGAGTGCTCACCCAGAGCCGGACCTTTACCGGGACGCAAGGCGGGGTGGTCGGGAAACCGTTCCAGCACCTCCGGAACCGTCAAAACGGGCATCAGGCAGCAATCCCATTCCATCCCCCGCGCGGCCCACTCGTCCCGGGGCCTGGACCGGAAAATTTCTTCCAGTTCGCGGAACACCGGATTGTCCGGTACTGCGGGACTCCGTCCCCGATCTTTCCACTCCGGCCGGCCGATGCCCCGGCAAAAGCGTTCCCAGAACTTCTCCTCCAGCGCTCCAAGGGAAACCCACCCGTCGGCCGCCCGGTACAATCGGTAACACACCATTCTGCCATTGAGATCTTGGCGCCCGGCGCCCGTCGGCATTCCGCTCCGGGCCAATGCCGCGTTGATCGCCTGAAACGACAGCAGCATATCCTGCATGCTCACGTCGAGATAGGCGCCGCGACCGGTTTGTTCCCGGCTCCACAGAGCCGCCAGAACGGCCTCCACCGCCGCCACCGAACCGGCGTAATCGGCGACGGTGATCCCCGGAACCGCCAGATAGGTTTCGCCGCCCACCACCACTCCAGTCGTGTGAATGACACCGGTGACGGACAAATAGTTGATGTCGTGCCCGGCCAAGTGGGACCACGGCCCCGACTGGCCGTACCCGGTCAACGAACAATAGATCAGTTTCGGATTGTCCCGCCGGACGGAAGCGTAGTCCAAACCCATCTCCGCCATAACCCCCGGCCGGTAGCTCTCCATGCAAACATCGGCCACCGCCAACAGGGCCCGGGCCCGCCGGCGCCCCTCTTCCGTCCGCAAATCGAGAGCCACGCTCTGTTTGCCGCTGTTCACGGCGTCGTAGAGGGGACCGAACAGGCGCATGGGGTCGCCGCCCCGCACGTCTTCCACTTTGACCACTTCGGCGCCCAACTGGGCGAGCCGCCACGTCGCGAATGGACCGGGCAGGAGCCGGGAGAAGTCCACGACCCTCAGTCCCCGGAGAGGTTTCCATTCCCCCACCGGCCGTTCAATCCTCCCAAAGCTCGTAGATGGTGGCCGTCGCCATCCCGTGGCCGATGCACATCGTGTGCAGACCGTAGCGCACGCCCCGCCGGCGCATTTCGTGCACCAGCGTGGCCGCGATCCGGGCACCGCTGGCCCCCAAGGGATGTCCGAGGGCGATGGCGCCACCGTTGACATTGACCTTTTCCATGTCCGGCCGGATCTCCCGGGCCCAAGCCAACACCACCGATGCAAAGGCCTCGTTCACTTCAAAGAGGCCGATGTCCTCCAATTTGAGGCCCGCCGCGTCCAAGACCTTCCGGGTGGCCGGAATGATGCCGTGAAGCATCAGAACGGGGTCGACGCCCACCACCGCCCGGGCTTTGACCCGCGCCAAAGGCCGCAAGCCGAGTTCCTTCGCTTTCCCGGCTTCCATCAACAGGACGGCCGCCGCTCCGTCGCTGATCTGCGAAGCGTTGCCCGCCGTAATCAACCCGTCTTCCCGGAAGGCGGGTTTCAAAGCGGCCATCTTCTCCAAAGAAGTGTCGGGACGGGGACCTTCATCGTGGCGAATGACCAGGGGACCATTTTCTCCCTGCACTTCCACGGGGACGATTTCCTCTTCAAAGAGACCTTTTTCCCGGGCCGCAACCGCCTTTTGGTGACTGGTCAACGAGTAGGCATCCAGCTCCTCCCGGCTCAACCCCCATTTTTGGGCGATCAGTTCCGCCGAGATCCCCTGGTGCACCAAATCGTACTTCTCGGCCATCGCGGGGCTCGGCCCCGACCAGTCGGAGCCCATCGGAACCCGGGTCATGGATTCGACGCCCCCCGCCAGCACAATATCCATGTCTCCCGAAAGGATCGCCTGGCAGGCAAAGTGAATCGCCTGCTGGCTGGAACCGCACATCCGGTTGAGGCTCACGGCCGGAACCGAATCGGGAAAACCGGCGAGCAGGACGGACAAGCGGCCGATGTTCCCCCCCTGTTCCCCCGTCTGGCTCACACAGCCGAAAATCACGTCGTCCACCATAGCGGGCTCGATTCCGGCACGCTCCACCGCGGCCCGAACGACCTTCGCTCCCAGAACATCGGGAGTGACTTGGCTGAAATACCCGTTCCGTTTTCCGATGGGCGTGCGCACCGCCGACACGACAACTGCTTCTCTCACGGCAAACCCTCCTTCATGATCGTGCACCCGATCGTGCAGACCGACCAACCGGACGGTCGGTAATCCCAAAACCTGCCCGCACCTGTCCGGAGGTACCACTGCGCCCCCGCATCCCCGGGCGGTCCAGACCGCTTCTCCCGGATCAGCCGGGAGGCCAGCCGAGCCCGCGACCGCCTAGGACGTGATAATGGAGATGAAACACCGTTTGGTGACCGTCCTTTCCACAGTTGGTGACCACCCGCAGCCCGCTTTCGGCAATCCCGGTCCGCTGCGCCACTTCGCGGATCGCCCGATGAATGGCCCACACCAGCGGAGCATCCGACTCTTCCAGCTCCAACACCGACGGGATGTGTTTCCGGGGAATGACCAAAACGTGCACGGGAGCCTGTGGGGCGATATCGTGAAAGGCCACCACCGCCTCATCCTCGTACACTTTTCTCGCAGGAGATTCTCCTTCGACAATTCTGCAGAAAATACATCCTTGTGCCATGGTGCCCTCCGATTTTACGAGTGCGTGCTCCTCCATTATACCCCATTTGCCCGAAAACTGCGAGAGTGGCTGTCACAGGTGGAGATAGACGACGACAAAACTCGCCGCGACCCACAACAGACCGCTGATCAAAAAGGGCTTGTCCTGAAACAGGATTTTTTCGGGACTCTCCCCTTCGCCGTCCCGGCGGACCCGATACAAGTAACGGAACAAGGAATACACCACAAAGGGAACGGTGATCATCGCCAGAGGCCCTTCCGGCCGGCTGAACGTATACATCGAATACGTCATGACCGTCGCGGCGGCGGAAATGGAGATGAACTGGTCCAATAAATCCCGACTGTAGGCCTCCAAATTTCTCCGGTGCTCCTGTGCCCGGTCTTCCAAGGCCGCCAATTCGGCCCTTCGCTTGCAAAATCCGAGAAACATCGCCAGCAAAAAGGTGGTCAACAGTAACCACGGACTCGGCGGAACCGGAATCGCCACAGCCCCGGCCACCACCCGCAGAACGAACCCGAAAGCGATGAGGAACACGTCGATGAGGACGTACTGTTTCAAACCAAAACTGTAGAGCATGTTCATCGCTCCGTACAGAGCCAGAACCGCCGCCGCTTCCCGGGAGGCGGCCAGAGCCGCCGACGCCGACAGAGCGGCGAGGACCAACGAGAACGATACCGCCCACGCCGGACGGATCCGCCCCGCCGCGAGAGGGCGGTGCCGTTTCCGGGGATGCAGCCGGTCCCTCTCCCGGTCCACTAGATCGTTGAACGAGTACACCGCCCCGCTCATCAAACAAAACGCCAGGGCGGCTTCGACGGCCCGGAGCATGGACGCCGGATTCCCCATGCGGCCCGAAAAAAAGACCGGGGCGAGCACAAACACATTTTTAACCCATTGGCGCGGCCTCATCAAGGCGATCAGATCCACGCCCAGTTGCACCAAACGCCGCACCGGCCGCCGTCGCATACGCCCTCGCTCCATTTCTGAAATTGAAACACCCGGGAGCGGCCGCGCACCCGGGTGTTTATTCCAAAAGCGACCGTCATTCCGGGACGATCTGGAGCCGTTCCAAAACGGCCTCCGTCATTTCGTCGGTCCCGCACACTCGAGCCGCTTCCCCGGCGAGGTCCGGCGTGCGGAAACCGTCCTCCAAAGCCCGCTCCACCGCCGCAACAATGGCCTCTGCCACCCGGGGACGGCCGAGACTGTACTGGTACATCATGGCGACGGAAAGCAACGTTCCGAGGGGATTGGCCACTCCCCGCCCGGCTATGTCCGGAGCCGAACCGTGTACCGGCTCGTACAGCCCCGCTCCAGATCCGAGACTGGCCGACGGCAACATGCCGATCGACCCCGTCAGCATCGCCGCTTCATCGCTCAAAATATCGCCGAACATATTCTCCGTCACGATTACCCCGAACTGTCTCGGGTCGCGGATCAATTGCATGGCGCAATTGTCGACCAGCATGTGGCGATAGGGTACCTCGGGATAGTCCCGGGCGACGCGGTCCACCACCTCCCGCCAATGGCGAGAACTCTCGAGCACATTGGCCTTGTCCACCGACGTCACGGATCGCCCCGTATTCCGGGCCGTTTCGAAGGCCAGCCGGACAATCCGCTCGATTTCCGGTGTGGTGTAGACCAGTTCGTCCACGACCCGGACCCCCCCAGGCCCTTCCTCCCGGCGTTTGTCCCCAAAATACAGCCCTCCGGTCAATTCCCGGACGATGAGAAGATCGACCCCTTCGAGGACTTCCGGCTTCAAGGTGGAAGACCGGAGGAGAGGGCGGTACGCCCGGACCGGGCGCAGGTTGGCGTACACTCCCAGCGCCTTGCGGATGCCGAGCAACCCCGCCTCCGGCCGCTTGTCTCCCGCGAGGTGGTCCCACTCCGGCCCGCCGACGGAACCGAGAAGGACGGCGTCCGCCCCGCGGGCGGCTTCGACGGTGGTCCGGGGGAGGGGGGTTCCTTCGGCCTCAATGGCCGCCCCCCCGATCCGATGTTCCTCGAAGGTCACTTGATCTCCGAAGGTCCGGGCCACCGTTTCGATCAACCGGCGGCCCTGGGCGACCACCTCCGGGCCGATGCCGTCTCCCGGCAATAAGACGATGCGGTACCCGGTCTTAGACACCCGCCCTCACCCGTGCGGCGGCCGCCTGGGTCCGCCCCACGCCCAGTCGGTTGATCGCATCGAGGTACGCCTTCGCGCTGGCTTCGAGCACGTCGGTGCTGACGCCCCGACCGTTGGCCAATACCTCGCCCCGCTTGACTTGCACCCGCACTTCACCTAGGGCGTCCCGGCCGCCGGTCACCGATTGAATTTGATAACTCACCAATTCAACCGCGTCGCCGGTCGCCCGGTCAATGGCTTTATAAATGGCGTCCACCGCCCCATTGCCGACCGCCGCCTCTTCCACGATTTCCCCGGACGGTTTCCGCAAGCGGAGGGTCGCCGTGGGCACGGCGGTGTTGCCGCAGGAGACGTGCAGATATTCCAACTGGTACAGATCCGAACGATCGACCAGCTGTTTGTCTTCGACGAGGGCGACGATGTCTTCGTCGGTGACGGTCTTTTTCTTGTCGCAGAGCTCTTTAAACCGCCGGAACACTTCGTTGATCTCCTCGTCGGACAGCTGGTACCCCAGTTCGACCAGCTTCTCCCGGAAGGCGTGGCGCCCGGAGTGTTTGCCCAGCACCAGTTTGCTTTCGGACAATCCGATGGTTTCGGGTTTCATGATTTCATAGGTCAATTTTTCCTTCAGTACGCCGTCCTGGTGAATTCCCGATTCATGAGCAAAGGCGTTCGCTCCGACGATCGCTTTGTTGGGAGGCACCACCATGCCCGTCAATTTGCTGACGAGGCGACTGGTCCGGTAAATCTGCCCGAGGTCGATGTTGGTTTTGGCCTGATAGAAGTCCGCCCGGGTCGCCAAGGCCATGACAACTTCTTCCAACGAGGCGTTGCCGGCCCGTTCCCCGATTCCGTTGATGGTGACCTCCACCTGGGTAATCCCCGCCTGGATTCCGGCCAAAGTGTTGGCCACGGCCATGCCGAGGTCATCGTGGCAGTGGCTGGACAACTTGATCTTGTCGATGCCGGGAACCCGTTCCCGCAGGGCGCGGATCTTTTCGGCATACTCGTGGGGGGTGAGATAACCGACGGTATCCGGGACGTTGAACACTTTGGCGCCGGCCCGGATCGCCACCTCCGCTACTTGACACAGAAAATCGATATCGGTCCGCCCCGCGTCTTCGGCGGAAAATTCGACGTTGCTCATGTATTTGACCGCGTACCGCACCGCCTGGTCGATCTGTTCCAGGACCTGTTCCCGGGTCATCCGCAATTTATACTTCAGGTGAATGTCGGAAGTCGCCAGGAATACGTGAATACGCGGATTTTCCGCCTCCCGGAGTGCCTCGTAGGCGCTGTCGATATCGGATTGAACGGTGCGCGCCAAACTGCAGACGGTTACTCCCCGCACCTCGCGGGCGATCTGGCGCACCGCTTCGAAGTCTCCGGGAGAGGAAGCGGCAAAGCCGGCTTCGATGATATCAACGCCCAGCCTGCCGAGTTGTCGGGCGATCTCCAACTTCTCCTCCCGGCTCAGGTTGACGCCGGGGGATTGCTCGCCATCGCGCAGGGTCGTGTCAAAAATCTCGATGATGCGCATACGTTCCACCTCCTGTGTGATCGTTCCGGGAGGGGCCCCCGGAAATCCTTCATTTCCGAATCCACGTCATCATGTCCCGCAGGCGGGCTCCGACGACCTCAATCGGATGGTTGCGCTCCGCCTCCCGCCGTGCGTTGAAAAAGGGGCGGTTGGCTTGATTCTCCAGGATCCACTCCCGGGCGAACTGGCCCGACTGGATCTCCCTCAGAACGTTTCGCATCTCCTCACGCGTCTGTTCCGTCACGATCCTGGGCCCGGTGCGATAGTCCCCGAACTCGGCCGTGTCGCTGACGGAGTACCGCATTCGGGACAATCCGCCTTCGTACATCAGATCGACGATCAGCTTTAATTCGTGGAGACATTCGAAATAGGCGATTTCCGGCTGATATCCCGCCTCCACCAGGGTTTCAAATCCGGCTTTCACCAGCGCGGAGACGCCCCCGCAAAGGACAGCCTGTTCGCCGAACAAATCGGTTTCCGTTTCTTCTT
This sequence comes from Alicyclobacillaceae bacterium, assembly GCA_029961045.1. Taxonomy (GTDB): domain Bacteria; phylum Bacillota; class Bacilli; order Kyrpidiales; family Kyrpidiaceae; genus JASBVN01. The sequence continues at coordinate 11,427 of JASBVN010000027.1, read as the reverse complement.
TAAAGGTGGTCTCGATGACTCCCGCCCGCGTACACCCGATCCCCTTCGCGTACGCCAGGGCGATCTGTTTCGCCCGGCCGGTCGCATCTTGATGGACGGCCAGCAGGGCGGGCACGCCGGTTCCCTCGGTGTACGTCCGCCGGAGGAGGTGCCCCGGACTTTTCGGGGCGATCATCGTCACGTCCACCTCGGGCGGCGGGACGATCTGCCCGAAATGAATGTTAAACCCGTGGGAGAACATCAACATTTGCCCCGCCTTCAGATGGGGCGCAATCTCATCGCGATAGGTTTGGGCCTGGCGTTCGTCGGGCATGAGGATTTGGACGATGTCGGCCCGGCGGGTTGCTTCGGCCACCGGCAGCACTTCAAATCCGTCTTCTTCCGCCTGTTTCCAGGAACGTCCGGGGCGCAACCCGACCACCACCCGGACGCCGCTGTCCCGGAGATTCTGGGCCTGGGCGTGGCCCTGGCTCCCGTACCCGATCACCGCCACCGTTTTCCCGTCGAGCCATTTCAGGTCCGCATCTTGTTCATAGTAAATTTTCAGCATCAACCAGTCCTCCTCATCGTAGTTCCCGGTTCTATTTCACGATCTCCATTTTGTGAATTTCGGCGGGGTCCGCCGGGACCGCGCCCGGCCTACACCCGCACCCGGGCGAGACTGCCCCGCAACAGGGCCGTAATCCCGGTGCGGGCGATTTCCTTGATGCCGTAAGGCCGGAGCAGTTCGATCAGGGCATCGATTTTGTCGATGTCGCCCGTGGCCTGAACGACCAAGCTGTTTCGCCCCACGTCGACGATGGCGGCCCGGAAAGGCTCGATGATATGAGAAATCTCCGGCCTGGTCGCGGCGTTGGCCGTCACTTTGACGAGGACGAGTTCCCGCGCCACCATCGGTTCATCGGTTAAATCGTTGACCTTGATCACGTCCACCAGTTTGTGGAGCTGTTTGATGATCTGCTCCAGGGTTCGCTCATCCCCGGAGGTGACGATGGTCATGCGCGAAAGCCCGGGTTCCTCGGCAGCCCCCACGGTGATGCTTTCGATGTTGAATCCGCGGCGAGAAAACAGACCGGCGACGCGGGCCAAAACACCCGGTTGGTCGTTGACGAGGACTGCCAGGATGCGCCTCAATCGTCCCACCTCCCGATCATCTCATCGGTGCCGGCTCCCGGGGGAACCATCGGAAACACGTTTTCCTCCTCCGGAACCACAAAATCCACCACCACCGGACCGGGATCGGCGAGCATCTCCCGAATGGCCTCGCGGGCCTCTTCGGGCGTCTGCGCCCGGATTCCCCGCACTCCAAAGGCCTCGGCCACCCGCACAAAATCGGGCGCGCTAATGCGGGACTCGGCGTACCTGCGGTCATAGAACAACTGTTGCCATTGCCGCACCATGCCCAAGTACCCGTTGTTGATAATCGCGACTTTCACGGGAAGGCGGTGTTCCGCCACGGTCTGCAACTCCTGAATGTTCATCTGGAAACTGGCGTCCCCGGCGATGCAGATCACCCTTTGATCCGGCGCCGCCAGTTGGGCGCCCATCGCCGCGGGGAAGCCATAGCCCATGGTGCCCAGGCCGCCGGAGGTGATCCATTGCCTCGGCCTCCTGAACTTATAGAACAAAGCCGCCCACATCTGGTGCTGGCCCACTTCGGTGGTGATCACCGCGTCCCCGGCGGTGGCCTCACAAATCATTTCAATCACCTGCTGTGGTTTGAGGACACCGGGTTCCTTTTTGTAGCTGAGCGGCCACTGGGCATCCCACCGGCGAATTTGGGCCAGCCATTCCCGGGTGTCAACGGGCTCCGCTTCCGGGAGCATCGCTTGAAGCGCCCGCTTGACGTCCCCGACGAGAGGCAAGTCCACCGCCACGTTCTTTCCGATTTCCGCCGGATCGATGTCGATGTGAACCTTTTTCGATTTGGGTGAAAAACGCTCCAATTTGCCCGTCACCCGGTCATCGAAACGGGCCCCAACGGCGATGAGCAGATCGCATTCCATCACCGCCCGGTTGGCGGCAAAGGTGCCGTGCATGCCGAGCATCCCGACGAACAGGGGATCGTCCGAGGGAAACGCGCCGAGCCCCATCAGCGTCGAAACCACCGGGATGCCCGTGCGATGGACAAACTTCCTCAGTTCTTCGCTGGCGCCGGAATGGATCACGCCGCCGCCGATGTACAGCAAGGGCCTGCGCGATTGCCGGATCGCTTCCATGACCCGGGCGACTTGAGCGGGATTCGGGTCGTAGGTGGGATTATAGCCCCGGATCGACACCTCTTCGGGCCATTCGAACTCGACCATTTGATTGGATACGTTCTTCGGGACGTCCACCAGCACCGGCCCCGGCCTGCCGGTGGAAGCGATGTGAAACGCTTCCCGCACCACCCGGGGGATATCCCGGGCATCGCGAACTTGATAACTGTGTTTCGTAATCGGCATCGTAATGCCGAGAATATCCGCTTCTTGGAAAGCGTCGGTCCCGATCATGTCGGTGGGCACCTGTCCGGTAAAGACCACCAGGGGCGTCGAATCCATATGGGCGTCGGCGATCCCGGTTACCAGGTTGGTCGCCCCAGGACCCGACGTCGCCAAGACCACCCCGGGCCTTCCGGTCACCCGGGCGTACCCCTCCGCCGCGTGGATCGCTCCCTGTTCGTGGCGGGTCAGGATGTGCCGGATGTTCGAATCGAACAGGGCGTCGTAGATCGGCAGCACCGCCCCGCCCGGATATCCGAACATCACCTCCACACCCTCGCGTTTGAGGCACTCCACCAACACTTGCGCCCCCGTCATCGATTTCCTCGGTTGTTCCGCATCCGGGGAGGCAGACCCGGCCTCCGGCATGACGTCCACCTTTTGGGTATTCATCGGAATCACCTCTGACCAGCGTCGTAAAGGATGGCTAGACCTGATGCGGACTGGTTTTCGGATACACCTGATACCCGTCGACCAACGTCAGGGCCCGGAATTTTTCCGTCAACCGCTTCGTCATTTCACCCGGCAAACCGCTGCCGATTTCCCGGCCGTCCACTTCCACCACCGGCACCACCTCGGCGGCGGTACCCGTCAGGAAGCACTCGTCGGCCACATACACGTCGTGGCGCGTAAAGGGTTCCTCCGCCACCGGAATGCCTTCCTTCCGGCAAATTTCGATGATGGTGTTCCGGGTGATGCCCTCCAGAGCACCCAAATAGGTCGGCGGAGTGATCACCCGCCCGTTTTTCACAATGAACACGTTGTCACCGGATCCTTCGCAAACATATCCTTCCTGATTGAGCATCAGCGCTTCCAAGGCGCCAGCCCGGGCCGCTTCAATTTTGGTTAGAACATTATTAAGATAATTTAAAGACTTGATCTTTGGGTTTAGTGCGTCAGGATTATTCCGCCGGGTGGGAACCGTCACCACCCGCATCCCGCGATCGTAAAATTCCTGCGGATATAACTTGATCTGATCGGCGATGATGATCACGTTCGGCCCGCTGCAGTTTCGGGGATCCAATCCCAGATCCCCCGGCCCCCTCGAGACCACGAGCCGGATGTACGCGTCCTTCAGTCCGTTGCGCCGCACGGTCTCCGCCACGGCCTCTTCCATTTCCTCCATGGTCATCGGAATCTGAAGGAGAATCGACTTGGCCGATTCGTAAAGCCGGACGATGTGCTGGCGTAATCGAAAGATATTTCCACCGTACGCGCGGATCCCTTCAAAAATGCCGTCCCCGTACAAAAAGCCGTGGTCGAACACCGACACGACCGCCTGTTCCGGCGGCACAAACTGGCCGTTCAGGTAGATGAGTTGGCCGCTCATCCCGTCCACTCCTTCCCGAATTTCCAAACCAAAGCTTCCCTCATGCAAAAAAGCCTTTCGACCCCCCGCACACCACGTGCACGGTCCGGGGCGAAAGGCTTGCTTCGCGGTACCACCCAGCTTCGTCGGCGCCTCGCGGCGCTCGACCTCATGGAGTCCCGCCTTCCCCGGCGGAACTCCCGGCGAATAACGGTCGCCTCCCGTCCCGGCCTACTGGCGCCTTCGCAAAACGAAGGCCGTTCGGCGGGAAGCTCCGGGGTGAGCTCGACAGCGGAGATGAAGGTTGGGCTCTCACCTACCCCAACTCTCTGTACATCAGAGCTCCGCGTCTTCCAGTCCCCATCATCGCCTGTCGCTTCTTCGATTCAAAGCGCACTGTAGATCCGAACCATGTTTATCTCGCATTATAGAAGTCCCGATATTCGGGTGTCAAGCATTTTTTGTCCTCGGTTTTGTTAAGATTTTCTGTCGCCGCCGGATAGGTGCCGATACAGCGCACCCGGGATCCTTCGCGATGGACGCAGCGAACCGCCCTCGCCACAGCGGGATCCCACCACCGGCCTTCCAGGTCGACAAAAAAGTGATAGCTGCCCAACCCCCGCCTCGTCGGGCGGGATTCGATCCGGGTGAGGTTGATCTGTTCCCGAGCGAAGCAGGCCAGCACCCCGTACAGCGCTCCGGGGCGGTCCTGTCCCAAGGTGATCAGGACCGATGTCTTGCAATCGGGACGGCCGTCGCACATGGCCCGGGCCCGCTCTTCACTCCACCGGTCTTCCGGCGCTACGAGGACAAACCGGGTCCGGTTGTTCGGCTCGTCCTGGATATCCCCGTCGAGCGACTCCAGTCCGTACAGGCGGCCGGCCAGAGCCGTACCGATGGCGGCCAGCGGACGGGGATCCCCCGACACCCATTCGGCGGCGGCCGCCGTGCTTTCGCAGGAATGCAGCGACACTCCCGGAAAATGGGTCTTCAGATATCGCCGGCACTGGGCCAAAGCCTGGGGATGGCTGACGATTCCCTGAATGTCGTCCTTGCCCACCCCCGGTCGCACCAACAGATGATGGGAAATGGCCAACGCCGCTTCGGCGACGATGGTCACGCCGCCCTCGTGAGCCAGCCAATCCAAGGTGGAGTTGACCGAGCCCTCCAGTGAGTTTTCGATCGGGACGACGCCGAAATCGGCCGTTCCCGACGCGACGGTTTCCAAGACATCCGGAATCGTCGCACAGGCCGTCCACCGGGGTGCGATCCGCTCCCCGGATCGATCCAGCATTCGGCCGAGGACTTGAGCCGCTTCTTCGGAGAATGTTCCGGGCGGACCCAGGAACGCGATCAGAGGGTGCGCCACCGTCTTTCCCCCGTTCTCCATCATGTCTCTTTTCGAGGCGCGTCGCCAGGGCCGTGAATCCTCCCCCACTGAAGTGGGGGGCATCCATCCATAGGCATGGGAGAAGCCTCGGCATCCGGCAGCGGGGCTGCCGCCTAGGCTTTCCTGACCCCTTAGGCTGGATGGGTTCCTGGATTCCCGGGCACCTGTCGGGAACATCGTCCCGCAGGCGACCCCTCCCTTTCGGGAGTCGCAGGCTTTCGCATAAGGGTTAAGCGGTTCTTTGTTCAAACCGCTTTTCCTCCCGGATGAACCAGGCCATGCCGATGTTGATGGCCGCATTCACGTGGCTGTTGTGAATGGTGCCGCAGTTCCTGCACGTCAAGATGTTGCCGGCCCTCGAAGTCTCCAGCGAGCCGCACAGCGAACACCGGGTGCTGGTGTCCTTCGGAGAGATAAGAGCAACCAGAATTCCACGTGCCTTTGCTTTGTACGTAGTGTATTTCATCACCCTCCGGTGCAGCCAGTAACCGATCCTCTGCCTCATCCTGGCCGAACCGTGCTTGTGCTTGTCCGGCCTGAAGTGCTTCAAGTTCTCGAACACAATGACCCGAGCATCCCACTCCACAGCCATGTCAACCAGCCGTTTGCTCAGGTGGTGGGCGTAATTGTCGTTTGCCGCGTGAACCTTGCGCCAGAGCTTTTTGCAGGGCCGGTGACCCTCCGGAACGATTCCCAGGCCGCTCACGTTCCGGGCAATGAGCCCCAGCAGGTGGTGGACATCCGTCGTGTTACACGCCGTCAGGCCGATGTGCCTGACTTTGTGAACCGTACCATCCTTGCCCACCAAGGCGCACACCGCCCGGTTCTTGCGGCCCAAGTTTAGGTCTACGGCCAGTACCTTCGGGTTCTTTGACCAGTAGTAATCGGCAAACTTCATCACGTTGGACTTCTTCTCGAAGGCGATCACCAGGTGGAAGATACCCTCTTTTTCATAAATGGTGGGCACTGTCATCTCCCACGAATCATCCAGATGGAGCTTCCTCGAATGACGGGTGGATTCCACTTCCACGGTGATGAACCGCCAGTCGCTCCCGTCCCAGACTTTTAGCTGAATTGTGTTGGTTTCGAGCGAAAGATTCTTGAAGTCGCCTTTGTAAAAGGTGATACCCACATTGCCCGCCGCCGGATACTTCGGCGGGTGTTCGTCGAAAGGGATTGGTTTTTTGCCTTCGGCGACACGCCTTTCGTTTCTGTCCTGTATCCTTTCTTTTTTTCTGAGCCACCGCTGGTAGTTGGAATGCCAGCTCTTCGCCATGCCGATCGCCTTGGCGATAATCGCCCGGCGCAAATATGCGGGAAACTTCGGCCAAACGGCGTCGATCGGGTAAGGCGGGTTGGGATTGCCGCCGAATGGTTTCCCGGTTTTCCTGTTCATGCGCGGCTCTGTCCGGACCGTCAGTCTTTCCAGCGCCCTTGTGCCGGAATTCCTGTCCCATCCGGGCAACTTGTCGAGGTTGTCATGAATAACATCCAGGTAAAAGCCCAAAACCGCCCGGTAGATTTCTTCCGTCTGCCGGATCATCTCCGGAGAGCCATTGATAAATCTCCTAATACGCTGTTTGGTTGAGATTATATTTTTGAGCACGGGCATTTTCTACACCTTCCACGGTTTTATAGTACCATAGAAGGAACGACAAACGAACGTTTTCAAAGCATTTGGCCGCCTTGACCCCCCATTAAAATGGGAAGGATGCGGCGGTCGGTTTCTCAAACGGCTGATGATTGAATTGCCCGGGGAATACGGATTAAAGTCCGGGGAGTGGGAGCAAAAGGTTTACGGCTTGCAGGTGGAATGGACGCCGCAACTGTTGCAGGAGCAAGTGAAAGCGGGGGCCGTGGCGGGGGAGACCTATGTCTTGCAATATATGGAAGATGTGGCGCAGGCACTGAAGCGGCTCTGGCGGCAGGCAGCGCTCCCGGTGATCGAAGAAGCCTGCCAAGAGATTGAACGGGTCCTGACGCCCCAGCGCGAAGACGTGGAGAAGGAACTGGCCCGCACGGCTGAGTTGGCTGAAGCAAGGGAGGCGATCCGTTCCCTTGATGAAGCGTTGTCATTGCACGAAAAAACGTTGCGGGACAGACTGCCGGGAGAGGCAGATTGGCAGCATATGCGGGGTGCCAGGCAACGTTTGCTGGAGGAGATTGTGGCCGAAGTTTTGGCATCCCGTGCCAATCCGGCTTTGAATCGGGAGGATGCTGCCATTCAGAGAGGTTCCGACATTCAGCGTCCGGCCGTTCCGAAGTCCGGCCCATCCATCGCCAGGCTCCCTAGTCTGGAGACGCTGCCAACCGGGGCTTTTCAGCGCGATGTACCGGTTGCCAGTGTGGCTGCGGTTGCGCCTGAAAGCAGGCGGTTGCAGGAGATGGCCGAACTGCTTCACCAAGGGGCTGAGCTGCTCGGCGATCTTCCCCCCTTTGCCGCTTGGTCGGCGACTCTCCGGGAACGTGCGGAGCGACTGGCTGCCAGGCGGTTTACGGTTGCCCTGTTTGGTGCGTTCAGTGCGGGCAAATCTTCCTTTGCCAATGCCCTGCTGGGTGAGCCGCTGCTGCCGGTTTCACCGAACCCCACGACAGCAGCCATTAACCTGATTCAGGCTTCCGAAGAGGGACATCCTCATGGTACCGCCGGGATCCAGATGAAAACGCCAGCCGACATGGTCCGGGATGTGACGGGGGCGTTCCGGGTATGCGGCCTTTACTTGGAGGAAGAGACGCTGGCCGGGAAGACGGCAGAGGAACAGGAAGCCGCCCTGAGAGAAGGGCTGGCCGTCCTGAGAGAAGGGCTGGCCGCCCTGGAGCGGCGGCAAGCGCCGCCAGATGGCGAACTGCATCTCTCTTTTATTCGTGCGGCCATTCGGGGATGGGCGGAGATGGCTCCGTTGCTCGGGCAGAGCTTGGAGGTGGATGTCAGCGAATTTCAGAACATGGTCGCTGACGAAACGAAAGCCTGTTTTGTTGAGCGTGTCACGCTGTACTATGATTGTCCATTGACGGTGCAAGGCATTACCCTGGTGGATACGCCGGGTGCCGATTCGGTGCATGCCCGTCACACCGGTGTGGCTTTCCAGTTCCTCAAGGATGCCGATGCGGTGCTTTATCTGACATACTACAACCATGCGTTTTCCAAAGCGGATCGGGAGTTTCTCCTGCAAATGGGCAGGGTGAAATCGGCGTTTGAACTGGACAAGATGTTTTTCCTCCTCAATGCGGCCGATCTCGCCTCATCCAGCGAAGAACTGCTGCAGGTCATGGAACACTTGCGGCATGAACTGGGAGCGTTGGGGATCTCCAGGCCGAATCTCTTTCCCGTATCCAGTCAGTTGGCGCTGTTGGCTGTCCGCCGTGCCCACTTGCAACGGGCGGCCGCGGCATCCGGTCCGGGCCTCGTGAAAAGGCCGGAAAGTATCCAGTTGCGTTACCGGCAGCTGATGGAGCGGGTCCGTCCATTGCAGGATATCTTGACGCGAGATATCTTCGCAGGGGCCGTTTCATCCCCAGTTTCGGACGAGGCATGGCGCTGTTCCGGGATGCAGCAATTTGAACAGACGTTTTATCAATTCATTTTCCACCAACTGGCCGACCTGGCGCTGCAGAACGCGCGGGCAGAACTGCTTCGCGGTCTGGAACAATTGGAACAAATGATTCAGTGGGCGCAAAGAGACAACCAGGCACGTGCCTCACGGGCCGCCGAAGTGCAACGCGTGCGGCAAGAACTATTAAGTGCGATTGAAGGATTGGATGCGCAGGCTGTTTTTGTGGCGGCAGAGAACGAATTGCAAGAGTTGCTGTATTACGTGCGGCAGCGGTTGTTTTTGCGGATGCCGGACTTTTTTCAGGACGCGTTTTCAGCCATTGGCGAAGGCAGCCGTCCGGTTCGTGAGCAGCTGGCGCAGGCACTGGAGAGCATACTGCGGCAGACGGCCATGGATCTGGGACAGGAGATCCGCGCCACGGCGCTTCGGATGGAACGGTTTGTCTGGAAACAGGTGCAGAAGGTGCAGGAAAATATCCAGGAGCGGATCGCCTTGCAGGATCCCCATTGCCGGATCGCGCTGCTCCCCGGCTCTTCTTTGGAGATTCCGGAAGTTCCGGCCAGTTTGTCCTTGATGCTTGAGGAGGACTGGAAACCGGTCCTGTCTATTTACAAAAACGCCAAATCCTTTTATGAACAAGGGGGTTCGGCGCGGATGCGGGAGGCCGTGATGAAGCAATTGGAGCGTCCGGTACAGAAATACCTGGAGCAGATGAGGGAACAGTTGGGCCGGTATTACGGGGAATGGATGAGGCAGCTGTTGGACCAAGTGAAACAATCCGCGTGCCAGGACGTGAACGCTTATTTCAGCGGCTTGGCTGAGGCTTTGGCTGATCAGGGGCAGTTGGCGGTTTGGCAAGAGCGGCGTGAACAGCTGCTGGCGGCGATTGGAGCCAGCAGCGCAGGGAAAGTTGTATGATCATTGCATTGTCATATGTTGTAATGCTACGCTTCAAGGCGTAGTTTTATTTTTTTTGTTCAATAAATTGATCATTATTATCATTATTTATCATTCACAAGATAAAATCTATAAAGTAATATATAGATAGTATAATGAAATGAAAATAATTTCAATTATGAAAACCGAGTTACAGGAACTGAACGTGCGGTTAACGGTAAGGTAGTTATTGGCAAGCTTGAAACAAATTTGCCGAAGGACAGTGTTGATTGGAAATTTTCAATAGAAGAGGAATGAAATTGACACGCGATAGAAATATCACAAATGGAGAGGAGAGTTGTTTTGAATAAAATCTACCCTTTGTTCCTGGCATTCCTTCTCCTCGGTGGATGCCAATTTGATGGATCGACCAATCATCCCAATGAGTCCATTTCATTGCCTCCCATGCCTACTTTAACCATTCAAGAAAAAAATGTCCCCTTTAAAATGGGGACCTACTCTTGGTCCGAAAATGGACGTGGGATCGTTTCTGATTCCGTTGATCCGCCGGAACTTGTGAAAGATTTAGAGCCTGCAACGGTTCATCCGAATGCAAAATTACATGTTGGTTTCGGAGACAAGCCATTAGTCATCAAGGCAGGCTTATGGGAAAATAACAGGGTAGAGTTTAAAGACATATCCCATTACACATTCACTCTGCCTGAAGATGATGGTGTCTATATTGGCGTGATTTATGCTTCCTGGCAAGAAGGAGATGCGACTTTCGTATTTAAAATACACGTGAGGAAATGAAAATGATCATTGATTTTGATGGGTATATTTTTGTCGGAGCAGTTTTGGTGTCAAGGCGATCCTCCTCAACCTTTTGTTTTCAAATTTCCAGGTTGTATTCCCTTATATTTTAAACTTATTATATGTTTAAGTTCTCAATGAATCGATGGGTTGGGTTTTTGAAAAGGAAAGTCCCCCTTTTTTTCCATTGCCATCAGGGAAGGAGGATTGCCTTTTTGATTGAGGAATTGGTAGACGGCCACATGGACGGCCTGTTGATCGAGCTGGGATGCCCATTGATATAAAGCCGATTGTTCCATCTTTCCTGCCGGATGGCCGGAATAGATGACAACACTGATCAGTCCGCCCAGGGTCAGTAGGTGGAGAGCCGCTTCTAGGGCGGCAATGGTGGTGTCCGCCTGGGTGGTGACGGACTTGTCCGAACCAGGCAGATAGCCCAGATTGAACATGACAGCCCGAATAGCGCCGTGGTGTTCGTCGGGGATGAACTGCCGCATTGCCTCGTGTCCAGCGTGGATCAGGTGAACGCGTTCAAGAAGATTTTGTTGCAAGAGCCGTTCTGCTGTACGGGTTAAGGCCAGGGATTGGATATCAAATCCGTATACTTTCCCTGTAGGGCCGACGCACTCGGCCAGGAAACAGGTGTCATGGCCGTTCCCCACCGTCGCATCAATGACGATGTCCCCCGGTTGTGTGACCTGTCTGATCAACTGGTGACTGAGAGCCAATGCTGGTGGCAAAATCATGGATACAGCCTTCCTTTCGTGCCATCGTGTTTTTGCATCTGTTGCCTATTGTAACGAATGCCTGTGATTCAGACCAAAGGTCAATCTTTGCCGGCTTATGGAGATGCTCTCTTTTGTCACCCGTTGGCTCAGACGGGAGGAAAGCCGGGAATGGACTATTGGGGGATGGGCTGATTGTTTTTTTGTTCCCGGTTTTCGATGACACGAACCTTGCCGTTGCGCACGCCTCGTTTTTCCAGTTCCCGCAGCACGTAAATCC
>JASBVN010000026.1 GCA_029961045.1 Alicyclobacillaceae bacterium | reverse complement strand
TCGCATAGTGATAGTAGGGAACGGTTGTCCGGCAGGACCGGTTGCTCTTGAAAGGAGTGCCGTCGGGTGGACGAGGTGTGGGGACAGGCGGACGTGTGGATCTACGGCGAAATGGCGCTCGTAACCCTCGCCCTGGCGGCCGACGTCCTGGCCGTGAGTTTAAAACTCGGTTTGCAAGGGATTTCGCAGAGCGACCGGAGCCGGTTTCAGTGGGCCGTCGGTGTTTTTCACACGGTATTGCCCGTCGCGGGGTTTTTCCTCGGGGAGCGGTTACACGGACGGTTTGGAGACGCCGTCGGTCCGGTTGCGGCGGCGGTGTTTTTGATCCTCGGGATCCAAACCCTCGCGCATGCTTGGAAGAACCGCTACCAACGCTGGATTTTGGCGGGGCCGGCGGTGGTGCTGGCTTTCGCCGTCAGCATCGACGCTTTCACGACGGCGGTGACCCTCGGTTTTGCCGGCCTTTCCTTTTGGTCTTTCGTCCCGATTCTCGCCCTGACCGCGTGGAGCGCCGCCCGTTTGGGCTTTCTCTTGGGCGAGAGGGCGGGCGCCCTGTGGGGATGGAGGGCGGAATTCGCCGGCGGTGTGATCCTCCTGCTCATGGGATTGACGATGGTCAAATCCCTGATGTAACTTCCCGGGTAAACGGCCGGCGGTCCCCGAATGCCGCTTGGGCGGTACATACTGGCGGTACATACTATTTGTACGGGCCGAGATTCGGGGTTTCGCCGCCGGCGAGGCCCGATACCGATGCGTCGGAGGGATGGCCGTGCGGAACCCGTCGAACCGTGCAAGGGACGAAGGCGTGCCGCGGGCACGGGATCCGCTGGCTGCGAGCCGGGGGCTCTCTTGGGCCGCCGTCATCCTCGGCAGTGTGATGGCCGGTGTTGCGATCAATGGTTTTTTTGCCCCCGCCAAGATGGTCACGGGTGGTGTCGGCGGCCTGGCCGTGCTCTTGTTTCACTGGTTTCATTTTCCGATTTATGAAACGGCCGCTCTTTTCAATATTCCTCTTTTCTTTCTCGGAGTACGTGTTTTGGAAGGACGGGAGTTCGCCGTCAAGACGGTGGCCGGCGTCGCCGTTCTCATTGCGGTGTTGCGGTTGACTGCGGGTTGGACGGACCGGCCGTTGACCGACGATCCGCTCCTGGCGGGGTTGTACGGAGGGCTCCTGCTGGGGACGGGGCTGGGTTTGGTGTTTCGGGGTCGGGCCAGCACCGGGGGAACCGACCTGCTGGCCAGGGTGATTCAGGTGTGGACGGGCCGGTCTGCCGGGAGGGCCCTGTTGGGGATCGACGGGGCGATCCTGGCGGCCGGCGGTTTTGTGTTCGGTTGGGAAAGGGCGATGTACGCCCTGATCGGCCTGTACGCCACCTCCCGGATGATCGACGTGGTACAAGAGGGATGGAGGCAGGCGCGAGCGGTATGGATCGTCTCCGACCGCCACCGGGAGATTCAAGAGGCCATTTTGCAGGAATTGGATCGGGGAGTGACCCGGATCGTAGCCGAGGGCGGGTTTACCGGGGCGGACAGACCGGTCCTGTTCTGCGTGATCCGGCGGGGCGAAGTCGGCCGGCTGAAGGAGCTCCTCTACCGGGTGGATCCCGGGGCTTTTGTCGTCGTGGCGGAGGTCCGGGAGGTCCTGGGAGAAGGATTCGACGGCAGGATTTTCTTTCCGGATCGCGAAAAAATTCAATAAGAACAAACGCGAAATGCGGGAAGGGGAAGGGGTGCCGGAGTGGGCGCCTTGCGGTTGGTTCATTGTGCCGATTTGCACCTGGACAGCCCATTTGTCGGATTGGACGGGGAAGACGGCTCGGAACTGCGGGAACAACTGTATGACGCCACTTTCCGGGCTTTTGCGAGGGTGGTCGATCTGTGCTTGCGGGAGGGCGTCGACGCTCTCACAGTCGGCGGAGACGTATACGACCGGGAGACCCGCAGTCTCCGGGCCCAACTTTATTTTCGAGATCAGGTGGCCCGGCTCAGTGAGGCGGGAATTCCCGTTTTCGTGGTGCACGGCAACCACGATCCCCTCTCGGGTTGGTCGGCGGCTCTGACGTGGCCGCCGGGGGTGCACATTTTCGGTCCCGAAGTCGAAGAGGTCCCCTTGGTGTCCGGCGGACGGGAGGTTGCCCGGGTGTACGGCGTGAGCTATGCCCGCCCGGATGTGGCCGATAATCTGGCGCTCCGCTTCCGGCGCGGGACCGCCGATACCTGGTGCGTGGGGTTGCTTCACGCCAACGTCGGCGGGGATCCGCTGCACGGACCTTACGCCCCCTGTTCCCAGGACGACCTGGCGGAGGCGGGGATGGACGTGTGGTTGTTGGGCCATGTGCACACTGCCAGACACTGGGTGCACCGCGGCGTAACCATGCTCTATCCCGGTACGACCCAGGGGCGGCACCGCCGGGAAAGGGGGCCGAAGGGCTGTTATGTGGTCACCGCCGGCGAGGGAGGCATCCGGGCCGAGTTCCGGGACGTGGATGTGTTGAGGTGGGAAGAGATCGTCCTGTCCATTGAGGGTTTCGGCGGAGAGGAAGCGCTGTTTGCGGCGCTGGACGGCCGGCTGCGGGAAGTTCGCGCGGCCGCCGGCCGGCCGGTGATCGCCGACGTCCGCCTGGTGGGGCGGGGACCTGTTTACCGGTTCCTGCGAAACGAGCAATGGGTCGAGGAGTGGCGGGAGGAATGGCGCCGCAGGTGGTACGCAGGCGGACGGGGGGTCTGGATCAACCGCATCGACGTGGAGGCGGGGAGTCCACGAGATTTGGAAGCCTTGTCCCGGGAGCCGGCTTTTGTCGGCGAGCTTCTCCGGTATGTCGGGGAACGGCGGAGGTCGGGGGACTGGGTGGATGAGGCGCGGTCCGCCCTGGCGCCCCTGTGGGAAGTCCCGGAGATTCGCCGGGTGCTCGGAGAGGTCGGGGCGGAGGAGATCGAGGTCTGGACCGGCCGGGCGCTGAACCGGCTTTTGGACAGCCTGTTGCCGGAGGGGGATTGAAGCATGCGGATTCAATGGTGGCGGATCGGCCGGTTCGGCCGGTGGACCGGTGTGGAAAGCGGTCCTCTTCCTCCGGGGCTCGTGGTGATCTACGGTCCGAACGAAGCGGGTAAGACCACGTTGCTCCAATTTATCCGGGCCATGATGTTCGGAGAGGCGTGGCGGGATCGCAGCCCTTACTGGCCGGAGGAGGGATCCGTCGCCGGAGCGCTGGGAGTTCGCTTGGAAGACGGGAGAAATGCGGTGGTGGAGCGGTACGCCGACCGCCGGCGCCGGGAGTTTTCCCTCCTCTTCTCCGACGGGACGAGGGCGGGAGAAGAGCAGTGGCGCGCCCTTTTGGGCGGGGTGGACCGGTTTGTGTACGACAACCTGTTTGCCTTCGGTCTGGGAGAGTTGGAGCGGCCGGAGACCCTGCAAGACCGCCGCTTGGCCGCCCGGCTGTACAGCGCCGGAGCGGGCCTGCGGGGTGCCGATGTGGCGGCCGTTGAACAGGACCTCCTCCGCCGAATGGAGCAGCGGTACAAGGTCCGGGGAAAACGGCCGAAGATCAACGATTTGCTCCGGGAATGGCGCGAATGTGAAGCCCAAATCCGCCGTCTCGGACATCCGGGGGCCGAGTACGAGCAAGTGGCGGCGGCTTTGGCCCGGTGTGACGCGGAGGAGCGGGAACTCGCGGAGGACCGGCGCCGGCTGCGGGAACGCCGGGAGGAGCTGGCGCGGATTCAACAATTGCGGAAGTTATGGGAAGCGCGGGAGCGGACGGCGGCAGAATGGGCGGAATTGAGCGAACTGCCGGACGTCGATCCGGAGACGGTGACGCGGATCGACGGATTGGCGGAACGGGTGAAAGAGTTGCGTGCTTCTCTGGAGAGGGAGGAAACGAGACTGGCCCGCTGGAGGGAGGAAAGGGAGGGCGGGGGAGAAGAGGATGTGCTTTGGCGAGAGCGCGAACGGGTGATGCGCGCTTTGGAGGGCCGGACTCGGGAGGCCGCCCTGGATGAGGAGAGGGCCCGGCTGGTTCGGGAGCGGGAAGAGCTGGCGGCCCGGGAAGCGGACCTCGTCCGCCGGCTCGGACCTGTTGCCGGAGGAGAAGCGTCGGAAGGCGTCCCAACGCCGGCCCGGGCCGAAGCGGCGGCTTTGTGGCGCGCGGTGGAACGGGAAGAGCGCCGGTGGCGGGACGCCGTCGAAGCCTGCGCCCGGCGGGAAATGCTTTTGGAACAGGCGGTATCCGACCTCCGTCGCCTGGAGGAACGGGTGAGGGAGGAAGAGGCCCGGGACCTGGGGGATCCGCCCGGAGAGCGCCGGGAATGGCTGCGCCGCCTGCGGGAAATCCGGAGCAGCCGCCTGGAAGAGGAGGCGCGGATAGAGGCCCTGGACGCGGCGCGCCGGACGATGGAGGCCGCGCGGGATACCTCCCACCGCCGGGTGTGGGCCGTTCTCCTGGCAGTGGGGGCGGGGGCGGCTGTCGCCGTCGCGGCGGTTGCCGCCGGACTCCCGCTGCCGGCGGGGGCGGCTTTGTTCGCCGCGGCCGTCGCGGCGGCGTTCTTCTTGGCGCGAACCTCCCCGGACCGGTCTCGCCGGCGGTCCGATTGGGAACGGCAGCGGGCCCAACGGCAAGAGGCCCTGGAACGCCGGATTCGGGAGGAGGCGGAATGGGCCAGGCGGCTGTTCGGCCGGGAGGATTGGTCGGAGGAGGACGCCGGGCGGCTGGAGCGGGAATGGGAAGACGCCTTGCGCCGGCAGGCGGCCCTGTCGGAACGGCGGAGGCAGGCGGAGGAACTCCGCCGGGAGGTGGAGGCGCATCGCGAAGTTTTGGAATCGGAACGCCGAAAACTGGATCAAATCGCGGAGGAACGGGAGGAAGCCCTGCGCGTTTGGCGCCGGTGGCTGGAGGAGCGAGGGTTTCCGCCGGAGTGGGACGGAGCCCGGACCGAGGCCGCCCTGGAGTGGATCGACCGTTTGTCGGACATCCGCAGGAGAAAGCGGGAAATCGAAGGGCGTCTCGGGGAATTGGAGGCGGAGCGCGAGGCGTGGCGCCGGGAACTGAGATCCCTTTGTGAACTCGGAGGGGTGGTGCTCCGGCGCCGGGACGGTTGGGAGAGCGAGGCCTGTTTGGCGCTTGAGGAGCGGCTGGCGGCTGCACAGGACCGTCTCCGGCGGGCGGAACAGCGGGCCCGAATGATCCGGGACGGAGAAGAGCGCATGCGGGAGACGGCCGGTCTCGTGAACCGGCTCGAAGAAGAACTGGTCCGCGAGCGTGCGGCTCTCGGCGCAGAAAGCGAGGAAGAGTGGAGGCGGTTGCGGCCCCGCTTCCTTCGCAGGCGGGAATGCCGGGAACAGCGCAGGACCCTGGAGGAACAAATGCGGCGGCTCGCGGAGGAGATCGGGCGGCCGGATCTTCTCCGGGAGGTGCCGGGCTGGGACGGCGACCGGCTTGCCGGGGCCTTGTCGGAATTGGAACGGGAAGAAGACCGGATTCACCGGCGGATGCGGGAATTGGGCGAGCAGAGATCGGAGCTGGAAGCCCGGCGCCGGGAACTGGAGGGCGGCCGGTCCCTGAGCTGGTGGCTTCAGCGGCGCGAGGAAACGGCGGAGCGGTTGCGGCGGGAGGCGGAAGGGTGGGCAGTGGACGCCCTGGCCCTCTACCTGTTGACGCGGACGAAGGAGCGGTATGAACGCGAACGGCAGCCGGGGGTCATGAAAAGGGCCTCTACGATTTTCGCGGCGTTGACCGCCGGGCGCTACCGGCGGATCGGCGTGCCCCTCGACGGCGGCCCTTGGTACGCCGAGGACGCCGGGGGCCGGCGGTGGCCCCTCGAGCAACTCAGTCGCGGCACCGCGGAACAGCTGTACCTGTCCGTGCGCTTGGCTTCTCTGGAAGAATTGCAGGAGCGGGGGGTGCGGTTGCCGGTCATGATGGACGATGTACTGGTCAATTTCGATCCGGAGCGCCGGCGCCGGGCGGTTCGGGTCCTGGCGGAGATGGCGCGGGACCGGCAAATTTTTTACCTGACTTGTCATCCGGAAGCGGTCGCCGATTTCCGCTCGGCGGTGCCGGGGCTGCCGGTCCTCGACTGGTCGGAAAACGGCGGCGGGGCCGGCGCGGAAAGGCGAATGGAACGTGGATAGAAAAGCCGTGATCCTGTTGGTGTCGGCCAATCTCTTTTGGGCGGGCAATTATTTGTTCGGGGCGGCGCTGGCGCCGTCCGTCTCCGCCGGGACTCTCACCCTGATCCGCTGGTGGATCGCCTGTGCGGTGCTTTGGCCCCTAGCGCGGCGGGAAGGGGCGGACAGACGGGCGGTGCGCCGCCACTTGGAGGGATTGGTGTTCTTGGCGCTGACGGGAATTTGGGGATACAGCTATGCGCTGTACGGAGCCCTTCATTACACGACGCCCGTCAATGCTTCCCTCATCGCGGGGGCCAATCCGGCGGTGATCGCGGTCCTGGAGGCTCTGTGGCGCCGGACCCGGATCTCCTGGCGGCAGGCGGCCGGACTGGCGTTGTCCTTCGCCGGGGTGGGGTTGGTGGTGTGCCGGGGAGACTGGCGGGTGTTGGCCGGGCTCCGGTTGAATGCGGGCGATTTGCTGATGTTTCTGTGCGTCCTGTTGTGGTCCGTGTATTCCCTGTCCGTCCCGCGGATCCAGCGGGAGGTGGGGACGATGACCACCGCTTGGCTGACTTCTTTGTTTGGGGGCTTGGCGGGCATCGTGCCGGCGTGGCTCGATTGGCATTTGGTGCCCTCGGCCGGTACTTGGCTCGGGATCGCGTACATCGGGGTGTGTGCTTCCGTGTTGTCGTACGTTTGCTGGAATGAAGGGGTGATGCGGCTGCAAGCGGGAAGGGCGGGAATTTTCCTCAATCTCCTTCCCGTTTTCACCATGATCCTGACGGCTCTCACCGGCCGGCCGGTCGGAGCGGTGCAATGGACCGGCGGGGTTTTGGTGGTGGCGGGGGTGACCCTCACCCTGACGGAGGGCCGGCCCGGGGAACGGACGCCGGCTACCGCCCCGGGAGATCGTGTGCGGAACCAACGGGTGCGGGACCCCCGGCCGTAAGGAGAGGGACCGGCTGTTGGCCGTTGCGATGGGGCCCGACCGGAAGTTCCCGGTTTTCCACGCCGGGTTCTCCGGCCTGTGATAAGATAACCTCGGAAGGACAAACGGGGCGGACGTCCCACGGGCGCGGGGCGGTTCCGTCCGGATGAAGCGAGGCGAAATCGGCGGTGGATAAGTTGGCAGCGGAAAGACCGGCGCCGGGCGGCGCCGGGCCCTACCTCGACCTCGTCGCCGCCATGGTGCGGACCGGCCTGCTGGGCTACGGCGGGGGTCCGTCGGTGATCCCGCTGTTCCGGTATGAAGCGGTCGACCGGTACGGGTGGATGAGCGACGAGGAGTTCGGAGAAATCCTGGCTTTGGCCAACGCCCTCCCGGGGCCCATTGCCACAAAGTTGGCCGCCTACCTGGGGTACCGGCTGAAGGGGACCGCCGGGGCGACGGTGGCGGTACTGGCTCACATCCTTCCGACCAGTATCGCGATGGTGGGCTTGTTGGGCATTTTGTACGCCCTCCGGCACTCCAAGGTGGTGGAGGGAATGATCGACGCGGTCCGTCCGGTGATCGTCGTCTTGCTCGGACTGATGGCGTTCGAGTTTGTCCAAAAGGCCGGGAAAGGGCTCGGATCGGTGCCGGCCCTCGCATTCGGTTTGGCGGCCCTGGCGGCGCTGGCGGTGGCGGATGTGCATCCGGCCCTGGTGATCCTCGCCGCGCTGGTCTACGGGCCCTTTCACCTCCGTGTGGCGGCCCGCCTGAAGGAATGGAGGGAGCGCCGGGGGAGCCGCCGGAGGGAGGGCCCGAAACCGTGAACTGGTGGGATTTGTTTTGGGGGTTTCTGGTGTCCAATCTCCTCGGATACGGCGGGGGCCCTGCGTCCATCCCCTTGATGCAGGAAGAAATCGTGCACCATTACCACTGGTTGACCAACAGCCAGTTCGGGGATGTCCTGGCGGTGGCCAACGCCCTGCCGGGGCCCATCGCCACCAAAATTGCCGCCTTTGTCGGCTACCAGGTGGGGGGATGGACCGGGTTCGCCGTCGCCTTGACGGCTACTATCATCCCGTCCGCCGCGGCGCTCATCTGGTTTGCCCGGATCTTGGCCCGTTACCGCCAGTCTCCGGCGGTTAAGGGGATGACCCTGCTCGTCCAGCCGGTGATCGCCGCGATGATGGTGGTGCTGACGTGGGAAATGGGCCGCGATTCGGTGCGGGCCATCGGGGTGGGCCAGTCTCTGGGCATTGCCGCCGTGTCGCTGTGGGCGCTGACCCGGTGGCGGATTCATCCGGCCCTGGTCATCGTGGCGGCCTTTTTGTACGGGGGGCTGGTGCTGTCCCACTGGATATAACGGTTCGAACACCGGAGAAAGGAGAGGGCCGGGGCGGTGGAGAGGGCGGTCGACGTTCTGATGCTGGTGTGGATCAACCTGCTTTTGAGCGGGGACAACGCCCTGGTCATCGCCATGGCGACCCGCCATCTGCCCCGCCCGGAGCGCCGGCTGGCCGTCGCCGTCGGAACGGCGGGGGCGGTGGTCCTCCGGGTGACTCTGACGGCCTTCGCCGCCGGGGTGTTGTACCGGCCCTATGTTCAAGCGGTGGCCGGGCTGCTGCTGATATGGATCGCGGTCAAATTGCTCGTGCCTGCTCCGGAGGGGAGTCCCGGGCCGGACCGGGGAGGCGGCGGGGGATGGGTTCGGACCGTCGGGACCATCCTGTTGGCGGATGTGAGCATGAGCCTCGACAATGTCCTGGCCATCGCCACTGCCGCCCGGGGAGACCTCGGCCTGCTGACGGCCGGTTTGGCGTTGAGCATTCCCCTGATCGTCTGGGGGAGCGGCTTGGTTCGCCGGTTGATCGACTGGGCGCCGTGGCTGCTCTGGGCCGGCGCGGGCTTGCTGGGATGGATCGGGGGAGGCATGTTGGCCCGGGATCCGGCCTTCGGGCTCGACGACGGAAGTCCGGCCGTCGCCTGGTGGGCGGCGGCCCTGGCGGCCTCGGCCGTGTTGATCGTGGGAACGTGGCGGAAGCATATACGGGATTGAGTTTTTATACATAAAGATGTATAATCTTTCAAGTTCATGTGGGCCAGTTTACGCGGGGGCGGAGGTGTCGGCGATGGTTCGGGTGGCGGTTGTGGGGGCGACGGGATACGCCGGCGTCGAAGCGGTCCGGCTGTTGGCGCGGCATCCGGAAGTCTCCCTCGTCGCGGTGACGTCGGACTCCTATGCGGGCCGGCCGATCTCGGAAGTGTATCCCCATCTGCGGGGATGGGTCGATCTGGTCCTCGAAGCGTACGACGCGGATCGCCTGGCGGAAGCGGCCGAGGTCGTGTTTTTGGCCCTTCCCGCCGGGTTGTCCACCGAATGCGCGCCCGCTTTGCGGGAACGGGGGAGGAAAGTGATCGACCTCGGGGGGGACTTTCGCATCCCGGGGAATTTGTATCGGGAATGGTATAAGAAGGACCCCCCGCCGGCCCGGTGGCAGGAGGAGGCGGTGTACGGGCTCACCGAATGGGCGCGGGAGGCGGTGGCCGGAGCGGATTTCGTGTCCAATCCGGGATGTTATCCCACGGCGACCCTGTTGGGGCTGGTGCCGGCGGTGCGGGCGGGAGTGGTCGATCCGGGGAGCCTGGTTATAGATGCCAAATCCGGAGTGACCGGCGCCGGAAGAGGGCTGAGTTTGGGCAGTCATTTTTCCGAGGTTTACGAGAATTTTAAGGCGTACAAGGTCGGCGTCCACCAGCACACCCCGGAGATCGAATACCATCTGGGCGTCTTCGGGGGTCGGGAAGCGCGGGTTTCCTTTACGGCCCATTTGGTGCCGATGAACCGGGGCATTCTCGTCACCGCGTACGGAAATTTGATGCCGGAGTGGCGGAATGCGGCGACGGAGGACGTTGTACAGTTATACCGGGAAGTTTACGCGGGGGCTCCGTTTGTCCGGGTGCGCCCGGCCGGGGAGTGGCCCCAGACCAAGGAGGTCCGCGGCACCAATTTGTGCGACATCGGCCTGGCGGTGGAGGGACGCACCGGCCGGCTGATTGTCGTGAGCGTCATCGACAACCTCGTCAAGGGGGCCGCCGGCCAGGCGGTGCAGAACTTGAATGTGATGATGGGGTGGCCGGAGGATGCGGGTTTGGCGGCGGTGCCCCTGTACCCGTAGGCAACCGGCCGCGCGAAGGAGCGCGCGGCGGAAGGAAGGGATGGACCGTGCTGATCGAACGGGACGATGATTCGCAGGAAGTGAACCGGCGGAGTGCTTTGGGGGTGACGGCTCCCCGGGGATTCTGGGCGGGTTCGGCGGCCGCCGGGATTCGCGACGGAAAGGCGGATCGGCCGGACGTCGGGATTCTGTATTCGGAGGTTCCGGCCGCCGCAGCCGGAGTCTTTACCGCCAATCGCGTGCGGGCCGCTTGCGTCGAATTGACGGAACGCCTCGTGCGGCAAAACCGGCGTCTCCAGGCGGTCGTGGCCAACAGCGGCAACGCCAACGCCTGTACCGGGGAGCGGGGGGCGGCCGATGCCGCCGAAATGCAGCGGGCGGCGGCCGACCTCTTCGGGCTGGAGCCCCAGGACGTGGGCGTGGCTTCCACCGGCGTGATCGGCGTCCCCCTGCCGATGGACCGGGTGCGGGTGGGGATCGAAGCGGCCGCCAAGCGCATCCGGGACGACGGAGGGCGGGCGTTTGCCGAAGCGATCATGACCACCGACACCCGCCCGAAGGAAGCGGTGGCGGAATTTCGGGTCGACGGGCGGCCGGCGACCGTCGGGGGCGCAGCGAAGGGCTCCGGGATGATCCATCCGAATATGGCGACGATGCTCGCCTTTTTGACCACCGATGCCGCCGTCGATCCGGCGGCGCTGGATGCGGCCTTGCGCCTCGCCGTGGACCGGAGTTTCCACTGCATCAGCGTAGACGGGGATACCAGCACCAACGACATGGTGTTGTGTCTCGCCAACGGATTGGCGGAAAACCGGATCTTGACCCCGGAGCACCCCGATTGGCCGGCGTTTGTAGAAACCTTGACCACCGTGGCCACAGAATTGGCCAAAGCCGTCGCCCGGGACGGGGAGGGAGCGACCCGGCTCGTCGAGGTTCGGGTGGAAGGAGCGCGGAGTGAAGAGGACGCGCGCCGGGCGGCCAAGGCGGTCGCCGGTTCGAGCTTGGTCAAAACGGCGGTCTACGGGGCGGACCCCAACTGGGGCCGCATCCTGTGCGCCGTGGGGTACTCGGGGGCCGAGTTCGAACCGGAGGGGGCGGATGTCTATATCGGCGACATCTGCGTGTGCCGGGGGGGCCGGGCGATCGATTTTGACGAGGAGGCGGCCCGCGGGGTGCTCCGGGGCGATCCGGTGGTGTTGCGGGTGATTCTGGGAAACGGCCCCGGATCCGCCGTGGCGTGGGGATGCGATTTGACGGAAAAATACATTGAGATCAACGCCCATTACCGGACGTGACCCGGGGGGCGGCGAGGCCGCTTGCTCCGGGCGGCGGGATGCGACGGAGAGTGAAGGAGTCGAAATCATGACGGAAGAGGCCAAAGCGGCGGTGCTGGTGGAGGCATTGCCCTACATCCAGCGGTTTGCCGGGAAAATCTTTGTCATCAAGTACGGCGGCAGCGCGATGGGCGGCCGCTTGACCGACGTCATCCTCGACATTATCTGGCTCAAACAAGTGGGCATCCGGCCGGTGGTCGTCCACGGCGGCGGCAAGGAAATCACCGCGATGCTGGAAAAACTCGGCCTCCCGGCCCGCTTTGTCGATGGGCTGCGGGTGACGGACGAGGCGGCGATGGACGTGGTGGAGATGGTGCTCGCCGGGAAGGTCAACCCGCGATTGGTGGCGGCGTTCAACCGCCGGGACGGAGGGGCGGTGGGCCTGTCCGGAGTGGACGGCGGCCTCCTGCGCGTGGTAAAAAAACACCATCCGGCGGGCGACATCGGCTTTGTCGGGGAAGTCGTGGACGTCAACACGGAGTTGCTGGAGACCCTGTTGGACAAGCGCCTGATTCCCGTCATTGCGCCCATCGGGGTCGACGAGGAAGGCCGGCGCTACAACGTCAACGCCGACGAAGCGGCGGGAGCGGTGGCCGGCGCCCTCAAGGCGGAAAAACTATTTTTGATCACCGATGTGCCGGGCATTCTGCGCGAAGGCCCCTCCGGGCCGGAGGTGATTTCCCGGATCACGTCGGAGGAGATTCGCCGGCTGGTGGCTTCCGGAGAAATCCGCGGGGGCATGATTCCGAAAGTGCAGGCTTGTTTGGCCGCCCTGGCCGCCGGTGCCAAGCACGTCCATATCATCAACGGTGAAGACCCGCACGCCCTGTTGCTGGAAGTCTTCACCGACCGGGGTATCGGCACGATGGTGCTCCCGGAAAACGGAGGTGCCTCATGATCCGGAAAATTTATTTGTATCTTGTCCTGTTTGCCACGCTGATGATGTCCATCGGCGGGTGTGTCGGCGCGTTTATGAACCTCAGCGACATCGTGGTGCCGCAGGGGTACTATCAAGATTATGCCTCCTATCGCGAGATGCGCCTTCAGGAGCCGGCCAAATTGCGGGCAGAGGGCAAGCCGGCCCCCGAGCCGGCGGATGAAGCGACGATTCGGGCCGACTACGAGCGCATGGTGGAGGAACAGACTCAACAGACCCGCCGTCGCGGGATCAACGGGCTCATCAAGAGTTTGGGATGGATCGTGATCCCTCTCCCGGTTTTCCTGTGGTACTCCCGGAAACTCAAGGAAGAACGTGGAGCGGATGTGTAGGCGTGACGGCGGAGAAAATCGGGAGGGACGGACGGTGGCGTGGACCAACGAAGCAATCGTGTCGCAGTCGGCGGCGGTGATGTCGACCTACGGCCGATGGCCGGTGGCCATGGTCCGGGGGCAGGGCAGTTGGCTGTGGGACGCGGACGGGCGGGCTTACCTCGATTTTGCGGCCGGGATCGCCGTCACCATCCTGGGCCACAGCCACCCGGAGGTAGCCGAGGCGATTGCCGAACAGGCGAGGACGCTGATTCATTGCTCGAATTTGTTCCACATTCCTCAGCAGGTGGAGCTGGCCCGATGGTTGGCGGATCATTCGGCGCTGGATCAGGTGTTTTTTTGCAACAGCGGGGCCGAGGCCAACGAAGCGGCGATCAAATTGGCGCGTCGCTGGGCTTACGCGTCGGGGCGGGAGGAACGGAGGGAGATCGTCGCCCTGGAGCATTCGTTCCACGGCCGGACGCTGGGAGCTCTGACCGCGACGGGACAAAAGAAGTATCAAGAGGGGTTCGGACCGCTGGTGCCGGGGATCCGGCACGTGGCCGCCGGCGATATCCGCCTGTTGGAAGAGGCGCTCGACGGCGGGGTTTGTGCCGTGATGCTGGAACTGGTTCAGGGGGAAGCCGGGGTGATACCCCTATCTCCCGCGTACGTCCAACAGGTGCGCCGCGTCTGCGACGAGCGGGGCATCCTGTTGATTGTGGACGAAGTGCAGACCGGCATGGGCAGGACCGGTACCCTGTTCGCCTATGAGCAGTACGGCATCGAACCGGATATGATGACCCTGGCCAAGGGATTGGCCAACGGGGTGCCCGTCGGGGCCATGCTGGCCAAACGGAAGGTGGCGGAGGCCTTTGGGCCGGGGACCCACGGCTCGACCTTCGGAGGGAATCCCCTCGCCATGCGGGCGGCTTTGGCCACCGTTTCGGTGTTGGAGAGGGAGCGGCTGTGGGAACGGGCGGCCGAGCGGGGGGCTTATTTGAGGCGGCGGCTGGAACGGGCCCTCGGAGACCATCCCCGGGTGCGGGAGATCCGCGGCTTGGGGCTGATGCTGGGAGTCGTACTGGACGGACCGGCGGCGCCGGTGGCGGAAGCCTGCCTACACGAGGGGCTCCTGGTCACCGTGGCCGGAGGAAACACCATCCGCCTGTTGCCGCCGCTGATCGTTTCGGAAGAAGAGGTGGACACCGGCGTGAGCCGGCTCGCCGCGGCCTTGGGGCGCGCCTATCCCGCCTGATCGGGGCCGGGGTGGGGGCTTCGGTGTTCGCCCGGAGGCGCGAATCCCGGGAGCGGCCGGAAGGCGGAAAAAGGGGCGGCTCGCCCCTTTTTCAGTCGCTGACGTTGTCGCCGTACCGGTTGGTGTGGTGGTCGAAATCGAAGGTGGAACACATGGTGCCTTTGATGGTACCGGCGATGGCGTTGCCGTTGGTGGCGATGACGATTTCATCCGCTGTACAATGGCCCCGGTGATCGTTGTACATGCATTCTTCGACCAGACACCGGACACCGGGCATCGGCAGTCCCCCCTTCGGTCTGTAGCGTCTCCGGCCTGATTCCGGATATGCACCTCAAATCGTGGAACGGTCCGCGGGGCGAACGGCCGCCATGCCGGATCCGTCGGGGGGATGGCGATTGGACGCGAATCTCCGGTCTTGGGAGCGGTTGTGTTGGGTGGTGGACGAACGGGATGCCGGAAAATTTCTCCGGGACGTGCTTCGGACGCGCCTGGGCGTCTCCAGGGGATTGCTCCGGCAAGCGGCGGCTTCCGGAGGCATTTACCGGAACGGGGAACCGGCTTATGGGACGGAACGGGCGGCGTGCGGCGACGTCATCGAGTTGCGGTGGGAGGAGTTCCCCTCGCCGGACGTCATCCCGGAGCCGGTTCCCTTTGAAACCGTGTATGAAGACGGGGACGTGCTCGTGGTCAACAAGCCTCCCGGAATGCTCGTCCATCCGACCAGGGGGCAGTACCGGGGCACCCTGGCCAACGGGGTGATCTACGCGTGGCGGAGCCGGGGATTGAACCGGCCATTTCGCCCGCTCCACCGCCTGGACCGGGATACCAGCGGGTTGGTGTTGATCGCCAAGAACCGGTTTGCCCACCAGCGGCTGTCCGGCGACCTGCGGGCGGACGGCGACGCGCGGCAGCGGGAGGCCCCGCGCTCGGAAGAATGGGAAGAAAACCGGGGCGGCCGCCTGGTCCGGCGCGAATACCTGGCGATCGTGGAGGGGCGTCTCCCGGCGGACCGGGGGATTCTGGATTTGCCCGTCGGCCGGGACCCACAGCATCCCGGCCGGAGGCGGATCGATCCCGCCGGGAAACCGGCGCGGACCCGTTTCGAAGTAGAAGCCTGGGCGCCGGAGGCCACTCTGGTGCGGGTGGTGCTGGAAACCGGGCGAACCCACCAAATTCGGGTACATTTGGCCGCCATCGGCCATCCCCTGGTGGGGGACGCCCTCTACGGCCGGCCTTCGGAATGGATCGGCCGGCAGGCCCTTCACGCGGTCCGGTTGCACTTCCGCCATCCCCGGAGCGGGGAGGCGGTGGAAGTGGAGGCGCCCTGGTTCTCCGACATGGCGGAACTCTGGGAGCGGTTGTCCGGGGGAGGGAGCGGCCGTTGCGCACCGTCTTGGACGTGAAAGCGCTGTTGAGGCGGTTCGGGATCGTGGTGTACGTCGGGTCCCGCCGGGACGATCTGGTGATGATGGAATTGGAGTTGGACGATCTGTACAGCGAGGGACTGATCGGTCCGGAGGAATACGCGCGGGCCAAAGCGGTGCTGCGAAAGGAGGCCGGGGCGGGGGATCACTCTTCATCCTCTTCGAACAGCCGGCGGTGATAGGCGCTTTCTACTTCCTGCCACTCCACGTCGTCCTGTACCGGGACGAAGGCGACGATCCCCTCCTCGTTTTCTTCCAGACGGAAAATCACCCCTTCGCTGTCGAGGTCCTCGGTGGCGGGCAGGAGCACGGCGTAGGTGCGGCCCCGCACTTCGAGGATGTCCGAAAGGCGGAAGGTGTGCTGTCGCCCCTCTTCATCGGTGATCAGGACGGTTTGTTCGATTTCGAAATCCCGATCCATGTTCGTCGTCACTCCCCCTGTCGGCTGTGTCGATATGGTATACTGGTCTCAGCTTGAGCGGGAGGGTTGCTACCATGGGTCACGCCGCCCTCAACATCCAAACAACAGCGACGCTGGGAGCCGTTCTCATGGCGTTGATGGTGATCGCCATCCGCCTGCGGGCGGCCAACCGTCCGACGTCGATCAAAAAGATCGTCCTGCCGCCCCTGGGCATGACGACGGGGTTTCTCATGTTCCTTTTTCCCCAAACCCACATCCCGGTTTCCTGGGGGATCGGTGCCTTTGCCGCCGGTGCCCTGTTCCTGTCCTATCCGCTGATTCGCACTTCGAAATTCCAAATCATCGAGGGGCAGATTTATCTCAAGCGGTCCAAGGCGTTTGTGTTGATCCTTCTCGGTCTGTTGGCGGTGAGGTTGCTCCTGCACAGTTACGTAGAACACTATATCACACTTCCCCAGACGGGTGCGGTGTTTTTCCTCTTGGCGTACGGAATGATCGTGCCGTGGCGGGTGGCGATGGTGATCGAATACCGCAAGACGGAGGAACAGTGGAACCGATACCGCCGGTTGAAAGAGGGGGGGGAACGGGCTCTTCCGGAAGACTGAGTCCTCCGGATGCCGGAGGGGAGAACAAAGAAAAAGAAGAGATCTATGTCAACGCATTGGGCGCAAAACCCCCGGCCGGGGGGCGCCCAATGCGGGAAGAAACGGCGGGGTGTACTACTACAGTATGCGAGATCGGCCCGGAATGTTCCGGGGGTCGAGGGGCGAAGAGAACGCCCTTTTTTTGTTTGCACAGGGCGGGGCACATGGGGCGTCCGCTGCATACCGATGGAGCGAAAGGAGAGATCGAGTATGGAGCGGACGCGGCGAAGTCTTTGGCCGCTGCTGGCGGCGGCGATATGGGTTTTGGTGGCCGCAGGATGCGGGGGAGCTCCCGCCCCCGGGAGCGACGGGGCCGCAGGGGAAGGGGGCCTGCGGACCATCCGGTTCTCGGAGGTCATCCGGTCGATCTTTTACGCCCCGCACTATGTCGCCCTCGCGAAGGGTTTCTTTCGGGAAGAGGGTCTTCAAGTGGATATGGTGACCGCTCAGGGTTCCGACAAGGGAGCCGCGGCCTTATTGGCGGGCACGGCGGACATTTCCCTGGTGGGGCCCGAGACCTCGGTTTACGTGTTGAACCAAGGAGGGGGCAAAAGGCTGAAAGTGTTCTATCAATTGACGGGGACCGACGGATCGTTTTTGGTGGGGAGGGTGCCGGCGGACTCTTTCCGGTGGGAAGACCTGAACGGCAAAACGATCGTCAGCTGGCGGCCGGGCAGTTCTCCCCAGATGGTGCTGTCCCACGTCCTGAACCGGAAGGGAGCCGGCGGGGCCAAGGTGGTGACCAACGTGGCGCCCCAGGCGATGGTCGGTGCCTACGAAGGCGGGCGGGGGGATTTCGTGCAGGTGTATGAACCCCTGGCCACGATGCTGGAACAGTCGGGAAAAGGATTCATCGTCGCGTCCTTGGGCCGGGCGGCGGGCGCCTTTCCCGAAACCGCGTACGAGGCGACGGAGGAGTTCATCCGGAACCATCCGGACGTGATTCAGAAATGGTGCAACGCGGTGTATAAAGCGACGAGGTGGATGGAGTCCCGCAGCCCCCAAGAAGTAGCGGAAGTCGTGGCGGGATATTTTGAAGGGACGCCGAAAGAAGCGATCGCCAAGTCAATCGAACGGTATCAAAAACAAAACACCTGGCCCGCCAACCCGGTGCTCAGCCGGGAACAATTCGATATCCTGCAAAATATCCTGGTCGAAGCCGGAACGATCAAGGCGGATCAAAAGGTCCGGTACGAGGATGTCGTCGAAACCGCCTTCGCCGAAAGGGTGTCGCGGGGAAGTCCGTAATGCTCGGTGCTCGCCGCCGCACGGCCGTCCGTCCCCGGGGCCGTGTCGCAAACGAAAAAAGCCCGGACGGTCCGGCGGCAGCGGGGAGGTGGAGGAGATGGCCCAGATCGAACTCCGTCGCGTGTCCCACCGGTATTTTACGTGGAAAGAGGAGACGGAGACCCTGCGGGATGTCGATGTCTCCGTCGAAGCGGGAGAATTCGTCGCCGTAGTCGGGCCCAGCGGATGCGGGAAAAGCACCTTTTTGTCCCTCATTGCGGGGTTGATTCGCCCCACCGCAGGAGAAGTGCTTCTGTTCGGCGAGCCGCTCCGGGGCCCGTCCCGGCGCGTGGGGTACATGTTGCAGCACGACCATCTGTTCGAGTGGCGGGATGTCCTGCAGAACGTGCTCCTCGGCGCAGAGGTGAGGAGGCTGGATTTGCGGCGGGCTCGCCGGAGGGCCCTCGACCTGCTGGAACGTTACGGTCTTTCGAATTTTGTTCGCCACACGCCGGGGCAACTGTCGGGAGGCATGCGCCAGCGGGTGGCGCTGATCCGCACGTTGGTCTTGGAGCCGGATGTGTTGCTCCTCGATGAACCCTTTTCCGCGCTCGATTATCAGACCCGGCTTTTCCTGGGAGACGAAGTGTCGCGGATTTTGCGGGAACAGGGGAAGACGGTCGTCCTGGTCACCCACGATCTTTCGGAGGCGATTTCCATGGCCGACCGGATTCTCGTGATGTCCCGCCGCCCCGGCACCGTCACCGCGGATCGCCGCATCGTCTTTTCAGCCGGGAGGCCGGTCCCGACGGAAGCCCGCCGGCAGCCGGAATTCCAGGAATACTTCAACCGGATTTGGGAGGAGTTGAGGGAGCATGTCCGGGTTTGAACGGGACACGGGGCTCCGGCCGGTCGCTACTTCCCGCGGTCCGGAGGGGGTGGACGGTACGGCGGGGAGAAGGGAGGCGCCCGGGACGCATCCCGCAGGATCGCGCAGTTTCCTGTACGAGCGGTTTTTGCGCGAGCAGCGCCGGCGGCTGGTTCGGATTCGCCTGGCCCGCTGGTTTCTGGTGGCGGCGCTGTTGGCGATCTGGGAAGCGGCGGCCCGGGTGCACTGGGTGGACCCCATGCTCACCAGCATGCCCTCCCACATCGCTTCGTCCTTTTGGAAACTGGCGAGCGAAGGGCGGCTCGGAGTTCACGCGTGGGTGACGTTGAAGGAGACGGGAATCGGGTTTGCGATTTCCATGGGCGCCGGATTGCTGGCCGCTGTGGCGCTGTGGTGGTCTTCTTTCTTGTCGAAGGTGTTGGAACCCTACTTGGTGGTGCTCAACGCCTTGCCCAAAGTGGCTCTCGGGCCGATTTTTTATCTGTGGCTCGGAGACCGGCTCTCGATCTACGGCATGGCGGTGGCCATTTCCATCGTGGTCACCGTCATGATGCTGGAATCGGGGTTTCGCGAGGCCGGACGGGGCAAATTGAAGCTGATGGAAGCCCTTGGCGCGACCAAATGGCAGATGTTGCGGCTGGCGGTGTTGCCGGCGTCCGTGCCCCACATCGTAGCGGCGATGAAGGTGAACATCGGGCTGACCCTGGTCGGCGTGATCATGGGCGAGTTTTTATCGTCGAAGGCCGGCCTGGGGTTCCTGATCCTCTACGGCGGCCAAGTGTTCCAGATGGACTTGGTGATGACCGGCGTCGCCCTGCTGGCGTTGCTCTCCATCGCGCTGTACGGTTTGGCCGCCTTCGCGGGGCGGGTGGTGCAGAGAAAATATCACGTGGAGTAAAGGAAGGGGCCATGCAAAATGGGCCCGGGGGCGCAGCCCGATCCCCGGGCCGCGCCCTCGAGCCCCCGGCCCTCGCGGGCCCCGGGCCGGAATTCGCCGGCCCTAATCGATGGACAACTTTTTCTTCCGCTCGCCTTCCCGGTGTTTCTTGGGAAAGCTCAGGTGCAAAATGCCGTTGCGGTAGGTCGCTTTTCCCGCCTCGGCATCGACTTCCACGGGAAATGCGATGAACCGTTCGCTCCGCCCGTAGGAGCGCTCCTTGCGGTAATACCGTTCCCGCTTCTCCTCCGTTTCTTCCTCGACTTTGACGGCGATGGTGACGCCGGAATCGGTCACTTCCACCTCGATTTGTTCCCGGTTTACTCCCGGGATCTCCGCCTCGATCTCCAGGGTTTCCCCGGCATCTTTGACGTCCACGGCGAATGTCCGGTCGAAAAAGGCCGGCAAAGACGGGAAGGACGGGAAAGCGAACAGGTTGCCCAGGTCGCGATCTTTCCGGAACCAGTCCGGCAGGTGACGCATGCCATCCCCTCCTTTGCGGACAAGACGAGATGAGACTTGTCTCCGACAAGAAATATAAAGGAAAGGGTTTCCTACGAAAAGGGTCATCCGAGTGATTTGAAATGGAACGAATGAACTATGGAACGGCGGGAGGAGCCGTCAAGTCCGCCGGATTCCGACGAGGATGCTGTGGGCGACGGCGATGCACCGGTCCATGATCATCGTCTTGCCGTGGCGGGCGGCAATCGCTGCCGCTTCTTCGTCGTACACGCCTTCCTGGGCCCAAATGACGGGGGCGGAAATTTGCACGGCCTCGCGCACCACGTCGGGAAGAGCCTCGCTCCGGCGAAAGACATTGACAATGTCGACGGGGTGGGGGATGTCCAGCAAGGAAGGATAGGACCGCTCCCCCAGGACTTCGGAAAGCTTGGGATTGACGGGGATGATGCGATAACCCCGTTTTTGCATTTGGGCGGAGACCGCGTGGCTGGGACGGTCCGGATCGGCCGAAAGGCCGACCACGGCGATCGTCCGGGCGTTGAGCAAGATTTCCCGCAAGACGTCTTCGCTGGGATTGGAAAACATAGAGGTTCCCCCTTTTCGGTGGAGATGGCGGCCAATCGCGCGGGCCCTCCGAGACTTTGCTTGCAGTGTACCATAAAATGCGGTCCGATCCTATGGAGCCTTTGCGGTGTAAAACCCCCCGGGCCGGAGCCGCGGGGGGTGGAAATCAACTCTCCTGTTTCGGGCGACGAAATTGGCTGATCTTGGACGCGATTTCCGGGACAAGATCGGCCAGTTTCTCCAGCGCTCCCTTTTGAGACAGGGAGAAGACCTTGACATCTTCGCCGCGGATGACCACCAGGGCGGTCGGCGTGATTTTCGCCCCTCCTCCTCCGCCCCCGCCGGTGCCGCCGCCGCCCTCCGGTTCGCTGCCCTGGCCGCTTCCGGCGCCGAATCCGAAGGAGGCGGATACCACCGGGATGATGATCGCATGGCCGACTTCCATGGGTTCGCCGATGACCGTTTTGGTGTTCACCAGATTCTCTAGATGGGAGACAATCGTTTCAATGCCCTCTTTCAACATGAGCACAGGCCTCCTTTGAATGGTTCAGGTGGTGTTCCGGACCGGGGCCGATTTTCTTTTGAGCCAAGCTCGAATGAAAGCCCCAATCTGTTTCCAGACCGGTTTTTCCGCCAGGAGCAGCAGCATCGTCGCAAGGACGGCAAGGGGAACCATCCGGGTCTCGACGGCGATGTCCAGATCCGGCGCCTGGGCGGTAAAATCCGGCTTTACGTCGAGGAGGAAGGTGCCGTTCCCCGCCGTCCCGAGGACGGAGGCAACGGCCGCCAGCCAGCCGGTGACGGCGGGATCCGGCGCGGCGTAGGTACCTTGAACGGCCATCCGCAGTCGTACGGTCCGGAAGAGGCGCCGGAGGACCAGCAGGGCCAGTCGCAGCCACTCCCTGCGCCACTCCCTGTCGAGGATGCGGAGCCAAGCCCGGAGCCGGAATCGCCTTTTCGACCGTTTTCGGCCCGCTCCCCCCGCCCCGTTCTCCTCCCGGGCGGATCCGGACGCTTTCCGGATCCGGCGCCGGCCCCGCCGGGGACGCCCGTCTGTCCGTCCGCGGTCTCCCCCCCGGCGCCACACGGGAATGCCCGCCAGCCGGAATTCGATCACCGGTCCCCGATCCGGAACCCCGGCACCGCCGGTTTCCCGGTCGCCGTCCTCCCCGTTTGCGGCTTTGCCGCTCCCGACCCGGGCGCGGACCAGGCCGAAGGCGCCCCGGATGGACAGGTCCCACCGGAGGGAGGGCCCCACGTGGATCATGCCCCGAAGGCGCCAGGGCGCGCACAGAAGTGCCGCACCTAGTCCCAACAGTCCCCCGGCTACAATTTCGATCGGCAAGACAAAGACAGACACGGCGCAGATCTCCTCTCGGCGGGATGGAATCCGGGGCGCCGGGTTACTTTCGGCCCCTTCGCAGCCGGATCACCCGCGGGCCCCGCCGGGCGGCCGGAGAATCGGGAGAGCGCCGGGCAGGCCGGGACATCAGGTGGAAGAGGGGAATGTACTGGAAGCCCGCCAACAACGGTCTCCAGGCCACAGTTTGGGCGTTCAACCAGAGAAGCGCGGAGTTGCGCGAAACGGGTTGTTTTTGCTTCGCCGGTCTTCTTTCCCGCACGGCGGCGATCACCCGGTGGCGCAGGTAGGGCAGCTCGGGGGCGGCTTCCACTTCTTCGTTCCGGTCCAGTTCCAGCCACAACAGGCGGAGTGCGGACAGTTCCCGGCGGCAGGAGACGCACTTCGCCAGATGACGACGGAGTTTCTCTTCCTCCGCCGGGGCCAGCTCGCCGTCCAGATAAGCTTGCAATTGGAACGGATCACAGGTCAATCTTCACACCTCCCAACCGTAGATCGCCGCCAATTCTTGCTTGAGCCGATTTCTGGCGCGGAAGAGATAGGTCTTGACGGTGCCGACGGGAAGGCCGGCCGCGGCGGCGATCTCTTCATAACTCATCCCTTCTTGGTGCCGGAGGGTGACGACCAGCCGGTACAGCGGCGGAAGCCGCCCGACCGCCTTCCACAGGTGCCGGTTCAGGTCTCTCCATTCCACCTCTTGGGAGGGATCGGTCCCGGAAGCGAGGGTGTCCGCCAGGGTCAGTTCCCCTCCGACGGGGTGTTGCAGGGACAGGCCGTTTCTCGCCCGGTTCGCTCCTTCATCGCGCAAGTGGTTCAGACAGAGGCGCACGGCCACCTGGCGCAGCCACGGCTTAAACGGCCGGTTGATCTGAAAACCGTCCAGGCCGCGCAGCACCCGGATGAATGTCTCTTGGGTCAAATCCAAAGCGTCTTCTCGGTTCCCGGTCAACCGCAGACACAGGGTGTAGACATATTTTTCGTATCGGATCATCAGTTCCCGGTACCCGTCTTCCTCTCCGTTCCGGCAGCGGAGGATCAACCGGCGGTCGTCGTCGATCGTCAAGGGGACCAAACCTCCTCTCCCTGATCCCACTTTCCTATACCCGTTTTAAGGGCCGGAAGTTTCATCGCGTTTCGTTTCGGAAAAATTTTCTTTTGAAAAGCGGGCAGAGAGCGGGGATGGGAACGTTTCACTCATGCTTGACGGACGAATTGCCGTCGCAACTTGATTTCATGGTTGCGGATGTGTGCTTCAATCCGTTTGATCAGCTCGTCGAGAGGGCGGGCTTTGGAGCCTGCCTTCGCGGGGATCGTCCACGATCTGCTGGGATCCAGGATTGCCAACTCCTCCAGACGCGATTGGGCTTTCCGAAACCTTTCCAGCAACCGGGCAATTGGAACCTCTGCATTTTGCCTGACGGCCTGAGCATTCAGTTCGGCAAAGGTGCCTTCCGGCAAATCGGGGGTCCGGCCGGCGATAAGCGCCTCGATGGTCGACACGTAGGTTTCATGCCAGAAAACAAGGTGGACGAGCACTTCTCGAGGACCCCAGTCGGCCGGCGCCAGGTGCTCTTCTGGAAGGCGGTTCATGAAGTGGATAAACGATTCAACGGTACGGCGTAACTTTTCCAGCTCTGTTTTCACGGCATGCACACCTCCTTGCTCCGCGATTCGAGCATCTTTCGCCCATCCGAAACATTCACGTCCAATCTAGCTGACCCTTTCTTTGGCGGCAAGTCGTTCCGCCCGGCCGTGTGGAGTTCCATTTGTCCTTAGAAAAAGGAAAACATCTATCGATGACGAAAACTGTAAAAAACGCCGGAACTCGGAGGGGCGCCGTTGGACAAGAGATTTTTCGGCTGCCGGAGGCTTGATGCGTCTGGCTACGGAATACCGATCCACGCCGGCCCGGTGCCTGGGACTGACCGTAAGAGGGGGAATAAACATGGATACGAGCCGGCACCCGGGATTTCGCCGGATCTTTGCCGAGAATCGCCTGACGCTGGGGCTGATGCTCCCCATTGAAGCCTACGAGGGGGACTTGCCGCCCCTGGAACGGGGAATCGAGCGAATCCGGCGGGCGGAGGAGCTGGGATTCAGGGCTCTGTGGTTCCGGGACGTGCCCCTTCGGGACCCGGAGTTTGGCGACACGGGCCAAGTGTATGATGTGTGGGTGTACCTCGGGTACGTCGCCGCCCACACGCACTCGGTGACGTTGGGCACGGCCAGCGTCGTGATCACCCTCCGGCACCCGCTACACGTGGCCAAGGCGGCAGCTTCCGTGGACCGGCTGAGCGGCGGCCGCCTGGTGCTGGGCGTGGCGTCAGGGGATCGGCCTGTGGAATTTCCTGCCTTCTGCGTCGAGATCGACGACATTCCGGAGCGTTTTCGGGAGAGTTTTTTTTATCTACAAAGGGCCCTTGAGGAGGAGTTCCCGGTGATCGACTCGCCCCTGGGCCGCTTGCGGGGAGCGGACTTGGTTCCCAAGCCCCTCTTGGGTTCCATCCCCCTTCTCATCACCGGGCAGAGCGGTCAGACTCCTGAATGGATCGCCCGGCACGGGGACGGTTGGCTGTACTATCCGCGCCATCCACTTTTCCTGGAGCGCCTGATCCGCCGGTGGCGGGAGTGGGCGGCGGAAGGCGAACCGGGGGTTTTCAAGCCCTTCGCCCAGCCCCTCCCCCTCGATTTAGCGGAAGATCCGGATACCCCTCTGGAAAAATCCAGGATGGGAATTCGCGTCGGTCGCCACGGCCTGGTGGAGCACCTGGAGCACCTGCGACGGATCGGAGTGAACCACGTGATCATCGGCCTGAAGGGGAGCCGCCGGCCGGTGGACGAGGTGATGGAGGAGTTGGCCGAAGAGGTGCTGCCCCGGTTTCACATGTGATAGTGGTTCGAGGTTTGCCATCGGCCCCGGGATTTTCGCGGGGCGTTTCTTTTTGGGTTTGATCGTGTGGGCGAGCCCGGCACGGGGGCGCTCACCCCATCACTCCCACTCCCCGAGTAGAGCCCGGTCCGGCGCCGGGACGGATGATTGGATTCCAAACATTTGAATAAAAAAACAAAACAAATTGTATATACGAAATTATGTATCGCTTAACGGATTTTGTAGTCCGCCGTTACAAAGGGGAGCGGCGCCGCCGATAGAATAGCAATTGCCGGGGGTGAACCCCGGCGGCGGACTTCGTGCGTGAACAGAGGATACGGGGCGTGCGGACGGCTGCTTTGGTGTGTGGGTGGACAAGCCGCGGCGGAGCAGGCGAGGGTGGTTACGACAACGGGTTTTGGGAGGGGAGGAGCGAATTGGAAGCGATGCCCCACGTCAAGTCGTTGAGTCCCAGGGAGAAAGAAGTGGCTTTGCTCATTGCCCGGGGGTACAAAGACGAGGAAATCTCCAGAACCCTGTACATCAGCCGGCGGCGGGTCGGCGAAATCGTCTACGCCATCAAAGACAAGTGGCAAGTCCGCTCCCGGGTTGAAATCGGCGTGATGGTCTATCACCTCGGCTGGCTGGTCCTGGATGAGGTACGGGTGGAATGAGGAAGGTGCGGGTTCCCTTTGTCGAACAAATGGAGGAAAACGAATGCGGACTGGCCTGCCTGGCCATGATCCTCGGCTATCACGGCCACCACGTGACGCTTCCGGAGCTGCGGGACCGTTTCGGCGTGGCCAGGGGAGGCATGTCTTTCTACCACCTCCGGCAGATTGCGCCG
The DNA here is from genome assembly GCA_029961045.1 of Alicyclobacillaceae bacterium. Taxonomy (GTDB): domain Bacteria; phylum Bacillota; class Bacilli; order Kyrpidiales; family Kyrpidiaceae; genus JASBVN01. The sequence continues at coordinate 7,276 of JASBVN010000026.1, read as the reverse complement.
CAATTTGCCCTCAAGCCCCGGGGTTACCGGGTGGCCCCGTCCCATCTCGGGCAACTGCAAAGACCTTCGATTCTTCACTGGGAGGGCAAGCATTTTGTCGTCCTGGAGGAAATCGGACCGCGCGGGGCGGTGATCGTGGACCCCGCATACGGGCGGATGAAGGTGTCCCGCCGGGAGTTGGCGGAGAAATTCACCGGATACGCCATGACCTTTGAGCCTCAGGAAGATTTTCAACCCCGCCGCCGGGCGTCCCACTGGAGATTTTTTGCGTCCCTGGCCCTGGAGCACCCGGGTTGGCTGGTGGGAATCGTAGCCGTCTCCTTTGTCCTGCAGGGTCTGGGACTGGCCGTTCCCGCCCTGACGCGGTGGATCACCGACCGGGTGATCGTGCCCCGGCACATCGGGCCCCTCGGCCTGGCTGTGTATGGTGTGGGGGCCCTGTTTTTCGCCTACTGGCTGTTTTCTTTTGCTCGGGGCGTCGCCGTAGCGCGGCTGCAGCATCTCATGGACCTGTCCATGATGGGGCGGTTCATGGAGCGCCTGTTCCGCCTTCCTTACGGATTTTTTGAGAAACGCAAAGGCGGGGATTTGCTTTTTCGGGCCAATGCCAACGTGTTCATCCGGCAAATCCTGTCCACCCGGGCGGTGTCGCTGTTGATCGACGGGGTGCTTCTGGTGGTTTACGCCGTCCTCATGCTCCTGCAGTCTTGGGTGATGGGGCTCCTCGTCATCGCCGCCGGCGCCCTCCTCTTTGTGTGTCTCGCCATGGGCACCCGCGTGACCCGGCGGTTGACCGCCCGGGAGGTGACCGCCCAAGTCCACACCCAGAGTTATCTCAGCGAGAGCATCCAAAGCGTAGCGGACATCAAGGTCCTGGGGGCGGAGAAGGATGTGGTGAACCGGTGGCGGGAGTTGTTCCAGGGCCAGTTGCGGGCCACCTGGCGCCGGCAGATTTGGATGGCCCTTTTCGACGCCGCCTCGGGGAGCTTGCAATACATTCTGCCTTTGGGCCTGTTGGTGTTCGGGGCGCACCGGGTGGCGGCGGGGGAGTTGAGCCTGGGGGCGCTGCTCGGGTTTTCGTCCCTGGCCACGCTGTTCATCGTGCCCATCGTCTCGCTGTCCGGCACTTACAACGAGTTGCTGTTCTTGGGTTCGTATATCCAGCGGATTCACGACGTGGTGGCGTCCCGGCCGGAACAGGAGCCGGACGGTGAGGCGGGAAAGGAGCCGGACGGCTGCAAGAAGGGGGATGGAAGGCGGGCGGGCGCGGCCTTCGGGGACCCGGGCGGCCCAAGGTACCGGGGCCTCCTGACCGGCCGCGTCGAACTGGAGGACGTGTCTTTCCGCTATGACGCCTTCAGCCCGAACACCGTCGAGGGGATCTCCTTCACCGTAGCCCCCGGGGAGAAAATCGGCATTGTCGGGGCGTCCGGAGCGGGGAAGAGCACCCTGGCCAAGCTCCTCCTCGGGTTGTACAGGCCCACCGCGGGGCGGATTCTGTACGACGGAGTACCCTTGGAGGAATGGGATCTGGTGTGGCTCCGGAGCCAGATCGGCGCGGTCCTCCAGGAGAGCCGGCTGTTTCAGCGGACCATCGCAGACAACATCCGGATGAATCAAGATGATCTCTCCCCGGAGGATGTGGTGTGGGCGGCCGAGCAGGCGGCCGTTCACCAAGAGATACGGCAGCTTCCCCTGGGGTACCTCACCCAGGTGTCCGAGACGGGCGCCAATTTTTCCGGCGGCCAGCGGCAGCGGCTGCTTCTCGCCCGGGCTTTGGCCAGGCGCCCGGCCATTCTGATCCTCGACGAGGCCACCAGCTTTCTCGACACCCTCGCCGAGCGAGCGGTGGATGAGCATTTGTCCCGGCTCCGGTGCACGCGGATCGTCATCGCCCACCGGCTGAGCACCGTGGAAAATGCCGATCGCATTCTGGTGATGGACCGAGGCCGCATCGTGGAAGTCGGCACCCATGAAACGTTGATCGAGCGGCGGGGGTTGTACTACCGGCTCTATGCGGTTCAGGCCCGGGGTGCGGGCGGGACCGGCGAGAATTCGTCGTTAGATACGGCCATCGAAAGAGGCGCGAAAGGGTGATGAAAATGAATCGAAGGAGAAAAAGTCTGCGAGTGAACCCGCTTTTGACGGGTTTACTCGCGGCGGTGGTGATGTGGAGCACGGCCGGTGCCGGCGGCTGGTCCGCCCGGGCGGCCGGGGCGGAGTCAATGGACGCCCCCGGTCAAACCGCGGCGGGCGATCGCTCCTTGGTCGTCTTTAGATCCGGCCGCATCCCCGCCGGCGTCGTCGAAGCCCTTTCGGCCCGTCCCGGCGTCAAGGTGACGGCGATCCCGGACATCGGGGCTGTGGCGGTGAAATCGGCGATCCCGGGGGACGGCAAAGCCGTGAAAGAGCTCCTCGCCTCCCGGTTCGGCCAGGACATCGAGGCGTTGGGGGAGGATCCGACCTTGACACTGAAACACGACCTCAACCGGCCGGTGGGGGAGACGTTGCCCCTTTCGTCGGTGACGGTGAACTTGTTGCCCCGGGCTCTGCCCGCTCCAGGGGACGCCGCGAAAGACGCGGGTGCGAAGGGCGGGGAAGGCGGCGTCGCCACCGCCCCGGCGGTGGACGTGTCCAAGGCGCTCCTCTACCAGCAGTGGGGATGGGATATCCGGCAGGTGACCGGAAACGGCAAGAGCTTCTCGATCCAGCCGGGCAACCACCAAGTCAAGGTGGCGGTGATCGACAGCGGCATCGATCCCCTTCACCCGGACCTCAAAGACAACCTGGTGTCTCCCGGCCGCTCCTTTGTGCCGGGCGACCCCAGCACCGCCGATGATTTTGGCCACGGAACGATGGTGGCGGGGACCATCGCCGCCAACGGCCTGCTTCTCGGCGTGGGGCCCCGCCTCGGCCTGATTCCCTACCGGGTCTTCCAAAACGGGGATGCCGACTCGAGTTGGGTGATCCAGGCGATCATCCAGGCGGTCAAAGACGGGGCCGACGTGATCAACCTCAGCCTCGGCACTTACAAATCCCTGAAAAATCCGTCGGACCGGGCCGCCCTCTTGGCTTATGAAAAAGCAGTGGCCTACGCCCTCGCTCGCGGGGTCGTGGTGGTGGCCTCCTCGGGCACCGACGGGCTGGACATCGGAAACCCGGCCGTCCTGGCCGCCCAACGGGGGCAGCCCGGAGATCTTCAAGTTCATGCCCCAGGAGGGTTGCCAGGCGTTCTCACCGTGTCGGCCACGAACCGGGATCGGGCCCGGGCTTTTTACTCGAACTACGGATGGAACGTGGACATCGCCGCGCCGGCGGGGGATTTTGGCCCCTTATGGGATCGCCAGCACATCGCCGATGTCCGGTACATGTGTCTGGTGACTTACCCGACGAATCTGCCCCAGACCCCTCTCAGCCAATGGGCCGGGCTTCCAAAAGGATACGAATGGATGATCGGCACCAGTTTGGCCGCGCCGAAGGTGGCCGCGGCGGCGGCTCTGGTCATCGCCCAGGAGCGGGAGAAAAGGAAGCCACTGGGTCCCCTTGCCGCGCTTAAGCGGGGGAATCCGCTGTGGGTGCGCGCCATCCTTGAAAAATCGGCGGTGGACATCGGTTCCCCCGGCCGGGATTCGCAGTTCGGCGCCGGCCTTCTGGATGTGGCCAGGGCTCTTCAGGCCGTGCGGTGACTCGGACGGTGCGGTGACGCAGTGGTGACGTAGCCGGGACGGCGGCCGCCGAAGGCGCCGGCGGTCTGCAAGCCGTCCCGTGAAAATCCCGGAAAGCGGAAGGAGGAGTGGGCATGTCCGTTTCTTTGACGACCCGCGGTATCACGCTGCCTTGGTGGTGGCGGGCTTGTTCCCTCCGGGAGCGGCGGGATCTGTTCGCGAATCTGGGCCTTCTTCCGGCGTTGGACCGGGGCGGGAGGGAATTGGTAGAACAGTGGCGGAAACAGGCCCTTCTGACCCAGGAGGAGTTGTTCCAAAAACGCCTGGCGGCGGACGGGTTGGATGCGGAAACAATGGCCGCCCTGCTGTCCCTTTCGAAGGCCGTGGAGGAGGAACCCGGCGATGGATCGCGTTCCTCGCCGGCGGGGAGGGACCGGTTGGAGAATGCGGCGGATCCCGATTGGGCGGCGATCTTTCGCGAGGCGGTGGGTCTCCTCGAGCGGGAGGAGTCGGAAGCCATCCAATGTCGGGGCTTGGACAACGCCGTTCGACCCTTTTTGCTCTGGGCCCTCCGGCGGTGGCGGGAGCGCTTCTCCCCGGATTCCGAAGATTCCCGGATCCACTGGGAGCCGGTGATCCAATCGGCCGTGGAAACCATGGCCGCCCAATTGGTTCAAATCGCCGCCCGAGCCCTGGTCCTGGAACTGAACGTCTGCCGGCTGCGGGAACAGTTGGAGGGGGAGACGCCCCAGGAGCGCTACCGGTCCTTCCTCCGGCTGCTTCAAGATCCCCGGTGGCTCTCCGGTTTTTACGGCGAATACGTGGTGTTGGCCCGGCTGTTGACCGTGCGCACCCAATTTTATGTCCATCACGTGACCGAAGTTTTGGAGCGGTATTTGGCGGACCGGGAGACGTTGCGGGATGTGTTGAATCTGGATCGCTCGCCGCTGGTCGAGATTCGCCCGGGGCTGGGGGATTCCCACCGGCAGGGGCGGGCGGTGACCCGCCTCCGGTTTGCTTCGGGGCGGGTGATCCTGTACAAACCCCGGCCCTTGGCGGGGGCGGTCCGGATTCAGCGGCTGCTCTCCTGGATCAACGACAAGGGATTTACACCTGCATTGATGACCGTCCCCATTGTGGACAGAGGGCAGTATGGATGGGAGCCCTACATCGAAGCCGCTCCTTGCACCGGCGAGGAGGAGGTGCGGCGGTTTTACCGCCGGATCGGCGCCCTGACGGCCGTGGCCTACGCCATCCGCGGCCATGACTTTCACTTTGAAAATCTCATTGCCTGCGGGGAACATCCGGTTCTGGTGGACTGGGAGACGATTTTCGTGAACCGGCCGCCCTACCGGTTTCCCGATACCGCCGACGTCCGGGCCAAGCAACAAATGGTGGATTCCGTACTGGGCACCGGCCTTCTCCCTCTCCTGTTGGTTCAGACGGCGGACGGGGCCGGGGTGGAGTTGAGCGGGTTGGGAGGCCGCGAACAGGTGTTGCCCCGCCCGGTCCTTCAGGTGGAAAATGAAGGAACGGACGAAATGCGCTTTGTCCGGAAGCCCAAAAGCCTGGAAGCGGCCGCGAACCGCCCTTGGATGGAAGGGCCCGAAGGACCCGTGTACATGGAGGCCGCCGATTTTGCCGGAGAGATCGTCGCCGGGTTCCGGGAGACTTGTGAAATTTTGATCGCCCACCGGGACGAGCTCTTGGCCCCGGAAGGGCCGCTGGCGGGGTTCCGGGAGGTGCCGGTAAGGGTTTTGCTCCGGGCTACCCAACATTACGCGAACTTTCTCCTGGAGTCCTGGCATCCGGATTATCTGAGAGATGCCCTCGACCGGGAGAGGCTCGTGGACCGGCTGTGGTACGCGCCGGTGGACCCCCGGTTTGTGCCCTATGAACGGGACGATGTGATGGAGGGGGATGTGCCGTATTTTACGACTACGCCGGTATCGAAGGACGTATGGGACGGCCGGGGAAGAAAGATTCCGGGCGTATTTGCCAGGTCCGGATTTGAACTGGTCGAGGAACGGCTCCGGAATCTCACGGTCCAGGAAGTGGATCTCCAGAGCAATTGGGTTCGTTCCTCCCTGGTCGCCCTGCGCGACCAGGAGGAGGAGCCGGCTCCGTCCGGCCGCGGCCTGCCGGAGGAGATCCGGGACGTTTCCATCGATGCCGGGGTGTTTGTCGAGGAGGCCGAGGCGATCGGCCGCCATCTGACGGAGACGGCGATCTGGGGGCCGGATCGGAGGGATTGCACGTGGATCGGGGCGGGGGTCAATCACCGGGGGCAGTGGAGTGTGGCTCCCATGGATGCCGGTCTGTATAACGGCGTGGCCGGTGTGGCCCTCTTTCTCGGATATCTGGGATGGGTGACCGGTGACGGAACGTTTCGGCAGGCTGCCCGGGCGGCGATGGAAACAGCTCTGCAGAAAGCGCCCTTTCTGACCAAATTTCCCTCCGCCTTTTTCGGTTTGGGATCCGTGCTGTATGCTCTCTCCCACCTGGGCCCGATCCTCGACGGACCAAAATGGCTCGAGGGCATGGAGGAGATCGTTCGCCTGATGGGCCGGGCGGTGGAGGAAGACCGGTATTACGACCTCCTCTCCGGCGGGGCGGGGGTGGTTCACGTCCTGTTGAACGTGTATGAGCAGTTCGGCCTGCCCTCCGCTCTCGGGGCGGCATCCGCCTACGGCGACCATTTGTGCAGGAACCGGCGGGCGACCGGAAAAGGAGCCGCATGGTTCGGCGAGGGAAAAGAAGATCGGGGGCTGGCGGGGATGGCTCACGGCGTCGCGGGAATTTCTTGGGCGCTCTTGCGGCTGGCGGCGGCCACAGGAAAAGAGGAATACCGGCGGGTGGCGGAAGAGGGATTGGCGTATGAGCGCTCCCTGTTTCACCCCGGGGCGGGCAATTGGGAGGACCGGCGATTCGAAGGAGACAAGGCCTTCTCTTCGGTGGCCTGGTGCCACGGAGCCCCGGGGATCGGCCTGAGCCGCCTCCTGTCCCTGGATTATGTCTCGCCTTCCCAACGGGCGGAGATGGCGGGGGAGATTCGAACCGCTGTGTCCACCCTCCTCAGCCGGGGTTTGGGCCGCAGCCACTGTCTGTGCCACGGAGACTTGGGAAATGCGGAGTTCCTCCTCCGGGCAGGCAGCCGGCTGGGCAATCCGGACTTGGTGGCCAAGGCGAGGTGGATCGGGGTCCAGGTGATGGAGGAAAAACGGCGGTTGGGGGGCTACCGTTTTGGAACTCCTCAAGGACTCCCCAGCGCCGGTTTGTGGCTGGGGGAGGCCGGTATCGGGTATCAACTGCTTCGCTTGGCTCATCCGGACAGAGTCCCGTCGGTTCTGTCCTTGGATCGGGCGGGGAACGGGCAGATATGAAGCGCACCGTCCGGAGTATGTATATTCAGGAAGCCGTTATGTGCGGGATTGGCCTCATTACGCTATGGCAGATCGATGTCATCCGGGGAGTGCCGTGGGCATCCCTGCTGGGGTTCGGCGATCCCATTGCGGTGTTCGGGTTGGGGACCCTTTTGGCGGTCATTCTCATTCTCATTGGGATCATCATGGTCAAATGGCTCCTTAGTCATACGGTCGCAGACGGGATCG
>JASBVN010000025.1 GCA_029961045.1 Alicyclobacillaceae bacterium | reverse complement strand
CGTCCGTAGTAGGATGTGAGGGAAGACGACGCCGGTTCGACGGCGGCAAAGGAGGATTCCGGGGTGAAAAGGGTGCCGGTGAAAAGGATTTTGGACGTGTTGGAGCAGACCTATCCCGATGCGAAATGTGCCCTCCGCCACCGGAACCCCTTTGAGTTGTTGATCGCCACGATGCTTTCGGCCCAATGCACCGATGAACGGGTCAACATGGTGACCGGGCCATTGTTCGACGCATTCCCCGCTCCGGAGGATTTTGCCCGGTTGGCGCCGGAAGAATTGGAACCTTACATCCAGTCCTGCGGATTGTTCAAAACCAAGGCCCGGAATATTGTCGCCGCTTGCCGCCGTTTGGTGGAGGAGCACGGCGGCGAAGTTCCCGCCGACCGCGAGGCCTTGGAGGCGTTGCCGGGGGTCGGGCGGAAGACGGCGAACGTGGTCCTCAGCAACGCCTTCGGGGTTCCGGCCATCGCCGTCGATACGCACGTTTTTCGGGTTGCCAACCGCATCGGCTTGGCTGAGGCGAAAACCCCGGAGGAAACGGAACGACAGTTGATGGAGCGGATTCCCAAGAACAAATGGTCGTCGGCCCACCACTGGCTGATCCATCACGGGCGGCAGATCTGTTCGGCCCGGTCGCCGGGCTGTGACCGGTGTTCGGTGGCGCCTTATTGCCGGTTTGCGAAGGAAACGGGAAAGGTGGGACAACCGGCCGCGTCCCGGCGGGCCTCGGGTCGAAAGGGAGCCGAGCAAGCGGAGCGCGGCGGAGTTCCGGTTTCGCCGGCTGGGGGAGGCGCCGCGCCGACGGGCGGCAAGGCGGGATGACAGGCGGGCGGGATATGGGGATAGGAAAGCCGATCGGAAGTTCGACCGGAGTCGGACGGCGGTCGGCTTTTGTCGTGGTATGGGGATGGCCATCGACTGCGCGGCCGGTGTTGGAGTATGCTGAAATCAATGGAACCAAAGGTTTTGAACAGCTTATGTTTCAAGGGACGGAGGGATCCGGGATGGACGCCCGTGTGAAATATCAAGCGTTGTTGGACCGGATCCGGTCGCTCGGCCGGGTCGTGGTGGCGTTTTCCGGCGGTGTGGACAGTACGTTTTTGCTGAAAGCGTGTCTGGAGGCCCTCGGTCCTGAAAATGTTTTGGCGGTCACCGCGGACTCCGAGACCTATCCGGAGAGGGAGAAAAACGAGGCGATCGCCCTGGCCCGGGAACTCGGCAGTCCGCATCTGATCATTGAGACCCGGGAGCTGGCGATCCCGGGATATGCGGAGAATCCGATCAACAGGTGCTATTTTTGTAAACAGGAGCTTTTCAGCCATCTAATTCCCATTGCTCACCGGCGGGGATTTCAACACGTGATTTTCGGGGCGATAGCCGACGATCTCGGAGATCACCGTCCGGGGCTGCGGGCGGCCGTGGAGCGGGGAGTGAGAGCCCCTCTCCTGGAAGCGGGGTTGACCAAGGCGGAAATTCGCCACTTGTCCCGGGAGATGGGGCTGCGGACTTGGGACAAACCGTCTTTCGCTTGTCTCTCGTCCCGCATCCCGTACGGCGAACACATCACGTTGGAAAAATTGAGCATGATCGACCGGGCGGAATCCTTCTTGATGGATCTGGGCTTTCGGCAGGTGCGGGTCCGGCAGCACGGCAAGTTGGCCCGCATTGAAGTGCCGCCCGAAGACATGGACAGGCTGTTGGCCGTCGCGCCGACGGTGGTGGCGAAGCTCAAAGAGATCGGGTACACGTACGTGTCTCTCGACCTGCAAGGGTACCGGACCGGCAGTCTCAACGAGGTGTTGACACAGGAAACGGCGAAGGTGTGAATGGATATGACGGGATTCCGGGATGTCCTCGAACGGGTTCGCCGGGGAGAGTGGTCGGTGGACGAGGGGCTTCGCGCGTTGGGGAAGTTGTCCGCCGAGGACCTCGGGTACGCCCGCATCGATCATCACCGCGCGCTGCGCAAGGGCTTTGCCGAAGTGGTTTATTGCGAGGGAAAGACGCCGGAACAGGCAGCGGCCATCCTCGAACGGCTGGCCCGGCACGGCACGAACGTGCTGGGAACCCGCGCCCAGCCCCGGGTTGCGGAACTCTTGAAGGAGAGGGTGCCCGACTGTGAATACGACGAGGTGGCGAGGGCGGTCGTCATTCGCCGGGGGCCGAGGCGGCAAATCGGAGACGTCTTGGTGCTGTGCGCGGGGACGTCGGATCTTCCTGTGGCCCGGGAAGCCCTGATTACCGCCGAACTAATGGGTGCCAAGGCGGAGTTGCTGGTTGACGTCGGCGTGGCGGGGATTCACCGCCTTCTCTCCCAGGTGGATCGCCTGTACCAAGCGCGGGTTTTGGTGGTTGTGGCGGGAATGGAGGGCGCCCTGGTCAGCGTCGTGGCCGGGCTTGTCGATAAACCGGTCATCGGCGTGCCGACGAGTGTGGGATACGGGGCTCAGTTGCACGGCTTGACGCCCCTGCTCGGGATGTTGACCAGTTGCGCTCCCGGCGTCGCGGTCGTCAATATCGACAACGGCTTCGGGGCCGGGTACCTGGCCGGGTTGATCAACGCAATGGGGGAATCGTAAGTGGCGACGGCGTACATCGAGTGTTTTGCCGGAGCGAGCGGCGATATGTTTCTCGGGGCGTGGCTGGATGCCGGTGTCCAAGAAGACCGGTGGCGCAAGCTCCTCCAGGGATTGGCCCTGGAGGGCTATGAGATCCGTGTGCGCCGGGTGAAAAAGAAGGGGATCGAGGCCGTCAAGGTGGACGTGGAGGCGCAGGACTGCCATCCTCACCGGCACCTTGCCGACATTCTCGCCATTCTCGACCGGAGCCGGCTGCCCTCCGAGGTGAGGGAAAAAGCTCGAACGGCTTTTTATCTTTTGGCCGAGGCCGAAGGGCGTGTTCACGGTCTTTCCCCCGAGCAGATCCATTTTCACGAGGTCGGGGCTGTAGACGCCATCGTCGACATAGTCGGCGCTATGGCGGGTTGGTATCTGGCGGGGATGCCGGAGTGTTTTGTCTCCCCGGTGGAAGTCGGGGGCGGCTGGACCGATTGCGAACACGGGCGGGTGCCGGTACCGGCTCCCGCGACGGTCGAACTGCTCAAAGGGTTCCCGGTGTATTCAAGCGGTTTGTGGGGAGAGACGGTGACCCCCACGGGAGCGGCGATCATCCGCGCCCTGTGCAAACCTGCGGACGGTTTGCGTTTTGCAGCCGGGATGGTGGGATACGGCGCCGGAACGAGGGAATTGGAGATCGCCAATGTGTTGCGGATCCAACTCGGCCGGCAGAACCGGCAACACGGTCCTGCGGCGGCGACTGCGACGGGAGCGAACCGCTGCTTTGTCGTGGAAACCAATATCGACGATATGAATCCGGAATGGGCAGGCTACATCATTCCGAGGCTGCTCGCAGTAGGTGCCTCAGACGCATACCTCGTTCCCATCGTCATGAAAAAGGGAAGACCCGGACTTCAACTGCGCGTGCTGTGTACCGCCGATCGCCTGGACGACGTAAAAGGAGAAATTTTCAAACAGACGTCGTCGATCGGCTTGCGCTACTATGAGATATATAAGGAAGGGCTAGACCGGAGAATCGAAACGGTGAACACCCCGTACGGCCCGGTGCGCGTGAAAATTGCTTTTCGGGACGGCCAAGTGCTGAACGTCGCCCCGGAATACGAAGACTGCCGCAAACTGGCGGAGGAGCAGAACGTGCCGTTAAAGCGAGTGTACTGGGCGGCGTTCAAGGAAGTGCGGTGGGAAGACTTGCCATGAACAGGGATTGGAAGTCGTCGCCGAGCAGGGGGGCTTATGTCTCATTCACCGGTGCCGATGGCGTTCCCCTGCCGCGGGCGGACACCAGGAGAAAAAATACGACAAACAGGATCATGAACCAGATAACCCATCGGGCGTCCCGGTTGTAAGCGTCGATCATGTTTTCACCTCCGTTCCCCGGGGAATGACCGGCCGCGGGGTTCGAATGAGGTCTGTCACCACCCGCCGAACCAGAAATCTCCGGGCCGTTCTGCCGGAGGCCACGGCATCGGGTAAACGGGACCGGCCGGTTGGCGGGGGTTGGCTTCGCGGGCCGGGCCCGGGACGGCGGCACTGAAATGCGGCGTTTTTTTGCCGCCGAGGCTCCGGAGCCAGTCGAGCAACTGTTCCGGTGTCGCATCTTTGGAATCCCAGCGCGGCAAATATTCTCGGACCGCCTGCCGGATCACCGACTGGGCCGTCGCCTTGACCATATCCAGCAAAAGCGGCGTGTCCAGCACTTTTCGCAACACCGCGGCGTCTTTCAATCCTTCGGGGAGCAGCGACTGCCGGAGCACCTCGGATCCGTGCACAATCAAGGCAAAGTACTCCGGAACGTCCAAACGGAGGGCGGCAGCCTCCCGGCGCAGGCGCCGCATCAACTCCCGGGGGATCCGGAGCTCGCTCCGGGGGTTTCGCGCCCGCTTCTTTGCGGCCGCTTTCGGTCTCATGTCGGGCATCCCCTTCCTGCGTGGGCCAGCGTTTTTCTATGTTTAGAAGATGCGGTCACTGTGCGGAGTGTGACAGACACGGCGAGGGAACCGTCGAAAGGGAGACGGAAAACCGGTCCGGGGAGACCCGGACCGGAAGCCGTTGTGCGCCGAACATCACCCTGTGAGGGAGCGGAACAGGAGGTATCCGTTGAGGCCGGCAATCGCCGCGGCGATCGCCCATCCGGCTGCGCTCAGCCAGAGGGGATTGACGAATTCCCCCATGAGACGCCTGTCGCTCGTGAACCGCACCAGCGGAAAGACGGCGAAAGACAACTGCAGGGAAAGAATCACCTGGCTGAGGAGGAGGAGCTGGGCCGTTCCCTTTTCTCCCGCGATCGCGGTGACGGCGACCGCCGGGATGATGGCGATCAGCCGCGTGATCAACCGGCGCAACCAGGGTTTCAGACGGATGTGGAGAAATCCCTCCATAATGATTTGCCCGGCCAGCGTCCCGGTGAGGGTGGAATTTTGACCGGAGGCCAGCAGGGCCACGGCGAACAAGACGCCGGCGGCCCCCGTACCCAGCAGCGGGCTCAACAGATGGTACGCCTCTTGAATTTCCGCCACTTCGGTATGGCCGGCGGTGTGGAAAGTCGCCGCCGACAGAATTAAAATCGCCGCGTTGACGAACATGGCCAACAACAGGGCCACCGTGGAGTCGATCGTGGCAAAGGCGATCGCGGCCCTCTTGTCGGCGGGGGTGTCTCCCCAGCGGCGCGTTTGGACGATCGACGAATGCAAATACAGGTTGTGAGGCATGACCGTCGCCCCCAGGATGCCCAGTGCGATGAACAGCATATCCGGATTTTGCACGATTTGCGGACTGGGTACAAACCCCTGGAGCACCTCCGCCGCGTCCGGGCGGGCGAGGATGAGTTCCACGACAAACGCACCCGTGATCACGGCGATCAAGGAGATGACGACCGCCTCCAGATACCGGAACCCCTTGTTTTGCAGCAACAGCACGAGGAAGACGTCCAGAGCCGTCAAGATGACCCCGATGGTCAGCGGAAGGTGGAACAGCAGGTTGAGGGCGATCGCCGCCCCGATCACCTCCGCCAGATCGCAGGCCGCGATCATCAATTCGGCGAGAATCCAGAGTCCGAAGGCGACCGGTTTGCTGTAATGGTCGCGACAGGCTTGTGCGAGGTCCCGGCCCGTGGCGATGCCCAATCGGGCGGCCATGGATTGGAGGATGATCGCCATGATGCTGGAGAGGGCGATCACCGACAACAAAGTGTACCGGAACCCCGATCCTCCCGCCAAATCGGTCGCCCAGTTCCCGGGGTCCATGTAGCCGACGGCCACCAGATACCCCGGGCCGAGAAACGCGAGCAGGCGGCGCCAAAACGAGCCGGTTTTCGGCACCGCGATCGTTTGGTACACTTCCGGCAGGCTGGGAGCGGAACGATCCCGGCGCCATCCCGGTCCGCGGGGCGATGCGTTTAACGGCAGACCGTCCACAGTTGTAACCCTCCCCCGGCTTTGCCCCATGATGGGTATGCAGCACGTTGGCGTGCAGTGCTTCCAAGATGGACGCGCGCCTAAAAGTTTCTCACGACCAACTTTATTGTATTCGGGACAATTTTATGTTGTCAAGAATGAAACTCATTTCAATAACAGAAGAGGCCGTCCACCTCGCGATGGACAGCCTCCCGGTTTCCCCCGGAGACTTATTCATCAGACAGCCGCACCGGTGTGCCGCAGAACATGCACCCGTCTTCCCGGCCGATGATTTTGGTCATCCGGTGGCAGTTCGGACATTCTACCTGCGGCAGGCGAACGGATACCGCTCCCAGCCGAAAGTAGATGCCCACCGCCAAGGAAAGGATCAGAAAACCCGCAGCCAGGGTGAACGGGAGCACCGTGCGGGGCCAAAACACGCCGACATACATGACGGCAAAGGAGACAAACATCAACACGAGTGCCGTGTTGCGCAGGCGGTTCAGCTTCAATGAAATCCACTCCCCGCATGGCTCGTTTCCTTTCATTATGGGGAGTGTCGCGGCGAAAATCCAGCGGCGTTTCCTCCGGGGTTATCCGGCGATCCGGGGCGGGCGTCTAGGATCGGCCCCAGATCCGGCGAACGGTTTCGCGGAAGCGGTCTGCGAACCGTCCGGCATCGCCGCCGTCTTCGATGTAAAAAGCGTAGCCCTGCAGTTCATTGACCGCATTGGTCTGGGTGGTGATCCGCACCACCCGCACCTCCGGCAAAACCTCGCGAACGATCTGTTCCACTCGAGCGGCCGTGGGGTGGTCCAGGTGTCCGGTCATGGAAACCCGCTTGCCGGGAGGAATGGGTCCTTCGGGAAGGCTTCCCCGTTCATAATTTCGCCCGGCCTCCGGGTTGTCTTCGGGTCCGATCTGGTGAAATCCCACGTAGGCGGTGTTTCCCGACAGCAGCACCACGGCGCCTTTGACGCCCGGGAGGGTGTTGAGCCGGTCGGCCGCGCCCCGAGCCGAGCGGATCCCGGCTTCCGGCCGGCCGTATACGCCCCTGGAGTCGTGGGGAACTCGGCTTAAATCCCGCCGGTCGTCGAGAATTCTCGGATGGCTGGGGATGCTTTGCTCCCTCAGTTCCCGAACCCGTTCGGCACAACCTGCGAGGGTGAAGAGAACCGCTGCCGAGGCGGCGGCCACGGCGGTCCAGCGCATGGGGAACGGAAACATATGGAGAATTCCTCCTTGGGAACCGGCTCCGGCGGGCGGGAGCCGCGGAAAGGCGGCGCGGCCGCCTCCGGCCCGGAGCCGAGGTTCGATTTCTTTATTTGGGTAGAATTCCCTTGGGCCCGATTCCTATGTAGAAGGGGCGGACCCGGCGGGTTTGCGCCTCTGGTATAATCGAGTTGAGGTGAGGCTGTGAAAGAGGTGACCATTTACACGGACGGCGCCTGTTCCGGCAATCCGGGGCCCGGAGGCTGGGCGGCGGTGTTGATCTACGGCGATCATGTGCGCGAAATGGCAGGCGGGGAAGAGAACACCACTAACCAGCGGATGGAATTGCTGGCGGCCATCTATGCGCTTCGGGCCCTGAAAGAGCCGTGCCGGGTGAAGCTGTACAGCGATTCGGCGTATCTGGTCAATTGCTTCCGCCAGGAGTGGTACAAGCGATGGCGGGCGAACGGCTGGCGGAACAGCCGGCAGGAGCCGGTGCAAAACCGGGAGTTGTGGGAAGAGTTGCTGCGGTTGGCGGAACGGCATCGGGTGGAGTTCCTAAAAGTCAAGGGACACGCCGGAGACAAATGGAATGAACGGTGTGACGCCCTGGCCCGGGCGGCGATGCCGGAAGGCGGTTTGCGTTGATTTACGGCCGGGGCGGGAAGAAAAGGGGGGTGCGATGGAGGAGGTGGCGGCGGTGGCCCGGTGGGACATTCCGTGGCGGGTGGTCCGGGAGGAAGCGGCGCGTCTCGGGTTGGCGGCGGCGGCGATGCCTGCCCGGGAATTGCCGGGGTTGGGCGACCGGTTGCTCCTCCGGCGCCGGGCGGGCTGGGAATGCGATTTTGAGGCGAAGGATGCGGCGGCCCGGTGCGACCCGGCCCGCAGCTTGCCGGGGGTGCGTTCGGTCATCACCGCGGCGCTACCCTATCGCACCCCGGCCTGGGAGGTCGTTCGGAGGCCGAAAGGGGCCCGGGGCGCGGTGTCCAAATACGCGTGGGGGGAGGACTACCACAGGGTGTTGCGGGCCCGCCTGGAGGAGTTGGCGCGGGCGCTGGAAGGGGCGTCGCCGCGCCGGGCCCAATGGCGGATTTCGGTGGACACCGGCCCGTTGGTGGATCGGGCGTTTGCGGAGGCGTCCGGTTTGGGGTGGATTGGAAAAAACGGGTGCCTGTTCGTCGAACCGTACGGATCGTGGGTTTTTGTGGGACTGTTGCTGACCGACTTGGCCGTGGAGCCGGGCCGGCCGGATCCGGGGGCCCTTGTTTCGGACAGCCGGGGGCAAGGGGGAGAAGCCTTCGCGGAATGCGGTTCCTGTGACCGGTGTCTCCGGGCCTGTCCGACGGGAGCTTTGGTGGCCCCCGGGGTGATCGACGCCAACCGGTGTCTGTCGTATATCACTCAAATGAAGGGGATCATCCCCAAATCCTTCCGGCGGAAAATGGGCACGCGGATCTGGGGATGCGACATTTGCCAGGCGGTATGTCCCGTCAACCGGTCGGCAGTTCCCTCCGGGGAGCGGGTTTTTCTTCCAGAGGAAGATTTGGCGTTCCCCGACCTTGTGGCCTTGTTGACGATGGGGAAGGGGATGTTTCGGCGATCGTTCGGAAAGACGGCCGCCGCTTGGCGGGGAGTCCGCGTGTTGCGGCGGAACGCTGCCATTGCCCTGGGCAATCTTCGGGATCCGGCGGCGATTCCCTTTCTGATTCCCCTCCTCCGGGACCCGCATCCGGAAATTCGGTCCGCGGCGGCATGGGCGCTGGGGGAAATCGGCGGGGAGGAGGCCCGGTGCGCCGTGGCCGAGGCCTTCGCCCGGGAGAGCGATCCCGCCGTTCGCGAAGACATGGAATGGGCGTCACCGGCCGAGGGCGTGCCGGCGAAACCATTGTAAAAACTTGTGCCTGGCGGTTTCTTCCCGCACGCACCTTCGAAGGTTCCGGAGCGCCTCCTCCTCCGTCCAGATCCCGTCTTGCCACCGCCGCGCCGCCCGCCACCAGCGGTGCGGAAAGGTGAGAAAGGCGCGCAGGAGGACGTACTCGGCCCGGGTCAGAGTGCAGGCGGTGTTGTAATGGAGCAATCCCGTCAGCCCCAATTGGGGAGACCACCCGGCCGTTTGCAGTCCGCGCCGGAGCATATGGGCGAGGTCCAACGTCCGCGGCGCGCGGGCCAGATAATCGAAGTCGATGAGGTATACCCGGTTGTCTTTGCGAACGAGGTTTCCGGGAGTCAGGTCCATGTGACACACAGTGGGGGCTTCCCGCTCTTGATCCAGTCTTTTCTGGCAGTCGGGAGAGAGCAGCCAGTCGAGGGCTTCGTGCGCTTGGGCGATAAAAGCCGGGGCGTGTTCGGCGTAAAACCGGTCTACTTCGCCTGGGCTGCGTCCATTTTCCGACTTTTGCAGAATTTTCTCGAGTTCCTCCGTACGGCGGGAGAGGCGCTCGAAAATGTCGTATGCGTCGGGCAGGTCGCCGCGCCTCGCTCCGGTGTCGGATCCGGAAGACCACAGCCGGGTCAAGTGGTGAAAACGGGAGAGGCTTTCCGCGGCCCGCGCCATGTCCGCCGCCGATCCCAGGTCGACCGGTCCCCCTTCGAGCCATTGCACGGCATAGTACAGCCCGTCGGAGCCGCGGACGAAGGGAGTGCGGGAGGTCCGGCTCCCTCCGGCGTGGCGCGGCATGATCCAGTGCGGAACGGCGGCGCCCCGGGATGCGGCGAACCGGAGAACATCGTGCAGGGCTTCAAGGTGGAGCGGCGAGAAAGAGGTCCGCTTGAGGGCCACCGTCGCCCGGGCGCTTTGCAGACGGAGGGCCCGGCCGTGCCGGGAGATTCGGGTAAAAACGTACGGATATGCGCCGAGAACCTCGGGATCGTATCCCCACGCCCGCATGTTCGACCGCACGGTCCAGGCGGCGGATACCGCCGGTTCCGCCTGGGGAGGGGGGGCGGCAGGGGAGGGGCGGGGCTTCGGAGAGCCTTCCGCCGCGGAGGGGGCCGGCGGCCGGCTGTTCGGCCGGGGGCCGGAGGTCGCCGTTTTCGGTTTCGGCACCGGAGGACTCGGCGGGCGCCCGGGCCGGGGGCGGGTTTTGGACGCCGGCCTTTCCGCGGACGGTTCCGGACCGGCCGATTCCCCGTCTTCCCACGGGCTTTCGGCGTCGTGGGGATGAACCGGCGGCTGCGGAGCCGGTTTGACCCATCCGGCTTTCTTGCCGGGCGGAGGCGGGGACGGCGCCTTGGCGTGACCGGAGGAGTGCCCGGTTTTTCCGGCCAAAAAGGCCGGAGGAGAGGTCAGTTCTTTCCAAAGGTGTTTCAACCAGGGGGGGATGGATTCGGCCACATCCTTCACCTCCGGGGATTCGGATGGCGGCTGAGTCCCGGTCGCGGGGACGGCCGCGGCCGAAAAAGGCCGTTCGTGTTACCTTATGTATTGGAGGCGGCCGGAGTCCGGGCGGCGGCGCACGACGGCCGGAATCCAAAACCGGAAGAGGAGCGGATGGGAATGCGGGCGGTATGTATGGACGGCCCCGGCGGGCCCGAAGTCTTGTATCTGGGAGAGGTACCGGATCCGGTTCCGGGAGAGGGAGAGGTCCTGGTTCGCGTGAAGGCGACGGCGCTGAACCGCGCCGATCTTTTGCAGCGGCGGGGAGGGTACCCGCCGCCGGCGGGCGCCAGTCCCATTCTCGGGTTGGAAGCGGCGGGCGTCGTCGAGGCGGTGGGCGGCGGTTGCCGGGCGGTCCGGCCGGGAGACCGCGTGATGGCCCTGCTTCCGGGCGGCGGTTACGCCGAGCGGGTGGTAGTCCCCGAGGAGATGGCCATGCCCATTCCGGCGTCCTTTTCCTTTGAAGAAGCGGCCGCCGTCCCGGAGGTGTGGCTCACGGCGTACCTCAATCTCATCCTCCTCGGCGGGCTGCGTCCGGGGCAGGACGTGTTGATTCACGCGGGAGCCAGCGGCGTGGGAACCGCGGCGATCCAGATCGTGCGGGAGTGGGGGGCGAGAGCCCATGTCACCGCCGGTTCCCCGGAAAAACTCCGGGTCTGTCTAGAACTGGGGGCGGCGACGGCCGTCAACTATAAGGAAGGCCCCTTTGCGCCGAAAGTCTTGGAGGCCACCGGAGGGCGGGGCGTCGACATCATCCTCGATTTTGTAGGGGCTCCCTATTGGGAACAGAACCTGAGCTGTCTGGCGACGGAGGGCAAATTGTTTCTCGTGGGAACCATGGGCGGTTCCACGGTGCGCGAGGTGAACTTGGGGCAGCTGTTGTTCCGGAGGATCTCGGTGATCGGGACTTCTCTGCGCTCCCGCAGTGTCGAGGACAAAATCCGCTTGACCCGGTCTTTCCGGGAGTGGGCTCTTCCCCGGTTTGAAGACGGCCGGTTGAAACCGGTGATCGACCGGGTCTTCCCCTGGGAAGAGGTGAAGGAAGCCCACCGCTATATGGAATCCAACCGGAACATCGGGAAAATCGTGCTGAAAGTGGACTGAGATCCGGCCGCCGGGTCCGGATGGTTCTCAAAACCCGGTTTCCCCCAGGGTTTGCCACACTTCCAGTTTGGTCCGCACCCGGCGGATGACGTCGTCGGTAAACCCCGTGGTGCTGGTACTGCCCCCGAGGTCTGCCGTGCGCACGCCCTCGGCCACCGCTTCCATGGTGGCTTCGAAAATGGCGCGACTGGCCGCCGAGGCTTCTTCCTCGTCGAAATAACTGAGCAGGGAGGCTCCGGCCAGAATCATGGCCATCGGATTGGCGACGTTCTTGCCGTACAGGGCGGGAGCCGTCCCGTGAGGGGCTTCGGCCATCACCACCTTGGGCCGCAGTTGATCGTCCACCGCCAGAAGCAGGGATTCCGATCCGGCGATGGAGCCGAACATCTGCAGGACCAAGTCGCTCAGGCAGTCTCCGTCCCGGTTGAGGGCGGGGATGACCAGCGGCTCCCCGCTGGTGGTGAGCAGCAGGGCGTAGGTGGCGTCGATGAGCTGGGGTTCGTACCGCACTTCCGGATGGCGCTGGGCGGCCAAATCCAACTCTTCCTTTAACATTCCTTCGTAGATGGGGCTGACGGTGTATTTCGGTCCTCCGAACACCTTCGCCCGCATGCGTTTGGCCTGTTGGAACGCAAATTCCGCCACGGCCCGGCACACCCGGCGGGAGATGTGCTCGGTGCGGTAGGCCACCTCGTCGAGGTCGGTGCCCTCCCGCCATTCCTTGGCGCCATAGGCGTCGTCCACCGCCATGCGGACCACGGAGATCGGGGCGTACACCCCCGCCAGGGGCGCTTTGCCCGGGATGCGCCGTCCCGTCCGTACGATCACCGTCCCGTCGATCTCCTCCCTCAGGATGGCGTTGGGACTTCCGACATCATCCTTGGCTTCCGGGGTGATGGTGGCGGCTTTGATTCCGAGCCCCGTCTCCCGCATGGCCGCGGCCGCTTCGTGCACCACCCGGTTTCGGGTTTCCCGCCGGTTGCGCAGGCTCAGATCAAAACGGACGAAGTCGATTTCGAATCCGATGACGGCGGGGTCGAGAACGCGCAGGGCTTCTTCCAACAGTTCTTGCCCCGTTTGATCCCCCTCCATGACGACCACCGTTTTTTTGGCCATCGACCATCCCTCTCCTTTTTTACAGAAAATGGTGAATGTGCGCCCCGGCCGGTTCATCCGCCGGGCAACGGGATTCGGGAGCGAGAGGCTTCAGGTTATGTATCTCCCGCTCCCTCGGGCCTTTGCACCGCCTTCAGCCGGCCGTCAATATTTGGTGGATGATTTTTGCCGAACGGGTGACCGCCTCTGCGAACCGGAGGGTGGCGGCGCCGGTAAACCGGTCGGCGGGCCCCGAAACCGACAGGGCCGCCACCAACTGGCCGTTCCGGTCGAACACAGGAGCGGCGACGGCCGCCGCCCCGGCTTCCCGTTCCTCGATGCTGATGGCATAGCCGTTTTCCCGGACCCGTTCCAGTTGGCGGATGAATTCCTCCCGGTCGAGATCCGGTGGGATCTTCGGGTCGTTCAACACCTGTTCCACCACTTCCGGCGGAGACCAAGCGAGTAGAACTTTGCCGGAAGCCCCGACGTACAGGGGCAGGCGCTGGCCGATGTTGGCCACCCGCCGCACCGGTTGGTGGCTTTCGACCGCCTGGATGCGGATGCGTTCCGTACCCGAACGGATGTAAAGGCTGATGGTCTCGTCGAGTAAATCCCGCAACCGGGTCATTTCGGGCAGGACCACCGTCGATAAGTCCCCCGACTGGTGTACATTGCTGACGAGTTCCAAAATTCTCCATCCAAGCCGGTAGTTCTGAGTATGGGGATCCCGGCGGATGAATCCGCGGCTTTCCAATGACGCCAACAGCCGGTGTACTGTGCTCTTGTGCAATTTCACCCGTTTGGCGATGTCGCTGAGGCCCAACTCCATTTCGGTGCTCGAAAAGCACAATAAAATGTCCAGAGCCCGTTCGACGGCCCGGACAGTATTGCGTTCTCCGTCGGCCACGGTTCCGCCTCCCCCCTTTGTGCCGGTAGACCGCCCGGGTGTTTCACTATACAAAACCTCGTTTCGCTATGTAGTATAGCATACGGGAAGGGTTCTGAAAAGGGATGACCGGCTCCGCCGTCCGCATACATGTGAAGAGGGAGGCGGTTCCGGTGAACAATGGTCGCTGGGCAGAGGCGGTCCGTCGGTATTACGAGGCGAAAAACCAAATCTGGCTGTACGGGGAGGGCGCGGTGGCGGAGACCTTCCGGGCTTTGGCCCCCCACGCCCGGTTGGGTGTTCGGGAGGCCGTCTTGTGGCGGGAAAGTTTGGCGCCGCGCAGCAGGAGGGGCCTCAAATCCCTGACCCGGATCGAGACCCGTCGAGTGACGGCGGGCGCTGGGACTCCGGGAGCGGACCGCAGTCGCAGCGGGGTGGCGCGTCTGTATGTGGATGTGACGGAACGAGTGCGGTTGTTGTATCGAACAGGGGAAGAGGTATACGAGGAAAGGCGGGTCTATCCGTGGAGATTGACCTTGGTCCAACAGGGCGGGATGTGGCGGATTGCCGAAGAACGGCCCCTGAACGATCTGGACCACCGGACGGCGACCGGCGATGGGGTTCCGGATCGGCCGGAGCGCTTCGGGGGAATGTCGCCGGCGTGGTGGCGGGAGCGCAGGCGCAAGCTGTTTTCGTTTCGACGTTTCGACCGGTTGCAAGTGTTCAAATACGCCGAATTGTGGTGGGACGGGTACAACCCGCGGTTTCGGACCTTCCGCTCGGACTGCACCAATTTCGTATCCCAGTGTCTCTGGTACGGGGGATTGTCGATGGAGCCGGCGGAAGAGGTGGAACGGGGTTGGTGGTACCGGTGGGGCCGGGAGGGACAAGACCGGTGGAGCCTCAGTTGGGCGGTGTCCCACAGCTTCTACTGGTACATGATGCAATTGGCGCAGCGGGGCCGCGTCGAGCCGGTGGCCCGCCCCGGCGAGTTGCACGTGGGGGACGTGATTTTCTACGACTGGAACGGGGACGGAGGATGGCAGCACACGGCGGTGGTGGTCGATTTCGATCCCGAGGGGCGGCCGCTGGTCAATGCCCATACGTCGGCCAGCTATCACCGGCTGTGGGACTATCGAGACAGCCCCGCCTGGTCGCCGGAAACCCGGTATGGACTGGTACACATCCGGGATTAGGATAAGATAAGAGGGGGAGACAAGCGGAGGCCGGAAGGCCGCAAGCTTACGGCGGTCCTTCGAATTCGGCTTCGCGGGGGGGATCGGATGGGGAGCGAGGATTGGTGAGATCGAGAAAATGCTTGAGAATTCGCCCGGTCAGCCCCCAGATCACGTATCCCTTGTGCGTGAAAAAATACTCCGGGGCGGTACCGCGGCTCCAGCGGTATCCCCGTCCGCCCGGGATTCGTTCGAACGGAAAGCTCTCTTCCGGCTCTACCCGCAGATGGACGTGGTAAACTTCCGGACGGCTGTTCCACAGGTCGTCGAGGGGGACATAAAACACTTCGTCCACCTCTTCCGGGTTGATCCGGATTCGCGATGGATCGACCTGGCACACGAAGGGATAGATGACCGTCCTCCACGGGTTCACCAGAACATCCAGCGGTCCCAAAAGTTGGACGTCCCCCGGGGACAAGCCCAACTCTTCGCACGTCTCCCGGACGGCGGCGTCGGCGGGATGGCGATCGCCCGGTTCCAACCGTCCACCCGGAAAACAGATTTCTCCCGGTTGGCGGTGGAGGTGTTTGGCCCGGACTTCGAACAGGACGTGGAGTTTTCCGTCGCATTCCGCCAGGGGCACCGCCACCGCCGCTTGAACCATGTTTTCCCTTCCCAGAACCCCCGGCTGTCGGAAGCGGAGGACATGTTCGATGTGTTCTCTCATGGTTCCCCTCAGAACTGTGGAGATTTACAGTCTCTATTATACATCTTACGGCGATGTGAGGCGCCGGTGGACGCCCTTCCCGCCGTCCGCCGATGCGGTCTCAACCGGCTTTTTGACGGTCGAGGAAAAAGACATTCACGAACGGGGGGAAATGCGATAAACTATAGCTGTTGTACGACTGGAGACCGATCACGAAAACGGTGAGGTGCGAAGCGATGGCAGGACAAGACGTATTTTCGACGCGGCGAACCCTCAGGGTCGGGGACCGTTCCTACGTGTATTATAGCTTACCGGCTTTAGAAGAGCAGGGAATCGGTCCGGTCTCGCGGCTCCCGTATTCGATTCGGGTGTTGTTGGAGGCGGCTTTGCGGCAGGTCGACGGGGTGGCGGTGACCAAGGAACACGTGGAGAAGCTCGCCAACTGGATTGAATCTCACCGCCGTCCGGTCGAAGTGCCGTTTAAGCCGGCCCGGATCGTGTTGCAAGACTTTACGGGCGTGCCGGCGGTGGTGGACCTGGCGGCGATGCGCCGCACCGTCAAGGAGATGGGCGGGGATCCGAAGAAGATCAATCCCCTCGTGCCGGTGGATCTGGTCATCGACCACTCGGTGCAGGTGGACCGGTACGGCACGCCGGAGGCGCTCGAACAAAATATGGAACTGGAGTTTCAGCGCAACGAGGAGCGGTACCGTTTTCTCCGCTGGGCTCAGGGGGCGTTCCGCAATTTCCGCGTGGTTCCGCCGGCGACGGGCATTGTGCACCAGGTGAACCTCGAATACCTCGCCTCTGTAGTGGCCCGCAGGGACGAGGGGGGCGAAACGGTGGTGTTCCCGGATTCCCTCGTGGGAACCGACTCCCATACCACGATGATCAACGGTCTCGGCGTCCTCGGCTGGGGAGTCGGCGGCATCGAAGCGGAAGCGGGCATGCTGGGACAACCCCTTTATTTCCTGATTCCGGAAGTCATTGGATTCCGGCTGACCGGCCGGTTGCCCGAGGGATCGACGGCGACGGACCTTGCCCTGACGGTGACGAACATTCTGCGGAAAAAGGGCGTGGTCGGCAAGTTCGTCGAATTTTACGGTCCCGGGCTTTCGTCGATTTCCATCGCCGACCGGGCGACGGTGGCGAATATGGCTCCGGAATACGGGGCGACGATGGGCTTTTTCCCGGTAGACGCCCAGACGCTCGACTACCTGCGCTTGACCGGCCGGAAAGAAGAAGACATCGCCGTGGCGGAAGCCTACCTCAAGGCCCAGGGGCTCTTCCGCACCGACGAGGCGCCGGAGCCGGTGTTCAGCGACACGGTGGAACTGGATTTGTCGACCGTTCGGCCCACCTTGGCCGGTCCTCGCCGCCCCCAGGACAAGGTGGAAGTCTCCGATCTCAAAGCCTCCTTTGAAAAAGCGGTCGAGTCGCCCGTGGACCAAGGGGGATTTGGCCTCGGACCCGAAGGGTTGAAGAAAGCGGTGGAAGTGGTGTATGCCGACGGGACGAAAGAGACCCTTCGCACCGGCGCGGTGGTTATCGCCGCCATTACCAGCTGCACGAACACGTCCAACCCGTCGGTCATGATCGGAGCCGGATTGCTGGCGAAAAAGGCGGTGGAACGGGGGCTGCGCAAACCGCGCTATGTCAAGAGTTCCCTGGCTCCGGGTTCGCGGGTCGTCACCGCCTACCTGAAGCGGGCGGGCCTGCTGCCGGCGCTGGAGCAACTGGGATTTGCCGTGGTCGGGTACGGTTGCACCACGTGTATCGGCAACAGCGGACCCCTCGACGATGAAGTGGCCAAAGCGATCCAAGAGGGCGACTTGACGGTGGCCTCGGTACTGAGCGGAAACCGGAACTTCGAAGGCCGGATTCATCCGCTGGTGCGGGCGAACTACTTGGCTTCCCCGCCCCTGGTGATCGCCTATGCCCTCGCCGGCACGGTGGACATCGACTTGACCAAAGAACCCGTCGGTTACGACCCCGAAGGGCGTCCCGTATACCTCAAGGATATTTGGCCCTCGTCCGAAGAAGTGCAGGCGGCCATTGGAGAGGCGATCACGGCGGAGTTGTTCGCCGGCGAGTATGCGCAGGTCTTTACCGCCAATGAACGGTGGAATTCCCTCCCCACGCCCGAAGGGGAGATTTACGAATTCGATCCCAGGTCCACCTATATTCAAGAGCCTCCTTTCTTTGCCAATTTGAGCCGGGAGGCGGGGCGGATCGAAGACATCCGGGGTGCCCGGGTGCTCGCGCTTCTGGGGGATTCCGTGACCACGGACCACATTTCCCCGGCGGGCAGCATCGCCCCCGATTCTCCCGCGGCCAAGTATTTGATGGAACGCGGGGTCGAACGGAAGGACTTCAACTCCTACGGATCGCGGCGCGGAAATCATGAGGTGATGATGCGGGGCACCTTCGCGAACATCCGCATCCGCAACCAGCTGGCGCCGGGGACCGAAGGCGGTCAGACGGTGTACCTGCCGAGCGGGGAGATCATGCCGATCTACGACGCGGCGATGAAATACAAGGCCGACGGGACTCCGCTGCTCGTGGTGGCCGGCAAGGAGTACGGCACCGGAAGCTCCCGCGACTGGGCGGCGAAGGGAACCATGCTCTTGGGCGTCAAGGCGGTTCTCGCGGAGAGCTTCGAGCGGATCCACCGGTCGAACCTCGTGGGGATGGGCGTCCTGCCGCTGCAGTTCACGGATGGGCAGAGCTGGAAGAGCCTCGGATTGACGGGGCGGGAGACCTTCGACATTGAAGGGCTGTCCGACGACATCCAGCCTCTGTCCACGGTGAAGGTCACGGCGACCCGGGAGGACGGCAGCCGCGTCGTGTTCGACGCGCTGGTTCGCCTCGACTCCGTGGTGGAGATCGAGTACTATCGCAACGGCGGGATTCTTCAAACGGTGTTGCGCCAATTGGTTCACGCTTGAAGCGCCCGGATTCGAGGGAAGTGCTGGAAGGCACTTCCCTTTTTGGTATATACATCACCGGAGACCAACGGCCCGAAAGGAGCGTCAGCAGCATGGAAACCGAGATCCGACACATTCCCCTGTTGCCGGGAGTTCGGGGGCTGGAAGTCGGTACGCGGCCGGAGACGGGGGAAATCTGGGTTCGGCCGCTGTACCAGTGGGAGGTCCCGGGCGGCCGGGCCGGTCAGTTCCCGGAAGATGTCGCCGGGGTGCTGGAAAGAGCCTCCGTCCGGCGGTTCGGCCGGTCTTGTCTGGAGGTTTGGAGGAGGATGCGGGATGGATCGGGGCGGATTTGACGCCGGGGAAAAGCCGGCGCGGGTTCGGTTGCTGTTTGATACGGATCTTTTCTTGTCGATTTTTGAAAAGGACGTGGATGCGGAAACCTGCGGGGCGCTTCTCCAGGCGGCGGCGGAGGATCCCTCGGTTCTGGGATGCGTCACCGCCTTGACCTGGGGGGAGATTGCCGCCCACTGGGCTCTGGTGGACGGAGAGGACGGCGAGTCCGGCCGGAATCGCCTCCACCGCTGTCTCCGGGCGGTGCAGGCCTTTTCGGTCATCGACATCACCCGGGCGGTCGCCCAGGAGGCGGGCCTGCTGAAAGGGGCTTGGGACCGGGACGCGGCGGTTCCCCTGCCGTGGCTCGACGCCTTGGCCGCCGGGGTTGCCCGCCGGATTTCGGCGACCCTCGTGACGCGGGGGGTGTCTCTCTGGCGGGATGAGGGACTGTGGGCCGATCCCGGCGCGCGGAACCGGGTGCTCGACGGGGTGAAGATCTACACCCCCGAGGAAGCCCTCCAAACCTATTTCGGCTAGAACGAGGACTCTTTCAGGATGCTCGGGGGTGCAGACGCCGGAAACCTCTAGAACGCTATTTTTTGTCTCTCTTTTTCCGGTTGCTTGTGGTCGGCGAATGTTTGCCGCGGCGTCCGGATCTCCGGTCCGGGGACCGGCGGCGTTTTCGCCTGTTCCTCCTTTGGCGAGCCCGGGCCGTCCAGAGGGCGGCCGAGGCGCTCCCCAGGAGGAGGGCCAGGATCAAAACGGACAGCGGCGTTTCGAAAAGGTCCCGCGCTCCCGAAGCGGGGGCCAGGACCGCCGCCCAGGCCAAGAAGAACAGGGCGATGCGAACGGCGAATTGAAACATCATGACGGATTTGGCTCTTCTCCAGTTTTTGCGACGGCGGTCTCTCCGGCGTCTTTCGCCCACAACACCAAGCGGCGGAGGGCGTCGACCCGGGAGACCGGGACCCTCACCCGGTACTGGACCGCCTCTTTGTCGAACGTTTCCACCCAAGCCGACGCCTCCGGTCCGGCCAACTCCCGCAGTTTGGCTTCCACCTGTTCCGCCGGGCATTCGTAGGGCAACGCCACGGTATAGGTGGCCGACTCCGCCTCGGCCGAGTGGACGGTGATCGTGGCGATGACGGCGGCGGAGTTGGGAATCACCCGCAGGATCTCTCCGTCCTGGAGAATCGTGTAAAACAGGTTCAACTCCGTCACCAGGCCGCTGTACTCCACGCCGCCGAACATCCAGGACCGGCAGGTGATGCGCTGGCCGAGGGAGAACGGCCGGAGGGTCATAATCACCAGTCCGGCCAGCAGATTGGACAGGGTGGACTGGGCGGCGATGCCGACGACGACGCCGGTGACGGCCCCGCTCACGAGCAGGCTGCTCATGGAGGTATTGAGCATGCGCAGGCTGAAGATCACCACAAACAGGTAGCCGATCCCGGTCAGCACGTTGATGCCGAGGTTCCACAGGCTGGCGTGCCGCGGGGTGCGGAAGACCAGCCGCATGAGCGCGTGGCGCATGCGGTTGACCAGGATCAGTCCGGCGATCACCCACACCACCGCCGCCCCGGTGGCGAACAGATTTTGGTACGGAGCCGGAATGAGCCGGCTGTTGATGAGTTCCGAAGCCGATTGCAGGGAAATCGCGAACAGGATTAAAACCGCGAAGGAGACAAACACTCTCCGCCAGGGAAAGGCGGGGGTTGTCGGGGTTTCGCTCACCGGTACAGTCCCTCCTCTCGGTGGTGTATTCTATCAAAAATCGCGGCGCTCTTCCCGGCGATCGCCCGGGTTGAGGCCGCATTTTTCGCCTCCTGGCCGCGCGGGGAATGTCAAGATTGTATTGGTGTTATTTACATAAGTTTTAAGATCGATTCACCGTACGTTTAAACCCCGCTACTATACTGAATTACGAAATGAAGACAAGGAGGAGCGCACAGCATGCACATGGCCAGACGGGTTTGGAAACCTTTTGGAGCGGTGGCCCTGGCGGCCGCTTTGCTCGCGGGGTGCGGCAGCGGCACGGCGCCGTCCGACGCGGCAAAGGACCAGGGGGCCCAAAATGCGGGGCAGGCCGTCCGCCTGACGGGAGCCGGGTCGAGCTTTGTTTATCCGTATTTTTCGAAAGCCTTTGCGGAATATAAAAAGTCCCATCCCAATGTCGAAGTCAACTACCAGTCGGTGGGAAGTGGGGCCGGTATCCAGCAATTTACCCAGAAAACGGTGGACTTCGGGGCTTCGGACGTTCCCTTGAACAAGGATGAATACGCCAAAGCCAAGGAGGCGGGGGGAGACGTCGTCCAGATTCCGGTCGCCCTCGGCGGTGTGGCGATTGCGTACAACCTGCCCGATGTGAACCAGCAGCTGAAGCTGACGCCCGATGTGCTCGTAAAGATTTTCATGGGGAAAATCAAAAAATGGAATGATCCTGCGATTCAATCCCTCAATCCCGACGTCAAGCTTCCGGCGATGGACATCGTCACGGTGCACCGGTCGGACGCCAGCGGCACCAACTACATCGTGACCGACTATCTGAGCGTGGTCAGCCCCGAGTGGAAAAGCAGCGTCGGAGTCGGCAAGTCGGTGAACTGGCCGGGCGGCGTCGGCGCCAAGGGCAATGAAGGGGTGGCCGGCCAGATTAAACAGACCCCCGGGGCCATCGGTTACGTGGAATTGGCCTACGCCTTGGAGACCAAGATGAGCTACGCGGCGCTGCAGAACAAGGCCGGCAAGTTCGTGTCCCCGACCCTCGAGTCGGTGACCACGGCGGCTTCCCAGTTCCCCAACGTCAGCGCGGAACGCTTCTCCATCGTCAACGCCGACGGGGAAGGCAGCTATCCGATCGCCGGATATACGTGGGTCCTGTTGTGGAAAGATCAACCGGACGCGACGAAAGGCAAAGCCTTGCTCGAGGTCATGAAGTATGTCGTCACGGACGGGCAGAAGCTGGCGACCAGCATCCAATATGCTCCTCTGCCGCAGAACATCCAAGAATTGGCCGTGGGATTGCTGAAGGAGATCCGCTCGGGCGGGAAACCGCTCCTGCAATGAAGGCGATCCTGCGGCTCAAAGGCGGGCGGGACCGGGCGGCGGGCCGGAGGACGGACCCGTCCGCTTTTTTTATCCCTTTGTTTTGGTTTCATACTTTTCATTCGAGGTGGTCCCCGTGAGGATCAGAGGCCGCATGTCGATCGGCCGGCAGTTCGCCGCGGTCACCGGCGTCCTGTTGCTGGTGTCGTTCGGTCTGCTGGGCGTGCTGGCGACCCTGTTGGTCCAACAGGATACGGAGAGGCGTGCCCGGGAGGAAATGGAACAGATCGTCACCCTCCTGACCCAGTTCGGAAAAGAACTGCAAAGTGTCGCCGTTCAGCGGGCGAATCAGGGGTATCAACAGGTGAGTTATATGCTGTCCCAGTGGCGGGCCGAATACGGGTCGCCCGCCGCTCGGGAAGACGGCCTCTACTTCGGGACTCGCCGGATCGACGGGGACGAGCAGGTGTTGTCCCGCTTGATGCAACTGACGGGCACGGATGTCAGCGTGGCCGTACGCCGGGGAGATTCTTTCGTCCGCACGGCCACCTCGCTGCGGGATGCGAACGGGCGGACCGTCGGCCAAGTGCCCCTGGCCGATGCAGAGACCCGCGAACTGGCCAGGGGATCGTATTTCCTGGGGGTACTTCCTATCGAAGGAAAACTTTATCAAGTCTATGACATGCCCCTCGCGGACGATCGCGGACAGGTGGTGGGGGCGGTCTGCATCGAGGTTTCTCTGCAGCCGTATATGGACCGGCTGGCGGACGCGGTGCGGAACGTGCGCATCGGCGAACGGGGTTACGCCTTTGTAATCCAGCAAAGCGGACCAAACGCCGGCGCGGCCGTGGTCCACCCGGAAGTTCAAGGTCAATCCCTGGCGGACCGGGCTTTTGTCCGCGAAATGATGGAAAAAGGTCGCGGGGCCGTTGTTTACGAGTGGCCCGGCTCTCGCGACGGCCAGCGTTCCGAGCGGCTTGCCGCCTATGACACGCTCTCCGACTGGGGATGGATCATCGCGGCGGGGGGAGATCTGGAGGACCTCCGCCGGGGGGGACTGGTGTTGGCCAGGACGCTCCTGCTCCTGACGGGCATTCTGCTGGTCGTGTCCGCCGTTGTGAGTTCCCTGGTGGCGGGACGCCTGGCCCGGCCGATTCGCACGGCC
This sequence comes from Alicyclobacillaceae bacterium, assembly GCA_029961045.1. Lineage (GTDB taxonomy): Bacteria > Bacillota > Bacilli > Kyrpidiales > Kyrpidiaceae > JASBVN01. Next base: position 31,992 of record JASBVN010000025.1, on the reverse strand, counting down.
GCCCGCGGAATCCGGCGGGTGGCCAGGGGAAATTTGAGCCTGCCGGAAGAGGCAATGCGCCAAATGAACCGTTCCGCCGCCCGGCGAGACGAGGTCGGGGATCTGGCCAGGGGATATTTGCTCATGGTGGACCGGCTGAAACGGGTGACCGAGCAGTTGCAAGTGGCCTCCGGGACCCTCGGCGACGCCATCGGAAGGGTGACCGAGCGGACCGACCGGGCCGAGCGGTTGGCCGGGGATCTGTCCGTTTCCACGGACGGGATCGCCGCCGGAGCGAACCGGCAGGCCGCCCAGGCGGAAGAGGCGGACCGGCAGCTGTCGGATCTCGACGGCCTGTTGAAAGAGTGGGAGCGCCAGTTCAACCGGATGCTGAGCAGCTCCAGCCGAGCCCGGGCGGTGGCCGAAGAAGCGGGGCGGTCCATGGAGGGATGGTGGCGGGAATGGGAGGAATTGGAGCCGAAAATGCGGGAAGCCGGTGAGCGGGTAGGGCTTCTCGCGGATCACAGCACGGTCATCCAGGACGCGGTGAGCGTCGTGCGGATGTTGGCCAACCGTACGGAGTTGCTCGCCCTCAACGCGGGAATCGAAGCGGCACGGGCCGGCGAAGCGGGCCGCGGGTTTGCGGTGGTGGCCGCCGAGATCCGCCGGCTGGCGGAGTTGAGCCGGAACAGTGCGGGCCAGATCGAGGGGAGGGCCCTTCAGGTGGCGGGCGACGCTTTGGAGGCGCGCAAGGCGATGGAGCAGATCCGGAGCGGCCTCGAAGACGGCGCGGCGGCTGCCCGCCGGGCCGGAGAGGCGTTTGGGCAAGTGGCCCGGGCGGTGGCCGAAATCGAAATCCAGGCGAAGGAAATGTCGTCCAGTCGCGACCGGATGGCGGAAATGCGGGAATCCACCGTGGAGGAAATGCAGCGGGTTCTGGAGATCGCCCGGGAGACTTCGGCGGCGACGGAGGAATTGTCCGCGGGGTTTGCGGAACAGAGAAAGCTGTTTTCGGAACTGCGGGCCGAAATGGACCGGCTCGGGGCTCTGGGGGCGGATCTCCTCGATGTCGTCGCCTTTTGGACCGCAGCCGGCAACGGAACGGAACGGGATCAGCGAGATCAGACGGGAATTGAAGCAGTTGAAGAAGTTGAAGAAAAGGGAGCCGAAGGGGAAGTGGAGGAACCCGGCGGCGCGGAAGCCGGCCGGCCCGATCCCGAGGATCCGGAAGCGGCCTATGGACCGGAAGGCCGGGAGCCCGCGGCCGCCCGGGGCGCGTGATCCGGGGAGGCCGGAGAGCCGCTGGGCCTCAAGGGGACTCCGGAGGTTTGGGAGCTTCCCCCTCCCGCCTCCCCGGGTCGGTCACCAATTTGTATCCGACGCCTCGCACCGTCTTGATCAACTGGGGAGAGGACGGATCGGGTTCGATTTTGTCCCGGAGGTGGCTGATGTGGACGTCGACCACCCGGGTGTCTCCGGTGTATTTGAAACCCCAGATATGGTCGAGCAGGGTGTCGCGGGTGACGACTTTGTCGGCATGTTCGGCCAAATGCTGAAGGAGTTGAAATTCCTTAAGGGTCAGCGACACCTCCCGCCCGAAGACCGTGACCGTATGTTTTTCGATGTCGATGACCACCGGCCCGACGTGAAGGACGTCGGGCGTTTTTTTATCCGTTCCGTCCGACCGCTGGTACCGGCGGAGGACGGCGCGGATGCGGGCGGCCAGCTCCCTTGGGCGAAACGGCTTGGTGATGTAATCGTCGGCCCCCATTTCGAGGCAGAGCACCCGTTCCACTTCGTCGTCGAGGGCCGTCAAAAAGATAATCGGGATGCCGATCCCTTCTTGGCGAAGAATTTTACATACGTCCAGCCCGCTCATGTCCGGCAGCATATGGTCCAGTACGATCAGGTCGATGGGATCGCCTTCGCGGATCCGCCGGAACACCTCTTCGGGGTGGGTCGCCGTTTCCGTCAGATAACCGGCCTTTTCGAGGTGAAATTGTAAAACGGTCAGGATCGATTCTTCGTCGTCAACCAGCAGAATCTTCTCCACCCGCCATGCCTCCCCTGCAACAGGATCCGGTTTCATTGTAAAGGTCCTATGTTGCTTTCTTGTGAGATTTGTATGGATCGTCGGTAAAGGCCGATTTACAGAAGGTTAAATTTCTATTTATCATTCGTTTACGTTGGTTCGCTAGACTAAAACCGATGTGTCACGGGGAGGAGAAGAAGAATGGGCACTATGCCGGATGTGGGCGCGGATCAAACGGTGAAAATCGACGTCGAAAATCTGGACTTGTTCTACGGGAAACAGCAAGCTCTGTTCGGCGTCTCCATGTCGGTGCCCGCTCGGGCGGTCACCGCCCTGATCGGCCCCTCGGGATGCGGCAAATCGACTTTTTTGCGGACCCTCAACCGGATGAACGATCTCATTGCCGGCGTTCGCATTTCGGGAACGGTCCGGATCGACGGGACAGACATCTACAGTCCCTGGATCGATGTGGTCGATCTGCGCAAGCGAGTGGGGATGGTGTTTCAGCGGCCGAACCCTTTTCCGATGTCCGTCTACGACAATGTGGCGTACGGCCCCCGGATTCACGGCCTGCGCAACCGCCGCAAGCTGGACGAAATCGTGGAAAACAGTCTGCGGCGGGCGGCCCTGTGGGACGAGGTGAAGGACCGGCTGCACCAACCCGCCCTCGGCCTGTCGGGGGGCCAGCAGCAACGCCTCTGTATTGCCCGGTTGTTGGCGGTGGAGCCGGAAGTGGTGCTGATGGACGAGCCGACTTCGGCCCTCGACCCCATCTCCACGTTGCGAATTGAAGAGTTGATCGCCGATTTAAAAGAAACGTACACGATCGTCATCGTGACCCACAACATGCAACAGGCAGCGCGGGTTTCGGATTATACCGCGTTTTTTCTGAACGGGGAACTGGTAGAATTCAATGCGACGGCCGAATTGTTTACAAAACCGAAAGACAAGCGGACGGAGGATTATATCACCGGCCGCTTCGGATAAGGAGGGTCCGCCTTGGACACGCGCAGCGGGTTCCACGAAGAGTTGGAGCGGCTGGAACAAGACCTTTTGGCCATGGGAGCCCTGGTGAGCCGGGCGATCCAGGACAGTGTGACGGCGCTGAAAAACTTGGATACCGCCCTGGCGGAACAGGTGGTGGAGCGCGACGACCGGTTGGACGAGATCCAGGTGGACATCGAAAACCGGTGTCTTCGCCTGATTGCTCTGCAACAGCCGATGGCCAGGGACTTGCGGACGATCGGCACGGCTCTCAAAATCGTGACCGATCTGGAGCGGATGGGGGATCACGCGGTGGAGATCGCCCGCACCGCCCTGAAGCTGTCCGGAGAAACGCTGATCAAACCGCTCCTCGACATTCCCCGGCTTTCGGAAATTGTCCAGGATATGTTGAGCATAGGACTCCGGGCCTTCGTCGAAGGAGATGCGCAGCTGGCCGAGACCTTGGCCGAACGGGACGACGAGGTGGATCACCTGTACAGTCAAATTTTCCGGGAACTTCTGGTGATCATGATCGAGAATCCGAAGACCATCCGACAGGGCACTCAACTCCTGTTCGTGGCCCAGAGTCTGGAGCGCATTGCGGATCACATCACCAACATCGGCGAGTGGACGATCTATATGGTGACCGGCGAACGCCGGGATTTGAACCTGTGAGCTTCCGGCCGCCGTGCCGGGAGCCCCTTGAAAGGATGGCGAGCGGTGGGTAAATCTTCGTCGGTCTGGCGGCGGGCGGATACTTGGTTTATTGTCGGGGTGGCGGCGATGGCGGGGTCCGTCTTGGTCGTCGCCGCGGCCCTCGTCGTGTTGCTCAGCATACAGGCGGCCCCGGCATTCCAAGCGTTCGGACTCGGCTTTTTCGTCAGCCGGATGTGGGATCCGGTGGACAACGAGTTCGGAGCCCTGCCGTTTTTGTACGGAACTTTGGTGACGTCGTTTCTCGCTCTGTTTATGGTGATTTTTGTCGGGATCGGGTCCGCCGTCTTTCTGACCCAGTACGTCAAAGGCTGGATCGCTTCGGTGACGGGGTTTCTCATTGAATTGCTGGCCGCCATTCCCAGTGTCGTTTACGGTTTGTGGGGCATTTTTGTAGTGGCCCCCTGGCTGAGGAGCCGGGTGGAGCCTTGGTTGGCGGAGCACTTCGGATTCTTGCCCTTGTTTCAAGGGCCGCAATTGGGGGTCGGCCTGTTGGCGGCCAGCTTTATTCTGGCGATCATGATTCTGCCGACGGTGGCCTCCCTGTCCCGGGACGTCATGGCGGTGGTGCCGGCCCCCCTGAAGGAGGGCGCGCTGGCTTTGGGGGCCACCCACTGGGAGATGATTCGCACGATTGTGTTGCCGTACTCGTGGCCGGGGGTCATCGGAGCGCTGATGCTCGGTTTGGGTCGGGCGCTGGGAGAAACCATGGCCGTGACGATGGTGATCGGCAACCGGCCGGATATTTCCGTGTCCCTCTTTGCTCCCGGACACAGCATGGCCAGCGTCATCGCCAACGAGTTCACGGAGGCCACTTCGGAGGTCCACATCGCCGCCCTGTCGGAAATCGGACTGGTCCTGTTTTTGGTGACCGCCTTGTTCAGCCTGTTGTCCCGGTGGATGGTGGTCCGGTTGATGGCTCGGGCCGGAAGGGAGGAATGAGCCGGTGACCGGATTGCATCGAAGAAAAATCGTCAACGCCCTCGCGGCGGTCGTCTTCGCGCTGATGGTCGTGTTGGCGGTCATCCCTCTCTTTCACGTGTTGATCTATGTGGTGAAGCAAGGTTTGCCCGGCCTGTCTTGGACGTTTTTGACGAGCTTGCCCGCACCGGTGGGGGTTCCCGGCGGCGGGATGGGCAATGCCATTCTGGGGTCGTTGATTCTCGTGTCCATCGCCACCCTCGTCAGCGTTCCCCTCGGGATCGGGACGGGCATTTTTCTGTCTGAATGGGGGCGCGGCCGGTTCGGCGCCTTAGTCCGGTGGGTGGCCGACATCCTTTCGGGAGCGCCGTCCATCGTGGTGGGTTTGTTCATCTACAGCCTGGTGGTGGTGCCGATGCGGGGATTTTCCGCCCTGTCGGGCGGGCTGGCCCTGGCGGTTCTCATGATGCCGACGGTGGCCCGCAGCACCGAACAAATGTTGCGGATGGTCCCCCACACGCTCCGGGAGGCCTCCCTGGCGCTGGGGGCGACTTGGGCCCAAACGGTCTGGCGGGTGGTGATGCCGGCCGCCCGCAAGGGCATACTCACCGGTGTCATGCTCAGCGTGGCCCGGGTGATGGGAGAGACCGCCCCCCTGATCGTCACCGCCTTCGGCAGCGGGTTTTGGCCGACCAGCATTTTTAAACCGATCGCGGCGGTGCCGCTCCAGGTGTTCGTTTACGCCATCTCGCCCTATCCGAGCTGGCAGCAGCAGGCTTGGACGGGGGCGCTGACCTTGGTGTTGCTGGTGCTGTTCATCAACATCTTCGCCCGCTTGCTGTTGCGAGACAGGGGGGCGCAAGGGAGGTAGGACCCGGAGCCCGTCGTGCCCGCCTTGTGGTACACTAGGGGCAAAGGCGGAAGCCGTGAGCGGGGGAGAAGGGAACCGATGGGTCACGTGCTGGTCGTGGACGACGAACCTTCCATCGTCGAACTGGTGGCCTGGCATTTGAAGAAGGCGGGCTACTCGGTGAAGACGGCTCAAGACGGGGAAGAGGCGGACCGTTTGGTGCGGGCCGGCGGCGTCGATTTGGTCGTGCTGGACGTCATGTTGCCCGGGATGGACGGCCTGAGCCTCTGCCGGCGGTGGCGAGAGGACGGCATCGAGTTGCCCGTGATTTTTCTCACCGCGAGGGACGACGAGGTGGACCGGGTGTTGGGGCTGGATCTCGGGGGCGACGATTACGTGACGAAACCCTTTCTCCCCCGGGAGTTGGTATCCCGGGTGAGGGCGGTGCTCAGGCGGGCTCGGGCGGTGCCCCGGGAGGGAACCGCCTCGGAGGGGGTCATACGGGTGGGCGAGATCGCCATCTGGCCCCAGGAGCACCGGGTGGAAATCGCGGGGCGCCCGGTTCAGCTCACGCCGCGAGAGTTTTCCCTGTTGGTCGTGATGGCGTCGAAGCCAGGCCGGGTGTGGACCCGGGACGAACTGCTCGACCGGGTGTGGGGTTATACGTATGCGGGGGACACGCGGATTGTGGACGTGATGGTGAGCCATCTCCGGGACAAGATTGAGGAAGATCCGCGGAAACCCCGGTACATCACCACGGTGCGGGGCGTCGGTTACGGGTTCGGAGGGAAAGCGGAATGGGAGGTTCGTTGAGCCGCCGGATTGTCGTCTTGGGCACGGTCGCAGCCGCGGGAGCCTCCCTGTGGACGGGGTTGTTGGTGGCCCGGGGCGAGATCCGGCAATCGGCGGAGGAGGTCCGGAGGATCGCCGGCCGGGAAGCGGTGCTGGCGGCGGCGGACGCCGAGGCGCGGTGGGCCGATCGGATGAGGCTCGCGGGCTGGGCGGAACGGACAGCCGTCTTACTCGGCGGGGAGTGCCGGGTGTTGGGCCGGGACAAATCGCCTGTCACATCGGCGGTTTCTCCCGATTTTTCCGCACCCCGGCCGGAGGGCCCCGGAGAGGAGGCGGAACAAGCCCTCGCCGGGGCGGTGGCTGCGGAGGTGTTCCAAGCGCCCGACGGCCGCCTGTTCGTTCGGGCGGCGGCGCCGGTGCGGATCGGGGACAGGGTGGAAGGGGCCGTCTGGTTGCAGACCCCCATGGCTCAGGTGGTGAAACCCTTCGGCGCTTGGTGGCCGTGGCTGATCGGCTTGTTGTCCAGCGCGGCCGCAGGTCTGCTGTGGTCCGCACTGGTGGCCCGGGATCTGCGCAACGGTCTGAAAATGCTCGAAGAGGCGGTCGCCGACTGGGCGAGGGGCCGGTTTCGCGCCCTGTCTTGGTCCCGGCGGGACGAATTGGGCCGGTTTGCTTCTTCGCTTCTCGACATGGCCGGCGCTCTCCAGCGTTCTTCCGAGGAATTGGCGGTGAGCGTCGACAAATTGTATTTGGAAAAGGACCGCCTGGAGGTCGTACTCCGGCACCTGGTCAGCGGGGTCATGGCGCTGGACGACCGGGGCCGGGTGGAGTTGTTGAATCCGGCCATGGCGGAGTTCCTCGGGGAGGAGCGGGTGATCGGCCGCCGGTTTTGGGGGGTCGCCGCCCTCTATCCCCTTTATGCGATCATTGACCGGGCTCTGCGGGAAGGGGTCGGGGACCGGTACGAGGGGGTTTTCGGCCCCGGAGGCGGCCGGCTGGTGGAGGCGTATGTCGAGCCGATTCACAAGGGTCCGGGGGCCGGGAGCGGGGGAGCGGTGATCATTGTTCACGACGTGACCGAACGCCGGAGGCTGGAGCAGGTGCGGCGGGAGTTTGTCACCAATGTCTCTCACGAACTCAAGACCCCGGTCACGGCGATTCGGGGATTGACGGAGACCTTGGTGGAGGAGGAGTTGGATCAAGAGGAACAGCGTCGCTTCCTCGATCTGATCGACCGGGAGGCCCGGCGCCTGGAACGGCTGGTCCGCGACCTGTTGGACCTGTCCCGCCTCGAATCCCATTCGGTATCCCTGAACCGGGTGCCGGTGGACGTGGGGCTATTGGCCAGGGAAGTGGCGGAGGACTACATGTATCTGGCCGAAACGGCCGGGTCTTTCTTGTCCGCGGAAGCCCAAGGCGACTGCTCGGCCGAAGTGGATCCGGACCGGCTGCGGCAGGTGTTGAGCAATCTCATCGACAACGCGATCAAATACACCCCCTCCGGCGGGAAGATTCACGTGTCCGTCTCGGGTTCGGACCAGGAAGTGAAGATCGAGGTCTCCGACACGGGAATCGGTATTCCGCCGGAGGACCAGGAACGCGTGTTCGAGCGATTCTACCGGGTCGACAAGGCCCGGGCGCGGAGCACCGGGGGGACCGGTCTCGGGCTGGCGATCGTCAAGCACATCGTTCAACTGCACGGAGGCCGGGTGGAAGTCCAGAGTGCACCCGGCCGCGGGAGCCGGTTTACGGTCCGGCTTCCGAAACGTTGGCCCCCGGCCTCGTTGGCGTGATGTCTCTCAGGAATTACCTGGATCCGGCGCGACGGGCGAGGAGGGAACCGATGTCGGATCGTCGCTTTCACATCGTGTTGGTGGAACCGGAAATCCCGCCGAACACCGGGAATGTGGCGCGAACCTGCGCCGCCACGGGAACCAAGCTGCATTTGGTGCGGCCCCTCGGATTCTCGGTGGAAGACCGGGATCTCAAAAGGGCGGGACTCGATTATTGGCATCTCGTAGACATTGAGTATCACGATCATTTTGAGGAACTCTTGGAGAAATACCCCGAAGGGCGTTTTTTTTATTTCAGTACCAAGGGCGTCCGGTCCTATGCCGACATCCGGTACCGGGCCGGCGATTTTCTCGTGTTCGGCAAGGAGACCCGGGGGTTGCCGGAAGACCTGCTGGCGCGGTTTCGGGATCAGACGGTGCGGATTCCGATCCGCCCCGAAGCCCGCTCGCTGAACCTGTCCAACTCCGTAGCGCTGGTCTTGTTCGAGGCGCTGCGGCAAAACGGGTTTCCGGGATTGGTTTGACGCGCCAAAAGAAGGAGGGAAGGCCATGGGGGAGCGCGTGGATCCGGCGGATTATGCCATCATAGGCGGGTCGAGCACCTTTTCGATTCATTTTCCCGAAGACGTCGGCTTCGACGGCGTCGAAGTGCTGAAAGCCGGCGTGCGGTTTGAAACCCCCTACGGAACCGGGCCGGAGATGAAGTTGTTTCGCCTCGGGGACAAACGCGTGTGGACGGTTAAAATGCACGGGTGGCGGCCGGAGGAAGGCGTTCCCCGGGGGGTCGCCTCCCAACAGTTGTTTTGGGTCTTCCGGCAGGCCGGCGTCCGGAAAATCTTCGCCGAAGGGGGCGTGGGGGCCTGCAATCACCTGTTGAAGGTGCGCGACATCGTCATCCCCCACGATTACATCGACCAGTCGATGCGCAAGGACGTGGGCCTGGGAGGGCCGTACCTCCTGATCATGCGGCGCCCCACCTGCCCCTACGGCCGGCGCCGGCTGGCGGAGGCCGCCGAAGAGGAGGGGCTGGGCCGGGTGTTCGACCGCGCGGTGTACGCCAACACCGACGGCCGGCATTTTGAGAGCGTGGCGGAGGTGCAGGCCCTCCGGATGATGGGGGCGGACGTGATCGGGCAGAGCATGTGCCCGGAGGTGTACTTGGCCCGGGAAATCGGCGCCTGCTACGCCCGGTTGGATCTGGTGGTCAACTACGCCGAAGGCGTGGTGCGGGATTGGGAGCACGAAGAGTTGCGGGAGTTGTTCTTCCGGGAATCCAGAGCGGTGGGGCGCATCCTCCTCAGGGCCCTGAGCCGAACGGGTCCGGAAGAGGACTGCGGATGCAGGGACTTGCGAAAGGACACGCTGTTGCGGAAGGAAAACGTCGGCAACCGGGAGTGGGAAAGAGGATGAAAAGCGGGATGGCGTGGTGGGGGGCGGCGGTGCTGGGGATGGTGTTGGCGGGATGTGGGGCGGGAGGCCCCGGAGGAGGTGCGGCGCAGCCGCTGGATGCCCATCCGGCGGTCCATTCCCCCGGTGTTGCACCTCAAACCGGTTCCGGAAGCTCCGCTTCCGCCGCCCCACCTCCCCGGGCGGATCTGACGATGGCCGAACTGAAGAACATGAAAAACCTCTGGATCGACTGCGATTTGTCCCGGCAGCGGGTGTACATCAAAGACGGCGACCGCGTGCTGAGGGAAATGGTGACCTCGTCGGGACTGGATACGAGTCCCGACAACACGACGCCCCGGGGGACGTTTTACATTCTTCCCTACCGGGATACGTGGTTCTACAACCCCCAGATCAAAGAGGGGGCGATGTACTGGGTGGCATTCCAGGGTCTAGAATTCCTCTTTCACAGCGTCCCCATGGACGAAAACCACCGGATTATCGAATCGGAAGCGAAAAAACTCGGCCAGAAAGCTTCCCACGGTTGTCTTCGCCTCTCGATGGAAGACGCCAAGTGGTTTTACGAGAATATCCCCGTCGGGACAAAAGTGGTGATCCACGACTAGGCGGGTCAATGCATCACCGGCAAACTGACGTTTAGGTGGTACGCCAGGGCGTCCCCTTCTGCAAACACCGGCTGCACCGCGTAGCCCGCCCGCTCCAGCGCCTCGGCGATGTCTGCCCTCGTCTGCAGGTTGTCCGTTTTGACGGTGGCCCCATAGGACAACATCTGCACCGTGACGGGCCGCCCGGCGGCGGCCTCTCGAGCGATCCTCCGGATGTCCTCCAAACCAACCACCCCCGGGTTTAGTATATCCTCCCCGGGGGTAATCGCTTCACGGTCCTTCTTGATGTTCCGGCTTGTGCGTCGCGTAGAAATCCGGGTTGTCAAAGTAATTTCCCGCCTGCTCCCAGGTCGGGTCGCAGGGGATCCACTTTTGTTCGTCGGCCAGGTATACCACATTCCACGCATGGGGGCCTCCGGTGCCGTCGGGGAGGACCGCCAGGCCGAATTCCTGTTTCACCCGGAGTCCCACGGCCCGCCCCATGGCGACCATGAGGGAGGAATAATCGGAACAGACTCCTTTCCGGCTTTCAAAGGTGGGCACCGCCCCGAAAGAGAGCGTCTGCACGCGGCCCGCTTCGATCAGGGCCGCTTTTTCTTCATCGTAGGCGATGTGATCTCCGATCCACTTGTACAGCCGGTACGCCTTTTCTCGATCGGTGCGGCTCCCCTCCACGAGGGTTCGGGCGAGGGCGTCGATTTCGGGATTGGAATGGAAGCGCGTCTGCCACGTCAGAAATCCCCGGGCGGCGGGAGGACTGCTTTTCGCCGCTTCCCGGCTGAGTTCGTCAAACCACCGGCCGGCCTGCTCTCCCAACACCGGCAGGCGTTTGACCAAGGGGCTGGAGAGCAGCGGCCCGACGACGCGATTGTCTGCCCACCGGTAAAGAGGGCTCTGCTGGGCCATCAAGGCGACCGACGGGGCGTGGATGTACGGCAACACCAGGTGGACGGCGGCCACGAAAATCAACAGGTGCAACATGCCCCGGGGAATCTGGAGCAGGGCCCCCAGAAGGCGGCTCATTCCCTTGGGCAGGCGCGCCGCCCACCCCTGCAACCGGTGCAGCACGTTCACCCCGAAGCCGGCCAGCGGCTGGACGAACAGGTCCAGGAACCAAGAGATGAGAAAGGCGGTCACCGGCAGGGCTGCGGCCCAGGAGATCAAGTTGGTGTTGAGCTGGCGGCGCAGCCACTCCAACTGAGATAGGTTCCAGGGATTTTCCGCCGCGATTGTCCGCAAAATCCACAAAGCCGCGAGGGTCGCGGCAATCCACTGGACGGATCCCAGAGCGGAACGGACGCTGTATTTCATCCATTCCAATTCAGAGGGAAGTCCTCGCCAAAAACCTACGAGCACGGGGGACAGGAGCAGGAACCCCGCGATCAACGTGATCCAGTTCTGGTCCAATCGACGACACCTCCGCGACATCAGGCAACAGGCACTTGAGAGGTGCATATAAATGGAATACGCGGGACGCTGTCCCCTTGTGACCGGTGACCGTGGCACCGGTACTATCATCCTACCAGGCCCGAATATATTTTACAAAATCGCAACCCTTCCGGAGAGGAACCGGGGCAAGAGCCCGATGAAAAGGGGGAGACGAAATGGACATCTTAAACCGCCTGTCGGAATACCGGGCTCGCGAAGAGCAACTCCGTTGGGAGGGAACGTTCCGGGACTACCTCGACATTGTCCGGGCCAAACCGCATGTCGCCCAGTCCGCACACGCGCGGATCTATCATATGATTGCTTCGGCCGGTGTGTACACCGATGAACAAGGCCGCAAACATTATAAATTTTTCGAGTCCGAGATTTTCGGACTGGACGCCGCCATCGAACGCCTCGTGGAGGAGTATTTTCATTCGGCGGCCAAGCGCCTCGATGTGCGAAAGCGGATTCTGTTGCTGATGGGCCCCGTCAGCGGGGGCAAATCCACCATCGTGACGATGCTCAAGCGGGGATTGGAGCGGTTCACCCGGACGGACGAAGGGGCCCTGTACGGGATCAAAGGGTGCCCGATGCACGAGGAGCCGCTTCATCTCATTCCGCCGGAGTTGCGCCCCGAATTCGAGCGGGAGTTCGGCGTGAAGATCGAAGGCAATCTGTGCCCGTCCTGCCGCCTTCGGGTTCAATTGGAATACGGCAATCGCGTCGAAGAGGTGCCCGTGGAACGGGTGCTGTTTTCCGAGGACGACCGGATCGGGATCGGCACCTTCAGCCCGTCGGATCCCAAATCCCAGGACATTGCCGACCTGACCGGGAGCATCGATTTCTCCACCATTTCCGAATACGGCTCCGAGTCGGATCCCCGGGCGTACCGGTTCGACGGGGAATTGAACAAAGCGAACCGCGGACTCATGGAATTCCAAGAAATGCTTAAATGCGACGAAAAATTCCTGTGGCATCTCCTGTCCCTGACCCAGGAAGGAAATTTTAAAGCGGGCCGTTTCGCCCTGATTTCGGCGGACGAAATGATTGTGGCGCACACCAATGAGACCGAATATAAAGCTTTTATTGCCAACAAAAAAAACGAAGCCCTTCAGTCCCGCATGATCGTGATGCCCATTCCTTACAATCTCCGGGTTTCGGACGAGGTCCGGATCTACGAGAAACTGGTGCGGCAGAGCGATTTGCGCGACGTCCACATCGCGCCCCACGCCCTGCGCACCGCCGCGATTTTCTCGGTGTTGACCCGATTGCGGGAGTCCAAAAAACAGGGTATGGATCTCGTGAAGAAAATGCGCCTGTACGACGGAGAGAACGTGGAGGGTTTCAAGGAGAAGGACATCGAGGAATTGCGCCAGGAGGCGCCGGACGAGGGGATGACCGGCATCGATCCCCGGTACGTCATCAACCGCATCTCCAGCGCCCTCATCCGGCGGGACACCCCGTGCATCAACGCCCTGGATGTCCTCCGCGCTTTAAAGGACGGGCTGGACCAGCATCCTTCGATCACGAAAGAAGACCGGGAGCGGCTCCTCAATTTCATCGCCGTCGCCCGGAAAGAGTACGATGAGATGGCCAAAAAAGAGGTGCAGAAGGCGTTTGTGTACTCCTATGAAGAATCGGCCCGAACGCTGTTCGAGAATTATCTGGACAACGTGGAGGCGTACTGCAATTGGCAAAAAATTCGGGATCCCGTTACCGGGGAGGAGATCGATCCCGATGAAAAGCTGATGCGGTCCATCGAGGAGCAAATCGGGATCTCGGAGAACGCCAAAAAGGCGTTCCGGGAGGAGATCTTGATCCGCATGTCCACCTACGCCCGGCGGGGCCGCAAATTCGAATACCACTCCCACGAGCGGCTCCGGGAGGCCATCGAGAAAAAGTTGTTCGCGGACCTGAAGGATGTGGTGAAAATCACCACGTCCACGAAAACGCCCGATGCCCAGCAGTTGAAGAAGATCAACGAAGTCACCAAGCGGCTCATCGAAGAACACGGCTACTGTTCGATTTGCGCCAACGAACTCTTGCGGTACACCGGCAGTTTGCTGAACCGGTGACCGGGCCACAGAGGGGGGAGGTATCGTGACGCCGGGTTCGTTCACCATTTCCAAGGAAGACTGGTCCCTGCACCGCAAGGGTTTTCAGGATCAACAGCGCCACCAGGAAAAGGTGCGGGAGGCGATCCGTCAAAATCTGGCGGATCTGATTACCGAGGAAAGCATCATCATGACCGACGGCAAACAAATTGTGAAGGTGCCCATCCGCTCCCTCGACGAGTACAGGTTCCGGTTCAATTATGAGAAACGCCCCCACGCCGGCACCGGAGACGGGAAGGCCAAGGTCGGGGATGTGCTGGGCCGGGAGGCCCGGCCGGCCCCGGGGGACGGAGCGGGGCCCGGGGCCGGGGATCAGCCGGGAGTGGACTATTACGAGGCGGATGTTTCGGTGGAGGAAATCGAAGACGTCCTGTTCCGGGACCTTGAATTGCCCAACTTGCTGCCCAAAGAACAAGAGCAGATGGAGATGACCGACATTCGGTTCAACGACGTGCGGAAAAAGGGGCTGTCCGCCAACATCGACAAGAAGCGGACCATTCTCGAGACCCTCAAGCGCAACGCCATGCGGGGCCAACCGGGGATCCACCGCATTTCGCCGGACGATTTGCGGTACAAGACTTGGGAGGATGTGGAACAGCCCACCTCCAATGCCGTTGTGCTGGCCATGATGGATACTTCCGGTTCGATGGGAGTGTTCGAAAAATATATGGCCCGGACCTTTTTTTTCTGGACGGTCCGGTTCTTGCGGACGAAATACCAAAAGGTGGAGATCGTCTTTATCGCTCACCACACCGAGGCCAAGGTGGTCAGCGAGGCGGAGTTTTTCACCAAAGGAGAGAGCGGGGGAACGATCTGTTCCTCTGCCTACCAACTGGCTTTGGAGCTGGTGGACAGCGAGTACCCGGTCCGGCGTTGGAACGTCTATCCCATTCACTTTTCCGACGGCGACAATTTGTCGTCGGATAACGACCGCTGTGTCCAGTTGGTGCGCCGGTTGATCGACCGGTGCAACATCTTCGGCTACGGGGAAGTCAATCAGTACCAGCGCCCCTCCACCTTGATGAGCGCTTTCCGCGCCATCGGCGATCCGAAGTTTCGGAGCATTCTCATCCGGGACAAAGCCGATGTGTATCAAGCGCTCAAAACCTTTTTCTCGCCCGTCCCTGTGGAGAAAGATGCTTCGTGAGGAAAGGGGAAGGCGGATGAACCGGCAGGAGATCGAACAACTGGAAAAGTCCATCGAACAGATGATGGAGCTGGCCCGGGGATTCGGGCTGGACTTTTATGAGATGCGCTTTGAGATTTGTCCGGCGGACATCCTGTACACCTTTGGGGCGTACGGGATGCCGACCCGGTTTTCCCATTGGAGTTTCGGAAAAGCGTTCCGGCGGATGAAAATGCAGTACGATTTCGGATTGAGCCGGATCTATGAGCTGGTCATCAACTCCGATCCCTGTTACGCCTTCTTGCTGGACGGAAATTCGCTGATCCAAAACAAGCTCGTGTGCGCCCACGTGTTGGCCCACTGCGATTTTTTCAAAAACAACGTCCACTTTGCACACACCTCCCGGTTTATGGTGGAGACGATGGCGGCCAGTGCCGAGCGGATTCGCGGGTACGAGCTGGCGTACGGCAAGGCGGCGGTGGAACAGTTTCTCGACGCCGCCTTGGCCGTGCAGGAGCATATCGATCCCTCGGAGACGTCCCGGCGCCGCCCCCGGGACTGGGAGGCGCGGGAGGAGCGGAGGCGGGGAACGGAGCGGCCGGCGACGCCATACGACGATTTGTGGGAGTTGGACGCGCCCGTCCGGGAAGAAGCGCGGCCCGAGCCGCGCCGCGTACCGCCGAGGCCGGAAAAAGATTTGGTTTTGTTCCTGATGGAGCACAGCCGGGTGCTCGAAGACTGGCAGCGGGATATCCTGTCGGTGTTGCGGGACGAGATGTTGTACTTCTGGCCCCAGATCGAGACGAAGATCATGAACGAGGGATGGGCCACCTATTGGCACCTGCGCATCATGAGAGAGATGGATTTGGAGCCGGATGAAGTGATCGAATTTTCCCGGATGCACGCCGGTGTGGTGCTGCCGTCGAAAACGTCGCTCAACCCGTATTATGTGGGCCTGGCCATTTGGGAAGACATCGAGAAGCGGTGGAACGATCCGCCGGAGGAAGCCCGGCGCCGGTTCGGCCTTCGCCCCGGGCAGGGGCGGGCCAAGATGTTCGAGGTCCGGGAGACGGAAACCGACAGTTCCTTCCTGCGCAATTATTTGACGAAAGAACTGGTGGAGGAGCTCAATTTGTACTTGTATCAAAAGGTGGGGCAAGAATGGAAAATCGTCGAGACCGATTGGGAGAGGGTGCGGGACGCCCTTTGCGCGGAGAGGGTAAACGGCGGATTTCCCGTGATTCTGGTTCAGGACGGCGATTATCTGCGAAACGGGGAACTGTATCTCAAACACGAATATGAAGGGGTGGAGTTGGACGTCAAGTATGTGGAGAAGACTTTGCCCTATGTGCATCAATTGTGGGGGAGGCCGGTGCACCTGGAGACGGTGCTGGACGGCCGGCCGATTTTGTTCAGTTACGACGGAAAAAAAGGTTCCCGCAAGTTTTTGTAAAAGCGCGGTGGTCGCCGGGTGCAACCGCCTGCTTTTTTTTGGCCGGGCGCGCCGCCGCAGCGGTTCCCAATCGTTTCGGAATAGAGAAAAACGACGAATTTCCGAGAAGACATTCGTCGATATCCGCTCTTACTTTCAGTTAACAGCATCTTTAAAATGAATGTTGCAAACGGACAAAGTTTGCACAAATCTGGATGAAAGGAGAATTTCAGAAAAATGGGTATCATGCGACTCGGAAGAGTAGAAGTTCGGGTACTCGACTTGGAGAAAAGCATCGATTACTACTCCAACGTCATCGGCCTGCAGCTCACGGCCAGGGAGAACGGACGGGCGTATTTCAAAGCGTGGGATGAAGAGGATCACCACAGCTTGATCATCACGGAGGCGGACCATCCGGGACTCGTGCACATGGCTTTTAAAGTGCGGTTTGAACGGGAATTGGATGAATATGAAAAGGCGCTGGAGCAATACGGAGTTCGGGTGAACCGGGTATCCAAGGGCACGCGGATTGCAGAGGGACAAGCGATCCGTTTCGAGCTTCCGACGGGCCACCTGGTGGAACTGTATCATGACATCGAGCGGGTTGGAAACGGATTGAAGTTGAATCCGGATCCGTATCCAGAAAATTTAAAAGGTATTGCCCCTCCGCTCTTGGATCACCTTCTCATCACCGGGGAAGATGTGCAGGCGGCCACGGATTTGCTGATGAAAGTGTTCGACTTTCACATGAGCGAACGGGTAGTGACGGTGGACGGAGAACAATTGTTGGCGGTTTGGCTCTTCCGGACCAACACCCCCCACGACATTGCGATCATCAAAGGCCCGAACGGCAAACTGCACCACTTTGCTTTCAATCTCGGGAGTTGGAACGACATTTTGCGCGCGGCCGATTGTTTGGCGAAAAACAATGTGGCCTTTGATGTGCCGCCGACCCGGCACGGCATTACCCGGGGCACGACGATCTACTTCTTCGATCCTTCGGGGAATCGCAATGAGGTGTTCAGCGGCGGCTACATTCCCCACGAAGATTTCACCCCGGTGACCTGGACGGAAGACCAGTTGGGGAGAGGAATTTTTTATCATATGCGCGAGCTGAACGAGCGGTTTACGACGGCGCTGACCTGATCGAAAGGAGCGGTGGGCGGTGGCGGATCAGTACCGGGTACGGGTCACAGAAGATGAAACGGAGTTTGTCTGCGGCACCCACCAAGATCTATTGGCCGCGGCCGTCGCCCAGCAAGTCCGCAGCATCAAGCGCGGATGCCGGGGCGGAGGATGCGGGATGTGCAAAGTGCAGGTCCTCGACGGGGCGTATGACCTCGGCAAGTCGTCGGTGGCGATCTTGCCGCCGGCCGAACGCGAACAGGGGTATGTCCTTGCGTGTAAAACGATTCCGAAATCCGATTTAAAAATTCGCGTGACGACAGAATCGTAGAAGGGGAGGTAGCGCATGGCCTTTCAACCCAAAACCCTGGAGCCGGTGCGCCAACAGCCGTGGGATTGGCCGACCAAGAATGAATATGAAGAGGTCACCGTGCGCGAACAGCCTTATCTCCACGGTCACTATCGGCACAAGTACT
Organism: Alicyclobacillaceae bacterium; assembly: GCA_029961045.1. Lineage (GTDB taxonomy): Bacteria > Bacillota > Bacilli > Kyrpidiales > Kyrpidiaceae > JASBVN01. The sequence goes on along the minus strand of JASBVN010000025.1, from coordinate 14,214 downwards.
ACAAAACGGATTACGACATTTACGATCCGCGCTATACGAGAATCCGGGTCAAAGATTGGGACGCCTTCCGGGATCCCAAGCGCCTGTGGTACGAGACTTACACCATGAGCCGCAAGCGGATGGCCGAAGAGGTGGAAGGCATCTTTGACCGGGCGCATAAATTGGGGCTGTATGGACGGGTAGCGGAAGTCTGGAAGAATTTCAGCATGGATTTCTACACCCCTCTCCGCCACTACGAGTACGCCGGAGCCGTGCAATTGCAACACGTCGTGCGCTACGCGATGGGCTGTCCCATTGAGCAAGCGGCGACGTACACCGCTTTCGACAAACAAGGGCGCGCCCAGTGGTTGAGCACGTGGGCGTTGGAGGTGGTCGGCGACGAAGGTCTGGCCGTGTTGCAACGGGGCAAGGATCTGTGGGTGAACGACGGCGCTTACGCCAAGCTGCGGCGGTACATGGAGCACGTGCTGACCACCGAGGACTGGGCGGAGGTGTTGGTAGCCCTGCACGTGGCGATCGAACCGCTGATCGATCGCGTGCTGTATGAGGAACTGAACCAGGTGGCCCTGGGCTACGGCGATGTCGTCATTCCCGAGATGGCGCTGATTTGCGCGGAGCAGGTCGCCTGGCAAGAGCAGTGGACCGAAGCCTTGTTCAAAATGGTGGCCGGCGATCCCACCCTGAGCCGCTGGGAGTACCTCAAGGCCCTCGGGTATGAGCGTTGGCCGGGGGATTACCGGTGGGGCAAGACGTTGACCGACCCGCGCACGACGCCGGAAGAGGAAAAGACCAATCGAGAAATTCTGGAAGAATGGGTCCACCGCTGGCTTCCGCCGGCCGTCGAGGCGGTCGTGTCGCTGCAACCGGTTTTCGATCGCCATGGCATCGCATTCTCCGTCGAACAATCGGTCGAGCGGACCCTTCAACGCGTGGTGTATCCGCGGTTGCAAGGCATGGGAATTCTTTTCCAGCTCACATCCTGATAGGGGGCACGGAGCATGACGGTCGATCAAGGGCAATATGTCGGCATGGATCTGGACAAAAACGGCGGACCGGTGGTGGAAGCGATCATCGAGGCGATTCGGGCCGACAATCCGGAAGTGGAACTGGTCGATTTCAACATCTACGTGAAGGTGAAATCGCCCTGGAAGTTGCTGTTGAGGCGGGAGAAGGTCGAAGAGTACTTGGGGCGTGAATGGACGATGGATGAACTGCATGTGTTCATGTCGTCGTATTTTGGATTTATCGACGAATGGGACGAAGATCATCTGGTGATCCGTTGGAACCGGGAGTCCTAAACGGCGAGGAAAAATAAGGAAGGAGGAGCGGACGTGGCGAAACTCACGGCCGGAACCCGTTATAAAGCGTTGACGCGGGACTTGATGTGGGATCCCAAGGACGTGGATTTCAAAAAAATTTATCCGCTGGTGGAAGCGGAGGGCATCCGGATCAAAGATCCCAAGCGGTGGGAAGATCCGTTTCGCATGACCTTTAACCAGTATGTTAAAATTCAGGCAGAAAAGGAACATCTTCATCATGCGATTCGCAGTGCCTTCGAAGCGAATCACGGGCACGCCCGCATCGTCGACAGCCGCTGGTTTGAAGGGGTCAAGGCTTTCGCGGTGGCGATTCAACCCGCGGAATATTCGGCTCACCGGTTGATGGCCTATATCGGCCGGAATATCCCGATTGAAGCGATTCGCTTTGCAACCTTCAATCAGGCGTTGGACGAGCTGCGCCATGCCCAAATCGAGATCAAGCATTATGCCCACATGAGTAAGTATTACGACGGGCTTCACGCCTACGCAAAAACCAATGAAAATTTGTGGTTTAACACCGTGCCGAAATCTTTCTTCGACGACGCATTGACCGCAGGACCCTTTGAAGCATTGATTGCAATTTCGTTCTCTTTTGAATATGTCTTCACCAATATTCTGTTCTTGCCTTTTGCCGCATCGGCGGCGGCTGTCGGCGACGAGCATTTTGCTTCGGTGGGCAAGAGCGTCCAATCGGATGAGGCCCGCCACATGGCCCTGGGGATGGCGGCGCTCAAAATGCTGCTGGAAGAAGACGACCGGAACATTCCGATCGTCCAGCGCTGGCTCGACAAATGGTACTGGCGGTGTTACCGGATTTTCTCGGTGATCGCCACCCTGGTGGATTACTACCCGCGGGTGAGGGCGATCTCGTGGAAAAGGGCCTTTGAAATGTACGTCGAAGATCAAGTGCTCAACGGCCTGTTCAAAGACTTGTTCAAATACGGGATCCGGCCGCCGCGGAATTTCGAAGACACCATCAAAGAGAAAGAACACTATTCTCACGCGACGATGCGCATTCTCGATCATTACAAACACGCCAATTATTTCCGTGGATTCCGCCTGCAACCGGATGATTACGAGTGGCTGTCCCGGGAGTATCCGAACACCTTCGAACGTTACTACGCGCCGTTTTTCCGCAAGATGGACGACCACGTCATGGCCGTCGCGGCTCCGGGATTGCCGGCGGTCTGCGCGGTATGTCAGATTCCGTGCGAATTTCCCAATCCGGACCGCCCGGAACAGATGTGGACCCAGTATGTGGAGTACAACGGGAAGACCCACATGTTTTGTTCCCCCGGGTGCCGGGATATTTTCCTGGAGGAGCCGGAAAAATACATCCAGTGGTGGTGGCCGGCCGAATCTTATCTGTCCGGGGAGTTCGGGCCAACGTTGGAAGACATGTTTGAATACTTCGGCTTTACTCCCGAAGAGGCCAACGAACATTACAGCTCCCGGGATTACCATCGCTGGATTCGGTACCGGGAGGAGTTGGGGCTGGATAAAACGTTTCAGGTGGTCTAGGGAGGGGCGATCGGCGTGTTTGTGTGGGTGAGGGTGACCTTTGACGACCGGTTTTTATGTCATCAGGGGGTGCGGGCGCAGCCCGACATGACCGGAAAACAATTGTTGGATACCGTGATCGGCATGTGGGGGCTGCCGGGCGACCGGCGGTACCGGTTAGTCCGGGTTCATCCCGCCGGTTCCCGCGAGGTGGATCTGGAGCGAACGCTGGGCGAGAACGGGGTTCGCGACGGAGACCCGCTGGATATCCATGCCGCTTGAAGGAGGAAAGGCCGGTGGAAGGGAACAGGGCGGTCGAAGAGGGCCGGTACGTGGAGGCCGGCGGGATTTTGACCCATTACCACGTCCAGGGGGAGGGGCCGGCCGTCGTCTTGATCCACGGATCGGGCCCGGGAGTTTCGGCTTGGGCCAACTGGGGGAGGGTCCTTCCCCGGTTGGCCGGCCGGTTTCGGGTCTACGCGCTGGATGTCGTCGGGTTCGGCCAGACCAAGCGCCCGCCGGGCATTCGGTACAGTTTGGAAACATGGGTGGGACATGTCAAAGATTTTATCGATGCGGTCGGGGCCAAGCCGGCTCACGTGGTCGGCAATTCCATGGGGGGAGCGGTCGCGTTGCGTTTGGCGGCCGCGCATCCCTCTTATGTTCGGGGACTGGTGCTCATGGGCGCCGTCGGCGTCCCGTTCCGCATCACCGAGGGCCTGGAGGCCGTGTGGGGATACCGGGCGCGGGGGATCGAAGAAATGGAGCGGCTTTTGGACATCTTTTCGTTTAACAAAGACCTGTTGACCCCCGAACTGGCCAAGATGCGGTATGAAGCCAGTCTCGAACCGGAAGCGCGAGCGGCGTATGAACAAATGTTTCCGGAACCTCGGCAACGGCATGTGGATGCCATGGTGACCCCGGATGACGACATTCGCAGGATTGACCGCCCTGCGCTGGTGATTCACGGGCGGGAGGATCGCGTGATTCCGGTGGAGAACTCCTACCGGCTGTTTCACCTGCTGCCCCATGCGGAACTCCACGTGTTCGGCCGTTGCGGGCACTGGACGCAGATCGAACGCCGGGAGGAGTTCTGCCGGCTGGTGGAAGATTTCCTCGGGCGGGTGTCCCCGGTGGAAGGGTAGGACACGGAGGGGACGGCCGCCCCGGTCACTCGAGAAGGGAAGGTGCGCGGTGAAAGCCCGGCACATGCTGTTTGATCGGCTGATCGATATCAATCCGCGGACGGGCCTCATCACGTTTAACGGAAAGCGCATGACCTTGATTTCCGCGTCGGCACTCGGGATTCTGCGCCGGGATTTGGTGGCGACCCTCAGCATGGAACGGGCCAAGGGTTTCTTAATGCGGTACGGTTGGGCTTGCGGGCAAGGCGACGCCCAGGCGATCCGTTCGATGTTCAACTGGGATTCCGAAGAGGAACTATTGCTGGCCGGTCCGACCTTGCACACCTTGGAAGGGATCGTCACCGTCGAGCCGTGGGAGTTGAAAGTGGATTGGGAAAACCGGTCGATGTTGTTTACGGGAGAATGGCGCCATTCCTACGAGGCGGAGGAACATCTGTTCCATTTCGGCTGTAGTGAAGAGCCGGTCTGTTGGACGCTGGTGGGGTATGCCAGCGGCTATTTGTCCGAAGTATTTGGCCGCACGGTCCTGGCTTACGAGCTGGAATGCCGGGGAAAGGGAGATCCCCGGTGCGTGTACGTGGCCAAAACGTTGGACCGGTGCAACGAGGCGGAACGCCAGCTGGCGCGTTACTACGAGACGGAGTCGCTTGCGACGGAGCTGGATATGGCCTATCAACGCATCACCCACTTGAACGAGACGTTGATGGAGTCGATGGAACTTCATAAACGGCTCAGTCACTTGGTGTTTGACGGCAAAAATTTATCTCAAATCGTTCAAGTGGTTCGCGACGTGGTGCAGCGCAGCGTCCTCGTGGAAAATCGAAAAGGGCGCCTGTTGGCGGAAGCGGTGACGGACCCGGTTCACCGCGACGCTTATCGCTGTTGGAAAACCCGTTTCAAAGGACCGGTGTGGAGTCAGGCGGCGTCCCGCGGAGAACAGCACGACCACTGGGAGTGCGAAGGGCTGTTTATTGACGTGTTCGCCATTGGGGCCGGTCACACGCTGCTTGGCCACTTGTGTTTGGTCGGCGACCGGCCCGTTTCCGAAGAACAGCATATTTTGATGGAACGGGCCGTCAACATCTGTGCCTTGCAAATGTTTTACGAGCAGCTCATGGTTCAAGATGCCCGGCGGCGAATTGCCGATTTTCTCGAGGATATTCTCAGCGGCCGCTTGGACGAGCCGACATTGATCCGCCGGGCGCGGCTGCTGGACATCGATCCCGAAGAACCGCGAAGGGTGGTCGCCATTCGCGTAGAACCCCAGGAAGAGTTGGAAGAGGTGTGTGAATATATCCGGCAGAAATTTGTCGGATTTGAAGCGTTTACCCGCAACCGGTACATTGTGGGTCTCTTGCCGGAAGCGTGGATTCGGAAACGGGAGTGGGAATTGGATGAGTTCTTGATGTCGGTCGCCCTCTCCTGTGTAAAAAAATTCAAGGCCGTTCGGCTCTCGGTCGGCTGCGGGCGCCGGGCGGAATCGGTGAGGGACATCGGGAGCAGTTACGACGATGCCCTCAAAATTGCCGACTTCATTGAAGACGTCCAGGGAACCGGCCTGTCGGCGGAGGCGCCCTTCGGCACCTACGAACAGTTTCAAACGTTGCTGTTGTTGATCAAAGCGGCCGATCACGGGGAGTTGGTGAAGTTCTACCGATCGGTCCTCGGGCGTCTGGAGGAATACGACCGAACGCACCAGGGGGAACTTCTCCCCACTTTGCGCGCTTACCTTGAATATACCGGCAACGTGAGGAAAGTGGCCGGGGCCTTGTACGTGTCCGAAACGGGATTGCGGTATCGACTGAAGAAGATCGAGGAGTTGTGCGGCGTCGATCTCGATCGCGGCCAGGATCGTTTTAAGATCCAATTGGCGCTACAAATTCACGACAGTCTGCAACTCCGGCGCGCCAGCTTACCTGAAGCGCCGTAGACGGTGGAGGACGACGATTCACGACTTGTAAAGTAGAAAGGATGTTCTTGGGATGAGTGTGGTTCAACAGCCGACCTTGACGTACCGGATCCGATTGGAACCGCGCGGCCTCGAGGTCCACTGCAAAGAAGGACAAACCGTCTTGGATGCGGCGCTGCGCGGCGGGGTGGCGGTTCCTTACGGTTGCAAGCACGGTAATTGTTCGGCATGCAAGGCCCGGGTGCTGGAAGGGGATTACCGGTTAATGGACCGGATCTCTGAATTCGCCTTAATGGGATTTGAACGGGACGAAGGGTACATTTTGATGTGCAGCACATTGCCGGAGAGCGATCTGGTGGTGGAAGTGGAGGAGGAAGATGAAGAACCGGGAGTTCGCCTGTTCCCCGTACACGATTTCACGGGAATCGTGATGGAGAACATCCCCTGTACCCGCGACATCCACCTGATTCGCATTCGCCTGGAGGAACCGGAGGATGTTCCCTATGCGGCGGGACAGTTTTTTGAGTTTCAGATTCCCGGCACGGGAGAAACCCGGGCGTATTCGGCGGCTACGCCGTACCGCCCCGGCCGGCCGTTGGAATTTCATGTGAGGCGCGTGCCCGGCGGCCTGGGGTCGAATTACATGTGCGACCTGCGGCCCGGTGAGCGGGTAACGGGCTCGGGGCCCTACGGCAAAATGCAGTTGCGCGATCGGGAGAAAAATCTGCTTTTTGTCGCCGGCGGGTCCGGGATGGCGCCCATCAAGGGCCTGCTGGAAGAATTGTTTGACGGGCCCTTCCACCACGAGGCGTGGTTTTTCTACGGCGCCCGCTCGGTCCGGGATCTCTATCTGGTCGATTATTGGCGGGAAATGGAGAAGAAATATCCCGGATTTCATTTTATTCCCGCTTTATCCGAACGCGATCCTTCGGAACCGTGGGAAGGGGAAGAAGGATATATCGCGGATGTGGTGGCCGGGCATTTCGAGCAATTTGAGGGAATGGACGCCTATCTGTGCGGGCCTCCGGTATTGATCGAAACGACCCTCAAAGTGCTCTATAAAGGCGGTTTGCGCAGTTCGAACATTTATTACGACGAATTTTAATCGGCGCTGGGAAAAAGGGAGGACGAAAATAGATGGAACTGGTCCGGCATTTTATCGACGGCCGGTTTGTGGAGTCGGAGAACGGCCGGCGTTTTCCGAATGTGAATCCGGCGACGGGAGAGGTGATCGGCGAGGTAGCGGAGGGCGGAAAGCCGGAGATCGACAGGGCGGTGGCGGCGGCGCGCCGGGCCTTTGGGGAGTGGGGGCGCACGCCGGTGGCCAAACGGGCGGCGATTTTGAACCGCATCGCGGACCTGATCGACGAGCGCGCCGACGAGTTGGCCCGGCTGGAGACCCTGGATACCGGCAAACCTCTGAGTCTGTCCAAGACCTTGGATATTCCCCGGGCGGCGTATAATTTCCGCTTTTTTGCCGACTTTGTGAAGGGCCTCGGGACGGAAGCCTTTCAGATGGACGATGTGGCCCTGAACTATGTGTTGCGCCGGCCGGTAGGGGTAGCCGGGCTGATCTCTCCCTGGAATCTGCCGCTCTTGCTCCTGACCTGGAAAGTGGCGCCGTGTCTGGCGGCGGGGAACACCTGCGTGATCAAGCCGGCGGAGTTGACGCCCATGACGGCGACGAAGCTGGCCGAAATTTGTCAAGAGGCGGGATTGCCCGATGGAGTCCTCAACGTGGTGCACGGGTTTGGCCCCGATGCCGCGGGATCGGCCCTGACGGAGCATCCGGACGTGAATTTGATCTCCTTGACCGGGGAGACCAGTACCGGGAAAGCGGTGATGAAGGCGGCGGCGACCAACCTCAAACGGGTGTCCTTTGAGCTGGGAGGGAAGAACCCGAATATTATTTTTGCCGACGCCGATCTGGAGGACGCCGTCGAGACGACGATCCGCTCGAGTTTTTCCAATCAGGGCGAGGTGTGCCTGTGCGGATCCCGGGTGTACGTGGAACGGCCGATCTATGAGGAGTTCCTGCGGCGAATGGTCGATCGGACGGCGTCCTTGGTGGTGGGGGATCCCTTTGATCCCAAAACCCAGGTGGGGGCGTTGATCAGCGAGGAGCACCTGCACCGGGTGGAAGGGTTTATCGAGCGGGCGGTGCAGCAGGGAGGCCGGATTTTGGTGGGCGGCAAGCGGCCGGCCCATATGAGCCGGGGGTATTATTTGGAGCCGACGATCATCGTCGATGTGGATCGCACCTGCGAGATCGTCCGGCAAGAGGTGTTCGGGCCGGTGATCACGGTTCAGCCCTTTGACACGGAAGAAGAAGTGATCGAGCAGGCGAACGACACGCACTACGGGCTCAGCGCCACCATCTGGACGACGAACCTGAAACGGGCGCACCGGGTGGCGGCGCGGCTGGAAGCGGGCGTCATTTGGATCAACACCTGGTTTTTGCGGGATTTGCGGACGCCCTTCGGCGGAATGAAACAGAGCGGCATCGGGCGGGAAGGTGGAGTGTACAGTTTTGAATTTTTCACGGAATTGACCAATGTATGCGTGAAATTGTGAGGGGGAGAACGATGGGCAACGTGGCGCCGGAGGTGCTGGTCGCCTGGTCGGAGAAGTTGTTCCGGGCGGAACGGGAGCGGCGGCCGGTGAAACCGTTGACCGAAGAGGTACCGGGGATTTCGGTGGAGGACGCCTACCAAATTCAGTTGGACGTGGTCCAGCGGAAGTTGGAGATGGGCGACGAGGTGATCGGGCACAAAATCGGCCTGACCAGCCGGCCCATGCAGGAGATGTTCGGGGTGCGGGAGCCGGATTACGGCCACCTGTTTCGGTCGATGGCCTTCGCCTCGGGGGCAAGGCGCACATTCGGAACTGAAGCTCCTCCGGGAGGCGGGGATCCAGGCGATCGACCTGACGCCGGCGGCCCGGGGTCCCTACGTGATCGCGGCGGTGAATCTCGGGGAACACCTGGATGCGCCCAACGTCAACATGGTGACCTGCGGCGGCCAGGCGACGGTGCCGATGGTGTACGCGGTGAGCCGGGTGGTGGGGGTTTCCTACGCGGAGATCGTGGCCACGATCGCCAGCAAAAGCGCCGGGCCGGGGACGCGGCAGAACATCGACGAGTTTACCCAGACGACGGCCAGGGCTTTGGAAGTGATCGGCGGCGCCCGGAAGGGGAAAGCGATCATCATTCTCAATCCGGCGGAGCCGCCGATTTTGATGCGGGACACGATTTATTGTCTGATCGAGGAGACGGGGGACGAGGTCTACGAGAAGATCGACCGGTCGATCCGGGAGATGGTGGCCCACGTGCAGAGCTTTGTGCCGGGGTACCGGCTGAACCGGGATCCGATTTACCGGGACAATCTGGTGAGCATTTCGATCGAGGTAGAAGGGCTGGGGGACTTTTTGCCGGTGTATGCGGGGAATTTGGACATCATGACGGCGGCGGCGACCAAAGTCGGGGAAGAGTTCGCGAAGAACCGGTTGGCGGTGCAGCGATAAGGGGGAAAGCGGGATGGAGAAACCGAGGATTCGCGTGACGGACGTGACGCTCCGGGACGGGATGCACGCCGTGCGCCATCAATTCAGCGTCGAGGACGCCCGGGCGATCGCGAGCGCCTTGGACGGGACGGGGGTGGCGATCATTGAAGCGACCCATGGCGACGGTTTGGGAGGCAGTTCGGTCCAGTACGGGTTTTCCAAAGAGACGGAAGAGGACTACCTGCGGGCGGTGTGCGAGGCCGTCCAAAGGAGCAAGGTCGCGGCCTTGCTTCTGCCGGGGATCGGCACCGTCGAGGATATGAAGCGGGCGGTCGACTGCGGAATCCGAGTGATCCGCGTGGCCACGCACTGTACGGAGGCGGACATTTCGGAACAGCACATCGGGGAAGCGCGCAAGATGGGGTTGGAGACGGTGGGCTTTTTGATGATGGCCCACATGGTTCCCGCTTCCGTCCTGGTAGAAGAGGCGAAGAAAATGGCCTCTTACGGGGCGCAGACGGTGTACGTGGTGGATTCGGCGGGAGCCATGTTGATGGACGAAGTGCGGGAGAAGGTGACGGCGCTGCGGGAGGCGTTGCCGGCGGAGGTGGAGGTGGGGTTTCACGCCCACAACAACCTCGGGTTGTCGGTGGCCAATTCCTTGGCGGCGGTGGAGGCCGGGGCGACCCGGATCGACGCCAGTCTGGCGGGGCTGGGAGCCGGGGCGGGGAATACGCCGCTGGAGGTGTTCGCGGCGGCGGCGGAGAAAGCCGGGGTGGAGACGGGGGTGAATCTGTATGCGGCCATGGATGCGGCGGAGGACGTGGTGCGGCCGCGGATGATCCGGCCGGTGCAGACCGACCGGGTGAGTTTGACGATGGGATATGCGGGGGTGTATTCGAGCTTTTTGCTGCACGCGTTCCGGGCAGCGGAGCAGTTTGGGGTGGATGCCCGGGACATTCTGGTGGAGCTGGGGCGGCGGAAAGTGGTCGGCGGCCAGGAGGACATGATCGTGGACGTGGCGGTGGAGTTGGCCCGGCAAAAGCGGGGCGCCGTGCCGGCGCGGGGCTGAACCGGGAGAAAGCGCGTCCGAGAGGGAGGAGGGGGAAGAACGGGTGGATCTGGCAGCCTTGGCGAAACAAGTGCGCGAACATCAGCGGACGGGTCGCGCCATGAAGAAACTGACGCTGGAACATCCGGACCTGACGGTGGAAGATGCCTATCGCATCCAGGCGTTGGGAGCAGAGATGGCGGTGGCGGAAGGGGACCGGCTCGTGGGTTGGAAGATGGGGCTCACCAGCCGGGCGAAGCAAGTGTCGGTGGGAGTGGAAGAGCCGATCTACGGGCGGCTGTTGGCGTCGATGGAGTTGACCGAGCCGCGGTTGTCCGTCGGGGAGTTGATCCATCCCCGGGTGGAGCCGGAGATCGCTTTTGTGTTCAAGCGGGATCTCGGCGGGGAGCACGTGCGGGCCCGGGACGTGTGGCCGGCGGTGGAATGCGTGATGCCGGCGGTGGAAGTGATCGACAGCCGGTACGAGAATTTCTCGTTCACGCTGGTGGACGTGGTGGCGGACAACGCCTCGTCGGCGCGGTTTTACCTGGGGGATCAGGGCTATGCGCCCGATCGGACGAACTGGGACGAAATCGGGGTGGTGGTGCGCCGGAACGGGGAGGTCGTGCAGACGGGCGCCGGGGCGGCGGTGTTGGGCCATCCGGTGCGTTCGGTGGTGATGCTCGCGCGGATGCTGGCCCGCATCGGGGCGTCGATCGAGGCCGGGATGGTGGTGTTGACGGGAGGGATCACCGAAGCGGTTCCGGTCGGGCCCGGGGACTTCGTGGAGGTAGCGTACGAGGGGATCGGGACGGTCGGGTTGGAAGTCGGGGAGTAACGGAGAGGTCGCATGGCTAGGGAAGGAGTGAAGGAACATGCCGCTCGTTCAATTGCATATTTTGGAAGGCCGGTCGCTCGAGAGGAAAAAGCGGCTGATCCGCGAGGTGACGGAGGCGATCCACCGAACTTTGGAGGCGCCGCGGGAGAACATTCGGGTCGTGATCTATGAGATTCCCAAGGATCATTGGGCGGTGGGCGGGATGACCATGCGAGAGCGGGAAGGTTTCGCCAAAGAGGCTTCCTCTGTCTGAGGAGCCCCGGACATATCTGACGTTGAACACCGGGAGGGATGGCGGTAGCGACCATTCGACAAAGCAAAGGCTCCGGTGCGGAGTTTCCGTCACCGGAGCCTTCATGTTACATTTAAAGACTTGCGAATGCCGTACTTGTTCAGGCGGCGGTACAAGGTGGTTCGGGCGATCTTGAGGCGGCGGGCCGCCTCCGATAGATTGCCCCCGACTTCCTGCAGGAGTTGCAACAATTGTTGCCGCTCTTCATCGGATCGAAGGTCTCTGGAGGGAAGGGGTTCATGGGGGGCGGGAGCAGGCGGTTTGACGGATCGGTCGCTCGGATTTTCCGGCCGGTGACCCTGTCCTGCTTTCCGCACCGTTTCGGGCAGATCGTGCCATTGAATGGTCCGGTTGCAGAACAACACGGCGTGTTCCAGGACGTGTTTGAGTTCCCGCACATTTCCCGGCCAGCTATAGCGGTGAATCAAAAATTCGCGTACGGACGGGTCGATCCCGGGCTTCTCCATTCCATATTGTTCTGATAATTTCGTTAAAAAATGATCGATCAGCAACGCGATGTCTTCCCGGCGCTCCCGTAAAGGAGGAATGGAGAGAGTCACCACGTTTAACCGGAAATACAAATCTTCCCGAAACAGGCCGTCCCGGACCATTTGTTCGAGGTTCCGGTGTGTAGCGGCGATAATCCGTACATTGACGGGGATGGGTTCGGACGCGCCCAGGCGGACGATTTCCCGTTCTTGCAACACCCGTAACAGGTGGACCTGAAATTCGGGAGGCATTTCCCCGACTTCGTCGAGGAACAACGTTCCGCCGTCCGCTTCTTCAAATTTTCCTTTTTTGCCGGTTCGCGTCGCGCCCGTGAATGCGCCCGGGGCGTAGCCGAACAATTCGCTCGCCAACAGTTCCTTCGGCAGGGCTCCGCAGTTCACGGCGACAAACGGGCCATCCCGGCGCGGTCCGGCCCGGTGGATGGCTCTGGCGAACAATTCCTTGCCGGTCCCGCTTTCGCCCAGGAGAAGCACCGGGACGCCGGTTTGGGCCACGATGTCGCATTTGGAGATGATCGTGCGGATGCCGGCGCTGCGCCCCACGATGCCTTCCCAAGAAACGGTCGTCTCCCGCCGAATGCCGGGGATGCACGGCCGCAACACCAATACATAGCCGATCCGGCCGGTGGAGTTATGGACCTCCTGGACGGCCGCTCGCACTCCGATGTGTTCCATCTCGATCTCGTACATCCCTTCCGGGTTGGCCGGGTGCCGGGTGGTGAAAAGGGCGTTGCGCAGGTTGTTGCTGTCCCACAGTTCTTCGACGTCCTTCCCCGTTTGATCCCGGAGGATTTTGCGGGCAGTTTCGTTCACTTCAACGGGGTGAAAGGCGGCGTCCAGGACCATCACTCCGTCCGATGGATAGCGGGCGATCATGCGCTGGTACTGTTCCAGCAGCAAATAGCGCGCGCGAATCGCTTGTTCGAGCAGCCGGAACTGGATGTTGTGGCAGGCCATGGTCACCATGCCCAGGGTGTGCGGCTGACTGTTGTGCCAAAGCCCCGTCACGTCGATCACTCCGAGGATGTCCCCGGACACCGGGTCCCGAATCGGGGCGGATGAACAGGTCCAATCGTGGACGCCGGCACAAAAGTGTTCGGCGGCGAAAATCTGTACCGGCCGGCCGACCTCCAAACAGGTGCCGATGGCGTTTGTTCCGATCGCCCGTTCGCTCCAGTCGGCTCCGACCACGAAATTCATGCGTTCCGCCCGTTTCAGAACCTCCCGGTTGCCGTCCAAGAATAGAATCCGCCCCTGCGGATCACAGAGCGTGACCAAATAGCCGGTATCTTTAATTTGAAAGGATAAATCTTGTAATATTTGGAACGAACAATCGTAAAGTTTAGAGTATTGGAGTATATGTTGGATCTCGTCTTCTTTCAAGGAGATGTCGGTCGAGGTGCGCCGGGGATCGACACCGGATTGGAGGCACCGTTTCCAGGATTCATAGACGACAGACCGGATGGCGTACCGGTTGGTCTCGGGGTTGCGCAAAAAATCGTCCCAACTCGTCTCCAACAAGTGGCGCTGCTTGACCAACTCATCTCTCGGCAACACCGTGCGATGTGCGTGGTACATGGCAGACACCCACCTTCACGGGGATACCGCTCCGTTTCATTCAAGTGAGAGGATCTTTCTAAAACTGTATTATAACTGCATTATAAAGCCCTGATCGAAGAGGTACAATCGTTTTATTTATCTTATGGATTTCTTTTTTTTGAGTCCAATGCCGCCGGTCGATCCCCCGCGCCGCTACACTTCTCTAGGGCGCTACACTTGCACCGCTACACCTGTACACCTCCCGGTGGAGGCGCAACAGGGGCGCTACAACTTTTCTGCTTCATAGACCGATATTTCGGGGGATTTCCTGGATTTCAGAGATGGCACAATCTTTGCAAGATAGGGAGGGTGCAAAAAGATACGAGGGAGGTTCAAAGATGGCGAGCCATATTCAGGTGCTGGGTATCGATGCCGGCGGGACGATGACGGATACCTTTTTCGTGGACGCGGAAGGGAACTTTGTCGTCGGCAAGGCGCAAAGCACACCGCACGACGAGTCGGTCGGCTTGATCAACTCATCCACCGACGCCCTTGCCCAGTGGAATCTCACCGTCGAAGAAGTCTTTCCGCAATTGGTGACGGCCGTGTAT
>JASBVN010000024.1 GCA_029961045.1 Alicyclobacillaceae bacterium | reverse complement strand
TGCGGGTATGAGACGCTCCGCATGGTGTACAACGCCAAGGACTGGACCATGTTCTTCATGGGGAACGGGTATATGGTCAGCGATTGGGGGTTGATGGGAGGCTATCCCGCGGCCACCGGTTATCGATTTGAAGCCCACGGCACCGATCTGAAAGAAAGGATCGAGCGGGGACTACCGCTTCCGCTTGGGCCCGACGCCGATCCCGATAACCCCGATTACGAGAAGGTCATGAAGGCCCGCACCATCAAGCGGGATAAGCAAACCATGACCACGGAGACGATCTTTGAGAACTACGATTTCTACCTGAACTACTTGCGCGGCGGTCCCGGCTTCGGTGATCCGATTGAGCGCGATCCCGCGAAGATCGAAGCGGACCTCAACGGCGGCTACTTGCTCCCCCGCTATGCGGAAAAGGTGTATGGAGCGGTCATCTATCAAGATGAGCAGGGCCGCTGGCATGTGGATCGGGAGGCGACCCAAAAGCGCCGGGAGGAGATCCGCAAGGAGCGCATCGCACGGGCCAAGCCGACGCAAGAGTGGATGAAGGAAGAGCGGGAGCGCATCTTGCGCAAGGAAGCTTCGGTGCAGGTACGTCACATGTTCGCGACGAGCTTCCAGCTCAGCCCCAAGTTTCTGGCGGAATTCAAGCGCTTCTGGGATCTGCCCGAGGATTGGAACTTGACCGAAGAGGAGCTTGAGACCCCCACCTTCGGCTCGAAACATCGCATGAGCGTAGAACAGCTTCCCGACGTGAAGCGCCTTGTGCTTGTCGAAGAGTAAGGAAGGGAACAGACTACGTGAGGAGGTCGGCGGAGATGGGGTACGATCGAAAGAAAATTGAAGAGTTGATCGACGGGACCATCGATTGGGAGACGCAGCATCGCATGCTTTCGGAGCCCAAAGATCCTGAACGCTTTCAGGTCTATCTTGAGATCTTGCAGGAACGGGTGCCGTGGGAGGACCGCATCCTCCTCCCCTATCAATATCATCTTTACATCGTCGAGAAAAAAGACACCGGCGCGTGGGTCATCAAGTGCGATTGTGGCCATGAATTTTGTGACTATCGAGAGAACTGGAAGCTCCATGCGCTCATCTACGTCCGGGACACGGAGGAAGCGATGAGCGAAATCTACCCCAAGCTGATGGCGCCGGACCCGAATTGGCAGGTGTTCCGGGAGTATTACTGCCCGAGTTGCGGCACGCTTCTGGAAGTGGAAGCGCCCACGCCTTGGTATCCGGTGATCCATAACTGGGAGCCGGACATCGAAACATTCTATCGCGAGTGGTTGAAGATTCCGCTGCCGACGGAAAAGTGAGCCCAGATGTGCAGCGCAGTGGCCTCGTTCCATTGCGCTGCACCAACTTTTTTGCGGAGGGGATCAGAGATGGCCGGTGAACGCGGAACGGGCCGCCAAGACCCGGCTATTTGGAAGCCGGAGGAGGCGGAGCGGAAAAGAACCCGGCTTTGGTTCTTTATGCGGCGGGTCGGGGTGTCGTCCCTCGATGAATTGCGGGAACGGGCGGCACGGGATCCGGCTTGGTTTTGGAAAGAGGTGGCCGACGATCTCCGGTGGCCGTGGTTTGAGCCCTATGGACAAGTGCTCGACGTGTCCCGGGGGATCGCTTGGGCCAAATGGTTTGTCGGCGGGAAAACCAACGCGGCGGCCGCCTGTGTGGACCGGCACGCGGGGACGGAAAAGGGCCGTGAAAAAGCCCTGATTTGGGAAGGAGAAGACGGTTCTTCGCTTCAATGGACGTACGATGAACTGGCCGATCGCGTCGGGCGTTGGGCGGCTGTGTTCCATCGCCTGGGGGTCGGCAAGGGGGATGTGGTGGGCGTCTATCTTCCCATGCTGCCGGATACGGCGGCGGTTCTTCTCGCCTGTGCCAAGGTCGGCGCGATTTTCACCCCCGTTTTCAGCGGGTACGGGGCAGAGGCGGTGCGGGCGAGGCTGGCCGACAGCGGGGCCAAGATTCTGGTCACGGCGGACGGCTTTTACCGGCGGGGCAAGGTGGTGGCCATGTTGTCCGAGGCCGTCCGGGCTGTGGAGGGATTGGATCACCTTCGCCACGTGGTGGTGGTTTCCCGGGTGGGAGTGGGACCGGCTGCGGACGGGGGAGAAGGGGAGGAACCCGGCCGCGCGCGTCTTTTGGCGGCGGACCGGTTGTTGAGGGAGGCCCCGGCGGAGGTCGCCACCGAGGCGCTGGACAGTGAAACTCCCCTGATGATCCTCTACACTTCCGGGACGACCGGCAAGCCGAAGGGGGCGGTGCACACGCATGTCGGATTCTGCCTGAAAGCGGCGCAGGATTTGGCCCATTGCTTTGATTTGCGGGATACGGATACCCTGTTTTGGTTCACCGACATGGGGTGGATGATGGGGCCGTGGGCGGTCTTCGGCGGGTTTGCGCTGGGGGCGGCCGTTCTGCTCTACGAGGGGGCACCCGACTATCCTTCGCCGGACCGGCTGTGGCGATTGGTGGAACGGCACCGGATCACCCATTTGGGCCTATCTCCCACCGTGATCCGTTCCCTCATGAACCAAGGAGACCATTGGGTCGAACGGGTGGACCGCTCGTCGCTCCGGGTGTTGGGATCGACGGGTGAGCCGTGGAACCCGGATCCCTATATGTGGTTTTTTGATAAAGTCGGGGAAAAGCGCTGTCCGATCATCAATTATTCGGGGGGAACGGAAATCTCCGGCGGCATCCTCGGCTGTTTTGTGGGTGAACCCATCGCTCCCTGTTCCTTTGCGGGGCCGATTCCCGGAATGCATGCCGCCGTTCTCGATGAAGAGGGGAGGCCGGTGGAGCGGGGACAGGTGGGAGAACTGTGCATCCTGGGGCCGTGGGTCGGGATGACGCGGGGGTTCTGGAACGATCCGGAGCGGTACGAACAGACTTACTGGTCCCGGGTCCCGGGGATCTGGTTCCACGGAGACTGGGTGCGGATCGATGAACATGGGTACTGGTACATTGAAGGGCGTTCCGACGACACCCTGAAAGTGGCCGGTAAACGGATCGGTCCGGCGGAAATCGAATCGGTTCTGGTCGCTCATCCGGCGGTGGCGGAAGCGGCTGCGATCGGCGTCCCCCATGCGGTGAAGGGGGAAGGGATTGTCGGTTTGGTCCGGTTGGCGCCCGGCGCCGTTCCTTCGGAAGATTTGCGGAAGGAATTAAAGGACTGGGTCGCCGGGTTGCTCGGGAAGGCGCTGAGGCCGGAAGAGATTCGGTTTGTCCGGGACTTGCCGAAGACTCGGAGTGGAAAAATCGTCCGCCGCGTGATCAAAGCGAAACTTCTCGGCCTGAATCCCGGGGATCTCAGCAGCCTGGAGAATCCGGAAGCACTGGATGCCCTGACGGAGTGAGCGTGCCGCTCTTCCCGTCCGACCTCCCATCCCGGTGGTTCCATCCCCTCGCTTTCTCGTCTAGAATGAAAGGAACAAGGACGAGATGGGGAAAGGGGTGGCGCGCCGATGCCACTGGTTTACGATGAGCTGGATTCGCCCGTCGGCGTCATCCGCGTGGTTGTGGACGGGGGCGGCGTGTGCAGGGTGGCGCTGACGCCGGAGGACTGGGAGGAGTGCCGGCGGGAGTGGGGGGACGTGCCGCGGGACGCCGCCTTGTGCCGGGAAGCCGTGCGGCAATTGGAGGAGTATTTTGCGGGGCGACGGCGGACCTTTAATCTGCCTCTCTCCCTTCGGGAAGGGAGTGAATTTCAACGCCGGGTCTGGCAGGCGCTTCTCGACATTCCGTACGGCGAGGTGCGGACGTACGGACAGATTGCGGCGGCCGTCGGCAACCCCCGGGGCGTGCGCGCGGTGGGCCGGGCCAACCGGGCCAATCCGCTGCCGATCCTCATCCCCTGCCACCGGGTGATTGGAAAGAACGGGGATCTGGTGGGATATGCCGGGGCGCGAACGGACTTGAAAGCGGTATTGTTGCGGTTGGAAGGAGCGTGGCCGGGATGATGCTCGTGTCTGCGTGTCTCGCGGGTTGCCGGTGCCGGTACGACGGCTCCTCCCGGCCGGACCACCGGCTGGAAGAACTGGTGGCAAAAGGAGAGGCGCTTCCCGTCTGTCCCGAGCAGTTGGGCGGCCTCCCCACCCCCCGGTCCCCCGCCCAGATCGTGGGGGGAGACGGCGATGACGTGCTGGAGGGTAGGGCCAGGGTGTTGACGGAGGAAGGCGTCGATGTCACTGCGGCTTTCCTCAAGGGAGCGGAAGAGACCTTGCGTATCGCCCGGCTGGCTGGCGCCACCCGTGCGATTCTCAAGGAACGCAGCCCCTCCTGCGGGTCGAAGGTGATTTACGACGGCTCCTTTTCCGGGGCTACCCGGAAGGGGCGGGGGGTCACCGCCGCCCTGCTCGAAAGACACGGCGTCCGCGTGTGGTCGGAAGAGACGTTTTCCGCGGCCCCCCTGGGGAAGGCGCCGGAAAATGACCTTATATGACGAAGATGGAAAAACGGGTATTCTTTCTGCAGCGATTTTTGGCCTATCCGCGGTTGATTTGGAAGTGTGTCCGGTGCATATTAGACCAGGTGCGGAAGATGTTCCGGCCCGGCGGCGTGTTCACATCCCGGTCATGATGGACTCCGCCCCCGGTCCAAATCCCGAAGCGCCTCTTGGGGAGCGCACTTGACGGTGGTGATCCCCTGCGTCCCAGGCGGATGGAGAAGGGCGATGAGGAATGCCTGCTCTTCCTCTTCCGGGGAAAAACGCCCGTAGGCCATGATGCCCCGGACGCGGGTGACGGTGAACAATTTCCCCGGATGATCTTCCACCCGGTACCGCCCGCCGGCCCGGATCGTCCCGGCCTCCACCAAATGGGAGCGCGCCACATCGTAGCGGCGCTTGAGGACTTCCCATTCGTTCCAGCGCCCCTCTTCCCGGCACTGTTCGGCTTCCCTTTGCAACCGTTCCATTTCCCGCAAAAGTTCCTCGTGACTCATTTGCCACAGGAGTTTGTTCATCACCGGTCCCTCCCGAATGGTTTCCCCTTTCATGATACCACGATCCGCAGATGGAAAGGCCCATTCTCCAGTCGGGACAGCCGGCGCACTTTTGAATCCCCCATAAAAATCCTTTTTATCCAACAACCTTCAGGTGTTCATCCGGTTGCTTCTTATGATAGGGTGATAGTACCCGGCCGGGACGGAGAAACGAAAGGGAGATGAGGATGAAATACCCCAAAGCGGTCGTTTCTGCGGTTCTGATCGGGACAAGCCTGTTTGCGGGGACGCCGGCCGTTTGGGCCCATGATTACGAGGGGACCGGCCCCGGAGGAGGCCACGTCATAGTCCACCCCGATCGCTATCCGGATCCGCGGGTCCAAAAGGTGATCGAGGTGGCCGAAAGCCAAATCGGAACGCCCTATAAGTGGGGGACGAACAAACTGCGGGGGGACGATACGTTCGATTGTTCCAACTTCACGCAGTATGTGTACGAGACCGCCCTCGGATACCATTTTTCTTCGGGTTCGAAAAACCAGGGCGATCTGAATCAGTATAAGGACTGGGGAGTCTATTACGATATCCGGGAGATCAAGGCCGGAGATCTGTTGTTTTTTTCCACCTCCTCTTCCGGTGGGAAGGTGGGCCACGTAGGCATTGCCCTGGAGGACGGGACGTTAAAAATCATTCACACTTATTCGCCCCGGGTGCCCCTCGGGGAATACGACTATACCCATTCCGGGTGGTGGAGATCTCATTTTCTGTATGCCCGCCGGCCCTTGAACCACCTGGCGGCGAACGGCCAGGCCGCCGGTCCGGTCCGCACGCCGGAAACGGCCGCGCGGCCGGACGCCTCCGGGCAAGGGGTGACGCCGGTGCGGGGGACGGTGAATGTGCGCAGCGAACCGTCGCTCGGCGCACCGGTGGTGGGAGTATTGAGATTGGGAGAAGAGGCGGCGCTTTTGGGACGGGTGAACGACTGGTGGTACCGGGTCCGGCTTGCGGACGGCACCGTCGGCTACATCACGACGTCCTCCCGCTATGTGCGGGTGACGTGAGGCGGAGCCTCCCGGCGCCTGCGGTCACGGCCGGTTTTCCCGTCCCCGCAGCGCCTCTTCTTCGACCCGAACGCGCAGGGTCAGCACGGCCAGGTTGGCGATCGATACCGTCAGGGCGGTGAGCGAAGCGCGAAAGATCAGGGGAAGACCGGCCAGCTCGGCCGCGACGGCGAGGTAGTTCGGGTGTCGCAGCCACCGGTAAGGCCCCCGTTTGACCAGGGGATGGCCGGGGACGACGTACACGCGGGTGCTCCAATAGCGTCCCAGGCTGGCCAGGCTCCAGAAGCGGAGAAGCTGTGCGGCGGCAAAGACGGCCAGGGCGGGGAGCCAGATCGGTTCGTGCCACCGGCCGCCGAGGGCGACCTCCGCGGCCATGCCGGCGAAGAAACCGGCGTGAAGCACCACGATCCATTTGTAATGGGAACGGCCGACTTCGTAACCCCCTTGCTCCCGGATCCAGCGCCCGTTTCGCCTGGCCAGCCACAACTCCGCCAGCCTTTGAAGAAGAACGGCTCCCGTCATCCACGGGAAGAGCTGTCCGACCTCCATCGCATCACCACCCGTTCGGCCGAAAAACCCGGGCCGAGGGCGAGGAGTTCTGCGCCGTCGCCCTCTCCCGGTTCGACACCCTCCCAAAGGCGCTTTAAAACGAACAACACCGTCGGGGCGGACATGTTGCCGTACTCCCGCAAAATCGAATAGGCCGGCTCCAATTGGTCCCGGCCGATTCCCAGCGCTTCTTCATACGCGGCGAGCACCTTCGCTCCCCCGGGATGAACGGCCCAGTGGCGAACGGGCACCCGGCTTTCCCCGCCGGCTCCTGGCGGGTCCCCGATCTCCTTTCCGCGATGGCGAAGAAAATCGGGAATGCTCCGGGAGAATACCACCCGCCACCCGTCGTCCCCCACATCCCAGCCCATCATGTCCAGCGTGTCCGGCCAGTGGGTACTGTGCGATCCGGACCAGCTCCACGTCCCAACTCCTTCTCCGGTTTTCTCCCGCCATGTCCGGTGGGCCGCATCTCCCAGAACTAGAGCAGCGGCCGCGCCGTCGGCAAACAGCACCGAAGCGATCAGATTGCTTTTGCTCCGGTCTCCGGCCATGAACGTCAAGCTGCACAATTCCACCGCGACCAGCAACACGCGGGCCGCCGGATCGGCCGCGGCCGCCGCGAAGGCCCGGCTCAGCCCTGCGGCGCCCCCGGCGCAACCCAGTCCCCACACCGGAGTTCTCCGGACCCGGGAAGACAGCCCCAGCCGCCGGCGAAGGGCGGCATCGGGACTCGGCGCGGCGATGCCGGTGGAGGAAATCCACCACAGGTCCGTCACCTCTTCGGGGTCGACTCCGGCCTCGGACAGACAGCGTTTCGCTGCGCGCGCGCCCAGTTCCACCGCCTCCTCCCAGTAAACCCGGTTCCGTTCGGAGAAGGGCCGGGGCCGGAGGTACCACTCGGCGGGCCGGCAGAAATGGCGGTATTCGATTCCGGACTGGTCGAAGGCTTTGAGCAGTCTCTCGATGTCCGGGTAAGCCGGGGCGAACAGTTCCCGGGCCCAGCGGCGCACCTCTTCCTGGCGATACCGGTGGGGAGGAACGGCGGTCGCAACATGGACGAGAAAAGGCAAAAGAACCCCTCCTCCGGACGAGGCGATGCGGTCTCGGAGCTAGCCTGCCGCTTCCGTCCGGATCTTATTCGCTTCCGCGAGGAGGCGCGACGGCTTCAAAAGGGCTTGGTGATCATGAGGTAGGCGATCATCCCCAACAAACCCGCCACCGCGACGCCGGTGCAGAGATTTTCGAACCGGAGGCGGCTGACTTCCTCGTAGGCATGGAGCTTTTTGGTCTGGGCGATTCGCTGCATCCCGCCGATCACCACTTTTTTGATCATGATAAAAATGAGCAGGTAGATCAGCATCGAAACGAGGAGCCACAGTTGGAGCAGGTATTCCCACGAAGTGACGAAGAAAAACCCGGCCCCCGTCAACCACAGGACCCAGTCGGTGATCCAATCCAGCCGCCGGTACGTCCCCAGGAAGGCGCGTATCTGCCGGACGTCTTTGAGCCGCGGGACATAAAAGAGCACCGCCAATTTCACGGCCACCGCCCCGAGGTGAAATGCGAGCAAAATGTAAAATGCCGTCATGGGTCACCCTCTCCTTGTTCGCCCTTTCATTGTACAGGATTCTCACCTTCTACGCCCCGTGATAGAATGAAAAAGACTGGCATTGTGCGGAATTGTCGGCTACATAGAGGGGGCGAAGGACATGTCAGGTCCGTTGGTATCGGTGTCGTGGCTGGCGGAGCGGTTGGGGGATCCCGGATTGGTGACGGCGGACTGCCGGTTTTCCCTCGAAGATCCCGCGGCGGGAGAACGGCGGTATCGGGAGGGACATATTCCGGGGGCGGTCTATTTTCATTTGGAACGGGATTTAAGCGGTCCCCGCGGAGCACGGGGAGGGCGGCACCCGCTGCCGTCGCCCGGTGCGCTCGCCCGGGTATTGGGCCGGGCGGGCATCGGCCCCGGAAAGACAGTCGTTGCGTACGACGATCAGGCGGGGGAGTTCGCGGCCCGGCTGTGGTGGTTGTTGCGGTATCTGGGGCACGACCGGGTCTTTGTGCTCGACGGCGGGTTTGAGGCTTGGCGCGGAGCCGGACTACCGGAGGACCGGGAGATCCCCTCTCCGGCGCCGGAGGTCTTTGAACCGCGCGTCCGTCCGGAAATGGTGGTCGACGCGCGGTATGTGGAGCATTTGCCCCCGGGGGCGGTGCTTGTCGACTCCCGGGCTCCCGAGCGGTACACCGGGGAGCGGGAGACCATCGACCCGGTGGCCGGCCACATTCCCGGTGCCGTCAACCGCTTTTGGAAAGAGGGGCTCGGAGCGGACGGGCGGTGGCTCGCACCGGAGGCGCAGCGAAGGCGGTTCGCCGACCTCCTCGACGCGGAGGAAATCGTCGTGTACTGCGGTTCGGGAGTGACGGCGTGCGCCAATCTCGTGGCCCTGGAGTCGGCTGGGATCCGGGGCGCGAAGCTGTACGCGGGCAGTTGGAGCGACTGGATTTCCGATCCATCTCGCCCTGTGGCGACGGGGAGAGAGCCGGGTTTGAAGAGGGTGGAAAGGAAGGGATGAGCATGGAAACGTTGCCGCTGCGCCAGGAGCTACCGGAAGAAGAAACGTGGCGCCTGGAGGATCTGTTTCCCGACGACGGCGCGTGGGAAAGAGAATTCCGGGAGGTCCAGGAACGCCTTCCGGAAGTCGGGGCATACCGGGGAAGGGTGTTGGAATCCGCCGAAACTCTCCTCGCGGTGCTCCGGCTGGAAGACGACCTTTCCCTGAAGCTGGAGAGGCTGTACGCCTACAGCCACATGCGCAAGGACGAAGACACGACCAACGCGACGTACCAAGCGCTGGCCGACCGCGCCCAGGCGCTGGCGGCGCAAGTGGGCAGCGCCTTTGCCTTCGTGGTGCCGGAGATTCTGGCCGGAGATCCCGCGGCGGTGCAGCGGTATCTCTCGGAAAACCGGGACCTCGAGCTGTACCGGCACAAACTCGAGGAGATTTTGCGGCGCAAACCGCACGTTCTGTCGGCGGCGGAGGAACAGCTTCTGGCCCAGGTGAGCGAAATCGCCCAGGGGCCCGGGACGATTTTTACCATGATCGATAACGCTGACCTGAAGCTCCCGACCGTCCGGGACGAGGAAGGCCGGGAGGTGGAGTTGACCAAAGGACGATACAACCGGTTCCTCGAAAGCCGGGACCGGAGGGTCCGGAAGGAGGCCTTCGAGGCCCTGTATGCCGCCTATAAAGAAAGGCTCAATACTCTCGCTGCGACCTACCACGCCAGCGTCAAAAAGGACGTGTTTTACGCCCGTGTGCGGAAATACGGGTCATCCCTCGAGGCGGCTCTGGACGAAGACCGGGTGCCCGTGGAAGTGTACACCAACCTGATCGCGGCGGTCCGGGAGTCCTTACCGGCCCTGCACCGGTACCTGCGCCTGCGAAAGCGGGTGTTGGGGCTGGACGAATTGCACCTGTACGATCTGTATGTTCCTCTGGTCCCGGAAGTCCGGACGGAAATCTCCTTTGAGGAAGCCAAGCGATTGGTGGCGGACGGACTCCGGCCCCTCGGCGAGGAGTACGGCCGGGTGTTGCAAGAGGCTTTCTCGTCCCGGTGGATCGATGTCCGCGAGAATCGCGGCAAGCGGGGCGGGGCGTATTCGTGGGGCGCGTACGGAACCCATCCCTACGTGCTTTTGAATTGGCATCCGGACATGGACAACGTGTTCACCCTCGCCCACGAAATGGGACATGCGATGCACAGTTATTTCACATACCGACACCAGCCGTATGTATACGGAAATTATTCGATTTTTGTGGCCGAGGTGGCCTCCACTTGCAACGAAGCACTGCTTTTGCACCACCTGCTGGAAAAGGGGCCCGAAGAATCGATGCGGCGGTATTTGCTCAATCATTACTTGGAACAGTTCCGGACCACCGTTTTCCGCCAGGTGATGTTCGCCGAGTTCGAGAAGATGACCCACGAAGCGGTGGAAGCGGGACGGGCCCTGACGGCCGAATGGCTGTGCGAACAATACCGCCGGCTCAATGAGGAGTACTACGGGGCCGAGGCGGTGATCGACGAGCAGATTGCCTGGGAATGGGCGCGGATTCCGCACTTTTACACGGCGTTTTACGTGTACAAATACGCCACCGGCTTCTCGGCGGCGACGGCCCTGGCGCGCCGGATCCTCGAGGAAGGGGAACCCGCGGTGGGGCGGTACTTGGACTTCCTGTCCGCCGGGAGTTCGGATTATCCCCTTGAGGTGCTGGCCCGGGCGGGGGTGGACATGCGTTCGCCGGAGCCGGTTCGCCGGGCTTTGCAGGTGTTCGAAAAGACGCTGGAGGAACTGGAGGCTTCGCTGGGTTGAAAGCCCCCGCGGAAGGGAGGAGAGGCGCGATGGGATCGGGCTGTACCTTCGGTGTCGTCACCCGTTTTCCGGAACATGTCCGCGCATTTGCGCCGGCGTTCTGGGAAGTCAAGGATGTGGGCGGAGCGCGGCGGGATCCGGTGCCGGGTTCGATCCCCATGGTCAGTTGTTTTGCCGATAACCGGACGGCCAAAGCCCATCCCGACTGGGTCCAGGTGGGGCCGGGAGGGGAGAGGGCGACGAGGGACCAGCCCTATTTTGATTGGGATTGTCTTTGTCCGAGCCGCCCCGAGGTGGAGGAGTTGGCTCTGGGCTGGGTGCGCGAGGCGCTGGAACAGTCGGGTTCCCGCTCTTTCCGCCTCGACGACGTCACCTTTGCCCGGGAGGGGTATTGCCGCTGCCCGGCGTGCGAGGAGGCGGCGAGCCGGAAGGGGCTTGACTGGGAAACTTACCGCCTTCACAGGTTAGAGGAGTTTGTGCGCCGCTGCCGGCCCCTGGTGGCGGACACGCTGTATTTTACACTGTACCCGGATCCTTACCCGGGTCACCTGGAGCGGCGGTTCGGCATCGACGTGGACCGCCTGAAGAAGTGGGTGGACGTG
The DNA here is from genome assembly GCA_029961045.1 of Alicyclobacillaceae bacterium. Lineage (GTDB taxonomy): Bacteria > Bacillota > Bacilli > Kyrpidiales > Kyrpidiaceae > JASBVN01. Next base: position 80,655 of record JASBVN010000024.1, on the reverse strand, counting down.
TTTGTGGTGCCCATCTACGACTTGGCCTACTCTACCACCTACTGGCTGGAAGTGCTCGCCCAGGGATTCCGGGACCGCCTGGGAGGCCACCCGTGGTTTTTGGAGTTGTACGGCCTCGGTGTGGAACTGGAACGGCTCGTGAAGGCGGCCCGGGTGGGGGCGGCTTATGCCGACGGGATCCTGGTTGCTTATGAGCGGGACGAGGAGCGGCTCCGCCGGGTCGCGGAAGCGGTCGGACGGTGAATGGTTTTCCGGGCGGAGGGACGGGGACGGGTGAAGACCGGGAGGTGTGGCGGCCCACGGGTCCCCGGTGGGCCCGGCCGTTGAGTGACGCAGATCGCGCATTTCGCGTTGTTGGGGAAGTGGAGAGGATCCTCTTTCAGAACCGGGAGAACGGATACGCGGTGTTCCGGCTGAAAACGCCGGGGGAGGTCATCACCTGTACCGGATACGTGTATCTGGCCCAGGGGCCCGGCGAGGTGTTGGAGATCACGGGGGAGTGGGAGGATCACCCCCGTTACGGCCGGCAGCTGCAGGTATTGACCTGGAACAAGCCGGTGCCCGTCGGCCGGGAGGTGGCCGTTCAAGTCCTGCGCCAGCTCAAGGGGGTCGGCGTCCGGACGGCCCGGAGGATTGTGTCCGCCTTGGGCGAAGAGGCGGTGGATCTCATTTTAGAGCAGGGGGAGGCGGCCCTCGCCGGCATCCGGGGCCTGTCGCCGGAAAAGATCGAATCGATCGTCGCGCAGTTGCGGCGCCACCACGGGGTGCAGCGGGTACTGGGCAAGTTGATGGCCCTCGGCCTCTCTCCCAGCACGGCGATGCGGGCTTACCGCCATTTCGGGGAGAATTGTCTCGGAGAAATTCAAAACAATCCGTACCGGCTGATGGAAATCGACTCCATCGGATTTCACCGGGCCGATGCCGTGGCCCGTCAACTCGGCATACCGGAGACGAGCCCCTTCCGGCTTCGCTCCGCCCTGCTTCACGTGTTGTCCCTCAACAGCGCGGAGGGCCATTGTTGGATGGACCGGGCCCGCTGGATCGAAGGGGGCTTGGAGTTGCTGAATGCGGCCGGCGGGGAACCGGTGGAGCCCCGGCTTCTCGAGGAGGCGGCGGAGGAGTTGGCGGCGCTCGGAGCGGTGAAAGTCGAAGCGGAGGGGCGCGTGTTTGCCCGGGGGATTTGGGAGGCGGAAGACCGGGTGGCCCGCTGGATGGCGGCCCGGCTGCAGCTCGCTCCCTCGCCTTCGCGCCAATTTGAGGATTTGATTGCGGCTTATGAGCAGCAACACGGGGTTTCGCTGTCCGAGCGGCAGCGGGAAGCGGTGCGGACGGCGATGACGAACCCCCTCCTCATTTTGACCGGAGGGCCGGGAACCGGGAAGACGACGACCGTGAAGGCGATTCTCTGGTGCTATAACCGGCTCCATCCCCGGGCCCGGATCGCCGTGGGGGCTCCGACGGGCCGGGCCGCCCGCCGGATGGAGGAGGTGTCGGGACATCCGGCCAAGACCCTCCACCGGCTCCTCGGGATCGGCCGCGACGGCATCCCGCAATTCGGCGAAGACCGCCGACTGCCTTACGACCTGATCGTCGTCGACGAAACATCGATGATGGACATTCTTCTGATGGACAAATTGTTGCAGGCGGTGGGACCTTCGAAGCTGATTCTCGTGGGAGACGTGGACCAGCTGCCGTCGGTGGGGCCGGGTCACGTCCTGCACGACCTCATCGCGGCGGGAGTCCCGTACGTCCGGTTGGACGTGATTTTCCGGCAAGCCCGGCAAAGCAACATCGTCGTCAACGCCCACCAAGTGTTGCGGGGGCAAATGCCCGTTCAGGGAGGGGATTTCTGGTTCATCGAGGTGGAGGGGGAAGGGGTCCGGGAAGTGAACAGCGCCATCGCACTCCGTTTGGAGAAAGCTGTGAAAAAACTCTTGGCGGACGGTTACGGGCCCGATGAGATCCAGGTGCTCAGCCCGACGAAAAAGTCGGAGCTCGGAACCGAAGCGCTCAACCTGCGCCTGCAACAATTGATGAACCCGGCTTCTCCGGAGAAAAGGGAGGTGCGGTTCGGCCGCAAACAGGAGAAGGTTTGGCGGATGGGGGACAAGGTCATCCAGATGCGAAACGATTATGAGAAAGAAGTGTTCAACGGGGAGATCGGCTATATCGAAGACATCGACGAGGAGGACGGCGTCTTGCTCGTCCGGTTCGGAGACGCCCTGCACGAGTACGACCGCGAGGAATGGGACCAACTCGGGCACGCTTACGCGATCACCATTCACAAAAGTCAAGGCGGCGAATATCCCGTCGTGTTGATCCCGATGACCATCAGCCATTACGTCATGTTATACCGGAATCTCCTGTATACGGGCATCACCCGGGCCAAAAAACTGTGCGGTCTGATCGGCATGGCGAAAGCCCTGCGGGTTGCGGTGCGCAACAATCGCCCGGTTCACCGGAACACCATGCTGGCGGAACGAATCGTTCCGGCGGGCGCAGGCGCCGCCGGAACGCCTCCTGCGGGTGATCCCGACCGGTCTTGAATGGTCCGGCCCGAACGGTTCAGGGCAAGAGCTCCATCCGCTTGGCGATGATCTCCTTCATAATTTCGTTGGTGCCGGCGTAAATCCGGGTCACCCGCATGTCCCGCCAGGCCCGTTGAACGGGATATTCCTGCATGTAGCCGTACCCGCCGTGGATCTGAACCGCCATGTCGGCCACCAGATAGGCGGCTTCCGTGGCGACGAGTTTCGCCATGGAAGTTTCCGTCACACAATCGATTCCCCGGGCGAACAGGTCCAGGGCATGATACGTCAAGTGCCGGGCTTTGGCCACCTCCACCGCCATGTCCACGAGCCGGTGGCGAATCACCTGGAATTGGGTGAGAGGGCCGCCGAACTGTTGCCGCGTTTTGGCGTACTCCACTGCCATATCCAGAACCGCCTGAGCCGTTCCGAGGGTCTGGAGGGCGATCATCAGGCGTTCCCATTGAAAATTTTGCATGATGAGATAAAACCCTTGATTCTCTTCCCCCAACCGTTGGGACGCGGGGATCCGGCAATCGTCGAAGAACAGTTCCGCCGTGTCGGAGGAGTGCAGGCCCACCTTTTCGAGTTTCCGTTGAATCTGGAATCCAGGGGTGTCCCGGTCGACAATGAACAGAGACAGGCCCTTGTGGCCGCCTTCCGGACGGGTTCGGGCGGCGACGACGTAGAAATCCGCGTACACGCCGTTGGTGATAAAGATCTTGTTGCCCGACAAGATGTAGTGATCGCCGTCCCGTACAGCCCGGGTGCGGATCGAAGCCACGTCGGAGCCGGCGCCGGGTTCCGTGATGGCCAAGGCGCCGATTTTTTCTCCCTGAACTCCGGGTACCACATACCGGCGCTTTTGTTCTTCGGTTCCAAATTTGTACACCGGGCGCATGGCGATGCCGACGTGAACGCCTACGGTGTTGGCAAAGCCGGAGGCGTTGATCCGGCCGATCTCCTCGTGCAAAACTGCCTCCGCCAGCGGATTGTCGCCGCTCCCCCCGTATTCTTCCGCGATGTTGAGGCCGAAATAGCCGAGCGACCCCATTTTGCGCAAAATCTCCCGGGGGACTTTTTGTTCGGCCTCCCACCGTTCCACATGAGGCACGATTTCCTTTTGCAAGAATTGCCGAATGACGTTGCGCAACTCTTCGTGTTCTTGAGTAAATGGATGAATCATGGCCGGCCTCCTTCAAAAAATGTAGGAAGTTCAAATGGAGTATAGCATCCAAACGGTCGGTCGAAAAGAGGTCATAGACAACCGCCGGATTCAGCCGGTATACTGGACGTGCGAGTGACGGAATGCGAGAGTCACCGATCGCGGAAAATCCTATGAGAGTTGGAACCGGCCAGGTGCCCGCTTGGGGCGTAACGGGGAACCGGGTGAGAATCCCGGGCGGTCCCGCCACTGTGACCGGCGAGCGTCCTCTCATGTGTGCCACTCGTCTCTTCGGAGGCGGGGAAGGCGAGGGGACGCGATGAACCGGAAGCCAGGAGACCTACCTGGTCGATGCCTCCCTCTGCGGCCTTCGAGGAAAGGCTTGGGAGCGGTTTGTTGCGAAAAGGGTGCTGCACCGGTGCGGTGTGCAGGTCGTCTCCCTTTTGCCCCGGCCCCGAGGCCGGGGCTTTTGATGTTCTTCAACAATCGGGACGGTTCGATATGGAGAGAAAGGCGGGAAGTGTCATGGTGTTCCGGTGGTGGAAACGGGCGGTTCAGTGTTGGAGTCTTTTGGCCGTGCTTTTCGCGTTGGTCGCTTGCGGTCAAGGCGGCGCGCCGGCGAAAAGCCCGGCGGATGCCCCGGGGGGCGGGCAATCGACTCCGGCGAAAGGGCCCGTGGCCTATCCGTTGACCGTTCGGGACGACAGCGGGGAGACGGTGACGATTCCCAAAGAGCCTGCGCGGATTGTGTCCCTCATTCCCAGCCACACCGAAACGCTGTTCGCCCTGGGATTGGAGGGGCGGGTGGTGGCCGTCACCTCCTACGACCACTATCCTCCCGACGTGCAAAAAAAGGTGGAAGCGGTCCTGGACGGGTTAAACCCGTCCGTGGAAAAACTGGCGGCTCTTCGCCCGGATCTCGTGGTGCTCGGGTCCCACAATCGGGAGACGGTGCAGGCGATCCGCCGGGCGGGGCTGACGGCCGTGATGTACGATCCCCAGAGTCTCGACGCGGTGTACCGCACCATTGAGCAGTTGGGGGAGATCACGAACCGGACGGACCGGGCCGCGGCCCTGGTGGAACAGATGAAAGCGAAAGCCCGGGTCCTCGCCGACAAAGTGGCCGCCGTTCCCCCGGAACGCCGGCCGAGGGTGTACGTGGAAGTGGACCCGGATCAATTGTTTACCCCGGGCCGCAACACGTTCATGGACGAATTGATCCGGCTGGCGGGGGGCGTGAACATCGCGTCGGATCTGGAAGGGTGGAAACCGATCAACGCCGAGAAAGTCATCCGGAGCAATCCCCAGGTGATTGTCCTGACCTACGGGTACTATGTGCCGGACGCCGAGGCCAAATTGAAGCAAAGGCGGGGATGGGACGCGGTGGACGCCGTCAAAACCGGCCGGGTGTACGTCGTCGATTCGGATCTCGTCAACCGGCCGGGCCCGCGGGTGGTCGACGCCGTAGAAGCACTGGCCAAACTCTTCCATCCGGATTTGTTCCGATGATCGTCGATGGCGGGGAAACGAGCGTGGCTCTGGGGCGGGGTCCTCGGACTGTCGATCGCGGTTTCGGTGTTGATCAGCTTGCGGATCGGGCCTGCCGGTCTCGAAACGGCCGACGTCTGGCGGGCCGTGTGGGGCCGGCTCACCGGGGCGGGGGGAGTACCCGATTGGGAGGTGGCCGTCGTTTGGGATCTCCGCCTTCCCCGGGTGGGAATGGCTTTGTTGGTCGGCGCCAGCCTCGCCGTCGCCGGAGCGGCCTACCAAGGGGTGCTGCGCAATCCCCTCGCGGATCCCTTCATTTTGGGGGTATCTTCGGGGGCGGCCCTGGCCGCCGTCGCCGGGATGTTGTTCGGCGGGCGGGCGGGTTTGTACGGCGTGTGGGGGATTCCCCTCTTGGCTTTTGCGGGGGGACTCGCCGGATTGGCGGCGGTGTTGCGCTTGGGCGGCATGGCCGGTGGAATGAGAAACGAAACCCTCCTTCTGGCCGGAGTGGTGGTTCAATCGTTTCTGGGGGCCGTTTTGACCGTGCTGATGCTGGCGTCCGCGGAACGGTTGCCGGGTGTGATGATGTGGCTCATGGGCAGTCTCGCCAACCGGGATCCGGCGCTGGCGGCGGGCGTATTGCCCTGTTTTCTCGTGTCTTTGGCTTTGCTCGTGGCCTGGGCGAGAGAATTGAACGTCATGACCCTGGGAGAGGATCAGGCCGCCTATTTGGGAGTAGATGTGGGCAAGAGGAAATGGAAAATTTTAGTCGCAGCTTCGCTGGCGGCGTCGGCGTCGGTTGCGGTGTCGGGGATTATCGGTTTTGTGGGTTTGGTCGTTCCTCATATCGTGCGCCTGTTGGCGGGGCCCGACCACCGGATCCTCCTGCCCCTGTCCGCCCTGGCCGGGGGTTTGTTCCTGCTTTGGGCGGACAATGCGGCGAGGGCGGCCGTCCCGGGCCAAGAAATTCCGATCGGGGCCGTGACGGCCTTTCTCGGGGCTCCGTTTTTTGCCTACCTGTTGCGCCGTTCGGGCCGCACCCGATGAAAAGTGCGGGGACGAAATTGGGAGGGGAGGCGGCAAATGGTCGAGGTGCGGGAGGTTTGGAAGGCATTCGGCCCGCGGGCGGTGTTGAGGGGGATTTCCTTTACGGCGGAGGCGGGCGGAGCGGTCGGCCTAATCGGGCCGAACGGAGCGGGAAAGACGACTCTGTTGCGCCTGATCGCGGGAGTGGAGCGGCCGGACCGGGGCGTGGTGCGGGTCGAGGGCAGGCCGGTCGGAGCGTTTCGGCGGCGGGAGCTGGCGCGGCGGCTGGCGGTCCTCTCTCAAGAAGCCTTTACGCCGTTTCCGTTTTCGGTGTATGATACGGTGATGATGGGCCGGCACCCCTATCTCCGGCCCTTGCGCGGAATCACGCCCCGGGACCGGGAGATCGTCGAGCGGGTGTTGGCGGAGGTGGGGCTTGCGGAGGTCGCCTCTGAACGGGTGGACCGCCTCAGCGGAGGCCAGCGGCAGCTCGTGGCCTTGGCCCGGACGATGGCGCAAGAGCCGCGTGTGTTGCTGTTGGACGAGCCGACCACCTTTTTGGATTTGGGCCATCAGGTGCGGGTTTTGGATCTGGTCCGGCGCTGGCAACGCGAGCGGGGCCTGGCGGTGGTCATGGTGCTCCACGACCTGAACCTGGCCGCCCTGTATTGCGACCGGTTGGTGTTGATTCACGGGGGGCGGGTTGCCGCCTCCGGAAGGGCGGCGGAGGTGCTGACCCCCGAAGTCCTCGAGAGCGTGTACGGCACGAGGCCGGTGCTCGTTCCGCATCCGGTTCGGGGGGTGCCCCAGTTGTTCGTGCAACCCGACCAACTGCCGGAAGACCGGAATGAGACGCCGCGTCGTGTCCGGAGCGCCGGGCGGGAATGACGAGAAACGGGTGAAGGTGGCGCCGCGTGCTCATTTTGTTGTCGGTCTTCGTCGGTCTGTCTGCCGCATTTCTCGGGATCTATTTTTGGACGAACCATTTTCGGGGGAAAGTGATTTATGTGCCGGAGGACCGGTGGTCGGAGGAGGAAGTGCGCCGGATCATCGAGGAGTGGAGTTCCCGGGGATGGGAATGGGTGCGGACCAATGAGCGCGCCCGGAGTATCCGGTTCCGCCGGAAAGGATCGGCGGACCGGAAATAAAAAAGGCGGCAGTTCCTGAAGCAGGGGGACTGCCGCCTTTGTCGATTTTCATTCCGCCTTCGGCCCGGCGGCCAGAATCCTTTCCGGCACGCCCTCCATGCGGCGGATGTTGTCCCGGAAACGCCGGGCCAGCTCCCGGGCTTGGGCGTCGTACGCCTCGCCGTCCGCCCACGTGTTTCGCGGCAAAAGGATTTCCGGAGGCACGTCGGGGCACGTACGGGGCACTGCGAGGCCGAAAAAGGGTTCGACGGTGTATTCCACCCCGTCCAGCGCGCCGGAGAGGGCCGCGCGAACCATCGCGCGGGTGTAGGCCAGCTTTATGCGGCTCCCCACTCCGTAAGGTCCGCCGCTCCAGCCCGTGTTGACCAGATACACCCGGACGTCGTGGCGGTCGATCTTGCGGCCGAGCATCTCGGCGTATACCGACGGCTTCAAAGGCAAGAAGGGCGCCCCGAAGCAGGTGGAGAACGTCGCTTCCGGCTCCGTCACTCCCCTTTCGGTGCCCGCCAACTTACTGGTGTAACCGGACAGGAAGTGGAACATCGCCTGCTCCCGGGTCAATTTGGCAATCGGCGGGAGCACCCCGTAGGCGTCCGCCGTCAGGAAAATCACCGTGTTCGGGTGGCCGGCGATTCCGGGGATGCGGGCGTTGGCGATGTGGTCCACCGGATAAGCCGCCCGGGTGTTCTCCGTTAAGTCCGCGCGGTCGTACAGCTCCAGGCGCGTCTCGGGATCGAGCACCACGTTTTCGAGGACGGTGCCGAACCGGATGGCCTCCCAAATCTGGGGCTCCTGTTCCCGGGACAGGCCGATACATTTCGCATAACATCCGCCTTCGATGTTAAAGACGCCGTCCTCCGACCACCCGTGCTCGTCGTCCCCGATCAACTCCCGTCCGGCGTCGGCGGACAGGGTCGTTTTTCCCGTGCCCGACAATCCGAAGAAGAGGGCGACGTCCCCCGCCGGGCCCACGTTGGCGGAGCAGTGCATAGACAGGATGCCTTGTTTCGGCAACAGGTAGTTCATCACGCTGAAGATGGATTTTTTGATCTCTCCCGCGTATTCCGTTCCGCAGATTAAGACGACCTTATGTTCGAAACTGATGATGATCGCCGCTTCCGACCGGGTGCCGTCCCGTTCGGGAACCGCTTGAAACCCCGGAGCCGCCAGAACCGTGAAACCCGGCTCGTGGTTTTTCAACTCCTCCGGGGTCGGCCGGATAAACAATTGGTGCGCGAAGAGGTTGTGCCATGCGCGTTCCGTAATCACCCGGATGGGCAACCGGTACCGCGGATCGGCGCCGGCAAAACCGTCGAAGACGTACCGCGGGCGTTGCTCCAAGTAGTCCACCACCCGCGCGACCAGGGCTTCGAATCGTTCTCGGTCGAAGGGCTGGTTCACCGGACCCCAGTGAATCTGGGCTTCACTCGCCGGGTCTTTCACGATAAACTTGTCTTTCGGCGAACGGCCCGTATACTTGCCCGTCGTCGCCACCAGCGCGCCCGACGCCGACAGCACCGCTTCGCGACCGGCGAGGGCGGCTTCGATTAACAGGGGAACCGACAACTGGCGACGGGCTTCCGGAGCTTGGGCGATCCGAAGTAACTCCTTCTCCAACGTATCCGTCTTCATGACGCATCCTTTCCCGATTCAAAGTGTTGTACATATTGTACCGAGAACCGGCATTGTGGCGCAATACTTTTTCGGGAACTCCATAAAAGTGACATACGAATTCCTTAAAATATAGCACTCTATTTTTTTGGAGAGAGGATCGCGATGGCGGGGGCGGAGGGTGAGGCGGGCCGGCGCCGCCGCGCAACCGGGGCGAAGTTGCGCAATCGGGGCGAGGAGGATACCCTTCGAAGAAGAAGCTTGAAAGGAGGAGCTTCTCGATCCATACCGGACCGAACTCCGTGATGAATGGATGCGGATCAAATCGAGGAGGGGACGACGGGGTTGAGGATTGCAGATGTGTGGGTTAAACAGTGGGCGGAGGCCGGCATCGAGGTGGTCTTTGGGATTCCGGGCGTTCACAATATGGCGCTTTTTGACGCTCTGCGCCGCGATGGGCGCATTCGGGTCGTGGTGCCGCGGCATGAGTTGGGGGCGGCGTATATGGCCGACGGGTATTTTCGCGCGACGGGCCGGTACGCCGTCCTCTTGACCATCACGGGTCCCGGGCTGACAAACGCCCTTACGGGTATCGCCGAGGCCGATGCGGAGTCCTCCGGCATGATCGTCGTGAGCACCGAGGTGGCGTCTTCCGACGTCGGACGGGGAAGGGGCACCCTGCACGAATTGCCGGATCAACGGTCTCTGGTGCAGGGTTTGGTCAAGGTCTACGGCGCGGTGCGGAACGCCGGGGAAGCGGCGGCGGTGATGCGGGAGATTCTCGAAAGCCGGGGGCGCGGACGGCCGGCTCCGATGTACGTAGAGATTCCCTATGACCTCCTCGATGCGCGCGTGGAGGAAAGTGAAGGCGGAAGCGACGCCCGCCTCCTCTCGGGAGGGGGCGGAGTGGTCCGGCGTTTCGGCACTCCACCGGATGTTCCCGTTTGGAAGGCGACGGGCGGAGAGAACGGCTGGCTCCGGGAGGTGGTCTCCCGGATCCAGAGATGGTGCCGGCCGCTGGTGGTGGTGGGATCCGAGGCGCCCGACGCGGCTCCTCTGATCCGGCAGTTGGTCGCCCGGTGGGGGGTACCGGCCTTGACGACGGTGACCGCCAAGGGGATCATACCTGGGGACGATCCTTGGTTTGCCGGCACCACGTGGACGCCGGGACTCGAGGATGCACGGCTCGTCGAGGAGTCGGACGGCATTTTGGCCGTCGGCACCCGCTGGTCCGCTCGGGGATGGTTCGGGGGCGTCCGCCCGGACAAAGAAGTGGTGCTCGTCACGGAGAGCCCCGGAGATGTCCGCCGGGATGGGAGGTTGACCGCCGTCGTGGCCGGTGCCCCGGGGGAGGTGCTGAAACAAATCCTGGAGGCCGTGCCGTGGGAATCGGCGGCATCCCGGGCGGGCGGCCAGGCGGAGCGGGCCCACCGCGCGAGAACGGCGGCGGCCCGGCGGGCCTCGGAGGTGGAAGAAGACTTGGCGCAGTGGATGCAGGCGGTGCGCCACGCTCTGCCCGGCGATGCGGTGCTGGCGGTGGACAGCACCCTCGTGGGCATCGCCATGGCCCGGTATTTTCCCGTTTTGCGCCCCCGGACCTTTATGTATCCGATGTACTTCGGTTCCTTGGGATTTGCCGTCCCGGCCGCCTTGGGGGCCGCCCTGGCAGGGGTCGGCCAGGCGGTGGCGGTGACGGGGGACGGGAGTATGATGTTCACGTTACAGGAGCTGGCGACGGCGGCGCAGGTCGGGGCGGATCTGTTGATCCTGCTTTTCAACAACCGGGCGTACGGTTCGGTGCGGCACAACCAGCGGAAGGCGTACGGAGAAGAGGCTTATGTCGACCTGCCCGGTCCGGACTGGGCAAAACTGTCCGCCGCATTTGGGTGCGAATATCAGCGGGTGGCGTGGAAGGATCTTCCCGCCGCTTTGTGGAAGGCGTTTCCCTTGCGGGGATGTGCCTTGTGGGAAATCGACGACGCTCCGGTGGACTGGTACTGATCCGGCAGGAGCCTAAAGCGTTTTGGAACCGGCGGAGGAACGCCGGTCTGGCGGCCGGTGGTCTTGGCGGCCGCTTTCGTTTTTTTTATTCCCCTTTTTTCACCGGCCGGGCGGATTCCGCGCCGGGCCGGCGGTTAATTAGACATGTTATTCTGTATTAACTAGAAAAGTTCCGTTCCATTCAATTCTCTCGGTTGACAGACGGCCGGGAAAGTCTCTATAATTCCAAATCAGGAACTCGAGATTCAAATATGAAACGAATAGGAATGGCGAAAGGGAGAAACCAGAGCGGGAGGACAAGAGAATGGAGATTGAAATTCAATCCATGGAGAAGCGGGACAGATACCTGTTGATGACCAATATCGTGGTTCCGCGGCCGATTGCATGGGTGACGACAATGGGGGCGGACGGAACGCTAAACGCGGCTCCATTCAGTTTTTTTAACGTCATGTCGACCACCCCGCCGGTTCTCGGGCTCTGTGTGGACGGATGGAAGGATACCGTCCGCCACATCACCGAAACCCGGGAGTACGTGATCAATATTGTCCCGGAGGAGATGGCGGAGGCGATGAACATCACGGCGATTGAATTCCCGCCCGGGGAAAGCGAACTGCCCCATGCGGGTTTGACGGCCTGCCCCAGCCGCAAGATCCGCGTTCCGGGCATTTCCCAGTCTCCCATCCACATCGAGTGCCGGTATCGGGATATGATCAAGCTGGCCGCCGACGGGGCGGAGAGTCACTGGGTGATGGGGGATGTGGTGCACGTCCACATCGACGATGCGATCTGGGAGGACGGCCGGATCCGGTATGACCGCCTGAAGCCGCTGGGACGCCTGGGCGGAAGCTGGTATACCCGTGTGGGCGAGGAAACTTTGCTGAGGATGAAGCGCATCCCTTACTCTGACTGGAAAGAAGGAAAGGTTTCCACCCGCCCATCCGGCTGAGGTCTCTTTCCGTTTTTCCACCGGCCGGGCGGATTCCGCGCCGGGCCGGCGGTTAATTAGACATGTTATTCTGTATTAACTAGAAAAGTTCCGTTCCATTCAATTCTCTCGGTTGACAGACGGCGGCGGTGGTCTCTATAATTCCAAATCAGGAACTCAAGATTCAAATATGAACAGATGGTGGTGGCGGATGAGAGAGGCGTGGATTGTCGGAGCGGTTCGAACGCCGGTAGGCCGGTACGGCGGAACGCTGTCTTCCGTCCGGCCGGACGACTTGGCGGCGGTGGCCATCCGGGGGTTGCTGGAACGGACCGGCGTCCCCGGTGAGGAGATCGAGGACGTCTACATGGGCAACACGAACCAGGCGGGGGAGGACAACCGGAATGTCGCCCGCATGGCCCTGCTCCTGGCGGGGTTGCCCGTCACGGTGGGGGGTGTGACGGTCAACCGCCTGTGCGGCTCCGGGCTGGAGGCGGTCAATCAGGCGAGCCGGGCCATTCGCCTGGGCGAGGGGGATTTGATGATCGCCGGGGGCGTGGAGAGTATGTCCCGGGCGCCGCTGGTCATGCCGAAACCGGACCGGGCGTTTCCGCGGGGCGATGTGAAGGTGTACGACACCACCATCGGATGGCGGTTCGTCAATCCGAAGCTGGCGGAACGGTATCCGCCCTACTCGATGGGCGAAACGGCGGAAAACGTCGCCGAGCAGTACGGGGTTTCCCGGGAGGAACAGGACCGGTTTGCCTTGAGAAGCCAGCAGCGGGCGGCGGCCGCGATCCGGGAAGGGAAATTCAAAGAAGAGATCGTGCCGGTGCCTGTCGAGACGAAAAACGGCACGGTGTGGGTGGAAGAGGATGAACACCCGCGGCCGGACACGACGCTGGAAGGACTGGCGAAATTAAAACCGGCGTTCCGGGAAGGGGGAACGGTGACCGCCGGCAATTCGTCGGGGATTAACGACGGGGCGGCCGCCTTGTTGCTGGCGGCGCCGGAAAAGGCCAGGGCGCTGGGGCTCCGGCCGATGGCCCGGGTGGTGGCCTCCGCCATAGCGGGGGTGGATCCATCGGTGATGGGGATCGGTCCCGTTCCCGCGGTGCGCAAAGTCTTGGAGCGGGCGGGATTGACCATCGGCGACATCGACCTCGTCGAGCTCAACGAAGCGTTTGCGGCACAGGCGGTGGCCTGCATGCGCGAGCTGGGGATTCCCGAAGAAAAACTGAACGTCAACGGCGGGTCGATCGCCATCGGACATCCCCTCGGCAGCACCGGAGCCCGGTTGTTGACCACTCTTTTATACGAAATGAAGCGGCGCGGAGCGCGCCGGGGCCTCGTGACGATGTGCATCGGCGTCGGTCAAGGGATCGCCACCATCGTCGAACGGGTCGAAGATTGACGACGAAAGGAGACGAGCGGCGTTGCGGCAGGTCAAGCGGGTCGGCGTCGTCGGAGCCGGCGTAATGGGCCGGGGCATTGCGTACCAGAGCGTGATCAAGGGGTTTGAAGTCCTCCTGTACGATGCCCGTTCCAGCGCGGTGGAGGATGCCGTCGAACAGATTGCCCGCCTGATGGAACGGGAGCGGCAAAAGGGCCGGGTGGACGAACAGACGGCCCGAAGCGGCTTGGAAAACCTCAAAACGGCGGGAGATTTGGCGGAATTCGGAGAATGCGATTTTGTCATCGAAGCGGTCACCGAGGATTTGGCGGTCAAACACGACGTGTTCCGCAGGCTGGACGCGGTGTGTCCGGTGGATGTGGTGCTGGCGACCAACACCTCGGCCAAGAGCATCACGGAGATCGCCGCGGCGGCGTCCCGGCCCGAACGGGTCGTGGGGATGCACTTTTTCAATCCGGTACACCGCATGGAACTCGTCGAGGTCGTCCGCGGCCTCGAATCGGCGGACTGGGCGGTGGCGGCCACCGAGGAACTGGGCCGGAGGCTCGGCAAGGAGACGATCCGGGTCAACGAGCGGCCGGGTTTCGCCACGAGCCGGATCAGCGCCCTGGTGGGCAACGAGGCGTTCTACATGCTGATGGAAGGCGTGGCGTCGGCGGAGGACATCGACAAGGCCATCAAATTGGGGCTGAACTATCCCATGGGGCCCTTTGAATTGGGGGATTTGGTGGGCTGGGACACCCGGCTGCACGTGCTGGAGTACCTCCACGAGACCCTGGGAGAGAAGTTCCGGCCGTGTCCCCTTCTGGTGCAATACGTCAGGGCGGGGCGCCTCGGGCGGAAGGTCGGCCGCGGGGTGTACGAATACGACGAACAGGGACGCCGGATCGACAAGAGTCGAAGTTGTTGAAAACGGTACGGGAGGAGCAAGAACGTTGGATTTTCGGTTGCCGCAGGAAATTGAGCAGTTTCGAGAAGTGGTGAGGAATTTTGTCAACGACGTCGTGGAACCGGCGGCGGAGCGGATCGAGGAAGAGGACCGGATTCCCGAGTCGATCGTCGAACAGGCCAAGGAACTGGGGCTGTTCGGGCTGTCGATCCCCGAGGAGTACGGCGGGCTCGGCCTGAACATGGTCGGAAAGTGCGCGATTTTGGAGGAACTGGGCAAGACCCACAACGGCTTTACAACCTTGATCGGGGCGCACAACGGGATCGGGAGCGTCGGGATTGTGGAGCTGGGCAATGAAGAGCAAAAACGCCGGTTTCTCCCGAAAATGGCAACAGGGGAATGGCTCGGGGCCTTTGCCCTGTCCGAGCCGGAGGCGGGGTCGAACGCCGCCGGCATCCGCACCCGGGCGGAGCGCAAAGGGGACCGGTATATCCTGAACGGGATGAAACACTTCATCACCAACGGGCCGGAAGCCCATGTCATCACCGTCATGGCCGTGACCGACCCGTCCAAGGGGGCGCGGGGCATCACCTCGTTCCTGGTGGAGGCCGACTCCCCCGGGCTGCGGAAGGGACCGGCGGACCGCAAAATGGGACTCCGCGGTTCCCACACCTGCCAGCTGTATTTCGAAGATTGCGAGGTGCCGGTGGAAAACCGGCTGGGGGAAGAGGGCGAGGGGTATGTCAACGCCCTGAAGATCCTGGCGAACGGCCGGGCGTCCCTGGCGGCCCGCTGCTTGGGTTCCTGCGAGAAATTGCTCGATTTGTCGATGGAGTACGCGTTGCAGCGGATCCAGTTCGGCCGGCCGATTTTTGAAAATCAGGCCGTCCAGCACATGTTGGCGGATATGGCGATGGAGATCGAAGCCCTGCGGAGTCTGCTGTACCGGGTGGCCTGGCTGGTGGACGAGGGGCGGAAGACCATCAAGGAATCGGCGGCGGTCAAACTGTATGCTTCCGAAGTCTATAACCGCGTGGCCGACCGGGCGGTGCAGATTTTCGGCGGCATGGGTTATATGAAGGAAGTGCCGGTGGAGCGTTTTTATCGGGATGCGCGGATTACGCGGATTTACGAGGGGACATCGGAGATCCAGCGGAACATCATCGCCGCCCAGCTCAAGCGGGAGTACGGCGCCTGAGGGGGATGGGACGTGACGGAACAAGGGGGAGCCGGGTACCGGAACATCCGGTATGAGGAGCAGGGGCGGTTGGCGGTGATCACCGTGAACCGGCCGGAGTTCCGGAATGCGATCAATGGGGAGACTCTGGAAGAGATCGCCGACGCGCTGAGACGGGCCCGGAGAAGCGATTGCGGCGTGGTGGTCTTCACCGGAGCCGGGGACAAGGCCTTTGTCGCCGGTGCGGACGTGCGGGCCCTGCAGAGGCGGACGCCCAAGGAAGTGTTGGATCCATGGATGCAAGGGCTCTACAATGAGATTGAATTTTTTGAGAAGCCCACCATCGCCGCGGTAAACGGGTACGCCCTCGGCGGAGGGCTGGAACTGGCGATGGCCTGCGACATCCGCATCGCCTCGGACCGGGCGAAACTGGGACTTCCCGAGACGGGGCTGGGGATCATTCCGGGGGCCGGCGGGACCCAGCGCCTGTCCCGCCTCGTGGGCAAGGGCCGGGCAAAATACATGATTTTCACGGGCATCATCCTCACCGCCGAGGAAGCGGAGCGGTGGGGCCTGGTGGAGATGGTGGTGCCCCACGAACGGCTGTGGCCGGCGGTGGAGGAGGTCGCGGGCCGGATTTTGTCCAAGGGGCCGGTGGCGGTCCGCATGGCCAAAATGGCGGTGAACGTCGGGGCGGAGGCGGACCTGCACACGGGGCTTGCGGTGGAGAAGCTGGCGCAGCTGGCGGCGTTCCAGACCCGGGACAGAGACGAGGGGATCGCGGCGTTTTTAGAAAAGCGGTCTCCGGAGTTTAAGGGAGAATGACGAACGAGGTCGAGGTTCTGCATCGGGAGGCGTCTGGTTATGCCTGCAAAGTTCGAAACGCCCCGGGAGGCCGTTCGCCGCATTCGGTCGGGGGCGACGGTCATGGTCGGGGGATTCGGGCTGTCCGGAGTGCCGGTGAAATTGGTGGACGCGCTGCTGGAGACGCCGGTCGGCGATCTGACGGTGATCAGCAACAACATCGGCACCCCGGGCGGGGGATTGGGGAAGTGGTTGAGAGCGGGAAAAATCAAAAAGGCCATCGGGTCGTATTTTACGACGAACCCCGACGTGGGCCGGGCTTATTTGGAAGGAAAGTTGGAAGTCCAATTGATGCCCCAGGGGACCTTTTGCGAAGCGATCCGCGCCGGGGGGAGCGGCATTGCCGCCTTCTACACCCCCACGGCGGCGGGGACGGACTTGGCCGCAGGGAAAGAGGTGCGGGAATTCGACGGAAAACTCTACGTTCTCGAACGGGCCCTTCGGGCGGATGTGGCGCTGATCAAGGCGTACAAAGCCGATGAGTTGGGGAATCTGGTGTATTACAAAACGGCGAGGAATTTCAATCCGCTCATGGCGATGGCGGCGGACCTCACCATTGCCGAGGTGGACGAGGTGGTTCCCGCGGGCGCCCTGGATCCGGAATGTATTGTGACGCCGCACGTCTTTGTCGACATCGTGGTGACGGGGTGAGGGAACGTGCCGACGGAAGAACAGATTCGACACATCATCGCCCGCCGGGCGGCCTTGGAATTAAACGACGGGGACGTAGTCAACCTGGGCATCGGGATTCCATCTCTGGTGAACAATTACGTGCCTCCGGGAGTGCGCATTCACCTGCATTCTGAAAACGGAATTCTGGAGGTCGGCCCTTCTCCGAGTCCGGAGAAAGCCGATCCCAACCTGATAAACGCCAGCCGCCAGCCGGTGACGGAATTGCCCGGCACTTCCTATTTCGACAGCGGGCTGTCCTTTGCGATGATGCGGGGCGGACACATCGACGCGACGGTGATCGGGGCCCTGCAGGTGAGCGAAACGGGCGATATCGCCAGCTGGGCGGTGCCGGGGAAGACGGTGCTCGGCGTCGGGGGCGCCATGGATCTGGTGGTCGGCGCGAAACGGGTGATCGTGGCCATGCAGCATACCACGAAAGAGGGCGCGCCGAAACTGGTGCCGAGGTGCACGCTGCCCCTGACGGCAAAGGGGGAGGCGGATGTGGTGGTCACCGAGCACGCCGTGTTCCGATTCCGGAACGGTCGGCTGGTGCTGGTGGAAATCGGCGATCACATCGATCTCGATACCCTGCGGCGATTGACCGCCGCCAACTTCGAAATGGAAGAGCCATTGCGCGTGGTGAGCCGATGGGAGGGGGATTGGAAATGAACAAAAAACGGTGGATATCCGGAATCGGGCTGGCTTTGGCGGCCGCCCTGGCGGTCTCCGGATGCGGGAGCGGCTCGGGGAGCGGAGGCGGCGCCCAAAGCGTCAAGGTCGGCGTGGCTTTCCCGGTGTCCGGTCCCTATGCGAAGATCGGACAGGCCTGCACCAACGGAACGGAGATCGCGGCGGACATTGTAAACGACGCGCACGTCGGTCCGAAAATCGAACTGGTGAAAGTGGACGTGCCCAATGCGACCTCCGGGGTCAACGAAGTCAACCGCCTCATTTCCCAGCAGCGGGTCAAGGTCATCGTCGGGACTTACGTCAGTCCGATCAGCATGGCCGTCAGCGATGTGGCCGAGCGCAACAAGGCGATTCAGTGGGAAGTGGCCGCCACGGAGCCCCGGTTGACGGGCCGCGGTTATCAATACGTGTTGCGCCCGAATCCGAACGCCTATATGTATGGACCTGCTTCTGTCGATTTCGTGAGCCTCGTCGTGGCTCCCAAGCTGGGGCTGAAAGCGGATCAAGTGAAACTGGCCTTGGTGTACGAAGACGGGGATTACGGACAGGCCGTGGCCAAGTCGATCAAGGAAGCCGCCCAAAAGGCGGGGATTCCGGTGGTCGCCGACATCAGTTATAACGCCAAGACGACCAACGATATGTCTTCGATCATTCTTCAGCTCAAACAGTCCGGCGCCGATGTGCTCGATCTGGTGCAATACGACGCGGACGCCCAACTCTTTTGGAAACAGGCCAAGCAAATGGGGTTGAACGTCAAGGCGGTAATCGGTCACGGTGCCGGTCATAATTCCGACAATTTCGGAGAAGTCTTCGGTAAGGACGCGGACGGGGTCCTGAACGTGAGCAGCGCGATGGGGATCAACAAAAACGCGCTGTTGCCGGAGACCCAGAAAATCGACGAGGAATTTCAAAAACGTTACAAAGAAAAATTCGGGAAAGAACCGGACCTGATTGCCAAGATGGCCTTCTCTTCGGCTTACGTCCTGTTTAAAGAAGTCATCCCGAAGGCGGGGGGAGACGATCCGGCCAAAATCCGGGAGGCGGCTCTGGCCTTGGATCTGCCCCAGGGATACTGCCCCACCGGTTGGGGGATCAAGTTTGATCCGTCGGGGCAAAACACCCGCGCTACTGTAGCGGTCATGCAATGGCAACAAGGGAAACTCGTCACAGTCTTTCCGGAGAAATTCCAGGTCACGCAACCGATCATGATCCCGCTTCCGAAGTGGTCGGAGCGGTGAGGGGAGGGGCGGCTCCGGCCGCCTGCCCCGCGATCAGAATGGAGAGGTGGTCGGATTGGTCCTAGCCCAGTTAATCATCTCCGGTATTTTGATCGGAGGCGTATACGCCCTGGTCAGCCTGGGACTGACGCTGATTTTCGGCGTGATGCGCATTGTCAATTTTGTCCACGGAGATTTTTTGATGCTCGCCATGTACCTGGCCTTTTGGGCGGCCACCCTCGCCGGGTGGTCCCCCTATGCGAGCCTGTTTGTGATCGCGCCGCTGTTGGCTCTGCTTGGGGCCGGAATCTACTGGGGCGTGTTGCGCCTGGCGGTCCGGAAGTCCCATGAGGCGTCGATTCTCGCCACCATCGGCCTGTCGATCATCGTCCAAAATGTCGCCCTGATGGCCTGGTCCGCCGATTACCGGTCCCTGCACACCGATTTCACCGGGTCGGTACTCGAATGGGGCGGGCTGAGGATTTCGGTGCCCCTGTTGATCGCTTTCCTCGTGGCCCTTGCCGTGACGGCTCTCGTCTTTCTCTTCTTGCACTTTACCTACGCCGGCAAAGCGATTCGCGCGGCGGCGTCCGAACGCTACGCCGCTGCGCTGATGGGGGTCAACCCGCAACGCCTGTTTACCCTGTGCTTTGCCATCGGGTCGGCGTTGGTCGGAGTGGGCGGGGTGTTGCTCGCCCCGATCTATTCGGTGTACCCCACGGTGGGAGAGCAATTTCTCCTGGTGGCCTTCGTGGTCGTCGTGCTGGGCGGTTTGGGCAGCTTGCAGGGAGCCGTCGTCGGAGGCCTCGTCATCGGGCTGGTCGAAACTCTGAGTTCGTATTTTATCGCCCCTTCCATGAAACAACTCGTTTATCTGTTGTTGTTCATCGCCATTCTGGTGTTTAAACCGAGCGGCTTGTTTGGAAAGCGCGTGGAAGGAGTGGGAGTCGACGAATGAAAGAAGAGAAAGGGGCCTTGTCGAAATCGGCGTCGGCCGTCCCCCGCCGTGGGCTGGGTTGGATCGTTTTGGCGGCCGTTTTGATCGCCTTGCCGTTTCTTTTGCAGAACGAGATCTACTATTTGGATGTTTTGATTTTCTTTCTGCTGTGGGCGGCGATGGCAGGCGCTTGGAATCTGGCGGGGGGATACGGGGGATTGCTCTCGCTGGGGCACGCTCTTTTTTTCGGGGTTGGTGCCTACACCTCTTCGTTGCTGTTTGTGAAACTTCACATTTCTCCTTGGATCGGCATGCTGGCGGGCGCGGTCGCGGCGGCGATCTTGGGCGCGTTTATCGGAGTGCTCACCCTGCGCCTGAAAGGGCCGTTTTTCGGGTTGGCGACCATCGCCTTCTCCGAAGTGTTCATGATCATTGCGATCAATTGGAAGGATTTGACCCAGGGGTCTCAGGGAATCAATATCCCCTATACTCCGGGATTGGCCAATATGGTGTTCGACTCCAAAATTCCTTACTATTTCATCGCTTTGGCACTTTGCGCTTTGCCCTATTTCACCGCAAAATGGCTGGAACGTTCGAAATTCGGTTACCGGCTGATCGCCGTCCGGGGGGGAGAAGCGGCGGCGCAGGCGCTCGGGATCAACACCGTCGCGGTCAAAGTGACCATCTTGGTGATCAGCAGCGCGCTGACGGCCATGGCGGGTACCCTGTACGCCCAATACATCGCCATCATTGAACCGCTGCACGAATTTTCCTTCGCTTTGTCTGTCCAAATGGTTCTGATGAGCATGATCGGCGGTACGGGAACGGCATCCGGGCCGGTGTTCGGCGCTCTGGTGGTCACGTTTTTGAACACGGTGCTGCGGGACGTCCTGGAAGGAGCCCAGGGAGGCCTGCAGGCGGTGGTCTACGGGGCGCTTCTGGTTCTGGTGGTGCTGTTCATTCCCGAAGGGGTCATCCCTTGGGCGAAACGGCAGTGGAGACGCCTGGCGGGGAGGGTTGCGTCGTGAATCCCCTGTTGTCGGTCCACGAGGTGTCGAAGCAGTTCGGGGGTCTGACGGCGGTGCGCCGGGTTTCGTTCGCGGTGGAGGAAGGAGAGATGGTGGGCATCATCGGCCCCAACGGAGCCGGCAAAACCACACTCTTTCACTTGATCACCGGATTTCTGAAGCCGAGCGAGGGCGACATCCGGTTCCGCGGGCGTTCGATCGCCGGTTGGAAGCCCTACCGCATCAGCCGTCTGGGGATCACCCGGACCTTTCAGATTGTGAAACCATTTGCTCACCTCAACGTGCTGCAAAATGTCACGGTGGCCGCGCTCGAACGCTCCGCCACGCTCCGAGAGGCGACGCGGGTGGCCGAAGAGGTCCTCGAGGTGGTGGGACTGGCCGGGTACCGGGATCACGCCGCCGTTGACCTGCCGATCGGTCTGAAGAAAAAATTGGAGCTGGCCAAGGCTTTGGCGACGCGCCCCGCTCTGCTGTTCCTCGACGAGGTGATGGGCGGGCTGACCCCCGGTGAAGTTCGCGACATGATCGAAGTGTTGAAGCAGGTGCGGGAACGGGGAGTGACCCTTTGCATGATCGAACACGTGTTGAAGCCGATTTTCGAACTGTGTCCGAGGACGCTGGTGCTGCAGCAGGGCGAGTTGATTGCCGACGGACCGACGGAGGAGGTCATGAGGCGGGCGGAAGTGGTGGAAGCGTACCTGGGGGAGGCGATCTCCGATGCTTGAGGTGCGGAATCTCGATGCCTCCTACGGAGAAGTGCCCGTCCTGTCGCAGGTGCATCTCGAGGTGCCCGAGGGAGCGGTCGTCAGTGTGGTCGGTACAAACGGGGCGGGTAAGACGACGCTGATGAAAACGATTCTCGGGGTGGAGACCCAGTCGGCGGGAGAGATTTTGTACCGGGGCGAAAACATCGCCCGGTGGCCGACCGACCGCCGGGTGGAAGCGGGAATTGTCATGGTGCCCGAAGGCAGGAGGCTCTTTGCCGGCATGACGGTCCGGGAAAATCTCGAAATGGGCTGCTACACGCCCCGGGCCCGGAAACACCGGAAGGAGAGTCTGGAGCGCGTGTTTACCCTGCTTCCGAAGTTGAAGGAGCGGGAGCGCCAGCCGGCCGGCTCCCTCAGCGGCGGAGAGCAGCAAATGGTGGCCCTGGGACGGGCGCTCATGGCCCGCCCGACCCTTTTGTTGCTCGACGAACCCACCCTGGGACTTGCGCCGATCATGGTCCGCTGGGTGTTTGAATTCATCCGGGAACTGAAGGAGCAAGGATTGACGATTCTTCTGGTCGAACAAAACGCCGCGACCGCGCTCCGCCTGTCCGACCGCGGTTACATTCTGACGGGAGGGCGCGTGGCCGCGGAGGGGTCCGGTGAAGACCTGCTCCACCGGCCCGACCTCCGGCAGGTGTACATGGGACTTTGAAAACGGTCGTCAAAGTGCGGAGCCGGGCGGCCGGACTCCTTCGGAGTGCCGCTTGTACGGCGATGTTGGCGGCCGCCGGGGCGTATCTGGCGGGGGATATGGCGGGGGCGGAGGGCGTCAAGCGGTGGGCGGCGGCGGCCGCCGGAGCGATCTCGCTTCTTTGGATTCCGACGCTGCGGCCGGGCATCGCGGGGCTGGCGGCCATGATGCTCGCGGCGTCCGCCGCGTTGTCCGCGTGGGAACACCTTTCTCCGGAGATCGTGATCACGAGTCTTGAGACGAACATGGGGCTGGTCAGTTTGATCACCGTGGCCCCGCTGCTGTTGGTACCGCTCGCGGCGGGCGGGTATCTCCCCGGAATCCACGGTTTGTCGGCCCGGTTGCTGGCCCGGCCCGGGAGGGTGGTGTTTTCCTCCATGGCCGCGGCTTTTGTTCTGGGGAGTGTCTTAAATCTCAGCGCGCTCCGGCTGCTTTCCGCCCTGGTGGCCCCGGATTGGCTGGAACGGAATCGCACGGCTTTCGCGTTGGGGTTGGGAAGGGGATTTTGCGCCGCCATCCTGTGGTCGCCCTATTTTGCGGCGGTGGGTTTGGTGTTGCAGTTTGTCGGGGTGTCCTTTGGTGTTTTCATGGTGTTCGCCTTAGGCCTGTCGATGCTGTGGATCGCCCTTGGAGCTTGGATGGGCCGGAAGGTTTCCGGAGCAGAGGTCGCGGCGCCTCCGCAGGCGGGGAGCCGAGGGGGAGGACGCTCTCCGGCTCACGGGGCGGCGGCCGTCGCTTTGATGTTCGCGGCCCTGTTGGTCCTCGACGCCTGGGCCCCTTGGGGCGTTCTGACTTCGGTGTCCCTCGTGATTGTCCTGGGCTCCGCCCTGTGGTCGGCGGTTCTCCGGGATTGGCGCCGGGCGGTCCGGGTCTTCAAGGAGCAGTACATGCCGGGCATTTTTTTCGGGAGGAACGAAATCGCGCTCTTCTTGCTGGCCGGCTTTTTCGGGCAAATCCTGAGCCACACTCCGGCGCAACGGGGGATGGCGGGGGTGGCCGGATGGCTCCATCACTTGGGGACGCCGGCGGCCTGCCTGGCGGTGACGGCGGGGATCTCGGCTCTGGCCGTCCTCGGCGTTCACCAGGCGGTTTCCACCGTGCTGATCCTGCACACGTGGGATCCGGGGGCGGTGGGGCTGACTCCCCTCGGGCTTGGGCTTTTGCTTATCGGGAGCTGGGCGGTTTCCACTTCGGTATCGCCCGTCACTCCGGTCAACCTCATCTTGTCGGAGATCGCGCGGGAAAGCCCGTTCCGGGTCGGACTGGTGCGCAACGGCCTGTTTGCGGCGGCGGCTTCGCTCCTGCTGGCGGGATACGTGACCGGGGTGGACTGGTTTTGGAAAATGATCCAGGGCGGATCAGGGGCGCCGGTTTGAAGATGGCGCCTGATTTCCGCCGCGGGCTGTGATACGATGTGTTCAAAACCCCGCCGCCGTCCGCGCCCGGGAATGGGAGGGCCGGGACTCAATTTCGGTTGGAGATCCGGGAGGGGTGAATTTGAACGAAAAATACATGATCCCGTCGGTGGATCAGGCCGGTCGGCTTCTTCATCTGCTCAGCCGGGTTCAGCACCGGAACAAGACGTTCGGGGAGATTTGCGAATTGTTGCAAATCCCGCGAACGACGTGCCTGCGCCTGTTGAGGACCCTGGCGGCTCACGGGTTGGTGCATTACGACGAGCGGACCCACCGCTATAACTTGGGGCCCTATCTCGTGGTTCTCGGGGCGAGGGCGGCGGAGTCCCTCGATTATATCCAGGCGGCCCGTTCCGCGGTCACCGAAGTAGCGCGGGAGACGGGATTGACGACGGTGGCGGCCCAGCGAATCCGGAAAGACCGGTTGACCTATGTGGTCAAGGAGGACAGCATGAGCAACGTGCACGTCACCGTATCTCTAGGCCAGCAGTTTCCCATCGACCGCGGATCTTTCGGGAAATGTTTCTGTGCCTATATGGACGACGAAGAGTTGCGGGACGTCGCCGCTGGGCGCTATAGTCCGGCGTTTTTGTCGGAATTGGCGGAAATTCGGCGCAGAGGATACGCTACCAGCGTTCAAGAACAAGTGAAGGGAATCAACGGCGTGGCTGCTCCGGTCTTCGATCCCGGCGGCCGCGTGCTGTTGGCCATTGCCTGCATCGGGGTGGCGGACCAGTTGCCGCCGGAGAAAATGAAGGAGTGCGGGGAACGGTTGCGGGACGCCGCGATGCGGGTCACCCGGGAAATCGGGGGATATCCTCCCGAATCGGAGGAGCTCGCGGAAAAGGCAGGAAGATCTTGACCCGGAATCGGTACGGACGCCCGGTACCGGAGCCGGGCGGTTCGACCATACCGGCATACTGTAAAGGTGGGGGACGGAGGATGCTGGATTTCAGCCTGACGGAAGAACAACTCGCGGTGCGGGACATGGTGCGGGACTTTGTGGACCGGGAGATCATGCCCTATATTAAAGAGTGGGACGAGAAACAGCACTTCGAGCGCAGCGTCCTGGACAAGCTGGCGGGGCTCGGCCTCATGGGCGTCTGTATCCCCCAAGCCTACGGCGGGGCGGGAATGGACTACAACACCCTGGCCCTGGTCTGCGAGGAGCTGGAGCGGGGAGACACCGCCTTCCGGACGGCCGTCTCGGTCCACACGGGGCTCAACTCCCTGACGCTGCTGCAGTGGGGCACCGAGGAGCAAAAGCAAAAATACCTGGTGCCCCAGGCCAAAGGGGAAAAGATCGGGGCGTTCGGGCTGACGGAGCCGGGGGCCGGATCGGACGTGGCGGCCATGCGGACGACGGCGGTGCGGGACGGGCGCGGGTACCGGCTCAACGGGTCGAAAATCTGGATTTCCCTGGCGGATGTGGCGGATCATTTTCTGGTGTTCGCCTATACGGATAAATCCAAGAAACACCACGGGATCACGGCCTTTATCGTGGAGCGGACCTGGCCGGGGTTCAGCAGCCGGCCGATCAAAGGGAAGCTCGGAATCCGGGCGGGGAATACCGGGGAGATCATTTTTGAGGATTTGTGGGTACCGGAGGAGAATCGGCTGGGCGAAGAGGGGGAGGGGTTCAAGATCGCCATGTCGGCTCTGGACAACGGGCGGTTCACCGTGGCGGCGGGGGCCTGCGGGACGATTCAGGCCTGCCTGGAGGCGTCGCTGAAATACAGCCACGAGCGGGAGACCTTCGGCAAGGAGATCGGGCGGCACCAGTTGGTGCAGCAGATGATCGCGAAGATGGCGGCGAACCTGGAGATATCGCGGCTGTTGGTGTGGAAGGTGGGGTGGCTGAAGAACCAGGGGAAGCGGACGACGCGGGAGGTGTCGCTGGCCAAGTGGGTGGCGTGCGACGCGGCGTGGGAGGCGGCGAGCGACGCGGTGCAGATTCACGGGGCGTACGGGTATTCGAACGAGTATCCGGTGGAGAGGTATTTGAGGAATGCGAAGGCGCCTGTGATTTATGAGGGGACGCGGGAGATCCACACGATTCTGCAGGCGGAGTATGCGCTGGGGTACCGGCAGGACAAGCCGCTGAACAAGATGTTGCCCCCCTGGCCCTTTGAGGTGGACAGGGATTCCGAATCGGACGGAGTGAAACATTTTTGAGTCTTGCGCAGATGTTGCTGTCTGTTGTGACGGGGGCATTGATCGGCTTGGTGACCAACGGCCTGGCTATCGCCATGTTGTTCCGGCCGTGGCGCCCGTGGCGCATCGGCCGGTGGCGGGTGCCCATGACCCCCGGCCTGATTCCCAGAAGACGGGAGGAGATCGCGCGGCATTTGGGACGAATTGTGGAAGAACATCTCCTGACATCCGAAGGATTTCGCCGGGCGTTCGACGATCCGGAGGCGCGGAATCGGTTGGCCGGAGGGTGGGAGCGCTTCCTCGATTGGGCGGGGACGGAGGGAATCGAGGCGGCGGTCGCCGCCGTCGTGCGCTGGGCGCAACGATCCGGGGATGCGGAGGAAGGCGGTGCGGGACCTTTTCGGTTCGTTGCCGGCCGGGAGGCCGCCTCCTGGGCGGAACGCTTCCCCGAGTCGGCGACGGCGGCCCGGTTGGCGGAGACGGTGGCCCGGGCGGCTCTGGATGCGGCAGAGGAAGGGTTGCAGGACCTGCGGGTGCGCCGGTTTGTCGCCGAGGCCGTGCACCGGTGGCTGTTTCAACAGGGGTGGATCGGGCGGCTAGCGGGAGCCTTCGGAGCCGAGGAACGGGTGGCCGACGAATTGATACGGGCGGCCCGGGAATGGCTGAAGGGTGAGGAGGCGCGGGCGGCGGCGGCGGAATGGGTTCGCCGGACGGTGTTGCCGGAGGGGGCCCGGCGCGTCGCCGACCTGTTGCGGGATCCGGAACGTCTGGAAAGGTGGGTGGCCGGCCTGCGGGACGCGTGCGGCGATGCCGAATGGGTGCGGGACCGGCTGATCCGCGGCTGGTCGTGGTTGCAGGCGCACCGTTCCCTTTGGGAACCGGGGTTGCGGGAACGGCTGATGCGGATCGCGGAGCGCGGGGCGCCGCACGTGTGGCGTTACGTCCCGGTGGCGCGCATCGTAGAGGACCAAGTGAACCGCTTTCCCCTGCCCCACCTCGAGCGCCTGGTACTGGATACCGCCCGGCGGGAATTGGCGATGATCACCTGGATGGGAGGGGTTCTGGGGGCGCTCATCGCCCTTGGGCAGGTGCTGATCGCGGCCGGGCGATAAACGCTTGCCGCGCTTGGCCGGACGCGACGCTTGGGCGGGCCGCCGCATTCGGGCGCCGTATTCCGGGGGAGCGCGGGGGAGCAGCCGCCGGCGGGTGAACCGCCGGAAGATCCGGGAGATGTCGAAGGGCGGAAGGAGGACGGATTCGGGTGAATCCTTACGATCACGCCCATGCGCTGGCGAGGGCCATTCAACAGAGCGAGTGGTACCGGAACCTGAAGGAGGCGCGGGAACGGCTGAACGCGGATCCCGACGCGCGGCGCATGGCAGACGACGTGCGCCGCCGGGCCATGGAATTGCAGATCAAGAAACTGGGGGGACAGGGAGTGACGGCGGAGGAAGAAGAGCAATTCCGCAAGCTGCGGGAAGTGGCTTTTCTTCACCCGGCGGTCCGCGCCTACCTGGAGGCGGAGTCGAGGTTTTCCGTCTTTATGGAAGATATTCAGCGAATCCTCGCCGAGGCCGTCAAACCGGTGCTGGATTGGCCGTCGGCGGAAACGGCCCCATGATTTCTTCGAACAATGATTTCAGTTTGCGCGCCGATTCCTGCAGGCGGCGTTCTTCTTCCGGAGAAAGGGCGAGGGGGACGATGTCCTCCACGCCTTTTTTTCCGACAATGCAAGGCACGCCCAGACAGACTCCCTCGATCCCGCGATAATTCTCGAGGTAGGTGGATACCGGAAGAATCGAGCGTTGGTCTTTGAGGATCGCTTCGCAAATTCGCGCCAGGGAGAGGGCGATGGCATAGTAGGTGGCTCCCTTTTTTTCGATGATTTTGTAGGCGGCGTCGCGGGTTTCTCTGTAAATCTCTTCCTTTTCCTCTTCGCTCAAATGCCACCGGCTTCCGGCGGGGGCGCGGAGGGGATGGAAACCGCCGATGCTCAAAGTGCTCCACACCGGCACTTCCGAGTCTCCGTGTTCGCCGATGATCAGGCCGTGCACGCTGCGGGGATCGACTCCCAGTTTCTCGGCGATCAGGTAGCGGAATCGGGAACTGTCCAACAGCGTCCCGGAGCCGATGACCCGCTCTTTGGGAAAACCGGACAGCCTCAAAGCGACTTGGGTGAGAATGTCCACCGGATTGGTGCCGATGAGCAGCACGGCATTCTGTTCATACCGGGTGATTTGTCGAATGATGGAATCCAAGACGCGAACATTGCGGTGCAACAGGTCGGTGCGGGACTCTCCGGGACGTTGCGCTGCCCCCGCGGTGATGACGATGATGTCGGCGCCGGAGCAATCCGCGTAGTCGCCGACTTTGATTTTCATGGGGTGGGCGAGCATCAGCCCGTGGTTGAGATCCAGCACATCTCCCTCGGCTTTGGCTGTGTTTTGGTCGATGATCACCAGTTCGTGGACCAACCCTTTGATCAAGAGCGTATAGGCAAAGGTGGAGCCCACCGCGCCGCTTCCGATCAGGACGATTTTGGAAGACCGCTCCATGTCCGCCTCACCTCGCGACCGTTCGGAAATGCCCCGTCTCATGCCCTACATCTCTGTCCTGTGCGAAATCTATCACAAATCCGATCGCTTGTAAACCAAAACACCGGAGGGGCGAATCATTCCGCTCGCCATGTCCTGCGAAGTCCCGCGACGCGGTATAATAAAAGCATGTGGCCCGTGACTCCGGCCGCGGGGCGTCCGGCGGCCCCCGGAACGGCGATTTCGAAGGACGAGGGGTGAAGAGCATGAAAGTGGTGTATCATGGACACGCTTGTTTTGAGGTGGAGGCAGACGGGAAGCGGGTGATCGTCGATCCGTTCCTTTCGGGCAATCCCATGAGCCGAATGAAGCCGGAAGACGTGCGGGTGGACGCGGTCCTGCTGACCCACGGCCACGCGGACCATCTGGGCGATGCCATTGCCATCGCCAAACGGTTGAACGTGCCGATCATCGCGCCGTTCGAGCTGGCCGCCTATTGCGGGCGGAAGGGGGCCACGGTGCACGGCATGCACCTCGGGGGAGCCCACCAATTCGATTTCGGCAAAGTCAAATTGACCCTTGCCTTCCACGGGGCCGGCATCGAGGACGAGGGCGGAATCATCGAAGGAGGAAATCCCTGCGGGTACCTGATTACAATGGGCGGCAAGACCTTTTATCACGCCGGCGACACCGCCCTGTTCGGCGACATGAAGCTGATCGGGGACCGGCACGCGATCGATGTGGCGGCACTGCCCATCGGGGACAATTACACGATGGGACCGGAGGACGCCCTGTATGCCGTGGAATTACTCCGGCCGCGTACGGTCGTGCCGATGCACTACAATACGTTTCCGCTCATCGCCCAGGATGCGGAAGCCTTTGCCCGGGCTGTGGAAGGAAAGGGATTCCGGTGCGTGGTCCTGGGCGTCGAAGAGTCCCTCGAAGTCTGACCGGACGATCAAACCCTGCAGTACGAGGGGACTGCAGGGTTTGCCGGCCCGCCCGCGGGGCGGGGGTTTTTTTTGAAGGAATTTACGCCCGATTGACCAGGTTGACCATGATGCGGGCCAGTGCCTGTTGGTCTTCTTCGGAACTGACCTTCCACATCTCCTGCAGCAGGCGTTCCTGTTTGTTCTTCGGATCCACGTGCTGGGCGAGATAATCTCCGATCCGGTAAGCGATCTGTTGAATCTGTTCGTTGCTCATGCCGGCCGCCTGTGCCTGATCGACCCGGTCGCCGAGGAAGTTCTTCCACTGCTCGAAGTTCTCGAGAACGTGCACCGCCTATGCCCCCTTCGGCGTAAACTTGGGCGTTTGCCCAAGGTTAATGTGGCCCCCGTTCGGGGCGGCTATACACCGCGCGCATACCCGGGGGCGCGGGCGCATAGCCTGTGTACCGAGAGGGGGTGCACGGTGTGCGTCCGAAGGGCATGGCGGGTTGCTTCATGGGATTGACGGGCGGGTTTGCGGTTTTATTGTACGGTCTGCCGCGATTGCCGCGTCTGGAACCGGGGTGGTCGGGGGCGTTCGCGACGGCGTGGATCGGTCTGTCCCTGATCGTCGTCGGAAGTTTCCTGCACCAGTTGATGGGGGCTGACCGGCAGCGCCGCCGGCCGGAGCGGGTCCCGCTCGCGGTCCGGAGGGCGGCCGTTCGGGAGATTTCCCGCTTGTCCCGGCATCGGGACTATGTATGATCCGGGAAAAAGCGGGCCAGTTCCTCGGGGACCGGCCGCGAAGATCGGGACACTGCGTCCATGGTGACACTGGTGACGGTGGCGTCGGCCACGATTTCCCCTCGTTGATTGACGATGTCCTGTTCCAAGACGAAGCTTGTCCTGCCGACTTTCTTCGGGCGGGTTCGGATCGTCAATCGATCTCCCTGCCGGCATTCCTTCCGGTAATTGATGTTGATGTTCACCGTTACCGTCTGGATGCCCATTTCAAGAAACCGTTCGTAAGGCAGTCCGGCCCGTTCGTACCATTCTTCCCGCCCCCACTCCAGATACTCCAGGTACTTGGCGTTATTGACGTGGCCGTTTACGTCGATTTCCGTGGACCGTACGACGATTTCGAGAGAGGCTTCCACTTTCTCGTCTCCTTTCTTCACCGGTGGGTTGGAATGTGCTGTGAATTCGCCGCCCGCCGGAGCGGTCTCTTTCCATCATACCGCGGAACGCGTCAAATGGGAGGGGGAAGGAAATATCCGGAGATGTGACGAATCATCACCATGAGACATGCGAGTTCCCGCCGGGTTGCTGGGAGGTGTACTGTGTTCGAGGATCGGCGTGATCCCGGGGTCGTCAATGTGATGGAAGAAGTGGTCCGGCGCATGTTGGAGCAAACCCTTGCGGAACGGACGGACGTTTGCCGTTGCAGGCAGTGTTTTCAGGACATGATGGCTCTGAGTCTCAACTCCCTCCCTCCCCATTATGTCTCGACGCGGAAAGGGGAGACCTTTTTTAAGGTCAAAACCATGGAGAATCAGTTCGTCGCCGACGTCGTGGCGGCCATCACCAACGCCATGGAACAAGTGAAGCGAAACCCCCGTCACGGCAACGAATGAAGCTGCTCTGGTCAGAGGCCGGGGCTTCAAGGTATAATGATGCCAGAACGGCCGTGTACGGAGGCGAGCTATGGCGACGAAACACGAGTTGATTCTTCAACATATTGAAGAATTGGAAGTTGGAAGTAAGATCTCGGTCCGTCAAATCGCCAAGATGTTGGACGTCAGTGAGGGAACCGCGTACAGGGCCATCAAGGAAGCGGAAATGCGCGGCATCGTGAGCACCATTGAACGGGTCGGCACGGTGCGCATCGAAAAGCAGCCGAAGAAAAACATCGAACGGCTCACCTTTGCCGAGGTCGTCAACATCGTCGACGGCACGGTGTTGGCCGGCCGCGCGGGCCTTCACAAGACGCTGACGAAGTTCGTCATCGGGGCAATGGAAATCGATGCGATGTTGCGGTACATCGACCGGGATTGCCTGCTGATTGTCGGCAACCGGGAGGAGGCCCACCGGGCTTCTCTGGAACACGGCGCGGCGGTTTTAATTACCGGTGGGTTCGATACGAACGATGAAGTCAAAGCGCTCGCCGACGAAAAGGAATTACCCCTGATCTCCTCGGCATATGACACTTTTACGATAGCCACGTTGATCAATCGGGCGATTTATGATCGCCTGATTAAAAAAGAAATCCTTCTAGTGGAAGATCTGATCAGCGGGACGCAACCGGTCAGCATCAACCAGGAGGCTCGGGTCGGCGATTACCGGGCTCTGGTCAACTTGACTGGGCACGCCCGTTTTCCGGTTGTCGACGGTCAGTTTCGAGTAGTGGGCATCATTACGTCGAAAGACGTGTCCGGAGAAGCGGACGATGTGCCCATCGAACGGTTGATGACCCGCAATCCCATCACCGTCACCCCGAAGACTTCGGTGGCTTCTGCGGCCCACATCATGGTATGGGAAGGGATCGAGCTGTTGCCCGTCGTGGACAACCGCAGACTGGTCGGGGTCATCAGCCGGCAGGATGTCATCAAGGCCCTGCAGTACATTCAGAAGCAACCTCAGGTCGCTCAAACGATCGAGGACATCATCCTCAGCCACTTCAAGGAGGAGCGGGGGCCGGAGAAAACCGTCTGGTTGAGCGGGGAGATTACACCCCAGATGAGCAACCGGCTCGGGGGCGTTTCCACGGGCGTCTTGATGACCCTCATCGCGGAGGCGGGATCGAGCGCCATCCGCCGGAGCCGGCATTCGGACATGGTCGTCGAAAACGTATCCGTCTATTTCCTCAAGCCGATCCAGATCGACAGCACCCTGTCGGTGAAGGCGACCGCCATCGACACGGGGCGCAAGTTCGGCAAAGCGGATGTGGAGTTGTATCACAATGGGGAACTGGTGGGAAAAGCCCTGTTCACGGCTCAGGTATTGGAGCGGTAAAACCGGTCCGATCGTCGTCCGCCCTCGGCAAAGGGTGGATTTTTTGTTGGGTTCGCCGGGGCCGGCGGGCGCCCGCCGGCCGTTCGAGGTGGTAAGGCGATGAGGGGATACGGGAAAGGGCAGGCTCCCGCCTTTGTACACCTGCACGTTCACAGCGCCTATTCCCTTCTGAGAGGGGTGTGCCGCCCGGAGGATCTGGTTGCGCGGGCGGCGGAAGAGGGGATGCCGGCGTTGGCCCTGACCGACTGGGGGAACTTGTACGCCGCCGTGCGGTTTTACCGGGCGGCAAAGGAAGCGGGGATCCGCCCCCTACTCGGCGTGCAACTGCCCCTGTTGGAGGGGAGCGGGAACCATCGGGGCCCCCGGCAGGATCCGCCGGCCATCGTGCTGCTGGCCGAATCGGAAACCGGCTACCGCCGGTTGTTGCAATTGGTCAGCCGCGCCCACGATCGGGTGGAGGAGCCTGCGATCCCCTGGGAAGAGGCGGCGGAGCGGCCGGAAGGCCTGCTCCTCCTCACCGGGGGCCGGGAAGGGCCGGTGGACCGGGCGCTGGCAGGAGGCGATCCGGATGCGGCACGGAGATGGATGGCCCGGTTCGTGGAGCATTTCGGCGCGGAGCGCGTGTTTGTGGAATTGCAGGACGACGGTTCTCCCCGCTCGGCCTTAGGACATTACCGGCTTGCGGCCCTGGCCCGGGAGTTCGGTGCGGCTCCGGTGGCGACGGCGGATGTACACTATTTATCCCCGGGCGACGCCCGGCTGGCGGAAGTGGTGCGGGCCGTCCGCCTCGGCGAGACCCTCGGCCGTTCTCCGGAGCGCGCCGGCGAAGTCCGGTATTTTGCGTCTTCGGAGGAAATGGCCCGGCGGTTTGCCCATCTTCCGGAGGCCCTCTCCCGGACGGTGGAAGTGTCCGAGCGGTGCCGTGTGGAACTCTCTTTGGGGCGATTGTTATTGCCTTCCTTCGACGTCCCTCCCGGCATGACGGCGGAGGAGTGGCTCCGCCAACTGTGCGAACGGGGTGTGGAGGAACGATTCGGCGTGCCGGTCGGCCGGTGGGGGCGGGAGTACCGGGAGCGGCTGGAGAAGGAACTGGACATCATCGCCCGCATGGGATTTGCGGATTATTTTTTGATCGTATGGGATTTCATGCGGTTTAGCCACGAACGGGGCATCGCCACCGGACCCGGTCGCGGGTCGGCCGCCGGCAGCCTCGTCGCGTATCTCCTCCGCATCACCGATGTCGATCCGGTGCGCCACGGCCTGCTTTTTGAGCGGTTTCTCAATCCGGAACGGGTTAGTATGCCCGACATCGACATAGATTTTGAATATGAACGCCGGTGGGAAGTCATCGATTACGTGAGCCGCCGGTACGGCCGGGACCGGGTCGCCCAGATCATCACCTTTGGAACGATGGCGGCCAAGGCGGCGATCCGGGACGCCGGCCGGGTGATGGGACTTCCGCCTTCCTTGATCGACCGGGTGGCCAAGATGATCCCGAATGCGCTGGGGATCACCCTCGATCAAGCCCTGGCGGAACAACCCGCCCTGGCTCAGCAATACGAACGCGATGAGCGCGTCCGGACCTTGATCGACGCGGCGCGGGGCATCGAAGGGCTGCCCCGCCACACGTCTACCCACGCCGCCGGCGTGGTCATCGCACCGTCGGCCTTGACCGACTATGTTCCGGTTCAACGGGCGGCCGACGGAGGGGTGGTCACTCAGTACGACATGGCGTCTCTCGAGGCGGTCGGCCTGTTGAAAATGGATTTTTTGGGGTTGCGGACCCTTTCGATCATCGAACGCACCCGGGAGCTGGCCTCGCGCCGTCTCGGGAGGCCGGCTGTCATCGACGAAAATTTTCGGGATGCCGAAACTTACGCCCTGCTGAGCCGGGGCGATACCGACGGCTGCTTTCAGTTGGAATCGGCCGGAGTGAAACAGGTCCTCCGGGAACTCAAACCGAACCAGTTCGAAGACCTCGTGGCCGTCATTTCCCTGTACCGGCCCGGGCCCATGGAGCAGATCGAGGAGTTTATCCGGGCCAAGCACGGACAGTCGCCCGTTCATTATCCCCATGAAGACCTCCGCCCCATTTTGGAGGATACCTACGGGATTATCGTCTACCAGGAGCAAATCATGCAGATCGCTTCCCGGATGGCCGGGTTTACGCTGGGACAGGCGGATGTCCTGCGGCGGGCTGTGGGAAAAAAGAAGCGGGAGGTTTTGTTGGAACAGCGGGACGCCTTTGTGTCCGGGTGCGTGGCCCGGGGTTACGACGAAACCCTCGCCCGGGAAGTCTACGATCTGATTGTGCGGTTTGCGGACTACGGCTTCAACCGCTCCCACGCGGTGGCCTATGCCGTGCTGTCCTGGCGGACTGCGTATCTGAAAGCCCACTATCCGGCGGAGTTTTTGGCTTCCCTGTTGACCGCCGCCATGACGTCCACGGACAAAGTGGCCCAGTACGTCGAAGACGCCTGCCGGCGGGGGATTGAAGTATTGCCCCCGTCGATCCAGGAAAGCGAGGGCGAATTCATTGTCACCTCCGACGGAGCCATCCGCTTTGCCCTGGGAGCCGTCAAACACGTCGGGGTTGCGGCGGTTCAGGCGATTTTGGAGGCTCGGGAAAAGGGGCCGTTCCGGTCTCTGGAAGATTTTTTGGCCCGGGTGGACCACCGGGCGTGCCACCGCCGGACCGTGGAAGCGTTGATTCGGGCCGGTGCTTTCGACGGTTTCGGCCAAAGCCGCCGGTGGCTCCTGAACCGCCTCGATCACCTCGGCGGGGCGGCTTCGGGAGTGCAACTGGGCCTGTTCGACGAAACGGCCCTCGCCCCGGCGGAGGACCTTCCGGACGACGAGGGAGAAAAAATCCGCGACGAAAAAGAACTGATGGGCGTCACGTTCACCGGCGCCCGGGTCTACATCCGCCTTCCGAAGGGTTCCGGGCGGAGAGAACTGGCGAATCTGCGGGATGTTCTGGCCCGGCATCCGGGCACCTGGACAGTCCGGTTGTATGAACCGGACCGCCGGCAGGTCCGGGAACTGGACGGCCGCTGGCGGGTCCGGGGGAGCCCGGAGTTGGTGCGGGAAGTCGAAGCGTTGCTCGGCCCGGGTTCCATCGTTTATCATTTGACATAGTTGTGCAATCCGTCGGGGAGGGGATCGGTGGTGCAGCGTTCGGTGGTGGAACTGTTGGAAGAGCGGGGGGTCCGCGTGGAGGATATCGCCGAGATCGTGTACATGTTGCAAAGTCCCTATCACCCCGACCTGACGCGCGAGGAATGCGTCGAGAGCGTTCTGACCGTGCTCGCCAAGCGGGAGGTCAAACACGCCTTGTACACCGGGATCGCCCTCGACGTGCTGGCGGAGAAGAAGCTGCTGCCGGAGCCTCTGCAGTCGATCATGGAGCGGGATGAGCCCCTGTACGGGGTGGATGAGATTTTGGCCTTGGCCATCACCAATGTATACGGGTCCATCGGTTTGACGAGCTTCGGGTATTTGGACAAAGAAAAGATCGGGGTCATTGCCAAACTGAACGCCAAAGGGCCGGCGATTCATACCTTCCTGGACGACCTGGTCGCCGGGGTCGCGGCGGCGGCTTCCGCCCGGATCGCCCACAGCAAAGCGGCCGAAGATCTTTGATGTTTCCGATCCCCGGTGCTCCATTTGGCCTGCAAAAACGCAGTTCCAATTTGGCATGCAAAAATATTGGTGCGCGAGGGGCCGGGAATTTGTTATAATGCCGCCAATAACTCATGCGGTGATAAGGAGTAGGGAACGAAGAAGGAGTGAACGAGTCGATGGCGTTGCGAGAAGACGCGCTGAAATTGCACCGGGACCACCAAGGGAAACTGGCGGTGGTTTCGAAAGTGACTGTGAAAACCGCCCGGGATCTCAGTTTGGCTTATTCGCCCGGGGTGGCCGAACCGTGTAAAGAAATTTATCAACGGCAAGAAGCCGTGTATGAATATACGAATAAGGGCAATCTCGTCGCAGTCGTCACAAACGGCACGGCGGTGCTCGGCCTCGGCAACATCGGGCCTCACGCGGCACTTCCGGTCATGGAGGGCAAGGCGGTTCTGTTTAAAACCTTCGCGGGCGTCGACGCCGTACCGATTTGCCTGGACACGTCCAGTGTGGACGAGGTGGTGGAAACGGTCAAGCGCCTGGAACCCGCCTTCGGGGGCGTGAATTTGGAAGATATTGCCGCTCCCGATTGCTTTGCGATCGAAGAGCGTTTAAAAAATGAGGTTAAGATTCCGATTTTTCATGACGATCAACACGGTACCGCCATTGTGACCCTAGCGGCCTTGATCAACGCCTTGCGGGTCGTGGACAAAGACATCCGGGACATCCGGGTGGCCGTCAACGGGGCGGGAGCCGCGGGGGTGGCCATCGTGAAGTTGCTGTTGTCCAAGGGCGTCCGGGATATCGTGCTGTGCGACCGGACGGGGGCGATTTACGAGGGCCGCCGGGAGGGCATGAATCCGGTCAAGGAAGAGATCGCCCGTTTGACCAATCCGGACCGGATCCGGGGGGATCTGGAGGAGGCGGTCAAAGGGGCGGACGTGTTCATCGGCGTTTCCATGGAGGGAGTCCTCACTCCGGCTATGGTGCGGACGATGGGGAGGAATCCGGTGATCTTCGCCATGGCCAATCCCAATCCCGAAATCTGGCCGGAGGAGGCCTACGCCGCCGGGGCGGCCGTCGTTGGAACGGGCCGGTCGGATTTTCCGAACCAGGTCAACAACGTGTTGGCTTTTCCCGGGGTGTTCCGGGGAGCCCTGGATGTTCGCGCCACTCAAATCAACGAAGAGATGAAACAGGCGGCCGCCGAGGCGATCGCCTCGCTGGTGTCCGACTCCGAGTTGGACCGGGACTACGTGATTCCAAAGCCCTTCGATCCGCGGGTGGCCCCCGAGGTGGCCAAGGCAGTGGCCAGAGCGGCCGCCGAAACGGGAGTGGCGCAAGCCAGGCGGGATCCGGAGGAGATTGCCGAGCGGACCCGGAGGATGGCGGCGATTCCTTGATTCGCCGCTTCTTCCGTTCCGGTTGCAGGCCGTCGAAGCCATATGGTATGATGAAATCCAAATTATAGTGATTCCCGAGAGCGGGAAGGGGTATCGTCAATGTGGACGGTCATCTACATCGCACCCAGCGAGAAGGTGGCGGAGTCCATCCGCTCGAAACTGGCCGAGGAAGGATTTTTGGCAAAGGTGCGACCGACCAGCATTTCCAAGCAACAGTTTGAGATTCTGGTGCCCGAAAGCGAGCTGGACGAGGTGCGGGATGTCTTGAGCGACATTCTGCATTCCTCTCACCCATAGGGATCAGGGGTGGAAAGGGTGCTGAAAGACTGGTTTCAAAAAAAGCCGCGGTACGCGACGCTTTCCCCTCCGGCGGCCGAGCCTGCGGAAAGGCGGGAAGCCATCCCCGAGGGGTTGATGAACAAGTGTCGGGGCTGCGGCGATATTCTGTTGAGCAAGGAACTGGAAAAACATCTCAAGACGTGCCCCCGGTGTGGTTACCATTTTCCGCTGTCCGCTCCGGAGCGGATCGGAATCACACTCGACGAGGGCCGTTTTTTTGAGTACGATGAGGGTTTGACGTCCCTCGATCCCTTATCGTTTCCGGGGTATCCCGAAAAGTTGGCCCGGATGCAGGAAGAGACGGGCTTGCGGGAGGCCGTGGTGACGGGGGAGGGGACGATCGACGGGCGGCCGGTGGTCCTGATTGTCATGGACTCCCGTTTCATGATGGGGAGTATGGGTTCGGCGGTGGGCGAAAAGATCGCCCGGGCCATGGAGCGGGCGGCGGATAAACGGATTCCCGTGGTGTTGTTTGCGGCCTCCGGGGGCGCCCGGATGCAGGAAGGCATCCTCTCGCTGATGCAGATGGCGAAAACCTCCGGAGCGGTGGCCCGGTTGCGGGAGGCCGGGGTGCCGTACATATCCGTGATGACCCATCCTACTACGGGCGGGGTGACGGCCAGTTTTGCGAGCCAGGGCGACATCATCCTCGCCGAGCCGGGTGCGTTGATCGGTTTTGCCGGCCGGAGAATCATCGAGCAAACCATCCACCAAAAATTGCCCGACGATTTTCAGACGGCTGAATTCCTCCTGAAGCACGGAATGATCGACCGAATCGTACACCGCAAGGACTTGCGCGCCGAACTCTCGGTCATACTTCAGATTCACGGGGAGGAGGCGCTCCATGTCGGGCGAGCTACCCTTTGAGAAACCTCTGGTGGAGTTGGAACGGCGCATTGCCGAGCTCAGGCGGTTCATGGAAACGGAAGGGATCGATCTGCGGGAGGAGATCGCCCGGCTGGAGGAGCGAGCCGCGAGTCTCGCCCGGGAGATCTACGGGAACCTGACCCCTTATCAAAAGGTTCAGATCGCCCGCCACCCCGACCGCCCGACCACCTTGGATTACATCCGCGGCTGTTTGGACGTCTTTTTGGAGTTCCACGGCGACCGCTGCTTCGGGGACGACCTGGCCGTTGTCGGGGGCATTGGCTTGCTCGAGGGGATGCCGGTCACGGTGGTGGGTCACCAGCGCGGCCGGGACACAAAAGAAAACCTGATGCGGAATTTTGGCATGCCCCACCCCGAAGGTTTTCGGAAGGCCCTCCGGCTGATGAAACAGGCGGAGCGGTTTCGCCGGCCTGTGGTTTGTTTTATCGACACAAGCGGAGCGTATCCGGGCATGACCTCGGAGGAGCGGGGCATCGGCATGGCGATCGCCGAGAACCTATTGGCCATGATCGATCTGCGGACGGCCGTCCTCTGCGTGGTCACGGGGGAAGGGGGCAGCGGCGGCGCGCTCGCCTTAGGCGTCGCCGACCGGGTGTACATGCTCGAACACGCCGTATACTCGGTCATCTCCGTGGAAGGGGCGGCGGCCCTGCTTTGGAAGGACGCTTCCCAGGCGCCCCGGGCCGCCGAATCGATGCGCATCACAGCCCAGGATCTGTTGGATCTCGAGGTGATCGACGGCGTGATTCCGGAGCCCCTGGGGGGCGCCCACAAAGATCCCGAAACCGTGATTCGGCGGGTGAAAGAGGTCCTCGTGAGGGATCTCCGGGAACTGTCGGAAGTCTCCCCCGACGACCTCCGGAGCCGGCGGTTTGAAAAATACCGGAAGATGGGGAGGGTATTCGAGGGATGAAGGACGGTGCGTCCTTCTCCCTTTCCTTTTCCTTTGGGACAAAATCGGTCCCGGAGGGACATATTCAGTACCGGAACAGGAGGGACCCAGGGTGAAAAGGATCGCGGTTTTGACCAGCGGCGGGGATGCTCCGGGCATGAATGCGGCGATTCGGGCGGTGG
Organism: Alicyclobacillaceae bacterium; assembly: GCA_029961045.1. Taxonomy (GTDB): domain Bacteria; phylum Bacillota; class Bacilli; order Kyrpidiales; family Kyrpidiaceae; genus JASBVN01. The sequence goes on along the minus strand of JASBVN010000024.1, from coordinate 41,039 downwards.
TGCGGAACGGCATTTACCGCGGGCTGAAGGTGTACGGAATCCGGAAGGGATTCAGCGGATTGCTGAACGAAGACTTTGTCGAAATGGACCTCCGGTCGGTGGCGGACATCATCCACCGGGGAGGGACGATTCTCCAGACCGCCCGTTGCGAAGAATTTAAGACGGAAGAAGGCCTGCACAAAGGAACGGAAATCCTCCGGCGACGCGGGATCGACGGATTGGTGGTCATCGGCGGAGACGGTTCCTTCCGGGGGGCTCTGGCCTTGACCCGGCGGGGCGTTCCCGCCGTAGGCGTTCCCGGGACCATCGACAACGACATCCCCGGCACCGATCTGACCATCGGTTTTGATACCGCGGTCAACAACGCCATTCAGGCCGTGGACAAAATCCGCGACACCGCGACGTCTCACGAGCGGACCTTCGTCATCGAGGTCATGGGGCGACGGGCCGGAGACATCGCTTTAGCGGCGGGGCTGGCGGTGGGAGCCGAGACGATTCTGATTCCGGAGGAACCGTACTCCATCGACGAGGTCGTCGACCGGCTGAAAAAGAGTGTAGCCCGGGGTAAACGCCACAGCATTCTCTTGGTGGCGGAAGGTGTGGGGCAGGCGACGGACATAGCGGCGGAAATCCGCAGCCGCACCGGTTGGGAGACCCGGGTCACCGTCCTGGGACATCTCCAGCGGGGAGGTTCTCCGACGGCGGTGGACCGGGTGTTGGCCAGCCGGATGGGGGCTATGGCGGTGGATCTGTTGTTGGAGGGGCAATCGGGCAAAATGGTGGCCCTGCAGCGCAACGCCCTGGTGGCTGTGGATTTGGACGAAGCGATGAAAGGAACGCACCGGCCGGATCTCGGTTTATACACCCTCGCGCGCATTTTGTCGATCTAAACGGACAGATTCATCCACGGGAGGTGCGCCGGATGCGCAGGACGAAAATTGTGTGCACCATCGGGCCCGCCAGCGAGTCTCCGGAGGTTTTGGAGCAACTGATCCGCGCCGGGATGGATGTGGCCAGGCTGAATTTTTCCCACGGCACCCATGAAGAACACGCCCGCCGGATCGCGGCCGTACGAGAAGCGGCCGCCCGCGCGGGTAAAATCGTCGGGATCATGATGGACATTAAAGGGCCGAAAATCCGCACCGGCGTGCTGAAGGGCGGGGAGGCGACTCTGGTGGAGGGGATGGAGGTGGTGTTGACCACCGAGCCCGTCGAGGGGACGGCCGAACGGTTTTCGATCAGCTATGAGGGCCTGCCCCAGGACGTGTCCCCTGGATCGGTGATCCGGATCGACGACGGCTTGATCGGCCTGGAGGTCCTGGAGGTCCGGGGGACGGAAATCCGGTGCCGGGTCACTGACGGCGGCATCCTGCGGGATCGCAAGGGCGTGAACGCGCCGGGGGTGAAGCTTCGCCTTCCCGGCGTCACCGCGAAGGATGTGGAAGACATTCGTTTCGGTGTGGAACAAGGAGTGGATTTTATCGCCGCCTCCTTCGTCCGCAAAGCGGCGGACGTGCTGGAAATCCGGCGATTGCTGGAAGAGGCGGGCGCAAAGATCGACATCATCGGAAAAATTGAAGCCCAAGAGGCCCTTGATTCGCTGGAGGAGATCCTGGAGGTGGCGGACGGCCTCATGGTGGCCCGGGGCGACTTGGGGGTGGAAATTCCGACGGAGGAAGTTCCCCTCGCCCAGAAGCGCATTATTGAATGCTGCAATCGGGCCGGCAAGCCGGTCATCACCGCCACGCAAATGCTCGATTCCATGCAGCGCAACCCGCGGCCCACCCGGGCGGAAGCGAGCGATGTGGCCAACGCCATCTTCGACGGAACGGACGCCGTGATGCTGTCCGGAGAGACGGCGGCGGGCAAGTATCCCGTCGAAGCGGTCCGCACCATGGCCCGAATCGCCGAACGGGCCGAGGAAGCCCTCGGGCAGTTCCGCCGTCCTCCCGTTCGGTGGCCCCAGGGAACGGTGACGGATGCGATCAGTTACGCGGTGGCCGCGCTGGCCCACGATTTGAACGCCGCCGCCGTCATCACCTCGACCCAGACGGGACAGACGGCCAGACGCGTCTCGAAATACCGGCCGCGATGTCCCATCGTGGCGGTCACCCCGCAGGAGGACGTGGCCCGCCGCCTGACCCTCTGTTGGGGCGTTTATCCGACGGCGCAACGGTCTACGGCCACAACGGACGAAATGCTCCAGGTGGCCATCGACGGGGCTTTGGAAACCAAAATCGTCAAACACGGGGATTTGGTGGTCATTACCGCCGGCGTGCCCGTCGGCCAACCGGGGAGCACCAACCTGCTGAAAGTGCACACCGTCGGCGATGTGGTGGCCCGGGGGCGCGGCATCGGGCGCGGAGCGGCCACCGGTCGCGTCGTCGTCGTCCGGAAGTCCGGCGAGGCGGAGAGGGTCCGGGAGGGCGACATTCTGGTCACCACCGCCACCGACGCGGATTTGGTGCCGGCTATGGAACGGGCGGCGGCGGTGATTACGGAAGAGGGGGGATTGACCTCCCACGCCGCGGTGGTGGGTTTGACCCTGGGCCGTCCGGTGGTGGTGGGCGTCGAAGGGGCCGTCTCGATCCTCAAAACGGGGGACACGGTGACGGTGGACGCCGTCACCGGGTTGATCTACCGGGGCCGGGCTCAGGTGCTCTGACGGGGAGGCGATGGCATGGCCGAACAAACGGAATCGTGGGTCCGGGTGCGGTATCAGGAAACCGACCAAATGGGGGTCGTGTACCACGCCAATTATTTGGTCTGGTTCGAAATCGGCCGTACGGACCATATGCGGAGATGCGGAATCGAATACCGGCGTCTTGAAGAACGGGGGTACTACCTGCCGGTCGTCGAAGTTCACTGCCGCTACCTGCGGCCGGCCCGGTACGACCAGTGCTGCCGGATCCGGACCCGGGTCGAATGGTACAACGGACTGCGCCTTCGTTTTGCATATGTCGTTTCCGGCGAAGACGGCACCCCGCTGGCGGAGGGGTGGTCCGAGCACGTTTTTGTGACCCGCGACGGCGGTCCGGTCCGGCCGTCCCGCTTCGACCCGGAGCTGGATCGCAGGATCCGGGAATTGGCGGAGCCGTGAGCGGATCGCGAAGGGGGACGGGTGGTTTCATTCTATGAAACGATGGTTCGATAGGTGAGAAGAAAAGTTGTTTGCCGGAATGAAGATGTGCTATCATGGTAACGGCTGAAATGCTTCCGCGCTGTCGTCCGGCCTTGCGCCGGCTTTTTTGCCGTCAAAGCGGCTGGAGGGGCGCATGTTCGTCACAGACGTCGAAGGAGGGAATGGATGGTATGGCAGTATTTGAAAAATTAACTCCACCCGACCGGGGCGAGAAAATCACCGGCAGAGGCGGTTCCTTGTCGGTTCCGGACCAACCGGTGATCCCGTTTATCGAGGGAGACGGAACGGGACCGGACATTTGGCGGGCCTCCCAGCGCGTCTTTGACGCGGCGGTGGACAAGGCCTACGGGGGCAAGCGGAAGATCGTGTGGTTCGAAGTGTACGCTGGAGAAAAGGCCTACAACACCTTCGGCGAATGGTTGCCCGCCGACACCTTGACGGCGTTCCGGGAGTATCTGGTCGGAATCAAGGGTCCCCTGACGACTCCCGTCGGTGGAGGGATCCGCTCTCTCAACGTGGCGCTCCGGCAAGAACTCGATTTGTATGTTTGTCAGCGTCCTGTCCGGTACTTCCAAGGCGTTCCTTCTCCTGTGAAGCACCCCGAATTGGTGGATATGGTGATCTTTAGAGAGAATTCGGAGGATATCTATGCCGGCATTGAATGGGAAGCGGAGACTCCGGAGGTCCGGAAAGTCATCGAGTTTCTCCAGAAGGAAATGGGCGTGACCAAAATCCGTTTCCCGGAAACCTCCGGCATCGGGGTGAAACCGGTTTCCCGGGAGGGGTCGGAGCGGTTGGTGCGGGCGGCGATCGAATACGCCCTGCGGCACGGCCGGAAGAGCGTGACCCTGGTTCACAAAGGAAACATTATGAAATTTACAGAGGGCGCATTCAAAAACTGGGGATACGCCCTCGCGGAGCGGGAATACGGCGATCGGGTGTTTACTTGGGCGCAGTACGACCGCATCAAAGCCGAACAGGGCGTCGAAGCGGCGAACCGGGCGCAGGCCGAGGCGGAAAAGGCGGGCAAACTCATTATCAAAGACGTCATCGCCGACGCGTTTTTGCAGCAGATCCTCACCCGCCCGGCGGAATACGACGTGATTGCGACCTTGAACCTGAACGGGGACTACATTTCCGACGCCCTTGCCGCTCAAGTCGGCGGGATCGGGATCGCGCCCGGCGCCAACATCAACTACGACACGGGCCATGCCGTTTTTGAAGCGACCCACGGGACGGCCCCCAAATACGCCAATCTCGATAAAGTCAACCCGGGATCGGTGATCCTCTCCGGGGTCATGATGCTGGAATACCTGGGCTGGCAAGAGGCGGCGGACCTCATCGTGCGCGCCATGGAAAAGACCATTCAGCAAAAGATCGTCACCTACGATTTCGCCCGCCTCATGACCGGAGCCAAAGAAGTCAAAACTTCGGAGTTTGCGACGGCGTTGATCCAAAATATGTGAAGGAGGATTTTCCACATGATTCGGCGGAAAAAAATCACCATCGTCGGGGCGGGTTTCACCGGAGCCACCACCGCCTTGTTGGCGGCTGTCAAAGAACTGGGCGACATCGTCTTGGTGGACGTTCCGCAACTGGAGAATCCGACGAAGGGGAAGGCCCTCGACATGATGGAGGCGGGGCCGGTTGAGGGGTTTGACGCCCAGATCGTGGGAACCAGCCGTTATGAAGATACCAAGGATTCGGACCTCGTCATCATCACCGCCGGCGTCGCCCGCAAGCCGGGAATGAGCCGCGACGACCTGGTGACGACCAACGCCGGGATCGTCAAGTCGGTCACGGAGCAAGTGGTGAAATACTCTCCGAATTGCATCATCATCGTCCTGTCCAACCCGGTGGACGCCATGACCTATGTGGCGTACAAGACGTCCGGCTTCCCCAAGGAACGGGTCATCGGCCAGTCCGGGGTCCTCGATACCGCCCGGTTCCGCACGTTTATCGCCATGGAGTTGGGGATTTCGGTCGAAGACGTCACCGGTTTTGTCCTCGGCGGCCACGGCGACGACATGGTGCCGCTGGTCCGCTATTCCTACGCGGGCGGAATTCCGGTGGAAAAGTTGATTCCGAAGGAGCGGATCGACGCCATTGTCGAACGCACCCGCAAGGGGGGCGGCGAAATCGTCAATCTCCTCGGAAACGGCAGCGCCTACTACGCTCCGGCCGCCTCCCTCGTCCAGATGGCCGAGGCGATTCTCAAGGACAAAAAGCGCATCCTGCCTGCGATCGCCTACTTGGAAGGCGAATACGGATACCGCGATTTGTACCTCGGCGTGCCGACGATCCTCGGCGGCCGGGGACTGGAGAAGGTGATCGAAATCGACCTGACCCCCGAAGAGAAAGCGGCGCTGGACAAATCGGCCGAATCGGTCCGAAAGGTGATGGCGGTGCTCGGCGATCTCGTTTGATCCGGAATTTGAACGCGCCGGATTCGGGCCTCCGGTCCGCTTGCGGGCCGGGGGTCTTTTTTTGTTTCATGTCGCGGGAAGCGGGGGCATACACATGCTTGGCGAGGGGGTCTTGTCCGGCGGATGCAAGGGAAAGGAGGGGCGAACGTGAAGATCAAGAAGTGGATGGGATGGTTGGCGATTTGGTTGGGAGTCGGCTCTGCAACCGGATGCGCCCCGGTCCTTTTCCCGGCCGCGGTGGGTGACCGGCCGCCCGGACCGCAAGAGTTGACAGTATGGATCGGCGACGATCCGGGGGCTCTCGATCCGGCCCTGGCCGACCGCCGGTGGACCGCCGACCTGCTGAACAGCCTGGGAGAGGGGCTGATGCGCCTGGACAGCCGCCTGATTCCGCAGCCGGCCTTGGCGGAGCGGGTAGAGGTGTCGGACGACCGGAAGGAATATGTCTTCCGGTTGCGGGATGTGCGGTGGAGCGACGGCCGGCCCCTGACGGCCGACGATTTCCGGTTTGCGTGGTTGAGGGTGTTGCGACCCGAGACCCGGTCCGCTTCGGCTCCGTTGTTTTTCGGGATCCGGGGAGCCGAAGAGTTTCACGCGGGGCGGGCCGGCCCGGAGGCGGTGGGAATTGAAGTTCCGGATCCGAAGAGCCTGAAGGTGATTTTGAAGTCTCCCGCCCCCGACTTCCCGTCCCTGACCTGTTTGCCGCCGTTTTTTCCCCTCCCGAGGGCCTTGGCGGAGAGTTCCTCCCCCGCTCCGGGGTCGGGGACCGGCGGTTTTCCCTCGGTCGGACCTTTCCGATTGGCGGCTTGGGAACGCGGCCGGAAGATTGTCGCGGAAAAAAACGAGCGATACTGGGATGCGAACCGGGTCCATTTGCGGAAGGTCACTTTCCGGATCGTTCGAGATCCCCAGGAGCGGCTCTCCTTGTACGAATCCGGCGAGTTGGACCAAACGGGGGTCGAGGAGGTGGCGACCACTCGGCTCGACCTGGTCCGTTCGCCGGAGGCGGCGGTATTTTTTCTGGTGTTCGACGGTGAAGCATACCCCCCTTTTCGAAACAAAAAGATCCGGCAAGCCTTCGCGTATGCCCTCGATCGCAAGGCGTACGTCAAAGCCATCTGGGAAGAGGGGGCCGAACCGGCCTATGGTTTCGTCCCACCCGGGATTCCAGGGCTTTTGCGAACGTTTCGCGAAGAAAACGGGGATTTGTTCGGGGACGGGAGCCCCGACCCGGCGCGGCGACTGTTGCAGGAGGGCATGGCCGAACTGGGACTGGCCTCTCTGCCTCCGCCGGTTTTTGCTGCCGGCGGAGGACCGGCGAAAAAATCGGCGGAAATCTTGCGGGACCAATGGAAGGACCTTCTCGGCGTCGATGTCCGGGTGGAGACCGTGCCCGAAGAGGCGTTGAGGTCGGGGCGGCGGCCCGCCGGGGCGGCCTTGTGGCTTGCCGGCTGGGGGGCCGACTCGCCGGATGCCGCCGGTTTCCTCCGGTTGTGGGTCTCCCGCGACTCCAATCCCTCCGGGTACAGCAGCGACCTTTTGAGCGGCCTGTTGGAATCCGCCCAAGGACAAACCGATGCCGCCGCCCGGATCCAGATCCTCCGCCGGGCGGAACGGGCGCTCGCTGAAGACATGCCCGCGGCCCCCCTGTTTTTTCGCCGCAAAACGTGGCTGCAAAAACCGTACGTCAGGGGCATCGTCTATTTGCCCGCCGGTCCCGATTGGGATCTCAAGGAAGCCTATCTTTATGGCCGGTGAGGCGGACGGGCTGCGTCCGGGGCTTTGGGGCGCTCCGGCGGTTCTCCTGTGGTAGAATAGGCTTGTCGGCGATCAGGAATGAGGTGACCCCGTTGTCCCAGACCAAGGAAAAGTTGTTGCTCATCGACGGAAACAGCGTTTTGTACCGGGCGTTTTTCGCCCTCCCCCTGCTGTCCAATGCGGAAGGTCAACACACCAATGCGGTGTACGGCTTTACCATGATGCTGTTGAAGTTGCTGCAAGAGGAGCGGCCGACCCACGCGGCGGTGGCCTTCGACTCCGGCAAGGCCACCTTCCGTCACCAACTCTATCCCGCCTACAAGGGAACGCGCGAAAAAACCCCGGACGAACTGAGCGAACAGTTTCCCCTGGTACGCGAGGTCCTCCGCGCCATGGGCATTGCCGTCCTAGAACGAGAGGGCTACGAGGCGGACGATCTGATCGGGACGGTTTGCCGGCAAGCGGAGGAGGACGGAATAGACGTGCTCGTCGTTTCGGGGGACAAAGATCTCCTGCAACTGGTGTCTCCGAGCGTGACGGCGGTCTTGACGCGCAAAGGCATCACCGAGACGGACCGGTACGACCCGGAGGCGGTGCGCGCCCGGTTCGGTCTCGAGCCGGCGCAGATCGTGGATCTGAAGGGCTTGATGGGCGACTCCTCCGACAACATTCCCGGCGTCCCGGGCGTGGGAGAGAAAACGGCCGCCAAGCTGTTGCAGGAACACGGTTCCCTCGAAGGCGTTTACGATCATTTGGATGCCATATCCGGATCCAAACTTCGAGAACGGCTTTTAGCAAATCGGGAGCAGGCCTTGATGTCCAAACGCCTGGCTGAGATTCGCCGGGATGTTCCGGTGAACGCTTCGTGGCGGGATTTGCAGTGGACGCCCGGCTCCAGGGAAGCTGTGCGCCGGATTTTTCAACAGTTGGCTTTTCGTTCCCTTTTGGACAAAATCCCTCCCGTCTTTTCGGAGGAAGGCGATGGGGAAGGGGACGCCCGTCCCTTAGACGGCGCGGGGGATCCCGGCGGCTCCCGCGCCGGGGCGGCTCTGCCGCAGGCCGAAATTCGTCCGTGGAGCGACTGGTCGGCGGAACAGTGGGCGGGAGAGTGCGGACTGTTTCTCGATCTGGACGGCCACTACCAGTTCGGACACTTGCGGGGCGTCGCCCTTTCAGACGGGGAGAGAGCCTGGTACTTGCCCTGTCCCGCCGGAGAAGCCGGATGGCGGGAGGGGCTCGGACGCCTCTTGGAGCGGACCGGACGGCCGGTTCTGTACGACCTGAAAGCGTGGGCGGTGGCCGCCGCCGAACTCGGCCTCCCGGGTCCCACCGGCGCGTTTGACGTCCTGCTCGCGGCCTATTTGGCCAACCCTTCCGACGGCCACCCGGAACTGTCCGCCGTCATCAAACAGCATTTGGGAATCGAGTTGCCTCCCGTGGCGGGGAGAGGAGCGCCCGGGGGAGAGGAAAGGGCCCGCCTGTGCGCGATGTACGCGGCGGCGATGGTGAAGGTGCGGCCGCGCCTGGAACGGGCGCTCGCCGAAGCCGGCCTGTGTTCGCTGTACCTGGATTTAGAACTTCCGCTCAGTCTGGTGTTGGCCCGAATGGAGCGCAGCGGGGTCCGGGTCGACGCCGCTCGGCTGCGGTCCATCGGAGAGGAATTCTCGGCCGACCTGGATCGTTTGGAAAAGGAGATCTACGCCATAGCGGGCGTATCGTTTAATTTGAACAGTCCAAAACAGTTGGCGGAGATCCTGTTTGACAAACTGGGACTGCCGCCTCTGAAAAAGACGAAAACCGGCTATTCCACCGGGGCCGACGTCCTCGAAAAATTGGCCCCCTATCATGAGATCGTGGGCAAGATTTTGGACTACCGCCAGTTGATGAAGCTCCAGTCCACTTATGTCGAGGGACTGTTGAAGATGATCCGCCCGGAGACGGGGAAGATCCACACCTGTTTTCAGCAGGCCGTCACCGCCACCGGCCGCCTGTCCAGCACCGATCCCAACCTGCAGAACATTCCCGTCCGGATGGAGCAGGGCCGCCGGCTTCGGCAGGCCTTTATTCCTTCGGAAGCGGGATGGAAGATCCTATCTGCCGATTACTCTCAGATCGAATTGCGGGTGCTGGCCCATTTTTCGAAGGATCCGGGGCTCATGCAGGCGTTTCGCGAAGATCTCGATATCCACGCCCGCACGGCGGCGGAAGTGTTTGAAGTGCCTCTCGACCGGGTGACGCCGCAGATGAGGCGCCAGGCTAAGGCGGTCAATTTCGGGATCGTGTACGGGATCAGCGATTACGGGTTATCGCAGAATTTGGGGATTCCCCGCAAAGAAGCGGCCCAATTTATCGAGCGGTATTTTTCTAAATTTCCTCGGGTCAAATCGTTTATGGAAGAAATGGTAGAGCGCGCCCGGCGGGACGGGTATGTGACCACTCTTTTGGGGCGGCGCCGGTATGTGCCCGATATTCGCGCCGCCAATTACAATGCCAGGGCCTTTGCGGAGCGTACCGCCATGAACACGCCCATCCAGGGGAGTGCGGCCGACATCATCAAACGGGCGATGGTGGATGTGGACCACCGGATGAGGCGAAACGGGTACCGCGCCCGCATGCTGTTGCAAGTTCACGACGAATTGGTGTTCGAGGTGCCCGAAGACGAGGTGGAAGCGCTGACCGCCCTGGTGCGGGAGAGCATGGAATCGGCGGTCCCCCTGGAGGTGCCGTTGAAGGTGGACATACACGTCGGGGACAACTGGTATGAGGCCAAATGACGGAAACCCCCGGGGACGGGGGTTTCCCGGGGGTTCAGCCGCGCTTTTGCACTTGACCGGAAACGAACAGCTTGCCGTCCCGGACTTCGTAGGGATAGACGTCCAAAGGACGGGTCGCCGGGGAGTCGGGGCTCTGGACGCCGAACTTGTCGAACTTGCTGTTGTGACAAGGACAGTGAAAATACCATTGCCCGTTTTGGCTCACCTGCGCATCCGCCTTGCTGACGAGGCAACCGAGGTGGGTGCACAGCGGCGACATCACGAGCAGCTTATCCCCTTGCCGGATGACATAGGCCTGCCTATCGACGTCTTTTGAGTTCCAGCCGTCGTTGACGTGGACTTTAAACGAAATCAACTTCGGCTCCTGGTCGTTGAACTCGTCGATCCGGTGGTTCGTGTCCACCATATTGCTCGCGCCGGCGGTTTTGAGGGGGGCCAGGGCAAAGGTCAACAACGGCGAGAGAATGGACATTCCCATAAACGCCCCCGTACCGCCGAGGGCATAGGTCAAAAATTGCCGGCGGGTCAGTCCGTCCTTCCCGTCGGATGCCTTGTTTTGGTGCGCATCTTCTGGTTTCAAGAGTCTCACTCCTTGCGGAAGGATACGGCGGTGAAAGAAATCCGTTTACGATTCCTTAGTTTACAATTCCTTATATGATGGTACAACGGATTGGCCAATTTGAGAGGAATGGCCGATGTCCGTTTTAGTACATTTTTGTGAACAGGAGAGGATGTTTCGGTATGCCCGAATTGCCCGAAGTGGAGCACATTCGCCGGGGACTGGAGCCGTTGGCCGGGCGGCGGATCGTCGGGGTGGAGGTGCTGTGCGAACGGGTGGTGCGCACGCCCAGGGATCCGAAGGAGTTCGGCCGGCTGCTGGCCGGCGAGCGGCTGCAGGAAATCGGCCGCCGGGGGAAGTATTTATTGTTGCATGGAGAGCGCCGGACTTTGATTTCTCACCTTCGCATGGAAGGGCGCTACCGGGTAGCCGAGCCGGAGGAACCGCGCGACCCGTACCTCCGCGTGGTGTTTCGCCTGGATGACGGCCGGGAATTGCGGTACCGGGACGTGCGCAAATTTGGGACGATGGACGTGGCGGACAGGAACGGGTGGGAGCATTTCCCTTGCATTGCCGCCCTCGGCCCGGAACCCTTCGATCCGGCTTTGACTCCGGCCGTCCTGCGGCAGCGGCTGAACCGTCCGGCGGCGGTGAAAGGACTGCTTTTAAACCAGTCTGTGATCGCGGGCCTCGGCAACATTTATGTCGATGAGGTTTTGTTCCGGGCGCGGATCCATCCGCTCCGGACCGGCGATTCCCTGACCCGGCGGGAGGCGGAGGAACTCCATTTTCAGATGCGGGAATTGTTGAAAGAGGCCATTGAAGCGGGAGGGGCCACCGTGCGCTCGTATGTTCGCAGTGACGGACGGCCGGGATTGATGCAAGAGCGCCTTTTCGTCTACGGGAGGTCGGGGGAGCCGTGCCGCCGTTGTGGAAGTCCGGTCGAGCGAATCGTCGTGGCGGGGCGGGGGACCCACCTTTGCCCGAATTGCCAAGACCGCCGGGCGAGGGCGGAGGAGGGGTGAGTGTTGATTGTGGGACTGACGGGCGGGATTGCGACGGGGAAGAGCACCGTTTCGCGGATGTTCGCCGCTTTGGGAGCCCACGTGGTCGATGCGGATGCGGTGGCCCGGGAAGTGGTGGAACCGGGTACTCCGGCTCTGGAAGAACTGGTGCGGACGTTCGGCCGGGAGATTCTGCTTCCCGACGGCCGGCTGGACCGGGCGAAGTTGGGGGCGATGGTGTTCGGAAAGCCGGAGGAGTTGGCCAAGCTCAACGCCATCGTCCATCCGCGGGTTCGGGAGCGGATGGCGGAACGGACGCGGGAACTTTTGTCCAGGGATCCCAGGGCGATCGTTCTGTGGGACGTTCCCCTCTTGATTGAAGGGGGGATGGTGAAATGGGTGGACGTGTGCATTTTAGTGTACGTGCCGGAAGAGGTGCAGTTGGCCCGGTTGATGCGACGGGACGGGCTGTCCCGCGAGGATGCCCTGAAGCGGATCCGCTCCCAGATGCCGATTGAAGAAAAGCGGCGGTATGCCGATTATATCGTCGACAACAGCGGAAACATCGAAATGACCCGAAAGCAGGTGGAAAGCGTGTGGATGGAGTTGTGCAACCGGCGCGGCAGGGAGTGAGGCCGGAGGCCGGCCGGCGCCGGCCGCGCCGGCTGGTGGCGGTACTGTTCATCCTCTTGGCGGCGGTGTTTGCCCTGATGCAGACCAAATGGGTCGCCCGGTGGATGTACCCGTTGTATTACTACGAGGACATCCGGCGGGAGGCGGCCCGCTACGATCTCGACCCCCTCCTCGTGGCGGCGGTCGTGCGGGTGGAAAGTTCTTTTGTTCGGGACCGTGTCTCCAAGGTGGGGGCGGTGGGGCTGATGCAGTTGATGCCGGAAACCGCCCGGTGGATCGTGCAACAGCCCGGGGCCCCGAAGGTCTCGACCGACGATTTGACCGATCCCGAAGCCAGCCTGGCGATGGGCAGCTGGTATTTGAGTTATCTCATCGAACGGTTCCACGGGAATACGGTGGCCGCCGTGGCGGCGTACAACGCCGGTCCCAACCGGGTTGAACGCTGGTTAAAAGAAGGCCAGTGGGACGGAACCCTTGAACACGCCGACCGGATTCCCGTCGGCGAAACCCGCCATTTCGTCCAGCGGGTGTTCTACAATTTCGACCGCTACAAAGAGATTTACACGTGAGGGCTTGACCCGGGTCGCGCGTTGGAGGGGTTGGGATTGCACCGGAGTTTAAGAAGTTTTATGGAATTGCTGCGCCGGGAGGGAGAGCTGGTCGAGATCGAGGCACCGGTCGATCCTTATCTGGAAGTGGCGGAAATTCACCGCCGCGTCATCGCCGAAGGGGGACCGGCTTTGTTGTTCCGGAACGTCAAGGGCAGTGTACACCCGGTAGTGACCAATCTGTTCGGCACGCCCCGGCGGGTGGAGTTGGCGTTCGGCTCCAGGCCGGAGGCGTGGGTGCGCGATCTGACCAGGGCACTAGAGGAATCGATCCCTCCCAAGCTTTCGACCCTGTGGAAACACCGCCGGATATGGTGGGAAGCCGCCAAGACCGGGATCAAGCCTGCGCCGTCGGCCCCGGTGTTGGAGGTGGTGGAGTCGCCTCCCCGGTTGACGGCATTGCCGGCGCTGACCTGCTGGCCAAAAGACGGAGGGCCTTTCCTCACTCTCCCCCTCGTGTACACGGAACACCCCCGGACAAAACAACACAATGTGGGCATGTACCGCATGCAGATCTACGACGATCGCACCACGGGGATGCACTGGCAGATCCACAAAGGCGGGGGTTTTCATTATCACGAGGCGGAACGGGCGGGACAGGCCCTACCCGTGACGGTGTTCCTCGGCGGACCGCCGGCGCTCGTCGCAGCCGCGGTGGCGCCGCTGCCCGAGATGGTCCCCGAGTTGGTTCTCGCCTCTTTAATTTTAGGCGAGAAAATCGGGGTGGCCGAGTGTCCCGGAGCTCCCCACCCCCTGATCGCCGAGGCGGAATTCGCCCTGTGGGGCCGGGTGCCGCCGGGCGTGCGGCGTCTCGAAGGCCCCTTCGGCGATCATTACGGGTATTATTCTTTGGCGCACGAATTTCCCGTTTTGGAAGTCGAAGGGTTGGCCCGCCGGCGAGACGCCGTCTTTCCGGCCACCGTGGTGGGCAAGCCCAAGCAGGAGGACTATTTTCTGGGCGAGTTTCTCCAGCGGCTTCTCTCCCCGTTTTTTCCCCTGGCTTTGCCGGGGGTCCGGGACCTCTGGACGTACGCGGAGACCGGCTTTCACCCTTTGTGTGCCGCCGTGGTCCGGGAAAGCTACGAGGGCGAGGCACTGGCGCACGGTTTTCGAATCTTGGGGGAGGGGCAGTTGTCGCTGACCAAGTGTTTGTTTTTGACGGATCAGCCGGTCGGGCTCGCCGATTTCCGCCGGGTGCTGCGGGCGGTGCTGGAGCGCATGGATCCGGCCAAAGATTTGTACGTGCTGCCCGGTACGGCGATGGATACGCTGGATTACACGGGAAGGCGCTTCAATCGCGGAAGCAAGGCCATCTGGATCGGGACGGGGCCGGTTCGCCGGGATTTGCCCGGAGCTTTCGCGGGGTCTTTGCCTCCCGGTCTTGTCGCCGCCCGGGTGTTCATGCCCGGCGTGCTGTTTGTGCAAGGAGAATCTTTTCACCAAAATCCCGATCTCGGACAGAGGTTGGCCGAGGATCCGGGGGATCTCGAACAATGGCCTCTGGTGGCGATCGTAGACGACGTGCGGGCCGCCGATGAGGTCACCGGCGCCTTGTGGACCGTATTTACGCGGTTTGACCCGGCTTGCGATTTGTACGCTCCGGCCCGGTGGGAGCGGCACCGGATTGCTTATCGGTTTCCCCTGATCCTCGACGCTCGGATGAAACCCGGGTATCCGGGAGAAGTCGAACCGGATCCCGACGTGGCCCGCCGGGTGGACCGGCGGTGGAGTGAAATTTTCCGGTCGGCCGTCCGGCGATAGGGTCCAGGCGGCCTGTCGGCCGGGTCCGTCGCGGGCGCGAAAGGAGGATGGGGAAATTGAACCCGGTGGTGCTGGGCATCGATGTGGGCGGAACGAACATAAAGGCGGGTTTGGTCGGGCCTTCCGGCGAGTTGGTGGCGAAGGAGGCGTGGCCGACGGAGGGGCGGCTCGGTCCTCGGGAGGTGATCCGCCGGCTGGCGGTCCGGGTAAAAGCGATGGCGGAACGGGCGGGCGTTTCCTGGGAGCGGGTGCAGGGAGCCGGTTCGGGTTGGCCGGCGTTTTTGGATCTGCCTTCCGGCGTCATCGAGGAGGCCATTAACTTGGGGTGGAAAGACGTTCCCGTCGCCGCTTGGTTGGAAGAAGTGTTGCAAAAGCCGGTGGCAGTCGACAACGACGCCAACGCGGCTGCCTTGGGGGAGGCGTGGATCGGAGCGGGGCAGGGGGCGGGGAGTGTCCTGTGCGTGACCCTCGGGACCGGGGTCGGCGGGGGAATTGTGTTCAACGGGGCGTTGTACCGCGGTGCGTCCGCGATGGCCGGGGAAATCGGCCATCTGCCCCTGAAGCCGGAGGGGGAACCGTGCACGTGCGGCCGGCGCGGATGTTTGGAGACCCTGGCTTCGGCGACGGCCGTCGTGCGGGAAGCTCGGCGCAGGGGAGTCGCTTCTCCTCCCGGAGGGCCGGCCGCCTTGACCGCCCGGGACGTCTTTGCCTTGGCGGCGCAGGGGCACCCGGTGGCCAAAGAAGTGGTGGAAGAGGCAGCGTCATGGCTCGGCTTGGGTTTGGCGGCGGCCGCCAATCTCCTCAATCCGGAGGTCATCGTCGTCGGAGGGGGGATGGCGGAGGCTGGGGATCTGCTTTTTGTGCCTTTGGAGGCGGAATTTCGCCGTCGCGCCCTTCCTCGGGTCGCGCGGTTTTGCCGGCTCACCCCGGCGCTTTTGGGAGGATCGGCGGGCGTATTCGGGGCGGCGCGCCTCGCCTGGCAACGGGTGGGCCGTTAAGGCCGGTTCAGGGTTCAGTCCCGGCGCAATTTGAGATCGGCCCCGAGGCACCCCGCAACACCGCCCTCCGGCCCGAAAATCGGGACCGCTATGGTGATGCATGGCCGGTGGCTGATGGCCGAGATGTACGGCTCGGAAACGAATACCTCTCCGGATACGGCCCGTTGCCACCACGGTCTTTCTTTGGCGTTGACGAGTCCAGCCGGGGGTTCCGAGAAAAGGAAGGACCCGTCGGTCCGGTTGGACCAGACCGCTTCGAATCCCGGCGTTTTCTCGAGGAACCGGCGCAACAGTTCGGCGTGTCTCCGGGGGTCCATCGAAACGATGTCGGGATGTTCCGATAACTGGACCAAAAGTTCCCGGTGGCGACTGAGTTCTTGGGTTTCGATCAGAAGGTGGTCTTCTCGGACGAGGTGAGAAACTTCTTCGAAAGACCGGGCCAGATGGTCCGACGTCGTCTGCAAGTGGTCCGCCAACTTCCGGAGGATGTCGATTTGGTCCCGCTGGCGATCCATATATCCCAGAATGGTCTGAACGTCCTGGATCACCGACTCGATGGCGGCGGCGACCTCCGCCGTGCGCCGTTCCGTTCCCGCGGCTGCCTCGGACTGGGTCCGGCTGGCTTGTGCAGTGTCGGTCACCCATTGGTTGACTTGGGTAAATTGGTCGGCGATGGATAGAATCTGGCGGATGATGTTCTGCACGCTGAGTACGGTGGAAGCGACCGCCTCCCGGCCCCCCTTGGCCGCCTGGAGCACGGCGTTCATGCCTTCCCCGATGTCCTCGAGGATGCCCGACGAGCGGTGGACGGCCTCCCGGCCCTGTTCGGCCAGTTTCCGGATTTCCATGGCCACGACGGCGAATCCCCTGCCTTCTTCTCCCGCCCGGGCCGCCTCGATGGATGCGTTGAGGGCCAACAGGGTCGTCTGCGATACCGTCTTCTGGATGATCCGGTGAACCTCTTCGATGCGTCCGGCTTGTGCGACAAAGTATTCCACTTTTTTTTCGATCTCGGAAACCGTGTCCCGCAAATGTTCCATCGTGGCTTCCGCCGTGGAGAGCGAGTCGACAACCCGTTGCAGCAATTGGTGGGTGGAGTCGCTGTGGCGGCGCATGTTCTCCATGGAAGAGGCGATGGCGTTTGCGGCGGCCGCCACTTCGACGGTGGAGGAGGCGGTTTCCTGCAGTTCGGCCAGGGCCGCCTGGCCTTGCGACCGGATGCGGTGTTGCAACTGTGAGGAATCCCGGGAGATGGCGCGGAGATTTTCAGCGCAAGTGTCCACCTCTTTGACCACGGCAGACAGCCGGTCGGCGGTCACCCGGGAACTGTAGACAAAAGAGCGCATTTTGGAGAGGCTTTCCGGATTGCGATCGCTTTCCGTTGCCGGGTTGGACGTCGTCGTCCGGAATCGTTTCCACATAGTCCCTTCTCCTTGTAGGATGGAATGTAATGTTTTATTCCATTATAGCGTCATCAGAGAAGGGCGGCAATCGATTTTGTAAATTAATATCACATAAATATAAAAAACAAAAGCGACCGGCCCGCCTTTTCACGGTTGGACGGGTCCCGGTCGCATGGGAGTCAGTCCGTCGGCTACTTGCATAAGCGTTGTTTTGTCCGTGTTGGTCGATACATCGAACCGCGTATCGCCTTCCACCCAGATGAGGTGCAACAGGTCTTGGTTCCATTGAAGGACCGCCGCCCGGCCGCGCACCGACGTCTGTTCTTGCGGATACGGGGAAGTGGCGGACGGGTAAGGCAGGGCCGTGTCCGGGCGGACCGGTTGTTGTTCGATAGTCAGCACGGCGCCGCCTGGGCCGATGTATGTCCAACGTACGCCGCCGCTCCCGGTTGCCGGATCCGCGGAGACGGACGCCAATTCCACCACCGGCTCGAACCCCGGAGGCAGGTATTGCGGGAGGTATGGAGTCCAGCGAAGGGCCTTGGCCGGAGGCCGTTCGGACGGAGCGTTTCCCGCGGTTCCGGCCCCCCCTTTGTTCGCCGAATCTCCTGGAGCATCCGGAGGCCGGGAGAATCCGGCCGCCGAGATTTCTCCGGCGGGCCGTCTCCGGTCATCGGCCGGGTTTTTCGGCGGCCCTGCGGCGGGCGTTCCTCCCCGGTCGGGGGATTCCGCCGCCGGCTGCAACCTGTCTGGGGCGCCGGGTGTTCCGCCGTTTCCGGCCGGCGCGGTGTGCGCGTACACCCCAGGTGCGGCGCCGGTTTTCTCGTTTCCGGCGTCGGCCCCGGGAATCCGGAAGTCTCCGGCGGAGGGCGATGTCCCGTTCTGGCCGGATGCCGGAGGGGGCGAAGGAGGCAACCCTTTTTTGCCGGCGGAACCGGCCTCACCTTGGGTCTCCTGCTGGGAGGCGGGGGCGTCGTAGACCAATCCCGCCGGTCGGGGCAGATGGGGCAAGGCGGCGATCGCCAACAGGGCGGCCGCCGCCCCGGCGGCGGCCCCACCGGTCCAAATCTTCCGCCGGGTACGCATCCGCCGTTCCTTTAGCCTCTCCAGGGCCCGGTCGGGCGGCGGAACGGGAATCTCTTCAAACATCCGGTCGAAAGCGCGCCGAATCTGTTGCTCGAACTCATTCATCGGTGGCGGTCACCTCCCCCACCGCCAAGTGCGGTCGACTCTGTTCCAGAATTTGCTTAAGAGCGGCTTTGGCCCGATGGAGGCGCGATTTGACAACTCCGACGGGGATCTGCAGGAGGTCCGCCATCTCCTCGTACTTGTATTCGTAATAGAACCGCAGCAGCAAGATGACCCGGTGGTCGTCCGACAGCCGCTGCAGGGCGTCCGCCAATTCGGCTGTATTGACTTTCCGGAAGAACACGTCTTCGGGTCCTTCCGAGGAGAGACCTTCCTGCGACCATTCTATCTCATAGACGTCCGCCGAAGCGATTTCGTTCCATCGCTGCCGGCGGCGCACATGATCGATTGCGGTGTGGTGGACGATGCGCGTGGCCCAGGGCACCAGCCGGTCCGCCTCCCGGAGGGTTTGGATCTGCCTCCAGATTTTGATCCACGCTTCCTGTACGACATCTTGAGCGAGATGGTCGTCCCGCACGATCATGTAGGCGTGGCGGTACATCTTGTCCCACAGCTCTTCGAATACCCGGCGTTCGTCGGCGCGGGATCCGAACAGCCGATTCCAACTCTGCACGGGCCATCGCCCCCACTCTTGCGTTGAAACCGTTTTCCTCTCTCCTACCCTCCCTATGTTACCACAAAAATTCTTTCAAAATGGATGTTTCCCATTCGAAAAGAAAAATTTGGAGCGCGATGTTCGATTACCGTTCGGAAATTCGGGAATGGGTTCGATCGTCGGGATGCGGACCGGGTACCCCCGCCGGCATGTACAGAGAAGCGACAATTCCCAAGACGCCGGCGGCGACGAGCAGCCAGAAAGCCGAGTGGATGCTGCCGGCCAAGGCGCCGGTCAACAGGGCCAAGTGATCCGGAGGCAGGGCGGCCCGCCTGGCGGGATCGAGCAGGAAGTTGGTGGCCGAGACGGAATCGGAGACCCCGTACAGCCCGGCTAAAGGGGTGCCGCCCAAGGAGCGGGCGAGGGAACCGTTAACCACCGTTCCCATGACGGCCACTCCCAGAGTGCTGCCCAAGATGCGGGCGAACATGTTGGAACCCGTGGCGATCCCTCGCTGTTCCCAGGGCACGCTGGTCTGGATGGCGATGATTTGGGTGGTGGAGGCCAATCCCAGACCGATTCCCAATACGAGACTGCACAGGGCCAAATACCAGGGAGTGGAGGCCGGGGAGACGGCGAGATACAGAAAGCCGCCTAGAGTACAGAACAAAAGGCCTGCGACTTCGACGGCCCGGTATCCGTAGCGCCAAATCAGCCGGCCCGATAGGGTCGCGGCAATGGGCCATCCGATGGACATGGTGACAATCGTCCCTCCCGCCGCGATGGCCGACGTGCCGAGCACTCCCTGAGCGTAGGTGGGGAGAAACGACGACGCCCCCAAAGTGATTCCGCCCGTCAAAAGGGCACAGGCGTTGGCTGCCCCGATGACCCGTTTGCGGAGCAGTGCCAGGGGCAGCATCGGTTCTTCCGCCCGGGCCTGAATCCGGAGGAACAGCGCGAAAAAAAGGACGGATACCGCCAGCAGGCCGAGGATCTGCGGCGAGCTCCACGGCTGGGCCACTCCTCCCTGAAGCAGGGCGGTCAGGAGGGCGGTGACGGCGACGACCAGGGTGATCGCCCCCGCATAATCCACCGGGCGTTTGCGGCGCTCCACGCGTTCGTGCAAAAAGAACAGAATGCCTGTGATGGTCAGGACGCCCAGGGGGACATTGAGTTCAAAAATCCACGGCCATCCGACGGTTTGTACGAGGATGCCCCCGAGGGCCGGGCCGACGATGGCGGCGAGGGCCCACATGCTGCTGAGCAGGCCTTGGACTTTGCCCCGTTCCGGTCCGGGGTAAAGGTCGCCGATCAGAGTGGTGGCGATCGGCTGTACGGCTCCGGCCCCCAGCCCCTGCACCGCCCGGAAGGCGATGAGTTGGGGCATGGATTGCGCCATTCCGCACAGGGCCGAACCCGCGACGAACAGCCCGGTTCCGGCGACAAAGACCGGCTTGCGCCCGTACAGATCGGCCAATTTGCCGTAGATGGGAACCGACGCAGCCTGGGTGAGCAGGAAGACGGAAAACACCCAGGAAAAATGGGTGAACCCACCCAACTTTCCGACGATGGTCGGCATGGCGGTGGACACAATGGTCGCTTCCATGGCCGCCAGGAACATGGCCGCCATGAGACAAACGGTCACCCAGAACCGGTTGGTCTGTTTCATTGCCTTCATCTCCTTTTCCGGCGGTTTGGCTCCCGCGCGGTCGGTCGAGTAGATCTACCGTAGTTGGCGACGGGCTTCTTCCCAAATCATCGAGTCGGTTAGAAATTCTACGGGCGCCCGATCGTCGGTCAACAGGATTCCCCCGTCGGATCGGCCGGCCCGTCCCGGAAGGCGTCCTTCGAGAGCCGACCGGGCGACGATGGATAGGTCGGGGCGCCTGCGGGCGAGAAGCTCCAACCGGTCCGTTTGGATGGGGGACTGGCTGGCGATCACGAGGTAATTATAGCTATCCGGGACGCGAATGATCTCTAATTCAGGAAATACTTCTCCTGCAGTCCGAAGCAAGGACCGCAACAGCCGAGAATCCGGGGAAGTGGCGTTGACGTTGAAGGCGAGGATTCCCCGGGGATTGAGGTGAGCTTTCGCAAGAGAAAAGAATTCTCTGGTCGTCAGGTGAAACGGGATGTAAATTTGTTGGCTGTACGCGTCCACGACGATGATGTCCCACCGGTCGCGGCTGCCGGCCAAAAACGAGCGTCCGTCCCCCACGCGGACGGCCACCCGGTCGGGGTTCAGGCCAAAATACCGCGGACCGAGTTGGGCCACCACCGGGTCGATCTCCACCCCTTCCAGGTGCAGATCCGGGAAATCGCCGCGGTCGTAGCGGTCCATCAAGTGGGGAATGGTACCGGCGGCCGCCCCGATGACCAGGGTTCTGACCGGAGCCCCCGGATCGGCGACCAGGTAGGGGAGAAGCGGAGCGTAACTGTAGTAATCCCTGGGCAGGAGAGCGTCTCCGGGACGCCGGAGGGACTGAACGCCTCCGCCTTCGTTGAAGACGAGAGCCCGGGAACCGTCTGGGAGATCCAGGACCTGGACGTACTGGTATGCCGTTTCCCGTTCAAAGACCAAGCCCGTCGTCGGTTTGACGGCCTTGGGGCCCATCAAGCCTGTCAGCAGGGGAACGGCGAGCAAGAGCCAGGTCCACCAGAGGCCCGGGCGCCGGCGGGTCAAACCGGCGGCCGCCGACGCCACGAGCAAGCCGCTGGTCAGGACGAGGGTCAGATGGGTTCCCAGGTGGGGAATGAAGCCGAAGGCGGCGGCGAAGGTTCCGGCGATGCTCCCCACGGTGGACCACGCATACAGGGCGCCCGCCGTCCGTCCCAACTCCTCGGGCCCTCCTCCGGCCAACCGCAGGACGAAAGGACTGACCATGGCGAGCAAGAACACCGGGGGCGCGAACAGGATCATGATGCCGAAAAAGGAAAGGAGAATGATATGGACCGGCGTTCCGGTGATCCCGGCGCTCAGCTGGGAAAACAGCCACGGTCCGGCCCAGGGGACCGCCGAAGCGAGCACGCCGGCGGCGGCCACAGTGGAAAACAAAACTTCCCAGGACGGGCGACGGTCGGCCAATCGTCCTCCGAACCAATATCCCAGCGATAGGGAGGCCATAATGAGACCGATGATATTCGCCCACACAATCAGAGACGTGCCGAAAAAAGGGGCCGCAAAGCGGGAAGCGGCCATTTCCAGGGTCATGACCGAAGCCCCGGTGACGAATACAAAGGCGTACATCCAGATGCGAGTTTTCATCCGTTCCTCCTGCCGCACAAACGCATGCACCACTGATTGTATCACGGAAAACATACCGGGCAAAGCCGAGCTCCTTCCCGGGCGAAAGGAGGGGGCGGCCGGGGCGGTCGGGAGTTTGGCGTTTTGCGGCAAAATCGTGTACGATAGAAGCGTACCACCCAATTCTGATTACATAGGAGGGGATTTGGAATGGCACATCAGTTGCCGCCGCTTCCTTATGCGTACAACGCCTTGGAACCCTACATCGATGAATTGACGATGCAGATCCACCACGATCGCCATCACGCGACGTATGTCAACAATTTGAATGCCGCCCTCGAGGGGCATCCCGACCTGCAGGCCAAGAGCATCGAAGACCTGTTGCGCGGAATTGACAGCGTTCCGGAAAACATCCGGACGGCAGTGCGGAACAACGGCGGCGGACACGCAAATCACACCCTCTTTTGGGAAATTATGGGACCCAATGCCGGCGGGGAGCCGACTGGCGATTTGGCGGCTGCCATCAACAGCACCTTCGGGAGTTTTGAGGCCTTCAAGGACCAATTTACCAAGGCGGCGTTGGGACGCTTCGGCAGCGGGTGGGCGTGGCTCGTGGTCAAACCCGGCGGGAAGCTCGAGATCACAAGCACCGCGAACCAGGACAGCCCTTACATGGACGGGGATACGCCCATTCTCGGCCTGGACGTCTGGGAGCACGCCTATTACTTGAAATACCAAAACAAGCGCCCGGACTACGTGGCCGCTTGGTGGAACGTGGTGAATTGGGACGCCGTGGCGAAAAAGTTCGCCCAAGCGCGGGCATAGGGCTCTACTCTGGCTCCTTGCAGTGGGGCTGGTCTCTTGTTGCAAATGATGCAACCGATCCGTCTCGCCTTTCGCTTCCCGCGGTAGAGGCGGAGAAAAGGAGTGGAGGAATTGACCTCCCTGCGAAGTCGCGCAGGGAGGTTTATTGTTCCTTCCGTACGGGAGGTCCCTCCGGACGGTGGGGCCGGATTCGCCGGCGTCACCGTAGAACCGGCGACAGATCCGCGACGGTCCGGTCGAATTCCCGACCTTCCGGAGTGACGAAGTGAAACAGAAGGGTCGCATCCCCGGAATCCGGGGCGAGCAGTTCCCGCGGGTCGAGGCGCACTTCCTGGTATCCCGCCGGGGCGGGTTCCACCGCAACCGCCACTTGGCGTCCGAGTTTCCAGATCCCCTCTACCCGGCCGTATACCACCAGCACGCTGACGTGGTCCGAGCGGGTGTCCTGAAGGGGGAGACTCGGATTCCGGTTGGCCGACGGGTTGGGGTCCGTTACCAATCCCAATCCATAGAGTAGTTCTTGGGCGGCGGACAGACCTCCCGTGTAGACGAATCCCCGGTGGGAGGCCAGTTCGACCAACCGCGCGACGCTGCTGAATTTGCCGTCCATAAACGTGCTGTGCCAAACCCCGGAATAGCCGGGGCGTTTCCAGCGGTCGTCGCTGACCACCGGAGAGAAGGACAGGCGCTCGCCCCGGCGCAGAACCTCAGACGCGGGGACCGTGGAATGGGCGGTTTCGAACAGCGCAATTTGCCGGTCTGTGTCGGACAGCGGGCTAGTGGCGGGAGTATCCGGCTCCAAGGCGGACAAGCGCCGCCGCAATTGCTCAATTTCGGCTTTTAGTTGCCGGTTTTCATTTTGGAGCGCATCCGGGGGTGGATTTCCGGGAGAAGCCGGCTGTTCCCCCGGGAAGTTGCAACCGACGAGGGAAAGGACGGCCGCGGCGATGAGCCCGGCCAGTGGCCATCGACGGCGCCGAATCGTCAAGGTCTGTCCCCCGCTCTCTCCTGATGAATTCGGGTTTGCAACGGGCGGCGGGCCGGGGTGCGCCGGGCCGAAGCCGCATGGCCCATGAAACCCGTTAATTAGACGAAACAGGGGCCGGTTTTGTTACACCCCGGCAGTCCGCACATTCCCCAAAAATATCAAACCGGTGGCTGTAAACCTGAAATCCGTCCGGCACGGGAAAGGGTAACTCCATC
This sequence comes from Alicyclobacillaceae bacterium, assembly GCA_029961045.1. Lineage (GTDB taxonomy): Bacteria > Bacillota > Bacilli > Kyrpidiales > Kyrpidiaceae > JASBVN01. The sequence goes on along the minus strand of JASBVN010000024.1, from coordinate 16,957 downwards.
GGGCAGGATTCGATGGGAATCGTTCTGCCGCACTGAACGCAAATGAAGTGATGGTGGTGAGGGTCCCGGCAACGGATGCGGAACCGGCTGCTGCCGTCCTGGAACATCGATTCCTCCACAATGCGTTCCTGGCGGAGGACTTTCAGATTCCGGTAAATGGTGTCGTAACTGATGTGAGGATGCTCTTCCTGCAGCCGGTCCATCAGCTCCTTCGCGGACATGTATCGGTTTTCCGCCAGGAGAATTCCGAGGATCGAGCGGCGCTGACCGGTCAGTTTCAATCCCTGACCCTTCAGTTGGTTCAGATACGCGTCGACATCCACGGCCATGCCCCCTTTGCAGAAAAATGAAACCGGATCGCGAAACGGCGCGGAGGACGGCGGTTCCGCCCTTTTGGCCCTCCGGTTCCGAAAACCGGTGTCCGGGAGCCATAAATCGGAATCATTCCGAATTAGGATCTTCATTCCCTTTGACCAATATTCTCGTTCATATTATACTCGATCTCACAAGTAATCGTAATCATTCCGAATTGGAGGGGAGCGCATGGGGGCAAGACGAGGATGGAAGGTGTGGTGTTGGGCCCTCGCGTTGATCGCGGCCTTGGCCGGTTGCGGGCGCGCCGCACCGACCGGGAATGCCGGCGCCGAGGGCGGTTCCGGGGATAAAGTGGCCGTTGTCACCAGCATTACACCGCTGGCGGACATGATCCGGCAAGTCGGGGGAGACCGCGTCGCGGTGACCGCCCTTGTGGCACCGGGGACCGATCCGCACGATTTCGCCCCGAAACCGAGCGACATCCGGGCCGTGGCGGGTGCGAAAGTCTTTATAGCCAACGGGCTGGGTGAAGAAACGTATCTGGAAAAGCTGATTCAGAGCAGCGGACGGTCCGATCTGAAAGTGGTCGTCCTCTCGGACGGACTTCAGGCCCTCGGCGGCGGGGAGGAAGGGCAGAATCCGCACATGTGGCTCGCGCCGTCTTACGCGATTCGCTATGTGGAGAAAATCCGGGACACTCTCGCACAGGTCGATCCGGCCGGCGCGACCGGCTACCAAGAACGGGCGAAGGCTTACATCGATCGCCTGCGGGAACTCGACGCGTGGATCCGCGAACAAATTGCCCAAATTCCGCCCGACCGTCGCACGATGGTGGTGTTTCACGACGCTTGGCCGTATTTTTGCCGGGAATACGGACTGGATTACATCTACCTGGTTTCATCGGAACAAGCGGAACCTTCGGCTCAGGAATACGCGAAAATCCTCACGGCCGTGAAAGAACGGCGGGTGCCGGCGGTGTTCGGCGAGGAGGGGTTCAACCCGAAATTGGTGCAACGCCTGGCGGCGGACGCCGGTGTCCGGTTTGTCGACGGACTGCTCGACGATACCGTCGGGGGAGCCGGAGCGGATACTTATATAGACATGATGAAGTTCGATGTACAGCTGATTGTGGGGGCGTTGTCCGGGAGGTGAGATCGTTGGGTGCCATAGTCCGGTTGCTGGATGTCCACGCGGCCTACGGACGGGAAGCGGTCCTGGTCGGCGTCAAGGCGGAGGTACACCCCGGCGAGAGGGTGGCGGTGGTGGGCCCCAACGGGGCGGGGAAGAGCACGCTGCTCAAGGTGATGCTCGGATTGGTTCCCCACGCGGTCGGATATGTAGAGGTGGCCGGAGAACGGGTGGTTCCCGGCAAACCTCCGTCCCGGGCGGCGTATGTACCCCAGCACGCTTCCACGATCCTCGACATGCCGGTGACGGTGTGGGACGTGGTGGCTATGGGGAGAATCGGCCGGCCTGGGCGGCGTCGTTTTCTAAGCCGCCGGGACCGTGAGGCAATCGCCGCCGCCCTTGAAGCGGTGGGGTTGGCGGAGTTGCGGAACCGGCGGTTCGGCGATCTGTCCGGGGGACAACGCCAGCGGGCTTTGATCGCCCGGGCCCTCGTCCGGGAGGCTCCAGTGCTGTTTCTGGACGAACCGGTGACCGGATTGGACGTTCCGACCCAAGATTCCGTTCGGCACCTCGTGGACGGACTCAGCCGCGAAGGCGTCGCGGTGATTCAAGTGACCCACGAATTGGATGCTTCGAACCTCCGCCTGTACCATCGGATTTGGTGTGTCAACCGCCGCCTGATCGGCGAAGGGACTTATGAGGAGGTCCGGCGGAGCGGAGCATTGGCGGCGGCGTTCGGCCTTCCGGCAGAACCGGGAGAAAAGGAGGGGGCCGTCCGGTGAGCGGGCTGTGGGCGCCGTTTGAATGGGATTTTATGTGGAGGGCTTTGGCGGGTTCGGCGGCGGTGGCCGTCACTTGCGCCGTTCTCGGAGTTTTTGTGGTGTTGCGGGGAATGGCCTTCATCGGAGAGGGGCTGGCCCACGGCTCCCTCGGCGGGCTGGCGATTGCCTACAGCCTCGGGTGGAATTTGTACCTGTTCGGAAGTCTTTACACGGTGGGGTTGGCCCTGGTGATCGCGTGGCTCGGACGCAGGAGGAAGTCCGGGATGGACACCGCGGTGGGGGTGGTCTTTTCCTCTTCGATGGCGTTGGGCGTGCTGTTGATCAGTCTCGTAAAATGGTATACCACCGATCTGACCGCTTATCTGTTCGGGGACGTTCTCGCCCTGCGGGGAGGGGACGTGGCGGCGGTCGTTGCCGTGATGGCGGCGGTGATCGCGTTTATGACGCTGTTTTACAGAGAGATGGTGTTTTTGACCTTCGATCCGGAAGGCGCCCGAGCGGCGGGAGTGCCGGGGGCGTGGATCGACCGGGCGTTTTTGTGCCTCGTCGCCGTCGGTGTCGTCAGCGCCATGCAGACGGTCGGAGTCATCCTGGTCACGGCCCTTCTCGTCATTCCGGCCGCAACGGCCTGGCAGATCGCCAAATCCATGAAGCACATGATGGCGGCGGCGGTGTCGGTGGCGCTGTTCAGCGCCTTGGTCGGCCTCTATGTTTCCTACTACCTCAATGTCGCGTCTGGAGCCGCCATTGTGTTGACGGCGGCCACGGTGTACGGGGCGGTGACGGCCCTTGGAGGCCGGCGCATCGGGTGGCGCCGTTCCTTCGGCCTTTCCCCGGGGGATCGGTGACCGTGCACCTCTTTTCTCCCTCCAGGAGGTAAAGTTTAAGGGGGCAGCAGGGATTGACCCTACCGGTGTAGAAATGTAAATCTAAATGGCAAATCTGTCGCAGAAAACTTGACAATCTAGGTTTCTCGGCCAGGTGCCCCTGCGGTCCAGGGGGTAACAGGGAATCGGGTGCAAGTCCCGAGCGGTCCCGCCACTGTAACCGGCGAGTTCTTTTCCAAAGAGATTTTGGCCACTCGACATTGTCGGGGAAGGCGGAAAAGCGCGATGACCCGGAAGCCAGGAGACCTACCTGGTCGAGCCACCGGAGTGCCTTCGCGGAAAGGCGAGGTGGAGGCAAGAGACACAGGGCGATCTCGTGCGTAAGGACGTGTTGCCTCCAACCGTCAGGATTGGAGGCTTTTTTATCCTTGTGGAAGAAACAAAAGGAGGTTTGGCCGATGAAACAATCTCGTTTCGGTAAATGGGCCTTGGCGGTGGGACTCGCCCTCTGGCTGGGGATCGGCGTGCCGGCTGAAGCTCACGCCATGCACATTATGGAAGGGTTTTTACCGCTCAATTGGTGTCTAATCTGGTACGGCATCTTCCTCCCCTTCTTTGTTGCGGGCCTGGTTGCCGTCCGCCGCACCTTGCGCCGATATCCGGATCGAAAATTGATGCTGGCCTTGGCCGGTGCTTTCACCTTCGTCCTCTCCGCTCTCAAAATCCCCTCGGTGACGGGGAGTAGTTCTCATCCGACCGGCACGGGACTGGGTGCGGTGCTCTTTGGCCCTCTTCCGATGGCGGTCCTTGGCACCATCGTCCTGCTGTTTCAAGCTCTCCTCTTGGCCCATGGAGGGCTGACGACTCTCGGTGCGAATGCCTTCGCGATGGCGGTGGTCGGTCCCCTGGTCGGCTACGGCGCTTACCGGCTCTTCTCCCGTTGGGAGAAGGGGCGCAAAGGAGGCTGGTTTTTGGCGGCCTTCCTTTCCGATCTGGTTACCTATGTGGTCACTTCCTTGCAGTTGGCTTTGGCCTTCCCGTCGCCGGCCGGCGGCGTGGCCGCCTCCTTTTTGAAATTTGCCGGCATTTTCGCCGTGACCCAGATCCCCCTCGCCGTCAGCGAAGGGGTGTTGACGGTCCTGTTGTTGGATTGGGTCGCGAAACAGCAGCTTTTAGAGCGCTTCAAAGCTCCAAAGGGGCTTGTTGAACAACAAGGAGGGCGTTGACATGTCGCGCGCGTCCAAGCTGTTGGGCATCGCGTTGGTTCTTCTGTTGGGGTTCGGACCATTGTGGTGGGCTCGCGGCGCCGAATTTTCCGGAACCGACGATCGGGCCGCAGAAGCGATTCAGTCCGCCGCCCCGGGAGGTTATACCCCCTGGACCCGGCCTTTGTTTGAACCTCCGGGACCCGAAGTCGAAACCCTGCTCTTCTCGTTACAAGCGGGGATCGGCGGAGGCATCCTCGGCTACGTGATGGGGTGGTACCGGGGAAGAGGGACCGGTAGGAAGGGGAGCGAATAACCCGCGATGCTGATCCGGAAACTCGACAGTTTCGCCTATCTCAATCGCCTCGCCCATTGGTCTCCCGCCTGGAAAGCGGGATTGGCCCTGGTGGCCCTCGCGGGTTGCCTGGCCGGCGATGCCCCGGTCCAAACTGCGATCGGCCTGTGGATGGGCATATGGACGGTGGGATATGCCGGCATTCCGTTTAAGATCTACGGACGCTTGCTGGTGATGCCGGCCGCCTTTCTGGCGGCCGGCGCGCCGGCCTTTTTGCTGCATGTGTCCGCAGCCCCTCTCCCTCCCGGCCCGGCCGGCGACTCTCTCGCCGGGTGGACCTTTTTTGGATGGCAGTGGTCGGTGTCCCTGAAGGGACTCGAGGCCTATGGACAAGCGGTTCTCCGGGCGGCGGCCGCCGCGACCTGCTTGTATTTTTTATTGTTGACCTGTCCGGTGACGGATCTCTCCGCCCTTCTGCGCCGCTTGGGAGTGCCGGCCGTGTTGACCGATTTGATCGGATGGACTTACCGGTTTGTGTTTGTCCTGCTCGATGTTTCGGAGCGGCGCTATACGGCTATGACGGCACGGGGCGGGTTCCCCGGAGGATGGCGATCTCTGCGGGACGCCGGCCTGCTGGGCGCCCACCTGCTTCAGGACATGATCCGGCAACAGGATCGCGTCGCTCTGGGTTTGGCCTCCCGCAACGACACCGGCGAGTTCCGCGTCCTCGCCCGCTCTTTTCGCCGTCCGGAACGGCGGCTGGTTGCGGAAGCGATCGCCGGGATGTTTGTGGTGGCGTTATGGGTGTTCTGGAGGAGGATCGGATTGTGACATGGATGTTGGAATTTCACAACGTGTGCTTCGCATACCCCGGCAATGAGGGAATCGCCGCCCTGCGCGACCTCACCTTGCGGATTCCGGCCGGATGCCGCTGTGCCCTGCTCGGCAGAAACGGTTCGGGAAAATCCACACTGCTCCTTCATGCCAATGGCATTTTGCGCCCGCAGCGGGGGGCCGTCTGGTTCAACGGCGCCCCGGTCCAGTACGATCGCCGTTCCTTAACGGCCCTACGCCGCCAAGTCGGTTTGGTGTTTCAGGATCCTGAACAACAGATCGTCGCCAATACGGTGGCGGAAGATGTGTCGTACGGGTTGTTCAATTTGGGCTTCACAGAACAAGAAGTCGTCGAGCAGGTTCAAAAAACTCTCAAGCGATTCGGATTAATTTCCCTGGCGGACCGCCCGGTTCACCGGCTCAGCCTCGGGCAAAAAAAATGGGTCGCCCTGGCGGGCGTGATGGCCATGGAACCGTCCTTGCTGCTTCTCGACGAACCGACCGCATTTTTGGACCGTCCCCACGTCCACCTGCTTCTGAAGGAATTAGCCGCCATTCACCGCCAAGGAACCACGGTGCTGATGGCCACCCACGATTTGGATGTCGCCTTTGCCTGGGCCGACTGGATCGTGGTCCTACACGAGGGGCGCGTGGCGGTGGAAGGAGAGCCGGAACGGCTGGCGTCGCAGCCGGAGGTCTTGCAGGAATTAGGTTTGGGCGCTCCCGTGGATTATTGGTTGCGCCGGATTTGGCGGGCGAGGGCGCCGTCGGAAGTGGAGGCCGGCTCGGGCCAAGAAGATCTGGCGATCGTTCAATGGTTGATGAATCTGGCGGTTACTCCTTGACATCCACCTATCCCGCCCCGTTCATTCTTTCCAACATTTATGATAAAATAAAATCCACGCTTCAAAGAGAAGAATGGGAGGCGGCGAGGGGGACGGCGGTTTTGCGGGTGTCTTTGTTTGTCACCTGTCTGGTGGACGCCTGTTTTCCGGAAGTGGGTGTCAGCGCGGTTCGACTTCTGCGACGGCTGGGAGTGGAGGTCGATTTTCCGCCGGAACAGACTTGTTGCGGCCAGCCGGCTTTCAACGCCGGCTTTCACCGGGAGGCCGGGGCCGTGGCCCAGGTCTGGCTGGAATCCTTCGCGGACAGCGATTATATCGTCACCCCTTCCGGTTCGTGTGCGGGGATGATCCGCCACGGGTACGGAGAGCTGTGGGCCGGGACCTCTCCGGTGGGATCCTTGGCGAAGGAGTTATCAGAAAAAACCTATGAATTAAGCCAGTTTTTGGTGGAGATTCTCGGAGTCCGGGACTTGGGGGCCCGGTTTCCGGCGAAGGCCGTTTACCACCCTTCCTGTCACGCGACGCGGTTGCTGGGAATCGGGGACGCGCCGTTGATTCTATTGCGCCGGGTTCGGGGCCTCGAGCTGGTGGATTTGCCCTTTGCCGAGGAGTGTTGCGGTTTCGGCGGCACGTTCTCCGTGAAATTCGGCGAGGTCTCCGGGGCGATCGCCACCGACAAAGCTCGGAACGTCATGGGCACCGGGGCCGATGTCCTGGTGGGGACGGATATGGGTTGCCTGATGAACATCGGGGGGCGGCTCCGGAGGCTCGGTTCGCCGATCAGGGTGCTGCATTTGGCGCAATTGCTGGAGGAGGGGTTGGCGTGACGCCGCGATCGACCATGAAGGAACGGGCATCGGCCGCCTTGCGGGACGAGTTTCTCCGGCGTGCGGTGAAGACCACCACCGATAAGTTGTTCCTCGGCAGGAGGCTGGCCCAGCAGTCCTATGAGGATTGGGAACGTTTAAGGGATCGCGGCCGAGCCATCCGGGCCCATGTGATCGACAACCTCGATTTTTACTTGGGAAGGCTGACCGATCGGGTCCGGGCAAACGGCGGACAGGTCCACCTGTGCCGGGAGGCCGCCGATGTGGTTCGGGTGGTCACCGAGATCGCCGCTCGGCGGGGGGCCCGCTCGGTCATCAAGTCGAAGTCCATGGTCTCCGAAGAGGTCCGCTTGAACCGGGCCCTCGAAGAGATCGGGGTGCGCGCGGTGGAAACGGATTTGGGCGAGTACATCGTGCAGTTGGCGGGGGAAATGCCATCCCACATCATCGGCCCGGCCATTCACAAAAACAGACAGCAAATTGCTGAATTGTTCAGCCGCGAGGCGGGCCGTCCGGTGGCGCCGGATACGGAAAGCCTGGCGGCGTTCGCCCGGCGCCGGCTCCGGGAGGAATTCTTGAGGGCGGACATCGGGATCACGGGTTGCAATTTTGCCGTGGCGGAGACGGGATCCGTGTGCTTGTTCACCAACGAGGGAAACGGCCGGATGGTCACCAGCCTTCCCCCGGTGCATATCGCCGTCATGGGCATGGAGCGGATCGTGCCCACCCTGGAGGACCTGGAGGTGATGATGCACCTGTTGCCCCGCAGCGGTACCGGGCAGAAGTTGACCAGCTATGTGACGATCGTCAGCGGGCCGAGAAGAGAGGGAGAGTCCGACGGTCCCGAGGAATTTCACCTGGTGATCGTCGACAACGGGCGCAGCCGGCTGCTGCGGGATCCGCGCTTTCGGGAGGCGCTGTACTGCATCCGGTGCGGCGCCTGTTTGAACGTCTGTCCCGTCTACCGGCAAATCGGAGGCCACGCTTACGGATGGGTCTACCCGGGGCCGATCGGAGCCGTGATCACTCCGCTGCTGCAAGACGATCTGGATCGCTGGGGAGACCTGCCCTTTGCTTCCACGTTGTGTGCAGCCTGTTCCGAGGCTTGTCCGGTGAAGATCCCGTTGCACGATCTGCTCGTCCGCCACCGGGCCCGGTACGTCGCCGCGGGGAAGGCGGGAATGGCGGAACGGGCGGCCTTCCGCGCCTTTCGGCGAGTGTTCGGCGCCGCCAAAAAGTACAAAGTGGCGGTCGGCGCGGCGGAAAAATTGCTGCGCCTTTGGGTTCGGGACGGGCATATGGCCCCCCGTGTCCCGGGGTTGAAGGGCTGGACCGATAGCCGCGATTTCCCCGCTTTGGCCCGCCGGCGCTTCCGGGATTTGTGGCCGGAGTTAGAAAAGGAATCACCCGGCCAAAAGGGAGGAAAGGCTCATGGGTGAACCGCCGCGGGACGGCGATCAAAGGGAGCTTGTGGAACAATTTATCGCCAATTGGACGGCCCTCGGCGGCGAGGCGGAGATCGCCGTTTCGGCACGGGCGGCGGAAAAGATCGTCGCATTTCTCGGAAATCCGGCCGGCCGGACGGTGGTGCGGTGGAACGATCCGCTCTTGGAGGAATTGGCCTTGGATGAACACTTGAAGCGTCTCGGCGCCGAGGTTTACGTGTGGAAAGCGGGGGCCGATCGCGATCGGATCGTGGAGATTGCGGAACGGGCCGACCTGGGGATCACCGCCGCCCACTTTGCGGCGGCGGAACCCGGTACGGTGGTCTTGTTGTCGGGTGGCGACACCGCCCGCTCGGTGAGTCTGTTGCCGCCCGCCCACCTCGCCGTGGTGCCCGTATCCCGGCTCGTTCCCGGACTGGCGGAAGTGATGCGGGAGCTGGGAAGGCACCGCTTGCCTTCTTCCGTGAATTTGATCACCGGGCCGAGTCGCACGGCGGATATCGAAAACGACTTGACGGTGGGAGTACACGGCCCGGGGAGGGTAGGGGTCTTGTTCCTCGAGGACCGGTGAAAAAGCCGGGGCCCCGCAGCCCCGGCCTCCTTATCTCCTGCGGGTAAAAGAACCCGTTGATCCCTTGCTCACCTTCGGGGGAGAAGACACGGACCGGGACGGCCGGTCCCCCGCCGACACGGCCGTTTTCGAAGACTCGCCGCCCGATCGAACCGTTTCGGTCTGCGGCGGATTGGCGGAAGGAAGGTCCGTCCGCCGCGTGAACGAGCCCGTCCCCGCTACGGTTTTCGGCGGTTCCGCCGGCGGTTTTTTCATCCCCGGAGATTCGGAAGCGGGTGGAGGGGCCGGCGCGTGAGGTTCCCACCGGTAACCCCGGTAGTGGCCGAAGGATCCTCCTCCGAAATGCCACCCTCCGCCGAATATCCGGTCGAGGGTGGAGGCGAGCAAAAATCCCTCCAGGAAAGACGGGTCGTAATGTTCCTTGACAAACTGATTGTCGTCGATCTCGATCAGGGTGTCCTGCGGGCGCTCAGGATCTTGCTGAAGATGGATGAGGCGATCGCGGTAGACCAAGAACATTTCCTGGGCCGATTCTTTCGATACTTCCTCGGGAGCCTCCTGTTCCCGGAGCTCGCGGGCCACTTCCGGTACCGATTTGTTTTCCGCGCGATAGACCTTTTGCATGCCTCCGCCCGATTGATTCGCGGATTCCAAGGGATACGTCTTGGAGACGTAGTCCATCGCGCCGCAACCGGCCAACAACACCGCAAGGACCAGGACGAGGAGCCCCCACCGCCGGACGGATCGAAGAAAACCTCTCATGTTCCGGCGACAATCCTCGCGTCGTACTCTTCCACAAACCGGCCCAGGCCAAACCACGTCTTGCCATTTTGCCACTCCACCCGGAACAGGCGCCGGTCGTCGCTCTGGTGGTTCCAAATGTACACCGGTTCGCCGTGTACGAGGTGCATCGGACCCTCGACCCAGGCAGGGGATTGTTGCTGGGATTCAAGGTGGTAGAGGACCCCGTCCACTTCCACCGTTTCGGGGATCTCATCGATCCGGTCCAGGCGCCCGTCCAGGGTCTCAAAAAGTCTGAGGACGAGTCCTTCTCCCTGCTCCACGACCAAATGCCGGCGGGTATTGCCGTCCTTTAGGAGATAATGGACGCTCCGGACGGCGTTGAACGCGGCAAACGCTTCTACGACGTATTCCGCCAGTTCGATTTGGACGATGTCGCCGGTGCGAAGGGTCGTCAGTTTTTTTTCCGGCGCCAAGGGGCGAGTTTCGCGGCTGCGCCACAGATCGGTCATTCTCCGCCAGACGGACATTGGATCCCCTCCTCACATGGATCCCATCAGGATGACCGCCCCGACCAGCTGGAGACCTCCGGCGAGAAGGCCGCTGGGCGTGTGGTTTTCGGCGATGTTGCGGGCCATGTCGATGTGAAACAGGAGTTTCATCAAGCCGTCGAAGATCCATTGTAGGATCAACAGCAAAATAAAAGCGTAAAAGGACAAGACCACGGCGTCCCAGACCGTTTGGTTGACCGTCATGGATCGCGAAATGATGAGGGCCTGGGCTCCGAGCTTGCAGATAAAACGGATGGCGACCGCCGTGCTGCCGTTCCGGATGAGTTCGAAATCGTTGTAACGGGTCAACAAAACGTCTAGGGCCATGAGGATGAACAACGTGACGACGGCCAGCCCGAACCACACGCCCATGGCGACGAATTGGTGCCAGGTGAGTGTCAAACTCTTCCCCCCTCAAAAAAACGGGGAGACGGCGATCTCCCCGGCTGCGGGCCCACGGCTTGAACCCGCTACTCCGTTTTATTCAGTCTGGCTTTCAGGGCGGCCAATTCCTCCTCGACGTCCGCGTCCCGGCGCAAATCCCGGAGTTCGTCGTCCAGGGACCTCTCTCTCCGGTAGATTTCTCCGGATGCTTCCGCCTCGGCTTCTAATTGCAGCACCTTTTCTTCCATTCTTTGAAAATCGCGAACCGCCCCATCCGTGCCGATGCCGGAAAGAACCTGGTTGATGCCCTTCTGGGCTTTGGCTGCCTCCGCCCGGGCGACAAGGGTATCGCGTTTGTTTTTCATTTTGTCGATTTCTTCTTTCATCTCGGCCAGTTTTTCCCGCAGGGCATCGGCGTTTTGCTTGGCCGCCTCGTACTGTTGTTGGAGGTCTCGGGCTTTGGCTTCCTGTTCCCGCTTATCGGCGAGGGCGCGGCGGGCCAGGTCGTCTTTTCCGGCAAGTACCGCCTCCTCCGCTTGCTTTGCCCGTTTCTCGGCGAGACTGCGGGCTTCTTCGTACTGGGCCTTCAACTTCTTTTCGACGGCGATCGCCTTGGCGACCGCTTCTTCTGCTTCCCGCAAATCTTCCTCCATGTCGCGGAGATATTGATCGAGCAGTTTCACCGGATCTTCGACCTTATCCAGCAGGGCGTTGATGTTGGCCAAACTGATGTCTCGCAGCCGTTTAAACAACCCCATGCGCGGCTCTCCTTCCCCGGTTGGGCATTGTGTGGCACCGGAAACAAGGTGTTTACCAGCCTTTGCAATCATTATAAAATCAGTTCTCCGAAAGCACAATAAGAGGAGGACTGGAAAACCGTCAGGCGATGCTTTGGTGAAGTCCCACGAGAATGAGCAAGAGACCGGACGCCCATCCGCCGTGCCGGCGCAAGAACGCCGCCGCCTTCGATCGGCTCCACGCGTTGCCCCACCAGAGACACAGGTACCCCCAGAGGCCGATGGCGATTCCCGCCGGAAGCGCCCCGATTCCCGATACACCGGCACCGGTTCCGCTGGCGGCGTTGGTTGCGGACAGGGCCAACCCCAACAACACCGTTTCCCAACTCCCGATCGACCGGCCGGACCGGGCCGGATCAGAAGGATGCGGAATCGCCTCTCGAGGGGACCGGATGGTTCGTACGACGGCGGCCAATCCGAGGGAGCAAAAGATGAAAGCTGAAATCCAGCCGGCGGCGTGCGGCGCCGCGAACGCCCCCAAGAAGTGTCCCGCCGCCGCCCCCGCTCCGGCGAATAGAAAGCCGATTCCGTTGATGACCGCGTTCTGGAGGTGGGGAATTCGCACGTTGCGCAGGCCGTAGGAGAGCCCGACTCCGATGTTGTCCAGGTTGGACCCGATTCCGAGGAGCATCAGAAGGGCCAGGGTTTCCACCGCCACGCTATCCTCCCTCCCGCCGGCGGATCCGGCATACCTATGCTATGGAAGGGGTGTCCGGGGGTTGTCGGACAGGTGCGCGGGGCGGGGCGCCCGTTGTGGCGGAGGATGCGGTGCGGTGTTATACCACGACGTGCAGTTCTGTAACATTCTGTTCATGAGTGATTTGAACTGTATTGGAGCGGAGAAGAAAAGCTGTTATACTGGTGTTATAGATCGGTGAACTTTTGGTGTTTTCGAAGACGAGAGGGAGAGTGATGGCAGTGACCCAGGAATTGACGATCCACAAAGGATTGGAAGGAGTGACGGTCACCGATACGCAATTGGGACTGGTAGACGGCGAACGGGGCCGCTTGGTCTACCGGGGTTATTGGGCGAAGGACCTGGCTCTCCAGTATACGTATGAACACGTCGCCTATCTTCTTTGGTTCGGGAAGTTGCCAAACGAAAGTGAACTGTCGGAATTCCGCGAACGGATGGCCGGCTACCGTCCCTTGCCGTCCTATTTGAAAACGATCATCGATGCCATCCCTCCGAAGGTGGACATGATGAGCGTCCTGCGCACGGCGGTGTCGGCGGTGGGGAACGAAACGTACGGTTGGCCGCCTACGATTGAGCAGGCGATGGAAGTCACCGCGAAGGTGCCCACCATCATTACCTACCGGTACCGCCGGATTCACGGGGAAGAGCCGGTGGAACCCCGGAACGATTTGAGCCATACGGCCAATTACCTGTATATGCTCTCCGGCAAGGAGCCTTCTCCGGCTCACGTTTCGGCCCTGGATGCTTACTTGGTTTTGACCGCCGAGCACGGGATGAACGCCTCGACCTTCTCCGCCCGGGTAACCACCTCCACTCGATCGGATTTGGCGTCGGCGGTGACCAGCGCCATCGGCACCATGAAAGGCCCCCTTCACGGCGGCGCGCCTTCGGAAGTGGACGAAACCCTCGAGGCGATCGGCACCAAAGAAAATGCGGAACCCTATTTGCGCAACCTGCTGGAGCGGGGAGAACGGCTGATGGGATTCGGGCACCGGGTTTACAAGACCCGCGATCCCCGGGCCGAGGCGTTGGCGATTGTGGCGAAACGGGTGGCGGGAGACGATCCTTGGCTGGATTTGGCCGTGCACGTAGAGGACGTCGCCATCCGGTTGCTCGAAGAATACAAGCCCGGCCGCCGCTTGTATACGAACGTTGAATTCTATGCCGCCGCTGTGTTGCGGGCCGTGGGACTCCCCAAGGAACTCTACACCCCGACGTTCACTCTGTCTCGGATGGCCGGTTGGACGGCCCATATCTTGGAACAGGCCGCCGACAACCGGTTGATCCGGCCCCAGTCGGTTTACACCGGCCCGATGCCCGAATGATTGGCTCGGGCCCGTAACAGGGCGATTTCTCCTTCCGTCAGCTCGCGGTAGGCACCGGGGGGCAGCGCCGGATCCAGGCGCAGATCGCCGAAAGAGATGCGTTGCAAGTGGCGAACCCGCTTGCCTACCGCGGCGAACATCCGCTTAATTTGATGGAATTTTCCTTCTACGACTACCACCTCTACACGGGAGACGGGACCGGAGGACAGAATCCGCAATTCCGCCGGCAAGGTGGTGTATCCGTCTTCGAGCGTGACCCCCCGCGCAAAGGCTTGCACGTCCTCCTCCGTCGCCTCCCCTTCGATCTCGGCCAGGTAAGTCTTGGGCACGTGATTTCGGGGAGACAGCAGGGCGTGGGCCAGTTTTCCGTCGTCCGTCAACAGCATCAGTCCTTCGGTATCGATGTCCAACCTTCCCACGGGAAAAATTCCGGTTTTTCGGTACCGGTCGTCGAGGAGATCGATGACCGTCCGGTGGATCGGGTCCCGGGTGGCCGAGACGACACCGGGAGGTTTGTTCATCATGAGGTAGAGGAAGGTTCGATACGGAACCGGGTTTCCGTCGACGCGGATGGTTTGGACGGCGGGATCGACGTGGACCGAAGGGTCGCGGACGACCCGCCCGTCCACTTCGATTCGGCCGGCCCGGGCCCATTTTTTGATTTCCCGGCGCGATCCCAGGCCGAGGTGGGTCAGAATCCGGTCGAGCCGCTGGGTAGGCATGGGTACCACCTTCTGTCCGGTTTGAGATTCAGACCGCCGGCCGGTTTCGGCGATTCCCGCGAACTCCAGTATAGAGTAAAGTGAATCTCCTTTTCCAGGGTTTCGGGCGGTTTTTCCAAAGGCGAGGTTCCTTGCCTTATTTTAACCGGGACTTTTATAATGGAATGGAAATAGAGAGAAAGGATGAGGCAAATGCCCGTTCGCCATGCCGTTGTCGAACTCAAACCCGAGGCGGTGGAGCGGATCCGGAGACTGTTGGACGAGAACCGAATTTCGGAAGCTGTCGACGCTTTTTGCAACGCCTTCGCGGCTTCGGAGGTGGAATTCCGCTTCCCGTGCGGGCCGGGGGCGGTACGGGGCATTTTGCCCGTTCAACGGGGTACGGGGTTGATGGATCTTTGCCGGACGGAATATTGGGTGATCGACCCGGAGATTCCCGGCAACCATACGGAAGGCCGCCTGGAGTTTCACCCGGGGTTGGTCGAACGGGTCGAATTCCGGCCGGAGTTTCGGCTGTTGATTCTGCATTTGCGGGGAGGTGGAGAACTGCGGTTTCGGGGGCGGGAACTGGTGCGGATTTCGTAAGCCCTTTCCTGCCCTGTGACGAATGACCGGTTGGTAGGCCGGTCTTTTCGTGGTCAACCTGAAGATCTGGGGTGAGAGAATGACGGCGTCTTTCTCGTTTCCGGAAATTTCGCTGCCCGCCATGTTGCGGGCCACGGCGGAACGCTTTCCCGACCGCCCTGCGGTCTCGTTTTATCACGTGACCCTCACGTACGGACAGGTGATGGGAATGGTGAAGCGGGCGGCTGCCGGGTTGGCCGCTCTGGGCGTGCAGAAGGGCGACCGGGTGGCCATCATGCTGCCGAACTGTCCCCATTATCTCGTCGCCTACTATGCCGCCCTGTCCCTGGGGGCCGTCGTGGTCCAAGTCAACCCGATGTACACCGGGGCCGAATTGGAACATCTCCTCGTCGATTCGAGCCCCAAAGTCATCGTCGTTTATGAGCCGTTGGCGGAAAAAGTCAAGGCCGTTTGGGACAAGACGGGCTTGCAGCGGGCGGTGTTGGTGAATTTTCCGGGACCGGTTCAAACGGCGGGGGACGAGCGGTTCCAGCCGGTGGAAGCCCTGTTGATGTCCGCCCAAGGGGAACCTCCGGAGGTGGAAATCGACCCGGCCGAGGATGTGGCGGTTTTACAGTATACCGGAGGAACGACGGGGCGTTCCAAAGGCGCGATGTTGACCCACCGCAATTTGGTCGCCAATGTATATCAGTGCCTGGCGGACTTCCGGGACGCAATCCGGCCGGGTGAAGAGGTTGTCCTTCTGGTTTTGCCGTTGTTCCACGTGTACGGAATGACCGTCGGGATGAACTTGGGTCTCGCCGTCGGGGCGAATTTGGTGATGTTGCCCCGGTTCCAATTGGACGAAGTCCTGGAGACCATCAAGAACCGCCGGCCGACCATGTTCCCCGGGGTTCCGACGATGTACATCGCGGTCAATTCCCATCCGAAGGCGCAAGAATACGGGATTGATTCCATCCGGCTTTGCAACAGCGGATCGGCGCCGTTGCCGGTGGAAGTCTTGAAGACCTTCGAGGCGAAGACGGGGGCGCAAATTCTGGAGGGCTACGGGTTGAGTGAAGCCAGCCCGGTGACGCACACCAATCCGTACGGCGGCCCGCGAAAGGTCGGGAGCATCGGGAAGGTGTTGCCGGGCACCGAAGCGCGAATTGTGGACACGGCCACCGGGACCAAAGAGCTGCCTCCGGGGGAAGCCGGAGAACTGGTGGTCCGCGGTCCTCAGGTCATGAAGGGCTATTGGAACATGCCGGAGGAAACGGCTCAGGTGTTGCGGGACGGTTGGCTGTACACCGGCGACATCGCCACCCGGGATGAAGACGGCTATTATTATATCGTCGACCGCAAGAAAGACTTGATCATCGCCAGTGGTTTCAACGTCTATCCCAGGGAAGTGGAAGAGGTTCTCTATACTCATCCCGGCGTGCAGGAGGCGGCGGTGGTGGGTGTGCCCGACCCGTACCGCGGGGAAACGGTCAAAGCTTTCATTGTGTGCAAACCCGGGGTGACGCTGACCCAAGAGGAGGTCGTCCAATTCTGCCGCGAGCGGATGGCGGCCTTTAAGGTTCCGACCCAGGTGGAGTTCCGGGACGAGTTGCCCAAGACGATGGTGGGCAAAGTGCTCCGCCGGGCGTTGCGGGAAAGCCGGTAGGGAAGCGACCGCCGTGCCGCCCGGCTTGCGAACAGGTTTGTTTGCCTCCATTTCCGGCGAAACTAAGAACGATCGGCCGGGCGCCGCCCGGACAGCGGCAGCGTTCCGGGAAGGAGGTGGGCGGATGACCAAACAGGATTTGATTGCAAAAGTGGCGGAAAAATCCGGACTGACGAAAAAGGCGGCGGCAACCGCCGTGGATGCGGTATTGGAAACGATTCAGGAGGCTCTTCAAGCGGGGGAAAGCGTCGGCTTGACCGGATTCGGCAGCTTTGAAGTCCGGGAACGGGCGGCGCGGGTCGGGCGGAACCCCCAAACCGGAGAGACGATTGAAATCGCGGGGGGCAAAACGCCGGTATTCCGGCCCGGCAAGGCGCTGAAAGAAGCTGTCAAAAGTGCGTGAGAGGCCGGACCGGCGAGCGGAGCGACAGGC
>JASBVN010000023.1 GCA_029961045.1 Alicyclobacillaceae bacterium | reverse complement strand
CTGGGAGCCGATCAGTTCGTCCACCGGAGGGAGAAAATACGGGTTCAGTACAGTTGATGTTATTATTAAGATAGGGGATGAAACAGAATGGACGGAAAGCGAGCGGCATTGTGGACCAAAGATTTTGTGTTGGCCATGACGGCCAACCTGTTTTTATTTTTTAGTTTCCAAATGTTACTCCCTACGCTGCCCGCATACGTGCAAGACCGCGGGGGAAATGATTTTGCCGCGGGGATGGTCATTGCGTTATTGACCGTCTCGGCGGTTTTGACGAGGCCATTTGCCGGGAAGGGATTGGATGAGGTCGGAAGAAAGCCCGTGCTCTATGCGGGGCTCGCGATTTTTACCCTTTCGGCGGTCGGTTACGAGTGGACGGCGAGCGTATGGATGATTCTTTTGCTCCGCTTTATTCACGGGATCGGGTGGGGCATGACGACCACGTCCTTTGGCACGATCGCCTCGGACATCATCCCCGCCGAGCGCCGGGGCGAGGGAATGGGATACTTTGGGCTTTCTTCGACTCTGGCCATGGCCCTTGCGCCGCTTTTCGGGATTTGGTTGATGAACACGAAAGGGTTTTGGGTGCTCTTTCTCGGCGCGACGGCCATGGGTGTTTTGGCCTTTTTGCTTGCGGTTCCGGTTCCAGAAACAAAAGCGCGGAGCGGCGGGGAGGCCGGGGGGCCTTCACGGCGGGGAAACTCTATGTTTTCAGGCTTGATTGAAACAAAGGCGTTGTTTCCCTCCGCCCTCGTGATGCTGTTTGCAATCACGTATGGCGGAGTGGTCGGTTTTATCACGCTGTTCGGCAAATCGGCCGGCATTTCAAATGTGGGCGGTTTCTTTTTGGTGAATGCGCTTATGGTCATGGTCGTCCGGCCGGTCGCCGGAGTGTTGTTTGATCGCAAAGGACCGGCGTGGGTTTTGATTCCGGGAACGCTGTCTTCCGCGGTTGGGCTGATTTTGCTCTCTTATACCCATTCGGCCGGAATGCTGTATCTTTCCGCTTTTTTCTATGGGATTGGATTCGGCTCGATTCAACCGTCCCTGCAAGCGTGGACCATTGCCCGGGCGCCCGCATCCAGGCGGGGAGCGGCCAACGGAACCTTTTTCTCCATGTTTGACGTCGGCATCGGTCTGGGATCTGTCCTGCTTGGAATGGTCGCGACATGGATGGGCTATGCCTTGATGTACCGTTTCTCGGTGCTGTTTCTCGTTTTGTTTTTGGCCCTGTATGCCGGCGACTCGTTGCGCGGGAAAGGGAGTGTGAAGCAAGAACAACCATGATGGATGCCCGTGATTTCTCGAGGAGGGAATAAGGATGAAAATCGAGTTTTTCCATGACGTCCTCTGCGCCTGGTGTTACGTGATCTCGCCCCGTGTCAGGCGGCTTGCGGAAGAATTTCCCGAGCTTGAAATCGTTCACCGTTCCTTTGCGTTGGCGCCGGGACCGGAAGACATCGGGAGGATGTTCGGCTCAAAGGAGAGAGGCAAACGTGAAATTTTGAACCATTGGAGAGCCGCCAATGCGAACGACGACGGGCACCGCATCCGTGCGGAGCTGATGGAAGCGCGGGACTTTGATTATCCCTATTCCCTGCCCGGCCTCATGGCCTGCAAAGCGGCGGAATTTCAGGGAGGACAAAAAGCGCACTGGGACTATTTCGATCGGCTGCAAAGGGCCCACCTGACGGAATGCCGGAATATCGCAGACCCGGATGTCCTGCTTGACTGTGCCGGGGAGATCGGCCTCGATGTCGAAAGGTTTCGAGAAGATTTCCGGAGTGAGCGGGCCAGGCGGGCGGTTGAAGAGGATGTCCGGCGCGCCGCAGAGCTGGGCATACGCGCCGTGCCCACATTGCTCGGCAACGGCCATGTCCTGTCCGGGGCTCAGAAATACGACCGGCTCAAGGAGTGGTATGTCAATATTCGGACATAATTACGACATCATGACGACACAATGACCCGAAAGGGCTATTGCCGGTCCGGCGAGTGGGGGGCTATACTGAACCTGCCCGGACAACAGGAGTGGTGCGGAATCGATGGGACGGTTGGGGACTCGGCTGTGGAAAGTGCTGTTGGGGCAGGCCTGTATCGTTTTGTTCGGGGTCTTGGCCCCCGCGGTGGCCTGGGCTCACGCGTATCTCGTGAAAGCCGCGCCGGCCCCCAACAGCATCCTCCTTGCGCCTCCGGAGCGGATTCAACTGTGGTTCAGCGAACCGGTCGAATCCCAGTTTGCCCATATCGAGGTACTGGGTCCCGATGGGAAGAGGGTGGCTTCCGGCCCGTTGACGGTCGATCCCGCCGACGGGACTTCCCTGGTCCTTCTATTGAAAGAAAAATCAAAAAACGGGACGTGTACGGTACATTGGCGAGTGGTCTCGGCGGACGGCCATCCGGTTGAAGGGAATTTTGTTTTTTCCGTCGGAGTGGTTTCTGCCGAACCGGCCGCGGGTAAGGAAACGGCCGCCGGACCGTCCCCGTTGGAGTTGGTGTCGCGGGGATTGCAATGGGCGGCCCTGTTGACCTTGCCTGGGCTGATCGGATTCTGGCGGGTCTTGGCCCGCCGGAAAGGGTCGATCGTGGAACCGCCGGCCGCGGCGGTCCGGAGGGTCACCGCCTGGACGGCGACGGCCGCCCTCGCGACCGGTTTGTTCCGGTTGCCGGTGGAAACGCACATTCAGGGAGAGGTGCCCTTTTGGGGCGGGGCGTGGAATCCGGCTCAATGGGCCGCCTTGATCGGCAACAGTTCGTTCGGCGCGGTCTTTGCCGGGCAGATCCCTTTGCTGCTTTTGCTGGTGCTCGCTGCGTGGCGCCGGAATGCGGGGGAGGGATGGCTCCGCCCGTCCCGGCGGGGTGACCTGTGGCTCGTCCCTGCCTTTGCGGCCCTGCTTCCGATGGCTTTGGCCGGTCATGCCCGGTCCGGTGAGGTTCCGGCCCTCGATGTTCTTCTGGACATGCTGCACCTGGGGGCCGCGGCGTGGTGGATCGGGGGGCTGGCCGGGATGGTGGTTTGGTGGCGGGCGGCGGGGGCGGCCGGAGGGGAGTGGTCCGCCGCGGTGCGCGCTGCCGGATGGGGATTTGCGGCGTCTTTGGCAATCCTCGTTCTGACCGGGATCCGCGGGGTGATTCTGCACGTCCCGACGGTGTACAGCCTGACGCATACGGCGTGGGGAAAGGCGCTGGTGGCCAAAATGGCGTTCGTCGGGGGAATGGCGGTCCTTGCCGTTTGGCACGGCCTGCCGCTGGCCGGGCAACTCGGGGAAGGGCGGGCAGCCCGGTGGAAAGGCCGGACGCTCGTCGCCGAATGGGCGCTGGGGATGCTGGCGGTGGCGTGCGTAGCGGTATTGACCACGTCTGCCCCGGCGGAGACGGATCCCGGCCCGATCCACCGCATCATCGCCCAGAAAGCCGGGACGGCTGAACTGTGGGTGGAGCCGAACCGGGCCGGACTGAACCGGTTAAGCCTGGAATTGCGCGATCCATCGGGGAGGCCCCTGGCGGATCTGGAGACGGTTCGCGCCAAAGTTTGGATTCCGGACATGCCGGAAATGGGGGAGACGGAAGTGGACCTTCGGCCGGTTGGACCGGGGCGGTACGAAGCTTCCGGAAGTTTTTTGTCTATGGGAGGCCGCTGGCGGATCCAGATCCACGGGCTGACCCGGAATCTGGAAGACGTCGACTGGACCGCCGATTTTCCGGTAGGCCGGTAGGGAGAGGGCGTCCGGGACGGCCGTGCCCCGGACCGCTGGTTGGTTATCGGGGCCGGCGGCCGGGGCCTGTGGGGCCGGCTTGAGAGGATATGGAAAGGGTGGAATGGCGTATGACACGGATGCGGATGTTTGGGCCGCGGCCGCTTCGGGTCGCGGCGCTGATGGCGGTGTTTGTCTTCGTTTTCACGGGCGTTGCAAGTGCCCACGTCACCGTCTGGCCGTCGGAAAGCCGGCCGGGGGCATGGGAAAAGTACACGGTGCGCGTTCCGACGGAGAAAGACGTGCCGACGGTCAAAATCGTCCTCAAGGTGCCCGACGGCGTTACCGTGGGATCCCTGGAGCCGGTGCCGGGCTGGTCGTACGATCTGCAGAAGGAAAACGGGCGCGTTGCGGCCGTCGTCTGGCAGGCGGCGGGGGAAGGAATCAAGCCGGGCGAGTTCCAGGAGTTTTCATTCCAGGCCAAAAATCCGCAGCAGCCCGGCGAGTTGTCGTGGAAAGCCTATCAGTACTACAAAGACGGATCGGTGGTCGAGTGGACGGGTCCGAAGGACGCAAAAACGCCCGCCTCCGTCACCGTGGTGGGCGCACCGGCCGCAGGACCGGCCACAGGACCGGCCGCCGGCAAATCTGGGGCTCCGGCAAGCGGGACGGGCGTACCGGCTTGGGGGTTCTGGACGGCCCTGGGACTGTCGGCCGCCTCGCTGATTCTCTCTCTCGCTGCAATGGTCAAGGCCGGTAGAAAAGGCGCCCCCGAGCCGAGGGGATAGAGCCCGAGCCGAGGGGATAGAGGGGGAAGCGTCGCTTTTACGGGGGTAACCGGCGCGGCTCCGCTCCCCGTCTCATCCCCCTTGTTCTTGACACCGGGGGCGCGCGGGGCTATCCTTTAATTAGATATTTATAAAAATATCAAAGCGGTGAGGATGATGAACGAGGCGTTTAAGGCCTTGTCCGATCCCACCCGGCGGAAAATTCTCCGCCTATTGCGCAGCGGAGATTTGACGGCCGGGGAGATCGCCGGCCATTTTTCCCTCACAAAGCCCAGCATCTCTCATCACCTGAACGTGTTGAAACAGGCCAGGTTGGTGCTGGACGAACGGCGGGGGCAGCAGATCGTGTATTCGTTGAACACCACGGTGTTGCAGGACGTGATGGGCTGGTTGCTGGATGTGATCGGAAGCGGGGAGAAAAAGGGGGACAAAAGCAATGAGTGATCGGGGAATCAAATGGGGCTGGCGGTATATCGCCCTTTTCGTGCTGGCACTGATGCCGGTCGCACTGGCCCTTTTTTTCTGGGACCAATTGCCTCAGCGGTTGGCCGTGCACTTCGGCGCGAACGGCGAGCCGGACGGTTTTCAAGATAAACGGTGGTTTGTGGTGACTATGGCCGCGTTTATGATCGGCCTCCCCCTGTTGCTCAAAGTGATACCGCGGATCGACCCGAAGCGGGAGAATTACGTGAAGTTTGAGGAATGGTATACGCTGTTCGGCCTGGTTTTGACGGCGTTCCTATCCGTCATCTTTGGGGTCACGATCTTTTATAATCTCGGCTTTTCCTTCGACATCCAGCGCATTGTCCTGTCGGGTATTGGGGTTTTGTTTCTCCTCCTGGGCAACTACATGGGCCGGATTCGCTTCAATTATTTTTTCGGAATCCGGACGCCGTGGACCCTGGCCGATGAAGAAGTGTGGCGCAAGACCCACCGGATGGCCGGCCCCTTGTGGATGGCTGCCGGAGCGGTCGCTCTGATCGGCGCTTTTCTCCCCGGCGAAACGGCGATGTGGGTGTTTTTCCCCGCCGTGATCTTGGCCGGCCTCGTTCCCTTCGCGTATTCGTACTGGTTGTATCGCAAAATCGACCGTTGAAGAGGGAGAGGGTGTTAAAAACCGGTCCGTCCATGTTCGGTTTCATCATATCTTCAATCTTTTCCCAATGGTTCTCCAAACTTGTTTTCTACACTATAGGGAGAGATCCCTGGAAAAAGGAGGTTGAGTTTGTGTCGGCGTTGTGGGCCGATCTGTTCCGACATCCCCACCCGATCCTCGTGCATTTTCCCATCGCTCTGATCGTCGTCGCGACACTCTACGATCTTGTCGCCGCCGTGCGCCGCCGCGAAATCGCGCCGGCCCGTGGACTGTACCTGTGGGTCGCCGCCGCTGTAGGGGCCGTGCTGGCGGTGGCCAGCGGTCCGGAACACGACGCTCGGGGAATCTCCGCTTCGTTCCGCCCCCACGAACGGCTGGCCGATCTCACGATGGTGCTGAGCCTGGCGGTAGTCGCGTGGAGGGTATTCTCGCTCTGGCGACGCCGGTCTATCCGGGGAGTTCTCGGGGTCGCAGCCTACGTGGTCCTCTCTTGCGCCGCCGCGGTGGCCGTTCTGGCCACCGGGTATTACGGCGGCCACATGGTGTACGAAGAGGCAATCGGCGTCTCGATGAACGGAACCCCCGTTCATCCCCCGGCTGCCGGAGGATACGGCCAACACCACGAAGCCGGGCGCAACCAATGAACATCCCGAAAACTCGATCATGGATCGGCAACATGTGAAGGGGGAGTTCCGTCCGGGGCTCCCCCTCCGGTCGTGGGGCCCCCCAAGGGGCGGAGGGACGCCCGACAGGCGCGGCCCGGCCGGCGCGCCCGAGGCCCCCGCCCGCTTGACATGTATGGTGTGATTCCATACAATCCATATTGAAAAGTGTATGGCGTGTATCCATACACAACGATCAGAAGGGAGGGGCCCGGTTGGATGCGGATGTCGCCCTGGAGATTTTGAAATTCCCGATTGATCCCTCCAGGCCGCTGTATGAACAGTTTGTCGAACGGATCCGGGCCGCCATCGCCCGGGGGGACCTGGAACCCGGCGCGCGCCTTCCTTCCGTGAGGGAGCTGGCCGCGGCGATCCGCGTCAATCCGACGACCATTCAGCGCATGTATCAGGAATTGGAACGCGAACGGCTGATCGTGTCCTACCGCGGCCAGGGCACGTTCGTGACCCGGGATGCCAAGGCCATCGAGGCCAGCCGGCGGGCCCTGGCCCGGGAAGCGGTGGCCCGACTCCGGGAGACGGCAGAATCGCTGGGTTTGACCGTGCAACAATTGATCGACCTTGCCCGTGACGAGGAGGAAGATTAAATGGACGGGAAAACGGCGCCGACGGCGCAACTTCAAAAAGGAACCGCCCCGGCGGGCAGGCCCGCGGTGGTCTGTCGCGGGGTGTTCATGAAAATCCGGAACAAGGAGATTCTCCGCGACGTCTCCTTCCGCGTCGATCAAGGGCAAATCGTCGGGCTTCTCGGCCCCAACGGAGCGGGGAAGTCGACTCTTCTGCGCCTGGTGGCCGGGCTGACGCCGCCCACCGCCGGCGTGGTGGAGCTGTTCGGGGAGCCGGCCGGGGTGCCGGCGCTGCGTTATCTCTCCTTTTTGCCCGACCGGGGAAAATTGCCCGGGTGGGTCACGGTGGGGGAGTGGTTCCGCCTTGCCCGGGACATCTACCCGGATTGGGACCCGGATCATGCCGAGGAACTGGCCGAATTTCTCAAGGTCAGGCGAACAGCCCGCATGTCCACCCTCTCCCGGGGAGAAGAGGCCCGTGTCCAGCTTTTGACCTGCCTGGCCCGGCGCGCGCCTCTGGTGGTCTTAGACGAACCCTTCACCGGAGTGGACATGATTTCCCGGGAGCAGATCGCTTCTTCGGTGATCGCCGATTTTGCCGGCGGCTCGCGGACCTTCATCATCGCCACCCACGACATCCGGGAGATGGAGAATCTCTTTAATCAAGTCATCCTCATCGGCGAAGGCCGGATTCTCGCGCTGGAGGATGTGGAGGCCCTGCGGGCGCGGGGTCGGTCGGTGGAATCCCGGTACCGGGAGGTCTTTTCATGAAGGATATTCTGGCCTTGGCCGATCTGCAGTTCAGCCGGTTCCGGAGTTGGATGCCGTTCGCCCGGGGAAGCCGGCCGGGAGCGGTGATGTTGATCCAGGCCGTTTTTTTGCTGCTCAGCCTGTGGTTCTTTCGCCACTGGACGGACCCGGTGCGGCTGTACGCCGGGTGGACGTTCCTTCATCTTTCCGCAGTCATCGTCTTCAGCGGGAGTCAATGGTGCAGTTCGGAGGAGGGCGTGGAGTGGGGGCTCACGGTCCCGCGGCCGCGCATGCGCCTGGTGATGGGCGGTGCCCTCGGAAACCTGAGGATGGGCCTGCACCTGGCCCTATACATGGAGGCGACGGTGCTGCTGCATTACGCGACGGCCCTCCTCCTTCACTGGGCTCCCGGCGCGTCCGTGTCCCAATTCGCCGGGGTGATGGTGACCTTTACCCTGTTGGATCTGGCGGCCCTGGTTCCCGCCGTGGCGGTTGGCATGGTTCGCGTGGTCTTCTCCCGTGGATGGGCCCGGGTGGGCGGGGTCCTCTACTATGTCTTTCTGTTCGGGCTGTTTACCGGATGGCCCCTGTTCAATCGGCTGTGGAATGGTGCTCTGCCCTTTTCTACGGCCTGGAAGATCGTCTTGGTGACCGTAGGGATCGGTTGGACGCTGTCGTGGTTCCTGCTTCGCCTGACGGCCGGAGTGGGTCTCCGCCGTTTGGGAGACATTCGCTTGGCCGAAGCCGGGTTGGGACGCCGGCTGCCGGCGGCGGCAGAACCGACCGGGACCGGGGAGGCCCGGCCGGGCCGTTCACCGTTTTGGAGCCTGTTTGCGCTGGAGGGAGCCCGGTACCGGTTCTGGGGTTCCGGTGCCCCGCCGGTGTCCCGGCTGATCTTCTGGGTGACGGTGGCCGGCGGGGCGGCGGCGGGATATGTCATGATGCGGATGTCGCCGGACATGCTCCGGGAATGGTCGTATGTCGGCGCCGGGGTCTATGCTTATGTCCTTACGTGGGTGATGAAATTTCCCTGGGAACCCTTTCATCAGGGGTGGGGGTCCTGGTGGCTGGCCATCCCCCGGCCCCGGTGGATGCTTCTGGCCGCGAGGTGGTTGGCGGTGTGGATCGCCATGGTCGGGATCATTTCTCTGTCCCTGATCAGCCTGGGGATCGGGTTCACGATTTATGAGGTGGCCGGCGGATCGACCGCTTCCGCCGCCGGCGTGTGGGGGAGCGTCGGGGAAGTCTGGCTGTTCGTCACGCTTTTGTTCACGGTGAATTTTCTCCTGCTCCAGATCGCTCCCGCACTTTTTGGAAGCCGGCCGTTTTTGCTATTGATGCCGCTTCTTTATATTTCCTTCTTTATGGAACTCGGATGGGTCGGCCGTCTGATGGTCGAAAGGCAGGGAACGGGGCCATGGCCTATCCTCGGGTTGTTGGCCGGGATCGGCCTGCCGCTTGGGCTCTTCTGCTTTTGGCTCGGCAGCCGGTCCCTGCACCGACTGCTTTTTGTGGAAAATGCCCGGTGGAGGAGGGGAAAATCCGGTCGCTGAGCTTCGCTGGGCGGTCTTCATGCCTTCCTTGAGCAGATCGTCTCCACGCAAAACGGATGGGGAGCTTCCCCGTCCTTATCTTTTTTTGATCCTTTCCCGGCTCCTTTTGACCCACCGTTGACGATCCCCCGCCTTATAATCGTCTTGCGCTCCGGAGATACTCCTGGGCTAAAAGGCGCTAAAAGTTTTAAAGAGACAGACCGGCGAGGTGAGATCCGTGTTGTGGTGGATCTTGGGAGGGATTGTGGCCATCGGGATGTTGGCCTATCTGCTTTACGCCCTGCTGAAGGTGGAGGAGCTGTGATGGCATCGGACCTGTTGCAAATGGCGTTGCTGATCGGAGCGGTACTTCTGGCGGCCTGGCCCTTGGGCCGTTACATGGCCCGGGTGTTCGAGGGGCAACGGACCTTTCTGGACCCGCTGTTGCGCCCGGTGGAACGCTGGATCTACCGGTTGTCCGGCGTCGACGAGAGCCGGGAGATGTCCTGGAAAACGTATGCGGCGTCTTTGCTGTGGTTCAACGGCGCCGGGTTGGCGGTTCTTTTTTTGCTCCAGTTGGTTCAGGGATGGCTGCCGTTGAATCCCCAACATTTCCCTTCCGTCCGATGGGATACGGCGCTGAACACGGCGGTGAGTTTTGTCACCAACACCAACTGGCAGTCCTACGCCGGGGAGTCCACCATGAGCGATCTGACTCAGATGGCCGGCCTGACGGTGCAAAATTTCCTGTCGGCGGCCACCGGCGCGGCGGTGGTGATCGCCCTCATTCGGGGGCTGGTCCGGCGCCAGGCCGCGGCCATAGGGAATTTTTGGGTTGACGTGACCCGCTGCACCCTCTGGGTCCTGCTCCCCTTGTCCTTGGTGGTCTCCTTGGCTCTGGTGTCCCAAGGCGTCATCCAAAATCTCGGCCCTTATGTGACCGTCCGGACGTTGGAGGGCGCCGGCCAGACGATCCCCATGGGGCCGGTGGCCTCCCAGGAGGCGATCAAAATGTTGGGGACCAACGGGGGCGGATTTTTCAACGCCAATTCTGCCCATCCCTTTGAGAACCCCACCCCCGTGAGCAACATGCTCGAAATGTGGAGCATTCTGGTTTTGCCCGCCGCCCTGGTATTCACCTTCGGGCGGATGACGGGCAAGCCCCGGCAGGGCGCGGTGATCCTCGGAGCCATGCTGCTGTTGTTCGCGCTGGCCCTGGCGGGAACCTACCTCTCCGAGCGGGCGGGCAATCCCCTTCTCGCCCAGATGGGGGTGCAGGCGCCCACGGCGATGGAGGGCAAAGAGGTGCGGTTCGGCATCGGCCAATCGGCGCTCTTTAGCGTGGTGACCACCGCCGTATCCTGCGGTGCGGTCAACAACATGCACGACAGCCTGACGCCTCTGGGCGGCATGGTGCCGATGCTGCTCATGATGCTCGGGGAAGTGGTGTTCGGGGGCATCGGGTCCGGATTGTACGGCATGTTGGTGTTCGCCCTGATGACGGTGTTTCTCGTCGGCCTCATGGTCGGCCGGACTCCGGAATACCTGGGCAAAAAAATCGAAGCCAGAGAGGTCAAGCTGGCCACGCTGGCGGTGATCGTTCCGGCGGCGACCATCCTCACCGGCGCAGCGGTGTCGGTGGTGACGCCGGCCGGGCTCTCCTCTCTGGGGAATCCCGGCCCCCACGGCCTGAGCGAGGTGCTGTACGCCTTTGCCTCGGGTGCGGGGAACAACGGAAGCGCCTTTGGGGGGCTGAACGCCGGCACCCTCTATTACAATCTGGCCATCGCCCTGGCCATGTGGATCGGGCGGTTCGGGGTGATCCTTCCGGTCCTGGGGATCGCCGGCAGCCTGGCGGCGAAAAAGCCGGTGCCCGAAGGCCCCGGCACCTTCCGCACGGATACGTCGCTGTTCTCGTTGCTGCTGGCGGCCACCGTCCTCTTGGTGGGGGCCCTGACCTTTTTCCCCGCCCTGGCCTTGGGGCCGGTTGTGGAACACATCATGATGTGGCTGGGCACGGCCGCCTAGGAAAAAGCCCCTAGTAGGGCCCCTGGGAGGAAAGCGAAATGGAGGGAAAAAAGGCATGACGGAACGGGCGGACGAAACGCTGCGCGGGGCGAACCCGGGCAAAATGTTTACGCGGGAGGTCCTGCGGGAAGCGTTCAAAGAGTCCTTCCGGAAATTGGATCCCCGGGTGCAGTGGCGCAACCCCGTGATGTTTATCGTAGAGATCGGTTCCTTACTCACCACCCTGTTTGTGGCGGCGGACGTTTTCCGCCACCGGGCGGAGTTCTGGTTCGACCTCCAGTTGGCGATTTGGTTGTGGCTCACGGTCTTGTTCGCCAATTTTGCCGAATCTCTGGCCGAAGGCCGGGGAAAGGCCCAGGCGGCGGCCTTGCGCCGGACCCGGTCCCAGACGGTGGCCAAAAAGGTGGTGGGGGATCGCATCGAGATGGTGCCGGCGACGGCGCTGCGCAAGGGCGATGTCGTGCTGGTGGAAGCGGGAGACATCATTCCCGGCGACGGCGAGGTGATCGAGGGACTGGCGTCGGTGGATGAAAGTGCGGTCACCGGGGAATCGGCGCCGGTGATTCGCGAATCGGGCGGGGACCGGAGTTCCGTCACGGGCGGAACGCGGGTGCTGTCCGACTGGATCCGCGTCCGCATCGCCGCCGATCCGGGAGAGACGTTTCTCGACCGCATGATCGGGCTGGTCGAAGGGGCGAAGCGTCAGAAAACGCCCAACGAAGTGGCGTTGACCATCCTCTTAGTTGGACTGTCGATCATTCTCCTTCTGTCGGTGATCACGCTGGCGCCCTTTGCTCTCTATTCCGGAGCTTCTCCGTCGATTCCGGTGCTCGTGGCCCTGTTGGTGTGCCTCATCCCCACCACCATCGGCGGGCTTCTCAGCGCCATCGGCATCGCCGGGATGGACCGGTTGTTGAAACGCAACGTGCTCGCCATGTCGGGCCGGGCCGTGGAAGCGGCGGGAGATGTGGATGTCCTCCTGCTGGATAAGACGGGAACGATCACCCTCGGCAACCGCATGGCGACGGAGTTGATCCCGGCTCCCGGGGTGACCCCCGACGAATTGGCCGTGGCCGCGCAACTCGCGTCGCTTGCCGACGAAACGCCGGAAGGGCGCAGCATTGTGCGGCTGATCAAAGAACAGTTTCAACTGCGCGAGCCGGATGTGAAGGCGATCGGGGCCACCTTTGTGCCGTTCAGCGCCCACACCCGGATGAGCGGGGTCGACGTGGGCCGCTGGCGGATCCGCAAAGGAGCGCCGGATGCCATCGCCGCGTACGTGCGGGAGCAGGGGGGCGAAGTGCCGCAGGAGGTGTCCCGGGAAGTCGAACGGATCGCCAAGCAGGGCGGCACGCCCTTGCTGGTCGCCTCCGATGACCGCGTACTCGGGACGGTGTATTTGAAGGACATCGTCAAAGGCGGCATCAAAGAGCGATTTGCCACTTTGCGGAAAATGGGCATCAAGACGGTGATGATCACCGGGGACAACCCGCTGACGGCGGCGGCCATCGCGGCGGAGGCGGGGGTGGACGATTTTCTCGCCGAGGCCACGCCGGAGGCGAAGTTGGCCCGGATCCGGGAATACCAGGCCCAGGGACACCTGGTGGCGATGACCGGGGACGGCACCAACGACGCGCCCGCCCTGGCCCAGGCGGATGTGGGAATGGCCATGAACAGCGGGACCCAGGCGGCCAAGGAAGCGGGAAACATGGTGGATTTGGACAGCGATCCGACCAAATTGATCGAGGTCGTCGAAATCGGAAAGCAGTTGTTGATCACCCGCGGGGCGCTGACGACTTTCAGCATTGCCAACGACGTCGCCAAGTATTTTGCCATCATTCCGGCGATGTTTTCGGCGACATACCCGCAGCTGAACCTCTTGAACGTGATGGGCCTGTCGACGCCCCACAATGCCATCCTGGCGGCGGTGGTCTTCAACGCGCTCATCATCCTCGTCCTGGTGCCCCTCGCCCTGCGCGGGGTCCGGTACCGGCCGTCCGGGGCCGACGCCCTGTTGCGCCGGAATCTGCTGATCTACGGATTGGGCGGTCTCGCGGCCCCCTTTGTCGGCATCAAACTGCTCGACTTGGTGTTCACGGCGGTGGGAATCCGTTGAGTCTCCCCGGAAAGGATGAGTGGATATGGCACGGTCGCAGTGGATCGCCGTTCGCAGTGTCCTGGTCTTGACGCTTCTCACGGGTCTGGCGTACCCTCTGTTGGTAACGGGACTGGCCCGCGTGCTGTTTCCCTGGCAGGCCGGAGGATCCCTGATAGAGCGCAACGGACAGGTGGTCGGGTCTGCGTTGATCGGCCAGAAGTTCCAGGATCCGAAGTATTTTCACGGCAGGCCGTCGGCGGCCGGCGACGGATACGACGGGGCCGCGTCGGGGGGCAGCAACGCCGGGCCGACCAATCCGGAGTTTCTGAATGCGGTTCGCCAGCGGATCGACGAAGTCCGGCGGGAAAACGGGCTCCCGGCCGGGGCGCCGGTGCCTTCGGATTTGGTGACCGCCTCGGCGAGCGGCCTGGATCCCGACATCACCCTGGCCGCGGCGGAGGTGCAAATTCCGCGGGTGGCCGCCGCGCGCGGTCTGGCGGAAGCGGCGGTCCGGGAGCTGGTGCACAAGCACGTGCGGGGGCGGCAGTGGGGGCTGTTCGGCGGCGAACCGCGGGTGAACGTCTTGGAGTTGAATCTTGACCTCGACCGGATGAGCGGCCGGGAAGGGGTGTGATCATGGAAGACCGGCGGCAACCTCCTGAGCGGGATCCCGACGCCATTCTGGCCGATCTGAACGAGACCGGCCGGGGAAAATTGACCATTTTTTTGGGGGCCTCGGCGGGAGTGGGCAAAACCTATACGATGCTCGAGACGGCCCACGAACGGCTCCGGCAGGGAGTGGACGTCGTCATCGGTTGGGTCGAAACCCACGGAAGACCGGAAACGGAAGCGCTGGTCCAGGGCCTTCCCGCGATTCCTCCCAAGCACCTCACCTATAAGGGCAGGACGTTCCGGGAAATGGATCTGGAGGCGATTCTGGCCCGCCGTCCGGAGCTGGTGCTGGTCGACGAACTGGCCCACACCAACGTTCCCGGTTCCCGTCACGCCAAACGGTATCTGGATGTCGAGGAACTCCTCGCCGCGGGGATTGACGTCTATACGACCCTGAACATCCAACACGTGGAGAGCTTGAACGACGTGGTGGCCAAGATCACGGGCGTATCGGTGCGCGAAACGGTGCCGGACCGCCTGCTGGAAACCGCCCACCAGGTGCAATTGATTGACATCCCTCCGGAGGAGTTGTTGCAGCGGCTGCGGGAAGGCAAGGTCTATCTGCCGGAGGTGGCGGAGCGCGCCGCCCGCCAGTTTTTCCGCCCCGGAAACCTGCACGCCCTGCGGGAGTTGGCCCTGCGGTACACGGCCCAGAAGGTGGACAGCCAGGTGGAGGCGTACATGCGCTCCCACGCCATCGACGGACCCTGGCCGGCGGGGGAACGGGTCATGGTGTGCATCAGTCCCAGCCCGTTCTCCGCCCAGTTGATCCGGGTCGCCCGGCGTATGGCGGCGGGGATGAAGGCGCCTTGGTTGGCCGTCTATGTCGAAAGGCCGGATGCCTCTTGGGAGGACGAGGAGGCGCGGGAGCGGGTTTCCCGCCATTTGAGGCTGGCCGAAGAGTTGGGAGCCGAAACGGTGGTGCTGACCGGGGACCGGGTGGCGGAGGAATTGATCCGGCTGGCCAAACGCCGGAATGTCACCCAAATCGTGATCGGGAAACCCCTTCACTCGCCCTTGAGGGACTGGATTCGCGGTTCCGTCGTCGACCGGGTGATTCGCGGCAGCGACGGGATCCGGGTTCATGTGATTCCGGGCAGGCCCGGGCAGTTGCAAGAAGGAGGGGAGCCGCGAAAAGGCCGGGCGAAAAGGAGGGCGCTTCCCCGGTCGCAGGCCCCGTACTGGGCGGCGGTGGGGATCGTGGCCGCGCTGACCGCCTTGCTGGAGGCGGTCGCCCCGCTGCTCGGCCAGGTCAACGTGGCGTTTTTGTATTTGTTTCCGGTGCTGTTCAGCGCCGTGCGCTGGTCGGTCGGGCCGTCGGTGGCGGCGGCGGTGGCCGGCCTGCTGGCCTTTGATTTCTTTTTTGTTCCTCCCGCGTACAGTTTTACGATCACGGATTTGCGGTACGGGTTGACGTTCGCCGTGTTTTTGGCGGTGGCCGTGCTGACCGGCCGGTTGGCAGACCGGCTGCGAAAACAAGTGGAGGCCGCCAGACGGAGGGAAACCCAGACGGCCGCCCTGTACGCCCTCAGCCGCCAGATGGCGGCGGTCATCGATTTGGACGAAATCGCCCACAGCATCGCCACCCAAGTGGCGGAGTCCGTAGAAGGGGAGGTCGCCTTGTTTCTCCCCGATGATACCGGAAAACTGGCGGTCAAAGCCGCTTCCGGCGACTTTTCCTGGGTGGCGGATTCCGGGGAGAGCGCCGTGGCCGAGTGGGTGTACCATTACGGCGAACCGGCGGGTCGGGGAACCCAGACGTTGCAGGAGGCCCGTGCCCTGTACTGGCCGTTGCGATTGGAGCGGCAGACCCTGGGCGTGCTGGCGGTCCGGCCGAAGGGGGATTCCGGGGAGTCTTCCTTTTTTTCTCGAGATCGCCGGGAATTGCTGAATGCCTTTGCGGGGCTGTCGGCGGCGGCCGTGGCCCGGGTGCGCCTGGAAGAACAGGCGAAAGTGGCGCGTCTCGCGGCCGAGTCGGAACGGCTGCGGACGGCGCTCCTCGATTCCATCACCCATGAACTGCGGACGCCGCTGGCCTCGATGATCGGATCGGTCACCAGCCTCCTGGAGGGAGACCAAATTTTTACGCCGAAAGACCGCCGGGAATTGCTGATAACCATCTACCAGAGCGCCCGGCGCATGAACCGGCTGGTGACCGACCTGCTGGACATGGCGCGCATCGAGAGCGGGATGATGCGGCTGAACAAGAAATGGTGCGATTTGGAGGATGTGATCGGCGTCGCCCTCGCCCGCTTGGAGGAAGTGCTGGAGGGAAGGGAAGTGCGACTCGACCGGCCCTCCGAAATTCCCCTGGTATGGGCCGACGACGTGCTGCTGGAGCAGGCGCTGGCAAATCTGCTCAGCAACGCGGCGAAGTTTTCTCCTGCCGGGAGCCCCATTTGCATCACCGTGATCCTGCACACCGGGGCCGTGGAGGTCTCGGTGGTCAACCGGGGGCCGGGGATTCCGCCGGCCGACTTGGAGCGGGTCTTTGAAAAATTTTACCGGGCTCCCGGGGCGGAGCAGGTTTCCGGAACCGGCTTGGGCCTGGCCATCGCCAAGGGGATCATCGAAGCCCACGGGGGGCGCATCTGGGCAGAGAACGTCCCGGAGGGGATGCGGTTTGCCTTCACGCTTCCCGTGGATGAACCGCCGTCCAAGGAGACCCGTGAGAAGGAGGGCGTGACCGGATGTCGGGTGGAGCGCGGATCGTCGTAATTGACGACGAGGCGCAGATTCGCAAGTTTCTGCGCGTGTCGCTGCGGGCGCACGGCTACGAGACCATTGAAGCGGCCGACGGCCGGGAAGGGCTGCGGGAAGTGACGGTGGCCCGCCCGGATCTGGTGATTCTGGATCTGGGGTTGCCCGATATGAGCGGCACCGACGTGTTGCGGGCGATTCGCGAGTGGTCCGAGGTCCCGGTGATCATCCTGTCGGTGCGGGAACAGGAAGAGGAGAAGATCCGGGCCCTCGACGCCGGGGCGGATGATTATGTCACAAAGCCGTTCGGAATGGGGGAATTGTTGGCCAGGATTCGCGTGGCCTTGCGTCATGCGGCCAAGGGGCCGGAGGAACCGGTGATCACCGTCGGCCCGCTGACGATCGATGTCGGCCAGAGGCGCGTCACCCTGGAGGGCCGTCCGGTCAAACTCACGCCCACGGAGTACGAACTTCTCAAGACCCTTGCCTCCCACCGCGGAAAGGTCATGACGCACCGGCAACTCCTCCGGGCGGTGTGGGGGCCCGCCTACGAACAGGATATTCACTCGCTGCGGGTGTACATCGCCCAATTGCGGAGGAAAATCGAGCGGGACCCGGCCCGGCCCGCGCTGATTGTGACCGAGCCGGGGGTGGGGTACCGCATGATGGCCCCGTGGGACGGCGGCGGTGGCAGGGCGGACCCGGGAACGCGGTGATCCGGAAAACGGGAAGCGGTCGGCCGGGAATCAGCCGGGAAAAGGAGGATTTTCGGCGGCGGGCGGCGAATTGCGATGACAGGACGGTGGGCTGGGGGATGCCGGATGAAGATTGCCGTGACCGGTGCAACCGGGTTGATCGGCCGGGCCCTTGTGGACAGGCTGTTGGCGGAGGGCCGCGAGGTGGTGGTCGTCACCCGCGATCCCGGGCGGTTCGCCGGGGGGCGGAGGCCGGGCGTGGCGGCGTGCGGGTGGGATGAAACGCCGGAATCCATGGCGGCTCGCGGAATTGAAGCGTGGGTTCATCTGGCGGGGGAGCCGATCGCGGGGAAACGGTGGACAAAGGCGCAAAAGGAAGCGATCCGGCGCAGCCGGGTCGAGACCACGCGGCGCGTGGTGGAGTGGATCGAAAGGTCCGGAGGCGAGGGGACGGTGCTGGTCAACGCTTCGGCCGTCGGGTTTTACGGGACCTCCGATACCGCGACCTTTGACGAAGAGAGTCCCGGAGGTGGAGATTTTCTGGCCTCGGTGGTCGCGAAGTGGGAGGGGGCGGCGCGGAGGGCGGAGGAATTCGGGGCCCGGGTGGTGTTGGCGCGTTTCGGGGTCGTCCTCGGCCGGGAAGGCGGGGCATTGCCGCGGATGGCCCTGCCCTACCGCATGGGAGTCGGCGGGCCGATCGGGACGGGACGCCAGTGGATCTCGTGGATTCACCTGGACGACGCCGTGGGTCTGATTGTACGGGCCCTGGATGCGCCGGTCGGCGGTCCGCTCAATGTGACAAGCCCCCACCCGGTGACCATGGACGAGTTCGGCAGGACCCTGGGGCGGGTGTTGGGGCGGCCGCACCGGTTGCGCGTCCCGGCCGCCGCTTTGCGGATGATCTTCGGCGAGGGGGCGGATGTGTTGTTGCGCGGCCAGCGGGTGCTTCCCAAAAGGGCCCTGGAATGGGGATACTCGTTTCAATATCCGCATTTGGAAGGGGCCCTGCGCGCGATTTTCGGCTAGGCCGTTTTGTCCGGCCCCGCCGGCCGGCGGCTTCCCATCCCGCCGGAGGCGGAGGGGCGGTGGTGTCCTTCCGGGTCTTGTCGTATAATGGCGCGGGAGGGCAAACGCATGAAAATCCTCATTGCCACCAGTTTCGCCATGGACGTCGGCGGGGTGACGTCCCACATTCAGACCTTGGAGCGGGCGTTGCGGAAGAAAGGCCACGAGACCCGCGTCGTGTCGGCGAGGCGGGCGACCCTGTTGGAGAAGATCGCGATGACCGTCCAAAACGGCGGGGATCCCGATAAGGCGAGGATCGGCGTAAGCGAACGGGCCGTTCAGAGGGCGGTCGAACCGATCCGCCGTTGCCTCGTCTCGGGAGGCGCCGACCTCCTTCATGTTCACGACGTCAGGATGGCGGCGGGGTGCTTGAACCTGAACGCGGGTCTCCCCCTGGTCCTGACGGTTCACGGGCCCCTGTCGAGGGAAGCCGCCATGATGGGGCTGGGCGAAGGCCGTTATTATGAGTATTTGAAACAAAAAGAGAAATTCGTCTACGAATCGGTCGATTCCATCATCGCCGTCGATACGCTTCAAAAGCAGATTATAGTCGAGGATTATCGCATCGACCCGGACAAAATTCACGTGATTTTCAATGCCGTCGATACGGATTTGTTCCGGCCGCAGCAACCGGATGCGGAGCGGGAGGCCCGGCCGTTTCTGCTGGTGCCGAGGCGGTTGGTGCCGAAAAACGGGGTCCACGTGGCCATCGACGCCATGCGCCGCCTGTCCGACCTCGACTTGGAGCTGTGGATCGCGGGGGACGGGCCGGAGAGGCGGAAATTGGAGCGCATGCGGCAAGATTTCGGCTTGACCGACCGGATCAAGTTTTTGGGAGCGGTCGGCACGCCGGAAATGGTGGCGCTGATGAACCGGTCGGCGGCGGTGGTGGTGCCCTCCGTGCCGGCCTCCGGCGTGGTCGAGGCCAGTTCGATCGCCGCCTTGGAGGCGATGAGCGCGGCCAAGGTGGTGTTCGCATCGGATTTGGGTGGCATGGCGGAAATCATCGAGGACGGATCCACCGGGGTGCTGTTTTCCCCGGGCGACGCCGAACACCTGGCCTCCCGGGTGCGCGCGTATTGGCACCGACGGGAGAAAATGAGGGAGATCGGAGAACGGGCCCGGCGGTATGTGGTGGAGCATCACAGCCTGGAGGTCTGGGTCCGGCGGATTCTGGAGGTATACGGCGGCGTTTTACACCGGTAGTTTTGGATATTGGATCAGGGAGCCGGGGACCGGGCGGCCTGCAGGAGGCGGCGGATGCCGCCGGCCCGCGGGGGGCCATCTCCCCGGGATTTTCGGGGCCGGCGCTACGCCGGCCGGTCCGGTTTTGACCTTTCTTTGACCGGTTCTTTTCCGCTATGCAATCCCTTTTTTATCTCTTCTTTACCCGCCGGTTTTGTGGACGGGCTATAATCCGGTATACAGACCCTTTTAAAGTGCGATGAGAGTCTTTCTCAAAGAAGGTGAAACCGTGTCCCTGAGGCCCCGTTCGATTCAGCAGTGGTTGGCGACTTGGATCTATGCCGGAAAAGAAGCCGTGAGGCGGAGGCGCGAACTGTACGAGGAGACGGAGAGGCGCCGGGAGCTGGAGCGGTTTATCCGCGACCGGAACCTGGTCACGTTCTTTCAGCCGATTGTCCGCCTGGCCGACGGGGAGACGTTAGGATTTGAAGTGTTAAACCGGCCGCCGGTGAGCTCCTCCTTTCCCAATGCGGAGGTGTTTTATCAGTATGTGGGCCGGTCGAAACAGGTGTTCGCAGTAGAGCAATGCTGCCGGGAGCTGGCCCTGCGCCGCTTCGGGGAAGAGGTGCAGGAGGCTCCCGATCTGCGGGGCTCCTTGATTTTCCTCAATATCCATCCCCATGTGATCGCCGACCCTGCGTTTCGGGGCGGGCACACCCTCCGGTTGGTCGAAGCCTACGGTTTTTCTCCCTATCAAATCGTACTGGAATTGACGGAGCGCGGGGCGATTGAAGACTACGAGCGGTTTGCCCGGCTGCTCCACCACTACCGCTCCCAGGGGTTCCGGGTGGCGGTGGACGACGCCGGGACGGGGTACAACAGCCTCCAGACCCTCGTGTGTTTGCAACCGGAATTTTTGAAGCTCGACCGGTTTCTCGTCCGGGGCATCGAGGACAACCGGGCCGCCCGGCGGATGGTGTCGTTGCTGCTCGATTACGCCCGGGAGGCGGGTACCCGGGTGATCGCCGAAGGGATCGAGACGGCTTCGGAGTACTGGTGTTTGCGGGAGATGGGCGTGGACTTCGGCCAGGGATACGCGATCGGCCGCCCGGCCCAGCGGCCTGCGCGCGGGAGTGTTCCGGCGATGCCGGGCGAGCGGTTGGGGTTGGCGTGAGGGACATGGAAGGAGCGGTACCTTGCGCCCTCATCGGTTAAGCAGGTCGTTCGCCGCTGCCAGGCGCAGGTCCAGCTCCCGTTTGTACGCTTCCACCCCCGGTTGGTCGAAAGGATCCACCGCCAACAAATAACCGCCCATTGCACATGCTACTTCAAAGAAAAACACCAACTCCCCGAATAACTCGGTCTCCGGCCCGGTCGCTTCTATCAGGAGGTTGGGCACGCCGCCCGACCGGTGGGCTTCCATCACAGCCTTCACGGCTTCTTCCTGTACATCCGCCAATCTCCTGCCTGCCATGCGCTGGGCCGATCGGTCGACATCTCCGGGAACCACCAGACCCGGCGAAATGTTCCGGCTTCCAAGATGCAAAACCGTTTCGAACAACAGGCGGCGACCGTCCTGGACATATTGACCAAGGGAATGCAAATCTGTTGTATAGCGGAGCACCGTTGGAAAGAGGCCCTTGCCGTTCTTGCCGTGACTTTCTCCAAACAACTGTTGCCACCACTCGGCGAATTTACCGAGCCGCGGTTCATAGGTCACTAAGGCTTCTGCCGTAAAACCTTGCAAGTACAACAAGTGCCGGCAGGCGGCGTACAAATAACTGGCGTTGTCAAACGGGGATGGTTTTTGGCATTCTTCCCACGCCTGCCTGGCCCCCCGCATCACGGCCCGGATGTCGATCCCGGCCAGCGCCATGGGCAACATCCCCACTGCCGTAAGTACAGAATATCTTCCGCCAATATTCGGGGGAACACTCAGCAGTGCGTATCCCCGTTCCCGGGCGTAGTCCAGCAATGAACTGCTCTCCGGATCGGTAATGACGCAGATGCGTTCTTTCGCTCCCTGACCATACCGCCGCTCCAGATATCCCCGCAGGAGGTGGAATGCCGCGGCGGGTTCCAGAGTCGAACCGGATTTAGAGATTACGACCACCGCTACCTCGCGATCATCCAGAGCCGTGATCAAGCGGGCGAGGTATTCCTCGCTCAACTGGTGGCCGGCAAAGGTGATCAACAAATCCCGGCCCAATGCCCACTCCGGGACGGGCCTGAGCATGCTGAGGGCGGCGCGGGCTCCGAGATACGACCCTCCGATGCCCACGATCACAGCCGCGTCGGCCATGGAACGAAACTGTTCCGCAATCTGCTCTACAGCTTGCCATTCCGCTTCGTGATCT
The DNA here is from genome assembly GCA_029961045.1 of Alicyclobacillaceae bacterium. Taxonomy (GTDB): domain Bacteria; phylum Bacillota; class Bacilli; order Kyrpidiales; family Kyrpidiaceae; genus JASBVN01. Next base: position 27,419 of record JASBVN010000023.1, on the reverse strand, counting down.
TCCTGCGGCCAGTACAACCAACCCTTCTTGCCCGAATCCCTCGTACGGTCCCACAGCCTTTGGTGCAAGGACCCGAACTGGTCGCCGAGACGGTCCACTTCGCGCTCAGATACCCATGAAATGGCCCCATCCGTCCGCACGCGAATCATCTTTCCGCCTCCCGCCCGGTATTTCTTAAGACTCCGTCCTGTTCAGAAGCCATCCTAAACACTTAGCCATTGTTTTAAAGAGAAGATTGGCCCCCAACGGATGAACTACCCCTCTCTAGTACCTTTTGTACGGCCGACAGGTTGAATTTCTTGGGGTACTGGCCCTTTCCGTCCCTAAGACGGGAGACGGAGGCGACTACTTCGAAGGTAAAATATTGGTTCAAATGGTGTTAGACAGCCATTTGGCTTCGTGTTAAAATAACCCCCACGAATAACGGGGATCGGCTCCTTCGGCACGTATCAACGCCGGCCCTCGAAGTTCCGCAACGGCGGGGACCCTTTGTGCGAAGCCGGCAGGACGAAGGGCGGGGCATATGGTGTAGGGCCGGTGAGGGGGATGGGGGCGTGCGCAAACGGGTGCGAAAAGCGGTGATCCCCGCGGCCGGTCTCGGGACACGATTACTTCCGGCGACCAAAGCTCAGCCCAAGGAGATGCTGCCCATTGTGGACAAGCCGGCGATCCAGTATATCGTCGAAGAGGCGGTGGCGGCGGGGATCGAGGACATTATCATCATCACGGGGCGGAACAAGCGGGCGATCGAAGATCATTTCGACCGGAGCGTGGAGTTGGAGTGCGAACTGGAGACCAAGGGAGACCGGCGGGCCCTGGAGGAGGTGCGGCGGATCGCATCGCTGGCGGACGTCCACTATATCCGCCAAAAGGAGCCCCGGGGGCTCGGGCACGCGGTGGCTTGTGCCCGGGCCTTCGTGGGGGACGAGCCTTTCGCGGTGTTGCTCGGCGACGATGTGGTGTTCGCCGAGACGCCCTGCATCCGGCAGTTGATGGAGCTGTACCAGGAGACCGGCCGGTCGGTGATCGGGGTGCAGGAGGTGACGGCGGAGGAGGTGAGCCGGTACGGAATTGTGGATCCGGCGGGTTTTGATGCCGGTGCCCGGGCGTACTCCGTGCGGGCCTTGGTGGAAAAGCCGGCGGCGGAGGAGGCGCCGTCCCGGCTGGCGATCATGGGGAGGTACGTAATTGCGCCGGTGATATTCGACATTCTGGAGCATTTGTCCCCGGGAAAGGGGAACGAGATCCAGTTGACGGATGGGTTGAATACCTTGTGCCGGGAGCGGGGGATGTGGGCCTTGCCCATTGAGGGGCGGCGGTTTGATATCGGGAGTCCAATGGGGTTGTTGCAGGCGTCGGTCGAAGTGGCGCTGATGCGGGAGGACCTGCGGGACGACTTCTCAGCTTATTTAGGACGCCTTGCCGCGGCGTCGCCGTTCGGTAGGTCGCTGCGGCGCTGAAGTACCTACGCAGGAGGAATCTAATCCGTGAGAAAATGGATGGTGGCCGGTCTTGCGGCGGTCGCGGCGATCGGATGCGGCGCCTGGTATGCGGAACAAATCATCGTGGAGAAGGCTGGGAACCACATTGCGAACCTGTTGCAAGACCCCTCGGTGCAACAACAGGTGGACCGGGTGACGCAGGACCCCCGGGTGGCTTCACAATTGAACCAGGCGGCGGGGCAAATCGCGGCCAAAGGATCGCCGGAAGGGAACACCGGCGGCGCGTCTGTTCATCCTCCTTCGGAGGCCTCCGGCGGCAACGGGACTGCGTCCCAATCTTCTCCCCCTCCTTCTTCTCCTTCTCAATCTTTTTCCTCTCCGTCCGGAGCCGGTGGCGGCGAGCTTGTCTTCCACAGCCGCTCGGAGGCTATCCGATTCGCCATGAGTCGATTTTCCCAGGCGGAGATTGCCAGATATATGAGCATGTACTTGCGCGGCATGACACCGGAGGAAAAGCGGGCCGCCAAAGCGGACCTCCTGTCGCGGTTTTCGCCGGCGGAGATTCGCGCTTTGATCGCCGCGAGCAAATTGCCCAATTAACGGCGGCACCAAGGCGCGATCACCTGAGTTCGGACGGACGAAATTTTGCGGTGAGTGAACGAATCTGTATAGAAGTCAATGATACAGATTCAGGGACGGGGGTGCAAAAACGAGGAAGAGCGGGCCGTGACCGCCGTTTTCGCCAGACTGTCGGAAGGGACGGAAACAGGAGGCGCATATGGAGTATCAAGAGGATGTTATTGAGTTGCGAGAAATTTTCCGTATGTTCCGAAAAAGACTCTGGTTGATCGTGACGATCACCGTCTTGGCGGGCGTGATGAGCGCAAGTATCAGCTATTTTGTACTCAAACCCGAATACCAGTTGACCACCACGCTTTTGGTGAACAAGAAACCGACCAATGACCAGTTGATTTACAACGAGATCATGGCCAACGAGGCGCTGGTGAAAACCTACGAAGAAATCATCAAGAGCCGGTCGATCGCCCAGGAGGTCATCGACAGGCTTCACCTTTCCCTGTCGGTGGACCAACTCGACAGGAAGGTTCACGTCGGCAGTGTGGACAAATCCCAAGTTCTGTCCATTTCAGTGATCGATCACGATCCTGCTCTCGCAGCCGCCATCGCCAATACCTTGGCCGATGTATTCAAGGCCAAGATCGTGTCTCTCATGAATGTAGAGAATGTGCAGATTGTCGATCGGGCGGTGGTGTTGTCCAATCTCCAGCCTGTGAAACCTAAGCCTCTGCTGAATACGGCGATTGCCGTCGTCCTCGGCCTGATGGTCGGCGCCGGCCTGGCGGTGCTACTGGAGTATCTCGACACGACGATCCGCGCGGAGGAGGATGTATACCGGTACTTGGAGATGCCGGTTCTCGCTGTGATCGGACACATCGGCGGATACCCGCCGAAGGAAGAGGGGACGGCGCCCGGGGCTGTGGAGAGGCCGGAGGCCCCGAAACTGGCGGTCACCGAGGCGGCCGCAGGCAAGGGGGAAGCCGGAAGTGGCGCGCAAGGATAGTCAACATGGCAAACTGATTGCCTGCTTTCATCCCCAGTCCCCCATTGTGGAAGGCTACCGTTCCCTCCGTACCAACATCGAGTTCGCGGCGGCGGCCTCCGAGGTGCGCTCTCTGGTCGTCACCAGTTGTACGCCGTTGGAGGGCAAGACGGTCACATCCGCCAATCTCGCAGTGGTGGAAGCTCAGGCGGGGCGGCGTGTGCTGCTGATCGACGCCGACCTGCGCAAACCGTCCATCCACCACCTCATGACCCTGTCAAATCGGGTAGGGTTGACGTCGGTACTGATCGGGGAGCGGGATCTCGCCCAGGCGATTGTCCGCTTTCAGGTGGAAGGACTCGAGGTGTTGACGAGCGGCCCCCTCCCTCCCAATCCCGCCGAACTCCTGGGGTCGGAGCGAATGAAGGCGCTCTTGAAGCGGGTTGAGGAAGAGTACGATCTGGTCATTCTCGACGCCCCACCCATCTTGCCGGTGGCCGATGCTCAAATCCTGTCCTCCATGGTCGACGGCGTCCTCTGGGTGATCCGGGTGGGTCGCGTGCCCCGGGAGGCGGCGGTCAAAGCCAGGCAGCTCCTGGATTTGGCCAAAGCCCGCGTTCTCGGTGTCGTGCTCAACGATAAGCGGGAGAAAAGTGGGGACGGATATTCCTATTATTATCCGTATTCGTATGGTGGGGAGGTTTAACTTAAGGCACTGAGGAGATGGCCCATGATCGGAGGATGGGAATCCGCCGTGCACGGAGGACTGGTGGACTTGCACGTCCACCTGTTGCCCGGCGTGGACGACGGACCGGCGTCGACCGAGGAGGCGGCGGCGCTGCTGGAGGAGATGGTCAACCAGGGGGTGAAAGCGGCGGTTTGCACGCCGCACATGTTCGACCGGCGGTACCGGGTTCCGGAAGAGGAGGTGCGGCGTGCCTTTTCCGTTTTGCGGGAAGCGGCGGAAGACCGGGGGCTGACGGTGGACTTGTATCTCGGGGCCGAGGTGCGGTTGACCGGGGCCGCCCTCGACGCGTGGGCCGCGGGGGCCATCCCGCGAGATTGGGGCGGTGGCCGGTACGTCCTGGTGGAGCTGCCCATGCGGGAGATCCCTCGGGATTGGCTGGAGGTGGCCCACGAGTTTCTCGTGTTCGGAGTGACCCCGATCTTGGCCCATCCCGAGCGCTATCCCGCGATGGTGTACAACGGGGCGTTGATAAAAGAGTGGGTGGAGCGCGGCGGTCTGTGCCAAGTGACCTGGAGCAGCGTCCTGGGTACTTGGGGCCGCGGTCCCCGGCGAAGGGCGGTGTGGATGCTCGAACGGGGTTTGTGCCACGTGATGGCCAGCGACGCCCACGACCTGGCCAAGCGGAGGCCCGACGTTCAAAAGGCTCTCGGCTGGGTCCGGGAACACGGAGGCGAGCAGGCTGCGGAAGCGCTGTTGGCCAATGCTCGGGTTGTTCTTGCCGGGGATTCCGCCGGCACCTTGCGGCAGGTGCCGTGGTCTCCGCCCCGAAAACGCCTGCTGTGGTCACGGAGCGGATGAGCCTGCCGGGATCCGAACATGCGACCAGCTTACTCCGGAAGATGATCGCAATCTTTCGCCTTTGGCGGAGGAAATTTAGAGAGAGGAGCATGACGGAATGAGCAGAATCCGCAAGTGGGGGTTCGGTGCGGCGACAGTATTTCTGGCGGTGACGCCGGTCGCCGCGGTTGCCGCGCCCGTGTATGCCGCCGGGCCAACGGTCTCGCAGACGGCTCTCGATCAGGTGAAGAAGTTCGCTCTGTCGGTGCAGGATCTGAAAAGTGTGGTTTCGTCCGTTTCGGCGAGCGACTGGCAGACCATCCAAGGCGCCGTCGACAACCTGCCGAGTGATTCAACCACATGGAACAGCGTTCTCGGAAATTCCAACGATCCGGATCTTCCCCAAGCGCTCGCGGACCTATCGGAGATTGTCAAGGACATCGTGGATGCGGGAGGACAGGTCCTGGATTCCCAGGGCAACGTCGATTCTACCATTCAAGATCAATTGAATAATTTTAAAAACGACCATGCCAATGTGATTTCCGGCAGCGGTTTGACAGTCGGCGACTTTGTGGAGTTTGTCCAGGGGCTTGTTCTGGCGCAGGTTCCCAGCAATTGGAACATCATCTATGACGTCCTGACCAATACCTTCGGTCTGGATCCGCTGACGGTGTTGCAGAACCTGCAGAGTCAAGTGCCGTCTCTGAAGGATGCACGCCAGACGGTGATCAAAGATTATCTTCCGAAGCGGGTCAAAGCGTCTTTTACAGACCTCAACTCCCCAACCATTACATATTCCGGATCTTCTATCGTCGTCCCCAAAGGAGTCACGTTAAAACCGGTCCTCAAGCTCGACGGGACGCCGGTATTCAACGGTCAGGTTCTCGGGGGGATTTCCTGGTCGAGCGATACCCCGGCGATCACAGTGGATTCGTCCGGTTTCATTACGGTGAACGGGCCGGGGACGTTGACGGCGAAAAAATCCCTCAGCTTTCTGGGAAGCGGGGGGCCCGTCGTTGAGTTGTACAAGGTCTCCGTGTCTCTGCAGACGTCCGGCGGAGGAGGTGGGGGTGGTGGCGGCGGAACCCCCGCACCTCCTTCACCTCCCCCGAGCAACGGCGGTTCGGTGGTGACGCCCTCCGGCCCGGTGACATCGGTTACGACCGGTGACGGCCAGGTGGTATCGAGTGTGGACGTCACAGCCGGGGATTTGTCCTCGGTTCTAGGGAACCCGAATGTGAAAGAGATCATCGTCAACGTTCCGCAGAGGGATAACGCGAAGGGCGCACAGGCCAACCTGACTCTGGACACGCTCAATCAGCTGCAACAGAGCGCCCGGCGGGTGCTGACGATCCGGACCGCGGTCGGGGCGCTTACGGTGCCGGCCGATGCCGTGACGAAGGATGTCATCGCGGGTGCGCTCGGGGTGCCGGAGGACAGGCTCGATGCCACAAAGGTCAAGGTCTCGTTTACCGTCTCACTGGCTTCCGACGCCCGGAGCCGCCAAGTGTCCGAAGCTGCTCAGCGCGGGGGCCTGCCCGTGATCGCGCCGGTGCTGAATTTTAGCATTCAGGTCACTTTTGAGAACGGAAAGGCCCAGGAATTGACGAATTTCGGAAACCACTACATTGTGCACCAGGTGCCCCTGCAGGACAGAGGTGTCCCGGCCGGCCAGGCGGCGGGCGTGATGGTGGTCGGAGAAGGCGACCGGACGGCGTTCGTGCCCGCGCCCACCGTCGTGGTAAATGGCGTGGCCAAGATCATGGTTCCGCACGATTCGACCTACACAGTGGTCAAGGTGAACCGCTCGTTCGCCGATGTGCCCGGCGGGTACTGGGGGGCGGATTTCATTGGGGGACTGGCCAACCGGCTGGTGGTGGTCGGCTATCCGGACGGCAAATTCTATCCCGACCGGCCGATCACACGGGCCGAGTTTGCCACGATTCTCGTGAGAAGCCTCGGGCTGGAGCCGGTGAACGGCTCTCCATTCCCGGATGTGGAACAGAGCGCTTGGTACGGGCCCTATGTCGGTGCGGCGGTGAAAGCGGGGCTGGTGCACGGATATACGGATGGCACATTCCGTCCCTCGGCGCAGATCAGCCGGGAAGAGGCGGCGCAAATGCTCTACAACGCGGAGAAGTTTCTGAAGACCGACACCGGCGTCGACCGCGATCGGGCTGTTCAGGCGGTCGGCCGGTTCACCGACGGCAAGAATGTGAGCACCGCGTTCGTCGACGCCGTCGGAACGTTGACCTCTCAGGGGCTCATCAAAGGGTACCCGGACGGGTCCTTCCAACCGGCCGGCAAGACCACCCGGGCGGAGATGTCCACTTTGGTCTACAAGTTGCTGAAGCTGGCGGGTCTGATCAACTAGAGGCCCTCCGCTTGAAGAAAAGAGACGGCATTCTTTCATGGAAGAGGGCTGTCGGTCCGGCCGGCAGCCCTTCTTTTGAACGACTCTGCGACACACTTGCACACGGCTCTGCGAATTTATATGAATAAGGTCGCTAGATTCACAGGTGCGCCGGTTTTCCGCCGGAGACGGGGAGTGCGGCCGGAATCCGGAGAGAGAAGTGGTTCGGTGAGGCTTCCTAACCGTTATCAATGGAGCACTCGGCCGTGCTGTGGGTAGGGGGCGTCCTACCTTAGGCGCCAGTCGCCAAGGGTGCGGCGTGAGGGCGGGTTCGATGCCCGAATACATACATCTACATACATCTTTGCCGTTAGAGGTGCGCCTCGTGCCGCGATACGGAGTCGCTTGACCAGGATAGTGAAGCTCACCTTCACGGATTATGCTTTTTCTTGCTCTCTTTTTGTAAGGGGTGACGCCTAATGGGGCCGATGGAATCGATGAAGGTAGTGGTGGTGGGAACCGGTTACGTCGGGCTCACCACAGGCGTGACCCTGGCCTATCTGGGTCACCGGGTGATCGGAGTAGACAAGGATCCGGAAAAGCTGAAGCGGCTGCGTGCGGGAAAAAGCCCGATCCATGAGGCCGGGGTGCAAGAACTGCTCGCTTCTCTGGGCGAACGGCTTGCCTTTACCGGTCGCCTCAGCGAGGCGGTCGGTCAGGCGGATGTGATCCTGATCGCCGTGGGCACCCCATCCAAACAAAATGGCGAGGCCGACACCCGCTATGTGGAAGCGGCCGCCCGGGAAGTGGCCGAGGGCCTGCTTCCGGGGCGCGCCTACTGCCTGGTGATCAAGTCGACCGTGCCCATCGGGGCGAACCGTCGGGTGGCTCACGTCATGGAAAGGATCCTGACCGAACGGGGCGTGAAGGCCGAGGTGCGGATCGCCTCCAATCCGGAGTTTTTGCGTGAGGGCATGGCCCTTTACGACAGCTTCTATCCCGACCGCATAGTGGTGGGCGCTCTGGACGCGGAGGCCGTGGAGACCGTGAGGCGGCTTTACAGACCGATCTTGGAACAAACCTTTGAGCCTCCGGCGTTCTTGCCCCGGCCGGGGGGCTACGGACCGCCTCCGCTTATCACCACGGACCCCACCAGCGCCGAGATGATCAAGTACGCGGCCAATGCCTTTCTGGCCCTCAAAATCAGCTTCATCAACGAAATTGCCGGCCTGTGCGAAAAGGTGGGCGCCGATGTGACCGAGGTGGCCCGGGGGATCGGCCTCGATTCCCGCATCGGTGCCCGTTTCCTGAAAGCAGGGCTGGGGTGGGGAGGCAGTTGCTTTCCAAAGGATACCGCAGCCCTGATCGCGGTGGGCCAGGAGTACAGTTACGAATTGCCCATTGTGGAAGCCGCCCGTACGGTCAATTCCCGCCAGCGCCAGCGGGCGGTGGAAAAATTGCAAGTAGCTCTCAAAGGGGTGCGCGGCCGCACGATCGGCATTTTGGGCCTGGCTTTCAAGCCCGGCACTGACGATGTGCGCGAGTCGCCGGCGCTGGATGTGATCAGGCTGTTGCTCGAGCGCGGTGCCCATGTGCGCGCTCACGACCCGGTGGCCTTGGCCAATGCCCGTGCCGCGCTCGCGGATATGCACGGGGTTTCAGGGGAGGAATGGGAGGTGGAATTTTTGGAGGATCCCTACCAGCTCGCCGATGGGGCCGATGCCCTGGTGTTGGCCACCGAATGGGGCGAGTACCGGAATCTGAACCTCGAGCGACTGGCCCGGCTCATGCGCACACCGGTATTCGTAGACGGAAGGAACCTGTTTGCGCCGGAAGCGGTACGGCGGGCCGGGTTTACTTATCTGGGGGTGGGACGGTGAAGCATGCACTGGTGACAGGCGGGGCGGGTTGCATCGGCAGCCACTTGGTGGACCGGCTTCTGGCCGAAGACTGGCGCGTGACGGTGGTGGACAATTTCTATGACCCTGCCGTCAAGCGCAAGAACATCGAGCAACACCTGGGACAGGCCGACTACTGCCTGGTTGAGGCGGATATCCGCGATCTGGAGGGGCTTCGCAAGCAGTTGGCGCTCTTGGAGTTTGCCCGGGGATGGGGCTTTCGGCGCCGGACGCCTTTCCACGAAGGCCTCAAACGCTTTGCGGAGTGGATCACCGCTTATGCTCCTCAGACATAGCGCCCTTTATCTCTTGGCCCGTGGCCTGCCTGGTGTTGTCAACTTCGTGGCTATTGCCGTGTTCACCCGGCTTCTTCCACCCGAGGAGTACGGGCGCTATGCTCTGGTTGTCGCAGGGGTGGGGTTTTTCAATGTGGTCTTTTTCCAGTGGCTCAGACTTTCCCTGCTGCGGTTTTTACCTGCGTACTTGGAAAACCCAAGCCCCCTTCTAGGGACCATCCTGGCCGGGTTTACCGTGGAGGCACTCCTTACGGGGGGCCTGGGACTGGGCCTGGTTCTGCTCTGGCCGGATCCCACTTGGCGGGGGCTCTTGCTCTTGGCGGTGCCGCTGCTTTGGGCTCAGGCCTGGTTCGAGTTGAACTTGGAGCTTTTCAGAAGCAAACTCCAGCCCCTGCGATACGGAGTGGCCTCAGGGCTAAAGGCCGTAAGTGCCCTGGGCATGGGGGCCGTTCTGGTACTCTTGGGATATGGGACTTATGGGCTTCTTGTTGGCCTCTTGTTTGGAATGCTTTTAGGAGGCATGATCCTAAGCAGGGCCGAATGGGTGGGGGTTCGGTTCCAGGCAGTCCGTGAGCTTGTAGGGCAGGTACTGCACTACGGGTTGCCTCTTACGGCTACCTTTGCCCTTGACTTTGTGGTAAGCAGCTCAGATCGTTTTTTTGTTGCTTATTTTCTTGGAGAAGGTCCTGCTGGAGTCTATGCGGCTGGTTACAACGTGCCGTGGGCTCTCATTACAATGCTTATGATGGTGGTTAATTCAGCCGCCTATCCTCTGGCTGTACGTGCTCTGGAAAATGAAGGAATATCGGCCGCCCAAACACAACTGATACGAAACAGTACCTTGTTATTGATGGTAAGCCTTCCAGCTACGGCTGGAATTATATTATTATCTACTGAAATTGGCAGCATGATGTTGGGTAGCCCTTTCCGGGAAGAGGGTGCGCCCCTGATACACTGGATCGCACTCGCGACCTTTGTGGCTGGAATAAAGACCTACCACTTTGATTTGGCTTTTCAGCTTGGGAAGTATACGATGGGCCAGGTGTGGGTGACAGGAGCGGCAGCTCTGACCAACTCGGTGTTGAACCTTTTTTTGATTCCTAAGTGGGGTCTAGTCGGGGCTGCTTGGGCAACCTTAGGAGCTTATGGGTTAGCATTGATCTTAAGCGCATATCTTGGTAGGAAGGTTTTTGTAATCAGTCTTGATATACGCCAAACGATGAAGATTGCCCTCGCGACACTATTAATGAGCATTGTTCTTATCCTATTCCCTCCCTCAGAGGAACGTTTCCATTTGTTCCTAAAGGTGATCGTGGGCATCACGGCTTACGTAGCTAGTGTGTTAGCACTGAACGTGCGTAGGGTACAGAGCTGGCTACAGAGGAGGCAGGTATGAGTGTTTGCTTGTAAGGAGCCTGTCCGAAAAAAGGTATCATTGTTTTGGCCAACCTTGGCGGGTGGGGGCGTTGAACGAACAGGTCTGCGCGTTGCTAAAGAGCTCGTTTGTAGTGGATACGACGTCGATATTGTAGTCGCCTCTGCAACCGGTGAGTTCACGAGTGAAATACCCACAGGTGCCAATCTAGTAAACTTAGATTTGCGGCTAGGTGGTGGCCGGCTGTTGTTCACTGTATTTCCGCTGGCAAGGTATTTGTGTAAAGACTCACCTGCTATTTTGATGTCGTTAATGACCGAGGCCAACATTGTTGCAGTGCTTGCGAAGTGGATGAGTGGGTGGCCAGGCTGGCTTATTGTATCGGAGCAAAGTACGCTGAGTGTGCGCATCAAGCAGAGGCCGATAAAACGGATTCTCCCTCAGTTAGTGCGAATTTTTTATCCTTTTGCTAATCGCGTACACGCTGTATCACAGGGTGTGGCCGATGATCTGGATAATATTACAAATCTTTCCTGTAAAGGGATAAAGATAGAAGTCATTCACAATCCCATTGTAGACCCAGAACTTTACGATAGAGCCGAAGAACCTCTCGAGCATCCTTGGTTTGCTACCGGTGAACCGCCGATTGTACTCGGGGTAGGCCGTCTAGTACCTGCAAAAGATTTTTCTACATTGATTCGCGCCTTTGCCTTAGTACGCCGACAGGTTGTAGCCCGGCTTATGATTTTGGGACATGGGGACGAACGGCCCAGTTTGGAAAGCCTAGTACAGGAGCTGGAGTTGGAAGAGGACGTGGCCCTACTCGGTTTTGTAGAAAACCCGTACAAGTATATGAAGCGGGCTGGGGTGTTCGTGCTGTCTTCAGCGTGGGAGGGCTTCGGTAACGTTCTGGTGGAAGCGATGGCCGTCGGAACCCCAGTGGTTGCCACCGACTGCCCTAGCGGGCCCAGCGAGATTTTGGATAAAGGCCGGTACGGTCCAATTGTGCCGGTTGGTGATTATAGGGCTCTTGCCAATGCTATTGTTGACGTGCTTCTTGATAACAACGTACGCAGTGAGAAAGCGAGGCAGGCGCGTATACAAAGGGCTATGGAATTCTCTGTCGATCGGATTATTAGCCGGTATCAAGCACTGCTTTTTCCGCCCGACGCCATAAAAGGAGAGGTGTCCGGTGCGTCCCGCGATTAGTGTGTACATGACCGTAAAAAATGGTGGTCGCTGGGTGCGGTTTGCTGTAGAAAGCATTCAGAACCAGACATTTCAGGAGTGGGAATTCATCATTGTAGACGATGGATCTACAGACGATACTCCCTGGATTCTTAATGAATTTGAAAAGAATGACTCTCGAATTCGGGTTGTGCTTACAGAGGGAATTGGTCGGGGCGCTGCTCTGAATCTGGCCCTTTCTCAATGCCAGGCAGATTATGTTGCTAACTTAGACGCCGATGATCTTTCGCATCCGCAACGGCTTGAGTTGCAATATGAAAAAGCACAAGAAAATCCGCACTATGTACTGTTTTGTAGCAGATCTTTAACCATCCACAACGAAACAGATATCCTGTGGCCTCGAGTTTCCAAGTCTCAACTTTTCATGGAAGATGTAACGAATAAGATACCTTACTTCAACCCAATAAACCACTCGTCTGTATTCGCTCGGCGCGAGGCTTTACTATCGGTGGGTGGCTATGATCAGAACCTTATGGGCCAGTTTGACTACGACTTGTGGGTTCGTTTGGCGGAAGCCGGGCACCGATTGGGTCGCTTTGACGCTGCGCTTGTTGCAAAACGATGGCACGAAGCACAATCGTTTGAGGCCAAGAACCATGTGCGGTATGTGCTTAGCAGCTTGGGAATTCAAGCACGGGCGATTAGAGCATTGAGAGCTGGGTTGGGTGCTTGGGCCTTTCTTGGAGGTAGGTTGGCTTGGGGGTTATTGCCTCGGCAACTGCGTGTACGGGTTCGGGGGTGGCAAGACGATTAAAGGGGGTAAGGATTATGTCTAACTTCTTGCTAGACAGAAGCCTATCGCGTCCTCAGGTAGGTCGCTTTGTATTTTTTCTCGCAATAATAAGCACAGGGGTTTTATCGCCGCCCGGTTGAACTAGCCAGAAAATATGTAGAGCCGGTGCTATAGATTCATGACCAGCAACTACAGGGCGATGACCATCTTACTTGTCGTTCGTAGACGTGCCCGGATATGCCAAGCTCATACAGACGCTTGCCTTTGTCGAACTTCCCTTCAATAGCGTGGCGTTCTGCGGCGTCTTGTCTTTCCATCCGTGCTTGCTCTATACGGTCTCCCTAAGGACGATCTAGTGGAGGATCGTTCAGAAGGATCCCGCGCTGCTTTCAGTAACGCAGATTCTCTCGGTTCCGGTAGGTCTTTTCATACGTCTCGGAGAATGGCCTTATATCACAGTGTTTCTGGGGGTATCGAGTGGTCTTTTTGAGAGGTATTATGACAAAGAAGGTGATGATGTGAGGATTGTCTACGTGATTACCCGCTCCGATGCCATCGGCGGTGCCCACGTGCACGTGCGCGATCTCGCCTTGAACCTGATTCGCCAGGGCCACGCGGTGACGGTGCTGGTTGGGGGGAAGGGGCCGTTTACGAAGGAGCTCGCGGCCCAGGGCGTTCCCTACCGGAGCCTCCGCCATCTGGTGCGCCCTATCCGGCCGGGTACCGATTTGCGGGGGCTTTGGGAGTTGAGGGCAACTCTGGCGCAACTTAGGCCCGACCTGGTCGCTACTCACTCTTCCAAGGCGGGGTGGTTGGGCAGGATGGCCGCGCGCAGCCTGAGGATTCCCGTGATCTTCACCGCCCACGGATGGGCTTTTACCGAGGGGGTTCCCGAGGGGAAACGGCGGGTCTACGCCTTGGCGGAGCGGCTGGCCGCTCCTTTTGCCGACCGCATCATTACCGTCTCCGAGTATGACCGCCGACTTGCCCTGCGGTACCGCATCGCGCCGGCGCACAAACTGGTGTTGGTGCACAACGGTATGCCAGACGTCGCGCCCGTCCTTCGCGCCCGCCCTGAGTCCGAGCCTGTGCGTCTTGTGATGGTAGCCCGCTTCGAACCGCCAAAGGACCACGTAACCTTGCTCCGTGCCCTGGCGGGGCTGAGGGAGCTTGCCTGGGAGTTGGAGTTGATCGGGGACGGGCCCCTTTTGGAGAGCGTGCGGGAGGAAGCGGGGCGGCTTGGTCTTTTGGAACGGGTGTGTTTTCTGGGTACCCGCAAGGACGTGGCCGAACGGCTTGCGGGGGCTCAGCTCTTTGTGCTTGCTTCCAACTGGGAGGGTCTTCCTCTGAGCATCCTCGAGGCCATGCGCGCGGGGCTTCCGGTGGTGGCCTCGGATGTGGGTGGAGTGCGGGAGGCGCTGGTGGAGGGGGAGAACGGTTTCCTGGTGCCCCGGGGAGACGAAGAGACCCTACGGGCGCGTCTCCGGCAACTCCTGTCGGCTGCATCGCTGCGCAGGAAGATGGGACAAGCAGGGCGGAGGCGTTTTCAGGAGCTATTTACCTTTGAGCGCATGCTGGGAAAAACCCTCGAAGTGTACAAAACCGTTTTGGACGCCAAACTGGCGCAAGATGGGGCCTGCCGAGACTAAGGTATACAACCATTGAATCGCTTCCCTCAAAATCATCACCCCGCATTCCCCAAGTTGGATTTGGGCCGGTCTCCAGGTGACCGTATCACCCCGCACGGTGACCTTGGCTCTACAGCTTCCGGATTTCCCTCATGTACGGTTCCAGTCTGTTTGTCCCCCACAAAACATAAATGTTCGTCGAATAATGTCACAAGGCCTGCGAGTCTGGTCGTGCAGTTTCCGGAAGCCGGGCTCACATTTACCAACACGCGTCGCCGGAGTTCGTGGCGGAGAGGCAGTAACCTGTGCACAGATGGCGCCGGATACCCGGTGAGCCTATAAAAAAATTTATCCTCATGTTTCATCGTGGAAAAAGACCTCTGCTCCACCGCCATTGGACAGATGTTGTTCAGAAATCGTTCGTTTGTGAACGGAGGGCTGAGAATGCGAGTGTTGGTGACCGGGGGTGCGGGGTTTATTGGATCCCACGTGGTGGACCGGCTTGTGGAGGACGGGCACGAAGTGGCTGTTGTAGACGATTTGAGTACCGGTCGGGAAGACCGGATCGGTGCCCGGGTCGCATTTTATCGAATGTCCGTCGAATCGGCGCATCTGGCCGAGGTCTTTACCGCCTTTCGCCCGGAGGCGGTCATCCACTTGGCGGCACAAAGCAACGTGCCCAGGTCCCTTGACGATCCGATGGCAGACGCCCGGATCAACGTGCTGGGGACGGTGAATGTCCTGGAACAGTGCCGTCTCTATGGAGTCCGCAAGATTGTGTACGCCTCCTCCGCCGCGGTATATGGGCAACCCCAATACTTGGCCATCGACGAGCGGCATCCGATTCAACCCATTTCCTTTTACGGCATCTCCAAATACACACCGGAAACGTATATCCAAGCCTACGGCCAGATGTACGGCCTGGAATATACCATTTTACGTTACTCCAACGTCTACGGCCCGCGCCAGAACTCCGGCGGGGAAGGAGGCGTTGTTTCGATTTTTGTGGACAAGCTGTTGCGAGACGAAGCTCCCTGGATTGATGGCGACGGACAGCAAACCCGGGACTTTATTTATGTAGAAGATGTGGCCGCAGCCAACGTGGCGGCGTTGACGGTGGGATCCGGAGGGATTTTTAACATCGGTACAGGGCAGGAGACGTCGATCCAACGGTTGTGGGAACTGCTCAAGGAGATGACGGGGACGTCCCTGAAGCCTCTGTGCCGTCCTCCGCGGCCGGGAGACATTCGGGCAAGTTATTTTGACAACACCAAAGCCAGGCGGGAACTGGGTTGGGAGCCCCGGTATGACCTGCGCGAAGGACTGATGTGCACTATTGCCTATTATCGCGACGCGGGTCGCGGCATCGTCGAGGCGGCCTCCGCCCAAGAACGCAAATAAAGCAAGGAGAAGGTAGGATGGTGACGACGGGGGAAAGTCAAGACAAAAAAATCTTGATGATGGGAATCGATCTCGCGGTGCTGTACGGAAGTTTTTTTCTCGCCTATTTCCTGAGATTTCACCACCAGATTCCACGGGAAAATCTCGATCCCTTTCTGTCGATCGCTCCGTGGCTGGGGGTAGCGGCCGTCCTGACTTTTTATTTCTTTGATCTGTATTCTTCTCCGGCGAGGAAAGATTATTTTCAGATGCTCCAATCCTTGATAGTCTCTCTCGCATTTTTTGTCGTGGTCGTGATGGCCATCAGTTTTTGGGGCCGAGGTTTCGCAGTTCCTCGGTCCGTGATTTTTCTCGGCGTGTTTCTGCAGGGGCTGGGAATGATTCTCCTCCGAACGGCGGCGTGGTACACTCATTGGATGCGAAATGGCAAGCAACGGGTCCTCATCGTCGGGGCGGAGGATGCGGACACCGCCCGGTACGCCCGAAAATTGCTGCAACATTCAACCGGCTGGTTTACGTTAGCGGGCACGGTTCCTGTCGAACACATGGCGGATCCCGAGGTCCTTAACCGGGCGGATATTCTTCTGTTGTCCTCCCGTCTGTCGAAGGATCAAAAGGAACAGGTTCTCCGGGTGGCTGCTCGCTATGGGAAAGAAGTTCTTCTCGTGCCGGACGCTTATGAACTGTTCCTGGCCGGTTCCGGGTGGCAGCAGGTTGACGACATGCTCGTGTTTTCGATTACACCGCCTGCGCTGACTGCCCTTCAGCGGGCAGTGAAGCGCTCATTGGACGTCATTTGTGCGTCGGTGCTTCTTGTGCTCGCCTCCCCCGCGATGATTCTGTTGTTCATCCTGGTGCCCTTGACGTCGAAGGGTCCCGCCCTCTATCGCCAGGAGCGGCTGGGGGAAAGAGGCCGGCCCTATGTGTTATACAAATTCCGTAGCATGGTTCAAGACGCCGAACAAGGCACGGGTCCCGTGCTGGCTTCGGAGGACGATCCGCGGATCACGCCGCTCGGTAGGTTTATCCGGGCGACGCGGTTGGATGAGCTGCCCCAACTATTCAACGTGTTGAAGGGAGACATGAGCCTGGTCGGTCCGCGGCCTGAGAGGGCGTATTTTGTGGAGCAATTTGAGCAAGCGCTGCCTCACTATCAGTACCGGATGGCGGTGAAACCCGGCATCACGGGCCTGGCCCAGGTGATGGCCAACTACAGCACCACCGCTGAAGACAAATTGCGCTATGATCTCCTTTACATCCGGAACTATTCTCTGATGCTGGATATCAAAATTATGTTCCAAACCCTCGCCACCATTCTCCGGAAGGATCGCGCGGCGGGGGTGAGGGAGCAAGGAATCTCTAAGCGGCCGGGGGTTTCTCCCGATTCGGATGAACAAAAGACTTATGGATGAAACATCATCGCTTCAGCCTGGAAGTAGCATCAGTGGGGCGACGGGGGCCGGGATGCCGGCGGGTAGCACCGTCGCGGCGATGGTGTTTTTCTTCCCCCGGAGCGGGGAATACCCCTTCCCATGCGGCTATACTGGAGTTGTGCGTGAACGAGGGCTGCGGGAGGGGTTCGAACATGAGGAAAACGCGCTCAACGGGGGACGGATGGCGGGGTGACGGGAAGCGGATCGGATGGTGCCGGGCATTTCTGATGATCGTCATGCTGCTGATCATCTATTTTTCCGACAGACCCGACCTGCGGGTGGCAAATCCTGCGACGTGGGTCAACCCGCCCGTCTACCGGGATCTGACGCCGGGGTATTTTCTGGATCTCCACAGTAAATTCTACGCGGGTTACCGGAACTGGACGGCCACGGAATTTATACTTCATAAGGTCGGACACATCGTCGGGTATTCGGCCTTGACCTATTTTGCCTATCATAGCGTTTGCCCAGAGAAGCGAAGGCCCCGGTGGATCTGGGCGGGTGTCGCTCTCTTTGCCCTCATCGATGAGATCCACCAGTCCTTTGTCGCAGGGCGGGATGGGCGTCTGTGGGACGTGGGGCTGGACAGTGCGGTCAGCGCCTTGATGTTGTTCGTGCTGCACCGGCGGCGACTGTCTGCGGGGCAGATCCGTGTGGAAGGCAGGAGGCCGGGCGGGTGAGAGCCTCGAGAGAGGCCCCCTCCCGCGGGGCCCCCGCTCACCGCCTTTGATCCAGATCTGCGAGGCGAACGCTTACCGGTTGAGCTGACTCTTCTGCTAGGCGAGACACCAGCAACGTTTTCACCGTGTCCGACTTTTCTTCCAGTTGTTGCAGCCTTGGTTAGTATACGTTTCTGCTTACCCACTGAAAGCTCCGGAGGCATCCGAGACAGGATGGAGACGACGTAGCAACTTTATTCTGTTTGTTCCAACTGTACCTTGGAGGTATTCCGCTATCACAGCTGGACTCAGGCCTGCTAGTATGCTTTGGGGGACCCAGCAAGCAAAGGTGCGAGAAAGCTCATGGGTCAAGGAGAAGGGTGGAAATGGGAACGACGGAAGAAAGCCAAGACAAAAAAATCGTGTTGATGGAAATCAATTTCGCGGTTCGGCAACGAATTAAAACAAAACCTTCATACTTCTTGTTTCTTTTGTGGCTCGTAATGTGCTTAAGTGGTATTGTGTTCATTGAACCCGCACCTGTAGATTTTGGTGTTGTCGTACTCACTGTATCTGGCTTAATGATGTCAAGATATACCTTTTTTACCGATGTGAAATTGCCAGCAATCTTCCTATTCTCTTTCCTTGCTGGTAACTTAACTTCAATACTATTGGCCGAAGACATTTCAAGAGCCATCTCATACTTTTTGATAACTCTATATATGGTAGTGTCTTGGGTATTTTTCTTAGGAGTATCGAATCGGTATGGCGAAAGGGTATTGAGACTGATCTTTTCAGGCTATACTGTTGCTGCAGTAACATCTGCTTTTACTACAGTGTTAGCCTATTTTAATGTTGTACCATTTTTTTATAGCCAAGCATTGAAATTTGGGCGAGGGGCTGGTTTCTTCAAGGATCCCAATGTATTTGGGCCGTTTTTGATTCCTGTTTGCCTCTATGCTTTATCAAGGTTTGAAGACACACGAAACATCAAGCGCTTTCTATGGATAGGCATTTATATGCTACTTACGCTAGGAGTGTTTATCTCATTCTCTCGCGCTGGATGGGGGAATTTTGTAATTGCCCACATTGCTTATTTTGCTATTAAGTTCCGCAATCCGTCTTTCAAAAAGATCGGTTTTCATCTGTTTTTTTCTTGTATCACAACGTTATCCATTCTTTTTTGGATTTGGACTTTATTCCCAGAGTTCCAAGAAACATTTATGATTCGATTCGGAGTTCAAAATTACGATTCACAAAGATTTTCAAATCAATATTTTGCCCTTACCCTTGCATTGGAAAACCCGTTCGGTATAGGTCCAGGGCAATTTGAAAATTGGTACGCCACTCACAATGTTTATTTGCGGGTTCTTGCTGAAAATGGATTATTGGCTTTTTGTGGCTTTATAAGCTTTGTTCTAATCTCTCTTTTTCGTTCCTTGAGAATGGCCATTAGAAATATAAATCCAGTTTTTTCAATAGTAAGCGCATCTATCTTGGGGATTTTGCTAAACAGTTTTGTGATAGATAGTTTACACTGGCGGCATTTTTGGTTGTTATTAGCGCTTTCATGGGTAACCCTTGAAACTTCATCTCATGGGGAGGCCGGTCGTCGGACAGCAGAGCACCTCACCGCTCGGACAGCCTGCCGTTCTCTGTATCTAATTTCCATTTATCAACCTGGCTGTTCGGTCAGAAACGCGGGGCGAACCCCAGGGCCCGCTTCGCCGCCGGCTTCGCCTGCGACATCCGGCCCGTGGGGGCGAAACCCGTACGCAGCGGGCGGTTCCACCGCCGGTGCCGGCACCTCGTTGACGATCAGCCGGAAAATGTCGGGCCGGTTGTAGTGCCCGACGGGGTCGAAATCGTAACGGGCCTCGGCGATGCGGTTGAGGTCGAGGTCGGCGACCAGAATGCCTTCCCGATCGTAGAGGGGGCCGGCCAGGTAGTTGCCCAGCGGATCCACAATGGCGCTGCCTCCCCGGCAGAGGATGTCGGGACCGGGGCCGATATCTTCCCAATCCTTCGGCATCATGTCCCTGGTGACGAATTGGTTGCAGGACAGGACGAAGCAGCGCCCCTCGCAGGCGATGTGACGGATGGTGGCCTGCCAGGAATCGCGGGCGTCCGCCGTCGGGGCCAGATAAATGTCGACGCCCTTGTGGTACATCGCCATGCGGGCCAACGGCATGTAATTCTCCCAGCAGATGAGTCCCCCGACGGTCCCGAAATCGGTCCGGATCGCCGTGAGGGTGCTGCCGTCGCCCTCGCCCCACACCAGGCGCTCGGCGCCGGTCGGCTTGAGTTTGCGGTGTTTTCCCAGGAGGCGGCCGTCCGGCCCGAAGTAGAGGAGCGTGCAGTACAGCGTCCCGCCGCGGTAGGCGCGAACCCGCTCGATCACCCCGATGGCGACGTAGGCGCCGGCTTCCCGGGCCGCCGCGCCGATGGCCTCGGTCACGGGCCCCGGCACGTCCACGGCCTGGTCCCAGTAACGCGCATAGGCGCGCCGCCCCTCCTCGCTGCGGTGTCCGACCACGGTGCCGAAGGTCATTCCCCGCGGGTAGGCGGGGATCATGGCCTCAGGGAACAGGATCAGGCGGGCGCCCTGCCCGGCTGCTTCTGCGATCAGTCGGCAGACCTTCGCCGTGGTGGCCTCGCGGTCCGGGATGACCGGTGCGGCTTGGATCACGGCCGCCCGGATCACATGCTCGCGCTCCGCAATTCCGGGCGCAGCATTCTTGTCCTGCTGTTTCATAGTCATCTTCCTCCTTTTGGGGAAGCGCACAGCCCTTCCCGACACGCCTGTGCGCCGGCAATGAACACGCGGTGGTCCGCCAGCCAGCGGTACAGCCTCGGGCCCAGCCCGAGCCCCCGCAGCAATCCGACCACCGGAAGCAGCGGCCAAAGAAGAGGTACATGCCGGATTATGGCCATGACCGCATCAAAGCCCCGGTAAACGGTTACCCGCCCCCCTTGCCGCTTCACGACATGGATTTCCCGATCCACAGCCTCCATGTTCAAGCCGTAACGGACATAACTCGCGCCGTCCCGGTACGACAGCACCTGGAAAAGACCAAGCCAATCCAGCCGGCGAATCCATTGTCCGGTGCGGCGGCAAAAACGGCAGTGGCCGTCCACGAACACCGTAAGCCGGGGGAACTCGCGTTTCGCGGTCCGGGCGATCAGGGTCCGCCATTTTTCAGTCCGACAGTCCTTTGACACGGATTTCAACTCCATCCCTGAAACGGTTCACATTCATCGTGACTTGTGGGGATCGGGTTACAGAAGGCCCGCCAATTTTTCTTCTAGTTGTTGCAGCCTTGGGTAATGAACTTCTTTGATACGCCTGTAAATGTCCCTTGCCGTCTCTTGATCGTAAATGTGCGAAGTTTTGTTTCGGTCGAGCATCATGTCGATCCAGCCATCCCCGTCCGGAATCAGTCCGACGGCAAAAGCTCCCTTGATTGTAGATCTCGGACTGTTCACCTCGATCCCTTCACGGGCCAGGTAAGCCTGCATGACCTTCCAGCTCAGTTCGAAGGTGAATTCAAACCGCTGGATCACCCCGTCCACGACGATATCTTGGGTGGCCTCCATTTGAAGGCTTTCCCTCAACCGTCCGAGGGCCCGTTGAAAGTCATTGAATTTTTCGATCAAACGATCCTTTGGCATAAATTTCAACTCCGTCCCGGTCGATGGCCTGCTTCAACTGCTCTTTGCTCAGCCGCTGATAATGGACAACATCAAAGGTGATCGGGGTTCTGAGTTGTTCCAGGGCATCATGGAGCAGATTGACCTCTCTGGCCGTGAGCTCCTCCCCGTACAAACAGATATCCAGATCGGAGGTTTCCCGGGCATCCCCTCTGGCCCGGGACCCGTAAATTACCGCCCGTTCGACGTGTTCAGAGGTTTTGAGCACCTCCACGATTTTATCCAATAACTGCATATCGATACCGAATTTCCGCACCGGGTCCGGCCACCTCCTCTTTCATGGTGATTCTAACAAGGAAACCGCGGAGCGGATGCCACAGGTGCTTGATATGGAACTTATGACGGCGAGGAGTGGCGGTTTTGGGTTGAGAAGTGGCGGAAACATATCGCGGCCGATCCCGATCGGGAGGCCGGCCTGAAAGTCCGGAAGTCCTTATTCATCGAGTGCGGGTTCAATGGTGAAACTTCGAGGAGAACGGAGGACGAACCCCTTTCCTTCTTTCACAAGATCTCCGTAACACACTACGGGTCGTTCCTTGCGATGGGCTTGGAGGGCCAGGTCGTATTCCGGTTCAGGAAGGTCCATGCGGACGTGCCGTATGCTCTGCCGCCCTTTGGGTCCAACCTTTCTCGACCTCACTTTGGGCAGTATGATTTGCCCTTAGCCAAATTATAAGTCAGATGATTGTTTTTTGGAAACGTCGCCCCCGATCCGTGGGCTCCGGAATGACAACGCGCTGCGGGCCCGCGCCCTTCCCGTCTTTCCCATTTTTCTTGTATAGTAAAGACACATGGTCGACTGGACGCGGACAGAACGAACGGGAGGGGATGCGGTGTGAACGGAGCGGGACAGACGGCAAAGTGGACGGAGGAGCGGCGCGCGCATTATGAAACGTGGCGCAGACACCTGGCGGCCGATCCCGATTTGGCGGCCGACCTGGAGCGGATGGAAGGGGACGCTGCCGCCCTCTACGACGCTTTTTGTGCGGATTTGGCCTTCGGGACCGGGGGGCTTCGCGGCGTCATGGGGGCCGGCACGAACCGCATGAACCGTTACACCGTTCGCCGCGCGACGGCCGGATTGGCCCGATACCTGAAAAAGCAGGGCGTCCCAGACAGAGGGGTGGTCGTCGCCTACGATTCCCGGCGGTGGTCGGACCTCTTTGCCAAGGAGACGGCTCTGACCCTGGCGGCGGCGGGTATCCCGGTGTACCTGTTCGACGACATCCGGCCCACCCCCGAGCTGTCCTTCGCCGTTCGGGAGTTGGGGGCGGCGGCGGGGGTGGTGATCACCGCGAGCCACAATCCCCCGGAATACAATGGGTATAAAGTGTACGGACCGGACGGCTGCCAGGCGGTACCGGAGTTGGCCGGGGCGATCTACCGGGAGATTGCCGGGGTGGAGGATCCCTTTGCGGTGCCGGTGGCCGGCGAAGAGGAGGCGCGGCGCTCCGGGCTGTTGCGGACGATCGGCCGGGAGATCGACGACCGGTATATCGCCCGGGTGCGGGCTCTCGGTCTGTTGAGCGGCGGCGAGGAGAGGGGTGCGGTGACCCTGGTGTACACCCCCTTGCACGGAACCGGCGGCAAAGCCGTGCCTCGAGTCCTCGAAGAGGCCGGTTACCGGGTGGTGTGCGTCGAGGAGCAAATGCGCCCGGATCCGGAGTTCTCCACGGTGGCTTCGCCGAATCCCGAAGACCCGGCCGCCTTTGAGCGAGGTTTGGAACGGGCCCGGGAGGTCGGGGCGGACGCGGTGCTCGCCACCGATCCGGACTGCGATCGGGTGGGGGTCGCCGTCCCCGACGGGAACGGCGGATATGCCTATTTGACCGGCAATCAGATCGGCGTCCTCCTGTTGGACTACATTTTGCAGCGCCGGAAGGCGCTCGGGACGGCCCCGGAGCATGGAGTGATGATCAAGACGATCGTGACGTCGGAGATGGGACGGGCGATCGCGGGCGCCTGGGGCCTGGAGACCATCGACGTGTTGACCGGGTTTAAATTCATCGGGGAGCAGATCGGGAAACTGGAGGGGACCGGGCGAACCTTTGTCTTCGGTTACGAAGAGAGTTGCGGATACCTGATCGGAGATTTTGTCCGGGACAAGGACGGGGTGCAGGCGTCCGCCATGGTGGCGGAGATGATCGCCTACCACAAGGCGGCGGGCAAGACGCTCCTCGACCGCCTGGAGGAGTTATATAAAGAATACGGGTATTACCGGGAGCGGCTGGTCTCCGTCACCCTTCCCGGGGCGGAGGGCCAGGCCCGGATGGCGCAGAGCATGAGCCGGTGGCGCGAAGCGCCGCCTTCGGAGATCGCGGGGCTGGCGGTGGAGGAAGTGCAGGACTACCTCGCGGGCCGGGCCAGAACGGCCTCCGGCGGGGAACGGGTTCTCGATCTGCCCAAATCGGACGTCCTCAAGTTTGTCCTCGGCGGCGGTCACTGGTTCTGCCTGCGGCCGTCGGGCACCGAACCCAAGCTGAAAATCTATTTCGGCGTGCGGGGACAAAGCGGCGAGGAGGCCCGGGAGTTGCTGGAACGGTTGCACCGGGCGGTGATGGAGCGGGTCGAGGGCGGAGTGTGACGAGAAAGAGGCAGCCCTCAAAACCTGAGAGCTGCCTTTTGCCTTCTCTCCTAAAAGCCCATGCTCCGGGCCTCCGCCTACTGCCGGCCCTGCAATTCGTCCCGGGTGTTCACCCGGCGGCTCAACAATTGATGCGGCCGGCGCAGCCGGTTCGTTTCCACTTCGTACACATAGCCGTTGATGATGGTGTCTTTTGGAATTAACGGGTGGCGGCGCAGAAACTCCACCTGGGCGACGGTGGCTTCGTCCACATTGTCGAATGTGCGAAACCACTTCTCGAAAGCCCCCGGCTCGGTCAGAACCAATTCCGGGAGAGAGGGGTCCAGCGGAACCCGTTCCACGTCGACGTTGAGTTTCGCCCGCAGACCCTCGACAATTTCGCGGCCATTGGCGGTCATCATGCCGCATTCGGTGTGATTGATCACAATAATTTCCTTTGTTCCGAAAAAGTTGAGTGTGAGAGCCGCCGAGCGGATGACATCATCGGTCACCAGACCCCCGGCGTTGCGGAAAATGTGGGCGTCTCCCGGTTGAAGACCGAGAATCTCCTCGACGGGTAACCGTTCATCCATGCAGGCCAAGACAAATAAACGCAGGTTATTTGGAATTCCTTTTTGCCTCCGGAGCACCCACGATTCGTGATTTCGGATCGCCTCGTCAATGCGCTCGCTCAGACTCACGACCGTTCCCCTCCTTTTCACCACAACACTACAAAAATGTAGGCGAGTCGATTCGCCCACAGGGTTTTGTTCAGACAGAACAGTGGACGGCTGTCGGTTCATCCTTCGATCCTTTGACCGGAACGGATCTGCAATTATCCACTATTCCTATTGGTTTTTATTATATCGTTGCTTTGCTTTCCGGTCAAGCCGGTGGTTGACAACGCCGTTCTGTAGACCTATCATAAAAAACAATCAAACGATAATTTGATTGTTTGAACGGAGGCGGTATTCCGTGGCAGAAGGAAAGACAAAGGAGCCGGTGAAACATTTTCTTCTTCAGAATGAGGATACTTGTGATGTATTTGTTTACGATCCGGAAAAGGTCCGGCGGTTGCAGCCTACCGTGGGCCGAGTCGCTGCGCTGGCTCCCTTGTTTAAAGTGCTTGCAGACGAAACCAGGCTGAAGGTGATCTACGCCCTGAGTCGGGAACGGGAACTTTGTGTGTGCGATGTAGCGACCATCATCGGTTCTTCCAATGCTACGGCTTCCCATCATCTCCGCTTATTACGGAACATGGGATTGGCGAAATATCGCAGAGAAGGAAAAATGACGTTTTATAGCCTTCAAAGTCCCCATGTGTCCCATCTCCTTCAAGAGGCTTTGACGATTTTGGAAGGTGAAAATGAGGGTGGCGGATATTGTAGTCATGAAAAGACAGTACCGGATGAAGGGGCTGAGCTGCGCGGATTGCGCCGCTAAACTGGAGCGGCATATCCAGGCGCTGCCCGGCGTAAAGGAAGCAAAATTGAATTTTGCAGCTGCCAAACTGACCATCGTCGGGGCCATTCCGGAGGATGAACTCCAAAGGGAAATCAAAAAGGTCGAAGATGTGACCCTCTACCCGATTGGTGCATCCGCACCCACGGGAGAGAAATCGTTTTGGGAATCGAACCGCAAGGCGATCATGTCGGGCATGTCTCTTGCCGCTTTGGGGATCGGCTTGCTGTTTCAAGAGAAGGTTTTTTTGAACAAAATTTTTCTGTTGCTTTCGGTGATAGCGGGAGGCCATTCCGTCGCCCTCAAAGGGATTCGCAATCTTGTCCGGTTGAATTTCGAAATGAATGTCCTCATGACGGTCGCCATCGGCGGAGCCCTGTTGATCGGAGAATGGAAAGAAGCGGCGGTTGTCGCCTTTCTGTTCGCGGTGAGCGAAATGCTTGAATCTTATTCAATGGAAAAAGCCCGGCAATCGATCCGGTCTTTGATGGATATGGCGCCGAAGGAAGCGACGGTGATTCGAAACGGCGGAGAAACCAAAGTCCCCGTGGAAGAACTGGCGGTCGGCGACGTGATCCTGGTCAAACCCGGAGAGAAGATTCCCATGGACGGGGAGATTGTCGACGGAACGTCCTCCGTCGACGAATCGGCCATTACCGGTGAATCCCTGCCGGTTGAGAAGTCGGTTGGAGATGCCGTCTACGCGGGAACGGTGAATCAAGAGGGGGCCATACGGATTCGCGTCACCAGGCTCGTCGAGGACACCACCATCGCAAAAATCATTCACTTAGTGGAAGAAGCGCAGAACGAGCGGGCCCCCTCTCAGGCGTTTGTCGATCGCTTCGCGAAATACTACACTCCCGCCGTGATGGGATTGGCGGTTTTCGTCGCCACCGTTCCTCCATTGTTTACGAATCAATGGGCATATTGGATTTACGAAGGGCTGGCATTGCTCGTGGTCGCCTGTCCGTGCGCCCTCGTGGTTTCCACTCCCGTGGCCATCATTTCGGCGATCGGCCGGGCGGCCAGAAGCGGCGTGTTGATCAAAGGCGGCGTTTTTTTGGAGGAGGCAGGCCGTTTGAAAGCGGTCGCCTTCGACAAGACGGGCACGCTGACAAAGGGCGAACCGGCCGTGACGGACATCGAGCCGGCCGGCGAAACGAGCCGGAAGGCGCTTTTGGAACTGGCCGCCCGGCTGGAAAGGTTGTCGGAACATCCCCTTGCAAAGGCGATCGTGAAAAAGGCGGAAGAGGAAGGGATCGTGCCCCGGCCCGCCGGCGGATTTTCCGTGATCGCGGGAAAAGGCGCAAGTGGAGTCGTCGACGGTCAGGCCTACTATATCGGAAATCTACGGCTTTTCGAAGAGCTTCACGGCGATGTATCGAGCATCCGGGACCGGGTTTTGGCTTTGCAAGAGCAGGGCAAGACCGTGATCATTCTCGGAACGGAAAATGAGGTCCTTGGATGGATGGCGGTGGCGGATCCGTTGCGCGAGGATGCCGTATCGACGGTGCGGGAATTGAAAAAAGCGGGGGTCTCAACCGCGATCATGCTCACGGGGGACAACGGCCGGGCGGCGGCTGCCGTCGCCAATGCGGTGGGAGTCGACGAATACTACGCCGAATTGTCGCCGGAGGACAAATTAGAACAAATCAAGAAGCTGCGCCGGAAATACGGAAAAGTCGCCATGGTCGGGGACGGCGTGAACGATGCTCCTGCCCTTGCTTCCGCCGCGGTCGGGATTGCGATGGGCGGCGCCGGATCGGACGCCGCTTTAGAAACGGCCCATATCGCGCTCATGGCGGATGATCTGTCCAAGCTCCCGTTCATCATCCGGCTCGGGCGCGCCGCGGTTCGGATCGTCAAACAGAACATTTCGTTCGCCTTGATCACCAAGTTGATCGCCGTCTTTTTGGTGTTCCCCGGATGGTTGACGCTTTGGATCGCCATTCTGGCCGACATGGGAGCCACGATCTTGGTGACGTTGAACGGCATGCGGTTACTGCGGGTGAAAGATTGAATGAGGGAAAAGGGAGCGGCCCTCCCCGGAAGGGGCGGGCCGCGGGATTTCTGCGAATCGTTTAGTGCCTCTTCCAAAGTTTGTCGAGCCAAATCGGTTTTGCCCTCCCGGATCA
>JASBVN010000022.1 GCA_029961045.1 Alicyclobacillaceae bacterium | reverse complement strand
CGCCGGCCCTTCCCGGACCGCTTCCCCGCGGCTCTCCCCGCCGGCCCCCAAAATCCCCGGCCACAGCGCCGGAAGGCCCGCCCACCGCTCCTTCAGTTGCCGCCACCGCTCCTCGAACGCCGCCCGCTCCCGGCGCCCCGCGGCGTCCTTCGCAGCACCGTCCAGCCGGGCCAGGATCTGTTCCCATCCCTTTCGCCACCGTTCCTGCAACTCCGCCAGCCGTTCGGCCTCCCGCCGCAGCACCTCCGCGCGGATCTCTTCCTCCCGCAGCCGGGCGATCTCCCGCTGAACCTGTTCCCGCCGTTCCCGGACCGCCTCTAGGGCCCGCGCCACCCGGGCGATCTCTTCATCGAAGAATGCGGCCAAATCTCCGGCCTCCCGCACCTTTTGACTGGGACAGGGCTCGCCGATCAGCGGACAGACCCCGCCCCCCAGGGCGGCCCGGTTTTGCTCCAGCGCCTCCAAACGGGCGGCCAGGGCCGCCTCCCGGGCGGCGATCTCCGCTTCCCGCCCCCGCAACCCGTCCAGCGCGGCCAGGGCCGCCTCCACGGCCGGGAGCTCGCGCACCCACTCCTCCGCCCGGGCCATCGCCCCGGACGTCTCCGCCAGCGCCGCCGCCTGTCGCCGCAAGGCGGCCGCCGCCTCCGCGCCCGTCTCCAGGCTTCGCCCCCAGGCTTCCAAAGCCTGCCGCACCGGCGACGTCAGCCCGCTCCATTCCCCGGCCCGCCGGAGCCGCTCCTCCGCCGCCCTCCTCCGGGCCGCCCACTGCCGCCACTCTTGCTCCAGCGCCTCCCGCCGTTCGGCGAGGGCCCGCTCCTGCTCGGCCGCGTGCCGCTCCTCCGCCTCCAGCGCGCCCCGGATCCGCTGCAGTTCCGCCTCGACGCCGGCGATCCGCCGCTCGAGTTCTTCCTTCTCCTGTTTGCGCCGTTCCAACCGCCGCGCCTCTTCCTCGGCGGCCACATAGCGGTCGTGCCCCGGCCGGGCCCGCTCCGCCGCCTCCCGGGCCGCCTCGGCCTCGGCCCGTTCCCGCTGCAACTGCTCGATCTGCTGCGCCAGGAGCGCCGCCCGCCGGCTCCATTCCGCCCGCCGGGCCTCCTCCTCTTCCTTTCTGGCCCGCAGCCCCTCCAGGCGCTCCACCTCCCCCTGGATCGCCTCGTAGCAGCGCCGCAGCTCTTCCTGTTCCTCCTCCAGCCGCCGGACTTCCCGCACTTGCCCGTCCCGCCGGGCCTGCACCTCGGGCAGCTTCGCCGCCGCCTCTTCCAACATCGCCATCTCCCGGCGCAGCACCTCGATTTGCCCCTTGATCCGGTTCGGCAGGCCGCTGGTCTGCTGGTAAGCCGTCCGGTAACTGTCGATATGCAGAATATGGTGGAAAATCTCCTGGCGTTTGGCCGGGGGCTCCAAAAACGGCGCGATGAACTTGCCCTGATCCACGGCGATCACTTCCTCAAAGAGCCGGGTCAAATCGTCTTCTTCCGGCACGCCGAGGCGCTCCTTGAGCCAGCGGACCATATCCCGCCCCCCGTGGACCTCGGCGATCTCCGCCCCCGACTCCTCGTCGAACGCCCGCCAGTTCCCCGCGCCGCCCACTTCCCGCACCACCCGGTACACCCGCTCGTCGCAGGCTTCGAAGACCACTTCCACCCGGCCCTTGCGCTGTCCGTAGCGGACGAAATGTTTCGCCGCATAGGGGCGGTAGTCGAACAGGGCATAGCCGATGCTCTCGATGAGGGTGGTTTTCCCCGCGCCGTTGGCCCCCGAAATAAAATGCACGCCGTCCTCGAAGGCGATTTCGGCGTCGACGAAACTCTTCACATTGACCAGCCGCACCCGCAGAATCCGCACGCCGCCCTCACCTCTCCTCTTCGACCAGTTTGCGGGCCAACGCTTCAATCAACATCGCCACCGACTCTTCGGACGCCCCCGCGATTACCTGGGCCTTGACCGTCCGGGCCAAGCGGACCAACTCCTCCGCCCACCGGTCGTACCGCCCCGCCTGGGCGATCAAATGGTGGAGCACCCGGTGTTCCAGCTCTTCCCGGTCGAGTTCCGCCGCTTCCCCGGGAATCGCCGGATCGTCCCCTTCCATGACCGCATCGTTCACGATCTCGGCGAACAGGGCGCCGCACTCTCCGACGATCCGCTCCTCCAGACGCCGGACGTCCATCTGCACGGGGTTAAACGGCACCGTCCCTCCCAAATTCACCCGCACCAGCGGGCGCCCGCAACGGTCCCCCTCCGCCGGGTGCGCCTCTCCGGCGCCAACGGTTTCGCCCGGCGCCGCGGCGGCCGAGACTTCCTCGACCCAGGCGAACAGATTGAGCTGTTCCGCGCCGGTCCCGCCGCCCCCGCCGGTCGCCGGAGCCCGGTTCGCCATCGCGCCGCGGACCGCCTCGAGCGCCCGCTCCACGGCCTGATCGGGATCCGCCGCGCCGGACGCATCCACCGCCACCTCCACCACCGGCCGCCGCCGGCTGGCAATGTGCACCGCCGCCGGCACCTTCGATCCCTCCTCCACCCGCACCAGGTAGAACCCTTTTTCCGCCCGGTGTTCGCTCAGATCCCAGCACTCCGGCGCCCCGGGGTTGAAGATCCATCCGCCGATCTCGTACCGGCCGTGGATGTGCCCGAGGGCCACATAGTCCACCAATCCCCGCAGGGCCTCCAGGCTCTCCCGCCGCACACCCCCGAAGTGCATCATCCGGTCCACCGCCCCGTGGAGCAGGAGCACCGTGAAGGCGTCGGAGGGAGGCAGAAGACCGGCCAGCTCCCGCACCCGCTGGTCCACCATCGCCCCCAAATACCCCAGACCTACAAACCGCACACCCCGGCGCACCAACACCGTGCCCTCCCGCCGGTCCTCGTCCCACGGCTTGAGCACCATCCGGCCCTCTTCATAAAAGGGGGTCAGCAAATTCAAATACCCCTGGCGATTGAGGAACCACATCCACGAATCCCGGTCCCCGTAGGGCGCCTTGTCGTGGTTTCCCTCAATGGCCACGGTCTCGATCCCCGCCCGGCGGAGCCTGTCCAACCCGGCCACCGCCTGGTCGAGGGTTCGGGAATTGATCGTCCGCTTGTTGAACAAATCCCCGGCGATCAAGAGGTAGTCAACCTTCCGCGCCACCGCCTCGTCCACCGCCTGGAAGAAGGCCCTGCCGAAATCCTCGAACCGTTCTTCCAAATTGTATTGCTGAAATCCCAAATGGAGATCGGCCACATGAAGAAACGAGAGCGCCGCCACGGGCTCTTCCCCCTTTGACTCCCGCGGACATTCCGGATACGATGCTTACAGTATATAAGTTGTAGACTTGCGGGAACAGACCGCAAGCCCTAAGATGTAGAAAAGAAAGTTTTTCGATCGGAAAGGAGTGCGGGATGTGGCGGCCATTCGCCCGGCGGACCGCATCCAGCGGTTGCCCAAACAATTTTTCGCCCGCCTCACCGCGGAGGCGGCGCGGTATATCGAGAAGGGCTACGACGTCATCAATCTGGGGCAGGGCAACCCCGACCTGCCCACTCCCCGCCACGTGGTGGACGCCCTGTGCGAGGCGGCGAGGGACCCCGAGACCCACCGGTATCCCCCTTTCCGGGGACTGCCCGAGCTCAAGGAGGCGGCCGCCCGGTGGTATGCGGAGCACTACGGCGTGGAGGTGGACCCCGCCCGGGAAGTGGCGATCCTGCCCGGCGGCAAGACCGGGCTGGTGGAGATCAGCCCCGGCCTGCTCAACCCCGGAGATGTCTGCCTCGTGCCGGACCCCGGGTACCCCGATTACTGGTCGGGAATCGCCCTGGCCGGGGCGCAGATGGTCACCCTGCCGCTTCTGGAGGAAAACGATTTTCTGCCCGACCTGTCCAGGGTGCCGCCGGAGGCGGCCCGGCGGGCGAAACTCATGTTCTTGAATTATCCCAGCAACCCCACCGGCGCGGGCGCGACCCTGGAGTTTTTTGAAAAAGTCGTGCGGTTTGCCGGGCGCCACGGCATCCTCGTCCTGCACGATTTCGCCTACGGGGCCATCGGCTTCGACGGATACCGGCCGCCCAGCTTTCTTCAGGTGCCCGGCGCCAAGGACGTGGGCATCGAGGTGTACACGTTCTCCAAGACCTTCAATATGGCGGGATGGCGGCTGGCCTTCGCCGTGGGCCATCCCGACGCGATCGCCCTGCTGGAACTGATTCACGACCACTACTATTGCAGCGTGTTCGCGGCGGTCCAGCGGGCGGGGATCGCCGCCCTGACGGGGCCTCTCGAGCCGGTGGAAGAGATCCGGGCGACGTACGAGCGGCGGCGCGACGCCTTCTGCGGCGAATTGGAGAAATGGGGGTATCCCCACCGGCGCCCGGCCGGTTCCTTTTTCTGCTGGCTGCCGGTGCCGCCCGGCCAGACCAGCGAAGGGTTCGCCGCGCGGCTCCTCCAGACGGAACACGTGGTGGTCGCGCCCGGAGCGGGGTTTGGACGGCACGGCGAGGGGTACATCCGGGTCGGGCTGCTCGCCCCGGAAGACCGGTTGCGGGAAGCGGCCCGGCGGCTGGCCCGGGCGTACCGGGCCGGGGAGGACCGCGTAGCGGAAGGCGTATCCCGGGCGGGAGCCAAAGATCGCATTTCCCGAGGAGGTGAATAGCGTGGGTGAGGTCATCGCCACATACCGGTTGGAAACGCGGGACGCCGATCTGCACAAGCGGGCGGAGAGCATCGCCGTCGGCCTCACGGTCGGGACGTGGACCGATCTGCCCGCCGTGAAACAGGAGCGGATGCGGGAACGGCTGGGCCGGGTGGTCGGCGTCGAGGCCGGTCCCCCCGACGGGCGGGGCGTGCGGACGGCCACGATCCGGATCGGCTATCCCTCGATGAACTTCCGGCCTTCGATCCCCGAAATCCTCACGACGGTCTTCGGCAAGCTGTCCCTCGACGGGGTGATCCGGCTGGCGGACCTGACGTGGACGCCGGACGTCGAGGCGGCCTTCCCCGGCCCCAAGTTCGGGATCGACGGGATACGGGAGCTGCTCGGCGTGGGCGACCGGCCGCTGGTGATGAGCATTTTCAAATCCTGTATGGGATTGTCGACGGCGGAGTTCGCCGCGGCTTTCGCCGAACAGGCGGCGGGCGGCGTGGATTTGGTCAAGGACGACGAGATTTTCTTCGCCGACGACGAGGCGCCTTGGGAGGAGCGAATCGCCCGCTGCCGGGAGGTGATCGAAGACCGGCTGGCCAAAACCGGGCAGCGGGTCCTGTATGCGGCCAACCTCAGCGGGCCCGTGGACGAGCTGGCCGACAAGGCGGCGGCGGGAATTCGCGCCGGGGCGACGGCCTTTCTGCTCAACGTCCTGCCTTACGGCTACGGAGTGCTGGAGCGGCTGGCCGCCGACCCGCGGATCACCGTGCCGCTCATCGCCCATCCGGCCTTCTCCGGAGCCCTGTTCGCCTCGCCGGCGACGGGGGTGGCACCGGCGGTGGCCCTCGGCAAGCTGATGCGCCTGGCGGGAGCCGACGCGGTCCTCTTCCCGTCGCCGTACGGCAGTGTGGTCATGGACCGGGAGGACGCCCTGGCGGTCGCGGACGCCCTCCGGTCTGAGTCCTCCCTGCGGCGGGCGTGGCCGGGTCCGGCGGCGGGTGTGCACCCGGGAATCGTGCCGCGGCTGTGGAAGGATTTCGGGCGGGATCAGATCCTGAACGCCGGGGGCGGGATCCACGGCCACCCCGGAGGAATCGCCGCCGGCGGCCGCGCCATGCGCCAGGCGGTGGAGTGGGCCATGCAGGGGCGGTCCCTGCGGGAAGGCGGCCTGCCCGAGGAGTTGCGCCTGGCGGTGGAAAAATGGGGTGTGATGGAATGACGCCGCGCGGCGTGGTGGTCTGCGATTT
Organism: Alicyclobacillaceae bacterium; assembly: GCA_029961045.1. Taxonomy (GTDB): domain Bacteria; phylum Bacillota; class Bacilli; order Kyrpidiales; family Kyrpidiaceae; genus JASBVN01. The sequence continues at coordinate 60,244 of JASBVN010000022.1, read as the reverse complement.
TGACGGGACGATCACCGAGCGGGACATGATCGTGTCGATCATGGAGCGGTTCGCACCCCCGGAATGGGAGGCGCTGGGGAAGGCGGTGGTGGAACGGCGGATGTCGGTGCGGGAAGGGGTCGGGCGCATGTTCGCCCTGTTGCCTTCGTCCCGGCGGGAGGAGATCGTCGATTTCGCGCTGAAGACCGCCCGCATCCGGCCCGGTTTCCCGGAGTTTCTCGCCGCGGCCTGGCGGGCGGGGCTGGAGTTTTACGTGGTCAGCGGCGGGATCGATTTGTTCGTGCTCCCCATTCTTTCCCCCTTCCGCCTGGACGGGAAAATTTACTGCAACCGGGCGGCCTTCGACGAAGAGCGGATCCGCATCGAGTGGCCGCACCCCTGCGGCCCCGGGTGCAAGGGAGATTGCGGGCTGTGCAAACCCACTATTATGGAAGGGTTCGGCGGCGCCTGGACGGTGCTGGTGGGCGACGGGGTGACCGATTTTCTGGCGGCGGAGCGGGCGGATCTGGTCGTCGCCCGGGACGGACTTCTGCGGCGGTGCCTGGAACTCGGCCGGCCGGCGGCGTCTTTCGAGACGTTTTACGAGGTGCGCGACGCGGTGCTGGCCGCATGGGACGCGGTGCGCGCAGGCCGGTCTGCGGAACGGGCGAAGGGGGGCGGACCATGAGCGGGATTCCGGAGGTCCGTCCGGAGGTGCGGGCCGCCGTGGGGCGGGACCTCGCGCGCCTCTGCGAGCTGTTCGGCCGGCGGGGGTGGCTTCCGGCCACCAGCGGCAACCTGTCCATCCTGGTGGCGCGCGATCCCCTGCACTTCGGCATCACGGCCAGCGGCCGGGACAAGCAGGCGCTCACTCCGGAGGACGTCGTCTTCGTGGACGGGGAAGGCCGCGCCCTGCCGGGCCAACCGGGGCTCAGGCCATCGGCGGAAACCAAGGTGCACGCCCGGCTCTACGCCCGCACCAATGCCGGGTGCATCCTCCACGTGCACACGGTGTTCAACAACCTGGCGTCGCGCATCGGGTTTGCCGCCGGGGGGGTGGAGCTGGCCGATCTGGAACTCCTCAAGGGGCTCGACATCTGGGAAGAAGGCGCCCGGATCCGCGTGCCGGTCGTCGAGAACCACGCCGATCTCGACCGGCTGGCCGGGGCGGTGGCCGGGGCGGCTTCCGATCCCCGGGTTCCGGGGGTGCTGGTGCGGGAGCACGGAATCTACGCCTGGGGCCGGACGCCGGACGAGGCCAAACGGCATTTGGAGGCTTTTGAGTTCCTGTTCGAGTATACCTTTTACCGGGAAGTGTGGAGCCGGCTCGAGCGGTTGCCGGACGCGGCGGCCCGGAGCGATGCGGGCAAAGGGAAAGACCGTTTTTGAGAGGAGGAGCGAACATGGCGTCCATTCGGATTCGCAAGACGGGAGAGCGGTTGGAAGGCGAACAGCAGGTGCGGGCGTTTCTCGACGCCCAGGGCGTGCTGTACGAAAAATGGCCGGTAGAAAAGTTGCCGGCCCATTTGGCGGGAAAATTCGTCCTCTCCGAGGCGGAGCAGCAAGAAATCCTCGATGTGTTCCGGGAGGAGATCGAGTCCTTGGCCCGCCGCCGGGGCTATGTCAAGTGGGACATCGTGACCCTGTCCGAAGCGACCCCGAACCTCGAGGAACTCTTGCGTAAATTCCAGGCGGTGCACACCCACTCCGAGGACGAGGTGCGGGCCATCGTCCAGGGCCACGGGATTTTTGTGATCAAGGGGAAGGACGGTTACTTCGATGCCGAACTGGAAGCCGGCGACGTGATTTCGGTGCCGGAGAACACCCCCCACTTTTTCACCCTCATGGACGACAGGCAAGTGGTCGCCGTCCGGCTGTTCATCGATCCGTCCGGCTGGGTGGCCCACCCCTACGACGACCCCGAGTTTCAAACGCAGGCGTAACCGGCAGGACCGGCGATGGACGGTGCCCCGGGGCTTCCCGCCCCGGGGCTTTCCGTGCGGTCGCCCATTCCTCTTTATGCCGCCCTTCCGCAGGAATTTTTCCCCTTGCAGACGAAATTTTCATGTGAACGCGTTCGACATGGTCGGCGCAGGGCCGGCGGAAAGCCGGAGAAGCCCGCGGTCCGCGTCGAAGGAGGAATATCCCATGAAACGATTCCGGTTTTTGACTCAAATGGCCGCGGCGTTGCTCGCGTTGACGGTGGGAGCCGGCTCCGCGATCTCCCTTTCGCCGGCATTTGCCGCCTCTCCCGTTTCGACCGCCTCCGCCGCCCCGTCCGCCCCGTCCGCCGCGGACGACACCGCCTTCTGGCTCCGGGCCGGAAACGACCTGTATCTCGTCGCAAGCACCGATGCCCGCCTCAGCGACCAGGGGCCGCCCATCCTGTCGGCCAAACCCGGGCAAACCCTCTATCTGTGGGCTTATTCCACGACCCGGGACGTCGGGCCGGACATCGCTTGGTTTGTCAACAGCCCCGACGCCGCCGTCCGGCCGGGCCCCCGGTATATCCAGTGGACCATAGAACAACGAAAGGCGGCTTGGGCCACTTTCACCGCGTCCAAACCGGGCATTTACACGGTGCAGGCGCGTTCCCGGGGTACGTACAGCGTTCCGCTCGTCCTCATCATCGGGTTCGAGGACTTAAAAGCGAAGAACAGCCGGCCGGCACCCACCCCCGATCAGGCGGGCATCCGGCCTTTGAACGCCGATCTGCCGCCGGCGATTCCGCGGCGGGGCGCCAACCTCACCGTTTGGCCCTACCAGCCCTCCGGCGGTTGGCTGCCGGTCATCGGCCGGGCGTCCGGCGGAGTCGAGTCCGTCACCGTCGTCATCTCTTCCCGCGATGGATCGAAATCCTGGAATTACACCCTGCCGGTCAATTCCAAGGGCGTATTCGGTTCTTCCCTGCGGGTTCCCTACCAGGGCGATCTAATGGTGTATGCCGTCCCCGACTTTTTCCGCCAGTTGAAAACCCAAAACGGCTGGTGGAAAACAGACGTGGCATACCCGATCCGCTCCAACGCCCCCGCGCTGTCCCCCGTGGACCTCGCGCGCCTCGCTTCCGCGTGGGTGGATTACCGGAAAAATCCGGAGTTTGCGGCGACGGCGTCCGTCCTTCTGGACAACGCCCCCTCGGTCCGCAGCGGCATCGCCGCCGTGGCCAATTTCGTGTCCGGCAAACTCCGGTACGATTGGGACAGTTTTTACGCCGGGCGCCCGGTTTGGAAAAACGCCGAAGAGGCCTGGCGGAGCGGAAGCGGGGTCTGCCAACAGTTCGCCGAGGTCACGGCGGCCCTGCTGCGGTCGGTGGGCGTCCCCGCCGAAACGGTATCCGGCGAAGCCGCCGGTCCCACCTCCGGCCCTCACGAATGGGTGAGAGTTTGGGACGGCTCGGCGTGGATCGCCATCGACCCGACGTGGAATCAGTTCGGAAGCCGGAACAACACCGCCCTCTCCAACGAATACCTGACCGAAACCCTGGCTTTCAAAGAATCCCACATTCCGGAAACCTTCGGCGCGGCCCAGTAAGGAAGGCCGCGCCGGCCGTTCGCAAGTCTCTCCTTATCGGTAGCACCCCATGTCAGTCGCGGCGGAAAGGCGAAATCGCTCCGTATGCTCCGGATGGTTTAATCGAAATCGTTTTGATACGACGCTTTTGTCAATTTCAAGTTCCCGGTTTTCAGCAGACGTTCATATTCGTCGTGCCGGTCCACATAGCAAATATATACCGTATGGTCCTCCACATAATAAAAAATCCGTTCGGAAACATTGCCCGGCTTCAAACAATCCAAGTCCACATGTTCGTTTTGAACCTGATTGTGGAGATGCTTCGTTCGATACGCAGGATCGCGCATTTTCTCAAAATAAGATTGAAACACACTTTCCCAGGACTGATTTTTCCTGAATAACTTTTTTACGGTCCGCGATACCCGGATGTCATCGCCGCGTTCCCGCACCAGGCGCCTGTACAGGACTCGAGCGAGTCCGGATAAACTGACCATCCCCTCCTCTTGCCAAACCAGAACATCCTTATATTTATTTCGAAGCTCGTACACGGAAATGCCGAGATGCTCCGCGACATCCTTCTCCGCCAAATACGTATTGGCCAAATCGTAAACCAGACTACCCAATCCGCCGAGGTGCTCTACATTTAAAGAAACCGGAGCCGCCGGCAAGGTAATCAACTCGGTAGACTGTTCATAGATGTATTTCATGGGAAGACCAAACGCCAGCCCGATCAGGGTCATATACGGCACCACCGCTTTGAACCCTCCGGTCGGATTCAAAATGACCTTGTACGCCTCCGGCGGGTAGCGTTCCAAAATTCTCAAGACCAGATCCGCCAAATTATCGATTCCTTCATCTGCAAAGCGTTTCCCGTTTTGCACTTGAAGCCCCTTCACCATATGTACGCTGCCGTCCACACCCCATCGTTTCTTCAGAAACTCATGCAACACGTCTCCGCACAGATAACCATCCAAAGTTTCCGTTGTCAAAAAGATCAACCGGTCTCCCTCGGACACTCCAATCCGCGAGAGGCTGTGAATTTCGGCACTCCACGACGTCATGTCGTTCCCGTTTTCCGCCATTCGAGCTAAGAGTTCTGTTCGAACCTTCTCCATTGCACGCATCTGTTCACCGGTTTCTTCCCCTACGGGTACCTGAGCGATCGCGTCGTGCGGAACTTTCATGTTCCGCAGAAGCGAAGTCCCCACCGTAGAAACGATCACCTGCACCATCGGCACCCCCGTCACGCATCATGGGCTCTGTGCTGCGCGCCCGAACGAGAATGAGACCTACTCCCCCCTGTCCTTCGGTATCAAACGGCGCAGCCAGGATAAAAAATAAACCGCTTCCGCATACGTGATTTCTTGAGGCCTCCACCGCCGCTCCACCAACCGGGACACGGCTTCCCACTGCTCCTTCTTGCCGATCCGAAAAAGAATCCCACGAATATGTTCAACCCGCCGTTGAAGCCGCTGTCCCTCGGGATGATCCCGCAGAGGAGGCACTCTCTGCGGGCCGGCAAGAGTTGCCCGGACCACGTAATTCATTCCCCTCTCCGCGTCTTGAGAAGACAACCGGGAAGCCATGTCCTCTTCCACTATTTTCCATAGCTCCAGCGCCCGTTGGATCATCGACGGAGAGGCCGACACCGCCTGATTTTTGCCTGGATTTCCGCCGGACTCGGCCGTCGTGCGGCCCGGCTCCACCCGGCCGGACACACCCTTTTCTCGATCGGTCGCCGGTCGATCGCGAAAGAGACGAACCAACAACCGGTGAATCGCCTCTCGCTGGGAATCCGTCAGGGTTCCCATCCATACACCCCTCCCACAAGATCCCATCCGAGATAGGAATGTTCCCGCGGTGTCTGCCGAAAGGCCTCATCAAACTGCTGTTGCCGGCACACCTCTTCCGCTCTCCGCCCGATCCAGGGATCCCGCCGAACATAAGCCTCCGCCCACTCCCAGAGGTGTTCCCTCGTCCACTCTTTGCCGTTCCAAACAAGGTTGCTCAGGGGCTGAATGTCCAAAATCTCCATTTGGACGCTGCCCAAAAAAGCCGGCTTGCCGTACCCCATCTTGATTTGAAACTTCCGGGAGGGAACCGCCCCCATTCCCAGCGCCAGCAACCCCAACTCCTCCGGTTCGAGATTTACAAAATCTATCAAACCTATAAAAGTCACGCCGTCCGACACGGCGGCGTACCGGTCGGGCCTCCGGTTTTTCCAGGTGGAAACCGCATTCAAAATGTATTTCGGGTTGCCGTGGCGGTACACCTTGCGAAAAACCTTTTCGCCTTCCCGGCGAATTTTTCTCGGGCGGTAAAACTGGGGCAACCGGATCACCTCTTCCGGCACCGGTGTCCGGTGAGGACGAAACGTTCCTACAGAAACCAGGCTCCGGAGGGCGCCTTTCTGTCCGACGACCCCAAAAATTTGGCAGGACGGGCACACAGCGGCATCCGGAGAGCCCGCACGAAAGTTCGTTTTGCATGAAGGGGCCGGCTGTCCTTTTTCGATCTGCAAAACGCAAGACTTCGACAGCAGTTCTACATAACTGCGGATGACCCCTTTGACAGTCGATCCCGGCACGACGGGAACTCCGCCTTCCCGGCAGATGCCCCGGACGAAGTCGTCTTCCCGGAGTTCATAGGCTCCGGTTCCCACGACCAAAGGAGTCAGTGTGGTCAGAGACACCTTCAACCTCCCGTGGAGCAGATTTGGATTCAGGACATTTCGAGGTCTGGGAGGCTGGCGTTCCGGAACACCCTCCACAGGATAAAAGCCAAAGGGAGCCACGATCCTCACCGCCTCTCCGTATTCACCGGGATGCGCCGGATCGTCTGCGGGGACGGTCCGGGCAACCCCCGGCAGAAATCCAAAACCGCCTCCAGACCCGGCACCTCCGCCCTCGCCCGGAACAAATCCGCCTTCCAGTCCAATTCCCGTGCCGAGAGAGTGCCGAATACATCTTCCAAAGGACGGGTGCCCGGATTGGGGCCGTTGCGATAATCGAGACACGCCAAACTCACCCATTCCGGCACCAACCGGACTCTCCCAAGTCCGCGGGACGTCGCCGCGCCCAGGCGCAGATGGCCGGTATGGAGATCCTCCAACAGGGCCGCCAGCAACTTCAGATGCCACAATTCAAAATTCTGTACCACGATCCGCCCCACAAACTCTCCGGCTTCCACGACCTCGTACGTGTAGAGAACCCCCGGCGCCGGTCCTCCGGTAAGCCGGCTAATGCCCACCCCTTCCCTCAATCCCAGGCGTACGGCCGACGGATCCCGGGGCACGGCATCCTCAAAGAAAATCCGGCTCCCAAGGGCTAAGGAACCAAACAGCCGGCTGGCCGCACATTGCTTGAAATAGAGGTCTTCTCCCCTTTTGTTTCCGTCGCTCTTCGCCTTGTGGCTCCCGCTGTTTTTGTCAAAAACGTCGTCCACGTCGAGGCCCATTCCTTTGAGCATCTGTTCGGCGCGGCTGCGAAACGCGCCCTTGAGCGATGACCCGGGAATCACCGGCACCCATCGCCCTTCCTTCCAGTGTTTAACGACCTGACCGTCCGGCATCCCCGGATCCACCGGATTTGTGCCGCCCCGCCGCAGCGAAATCGGGGTTTCGGGCACGAGGGCATAATGGATCACGGCCTCAATCTGCAAAGCTCGAAACATGCCCGTCACCTCCCCGCCCCCGTGTAGTTCCCCATGATTTCATCGAGTACCCGTTCATAGTCCTCGTCTTCGGCCCGGCCCAGATACCGGAGGAGGAAGTCCTCCGGGCCTTTCGGTTCCAAACGCGAGATACGCCATGTCCCTACGCCCCGCACCGCTCCGAGTCCCCGGGATTTTTTCCCGCCCAACAGCAGTTCCCCGCGCCGCAGGGCTTCCAAGGCAAACAACAACCAGGCCTTTTCATCATCTTCCAGATTTTTGGCGCGCACCGTCAGAGGAAACACCACGCCGGGATTCACAATTTCAAAATCATATTTCACTCCTCTGCGAGCCGTTCGGGTATCCCGATCGATGCCCACCCCGTCCCGTACATCGAACCATCCGGCTTCGGGCTTCTCTTCGGGCACCAGATCAGACACCGAAACTTTTCCGGCAAATAGTTGGTTGCCAAATAGGCGGCACACCGGACAGAGGGTTTCGTAGATCTCTCGGGCTAATTCCCGCTCTCCTTTTACCCGAGCCTCCTCCGGCGTCCCGTTCGTTCCGGACCGGACCGCTCGCTCCACCACTTCGTCCCTGGCTTTCTTGTTCCGAAATTGTTTGCCACAAGGTTCTTCCGTCACAATGCAGACCGGCGGACGTCCGGGTGACAACCAGTTGCGCAACCCTTCGTTTTGGCCCACGGTTTCCAAAAATGAACGTAAGACGCCTTTCAACGAGGAACCCGGCACCACCGGGCGCCCATCCGGCCATTTCAATACGGGAGCATCCAGGCTCATCAGACCGCGCTGTCCCGCTCCCACATGCAGAGGGGTCTGGAGTTCCAAACTTCCCCGGACTACCCACACGTTATAGATTCGATCGTGCATGAGGCTCACCGGCCATACCTCCCCTGGGGCCTCCCGGAAGAACGCCATGCCGGAGTTGCAGATCCTGCCGGTTTCCGGTTGCTCAAATACGTGTGCTGCCATTTCCAGTAGAGCAGGAACCGGTTGACCATCAAACGATGCAATTGCCGCCTATCCTGTTCGGATAAGTCCTCCCCACCGCGATGCTGGATTTCCTGAAGAATCGAGAGGAACCGATCTCCAACCTTGGCCCACCCCTGCCGCTTGTCGTCACGCCCCATTTGATACCGAACAAACAATTCCAATTCCGCAAGGGACGTGATGTGATTCATGGCCGCAAGCAGGTTTTCGATCTGAGATTTTCCGAAATCGTTTGCCCGCTCCGCGTTGCGACCGGACTTCCCGCCTTCGCTCCCATCCCGGCTGCCCGGATTCAATTGCAGCGCTTCCATAACATAGGTCCCAAACTCTTCCGCCTTCTGGACCAACCAATCCACCTGCCGCTGCAGCTCCGCAGTTACATTTCCGTTCATACGGCTTCCCCCCTCATCGTGACGACCAGATCCGGACCGGCGTCCACGCCCTTTCCGTTCCCCCGGATGTTTCTTCGAATTCCCCTCGATCCCAAAATCGCGCGCCCGGCACCTCCACATCCGACCGGACCCCATCCCGGCACAGGGCCTCCACCCACTGGACCAAGACCGGAGCTTCGGAGGGATCCGACACGGCAAAGACAAACAGGCTGCCGCCCAGCCAATACCACAGCGGCCGCATCGACCTGACCCCCGGTTGTCCGGCCACGAAGGGGTATCGCGATTCGTACTGGACGGCCGCAAACAGGACCGTCAGGGAATCGGGGGCCGGTATCGCCGACGGCCTCTGCTTCCACCAAGCGGCATAAGCGGCCCGGTCCTCCGCCACACTGGTGATCCGCTCCGTGCCACAGCCTGCCGCGTATAGACAATCTCCTTGCAGCACCACAGGAATCGATGACCGGTCGCCGGTCGCATCCACCCAATCCCCGCGATCCGTCCACCCCCTTCTCTCCCCGGATCCCTCCGGACGCACCTCCACCTCCATCAGCCCCAAACCGACACCGACGTAGGCGCCCACCCGCAATCGCATCCCCTTCGGAAGCTGGAGATCCGCATCCTCGGGAGCCCGGATCCATCCTTGAAAGATCAGCGGTTCCGCCTTCCCTTCCACCGCCGCCTCCGGTATACCAGCCGCCAGGCTAAACAGGTGTCCGTCCCGATGAGTTTGTCGCCAATCGTCCAATTCCACCCGGGTGAATACCCGTTTCTGAACGTGGGCACTATGTCCGGCCCGCTCATGACCGTCGGGAAATCTCCATCCTTCTTTCCAGCGCTCCAAGCGTCCCCGGCAAACCGGACAACTCCGGTCCCGGTTTTCCGGAACCCGTCCATCATCCGGTCGCTCTCCCCCCACACGCCACCGAAAGCGATCGGGAAGGTCGTCCACCGGGGGATGGGACGGATCGTTCTTACACACCAGCAAGGTACTCGGGGGACGTCCGGCTCCAAAGGGCGTCGCGTCGGAAAAGAGAATCTCGGAAAACGACCGGACCCAGTTCCGCCATTCGGGACGGCACAGAGATTCATCCAATTCCGGACCGACCCAAGTAGCCGCAGCCGATCCGTCTTCGGGAGTGCCGCCGTAGGATTCGAGGATGGCCCGGGCCACCGCCCCTTTGAGAATCCGGCCGGGTATGTAATCGAGCGTCTCATAATAGTTCGGCGTAATTCGCCGGCCCGCCACCAAGAACGGGGACAAGGGTCTCAGAGAAATCCTCCACCAGCGGTACAAGGCTATCTCTCCTTTGCGGGGACCTCAGTCGCGGAAAAACGCATTTAAGGCCCATTCCCTCAAAGTCGGAATGGAAGCGGCCGGCCCCCATGGAATCCCGTCGACCGTGACAGTGAGCCTGCTGGTTCCTTCCCCTTCGGCCAGGCCCCACGACACCCGACCGCGCCCCACCGTACGCCCGCCGCCGATTTGATCCACATCCAACACGGCCAACGTCAGGGCGGCGACCAATTCCTCGTTACCGGTGTACAGGCTCATACCCCCTTCAAAGGACCATCCCGCCTCCACCACCGTTTCGGACGCCAAGAAGGCGTCCTTCACCACACCTAGGCGCCGGTTGACCGCCACCCGATGGCGCTGTCCATACCACTGCCCGGCCCCTGCGTTCTCTTCCGACAGATAGCTGTCGTCCACGTACAAGCGTCCGGGACGGGTCCCGGGAACCCCAAAACAGTACAGCTCCATCGCGCGCCATTTTTGCAAGGAAAACGAGGTCGATCCGGCAGCCTTTTCTTCCTCCTCCCCCCATTCCGGGGCGCTGAACAGCCGCCGGAAACTGTCCCGAATTTTTCCTTTCATCGTGGAACCGGGTACATAGGGCCGACCGCGCCAATCCACCAGCGGACGGCCACCGGACTCCCTCCCCTGCCCGGGGCCGCGCACGGACCAGGCGGTCTCCGGCCGGAGAATCCAACGCCATTCAACCAAGGACTTCGGTCCTCTGCTGTTCACGGCACATCCCCTCGCCCTTGGAACGCGACAGCCCGCTCCTCCAGCTTCTTCCTCACACCCAAAATTCCCCACAACTCGAGCACATCGTGCCAAAGGGAGTAATACTCCTCCCCTTTTCGCCACCATAACACGCCTTCGGAACGCTCCTTGCCGTCAATTGAACTAACCCGATTGAGCAGCTGGATCACCTCCGTTCGGCTCTGTTGAACCGAATCCCGGAAGAGAAGATATTTCGCGTAAAGATCGCTTTCTAAGGCCGTCATCGCCTCCGCGGCGAGACACATGTGATGGACCAATCCCGCCCCAGTCAACCGGTCCAAGCTTCGAATCAATTCCAATAGTTGGAAAAATCCCCCTGCGGTATACGGCCGGGCGTAGAAATGCTTCCGAATCTCGCCCTTCGAAGACAATTCTGTATGGGAACGCTGCAACGACCGGTAATCTTCCAGCCTTCCCGCGTAAGGAACGTCGCTTTGCAGGTACAAATAATCGATCGTTCCCCCGGGCAACGCCTCTTTTTTCTTTGCGGATTTCGCCGATTTAAGCAATTCTTCGGCCGTCGTAAACAGCCTTAAAAAGGCTTGATCGTTCGCACCCAGCGCCACTCCCACCGACAAGGTCATGGTTTCTTCGGCAGCCACCATGCTTTCCGCCGGCTTGTACCGGGTGAGGGCCCTTTCGAATCGCTCCACGATCCGCGGCACTCCTTCTAAAGCCGCTTCAGCGGGAGCAACAAAAAAGAGGTCGTCTCCGGCCATCGCTATCATTTCGAACCTCAAGTCGGGGAGCAATTCCACCAAGGTCAGACAAGCCGCCGCCCGAGTGACGCTGTCGATCAAGTCGGAAAAATACCGGAGCTTGGCGGGCGTATCCATTTGTTTGACGTACTGCCCAAGGTTATTTCCGTCCCCGTACACCAGAGCCACCTGTTCTCCCAGATCGACCAGGGAGTTGGGAACCACCGGGCGGACCGAATGAACTTTTGTGCCGAGAAAAGGCCGGACCTCGTCCAGAATCTGTTCCGCTTGCCGGTCGATTTTGACCTTCGACGCTCCGGCGACCGCCCGGTGATAGCAGGGCCGGCACACCGGAACATCCCCTTCGGCCCGCCGGATCAACCGGAAAGCGGGGCGAAACCGGCAAAGACCGCAAAACCGGTTTTGCACCGGGACGTCTTGAGCCGGATATGGTTCGGGGTTGCAGTAGTTCAGCGTGCGGCTCAAGTCCGGGGTGTCATCCGGCTCGGAGTAGAATACGGGCGGCCGGCACATCTGACGTTCCACGATGTGCGTTTCCAACCGGGACATCCAGTATGAAAATTGCCCGGCCGTCCAGGCCTCAACAGGAACTTCTTCCGACACAAAGGCACATTCGGCGTTGATCGTCACCCGTGCATAAAGGGTTTCCATCGCCAATTCCGGCGGTTCCCCTTCCGGGCCTCTCGCCTCAAGGGGAAGCACCAAAAGGGTACGGCCGCCGCCGCTGTATACGACACTCTCGGGAGTCCATCCCCGTTCCGGACCCAGAGTCTCCAACCAGCGGAAAAGCCGCTCCCCATTCAATTCGTCCAACAGTCGAGAACCGCCGCGAATCTCTTGAATACCGGCAGTTTCCAAATAATAGCGTTTGATCCGCACCGCTCCTCCTTTGACGAACAGAAAGCGACGTCCTTCCAAGTACGGAGGGACTCGACCGGAAACCAGCAACTCCTCCACTGCCCCCAGCGCTTCCGCGTCAAAGGGGTCGAGCACCGGGCGAAGATCCCGGAACAGGCGGTGCCGGACATCCCTCCACCGTGCCCGGACTTCCCGATAGAACAGGGCGAAAAACAGTGCGGCCCTCAGATACAGGAAATCGCTCAGGCGAGTTCTCAACAACGGGCTTTCCGGTGAGGAGTCTGTCCGCTTCCCCCGGCCGGCCGCAAGCTTTACAGCTTCTTCTGCCGTCAACGGCCGGGGGTAAGGCAGAGCGGTTCCGACGGCGGCCCGGGAATCTCCGGCCACGCGGCCTCCCGGATGTTCGCCGAAGGGCAAGCGGCGGTCCCAACGTTGCGGCCCTACCTCCCTGGAGCGCAACCACGCTTTTGCGGCCTGCAGATATTCCTCGTAATCCCGACCCTCCACGCAAAACCAGGTTCCCGTCACCGGATCTTGCCAAACTAAATCTTCCGGCTTGCACCGGAGAGACACCGGCCGTTCAAAGGGGTTTTGAAGCCAGGCCAACCAAGGAGTCGCAAACAATTCCAAGCCCTCCACCTCCGCCGCATATCTTTTGTAAAAATATAGGTCTGTCTAACCGTCCCCTCCTTTGACATCTGTGTATCTCTTTCGACCAAAAGGATCAATTTTCCTTCTCATCCATTCGATATTTTTCGTCTTTTTCCGAGCGGATACAAAAATTTGTTCCACCCTCCCGGAAAATTTCAGTATTGATTGTTTCGCCACCTCCCGGTATGCTGGGAGCGAGAGGTGATGGGATGTTTAGAAAATTCTTGTCGAAACTCGGCATCGGTGGGGCTTCAATCGATTTGATCCTCGAAACCGGCGCGGTGCGAATGGGCGAAACCGTGCGGGGACAACTCGCCGTCGCGGGCGGCGAAACGGAGCAGTCCATCGAAGGGATCCAGGTCAACCTCGTCGTCACGTCGCAGTACAAAGCGGGCGACGCCGTCCGCCACGTCAAGGAAGTTGTGGCGCGGCAGGCAATCGGCGACGCCTTTGTCATCCAACCCAGGGAAACGAAAACCTATCCGTTCGAGTTCGCGGTTCCGGCGGGCATTCCGGTGTCGTCCGTCACCACCCGGTACTATTTTGCCACCAATTTGGAGATCGACGCCGCGTTCGACGCGAAGGACCGCGACCCGGTGACGGTGTTGCCGTCGGGGCTCCTGCAAAACTTTCTCGAAGGGTTTGCGCTGCTCGGCTTTGTGCCCAAACGGGAAGCGTACAACGGGCGGCATCAAATGATCGACTTTTCTCCCACCTCATGGTTGTCCGGACAGCTCGACGAACTGGTTTTCCAGTTCGATCCGCGCAAAACCCGGTCCGGCGTGGAAGGTTTTTTTGAGATCGACAAGAAAAACAAGGGGCTGTTCGGGATGATCGCCGATGAGCTGGATTTAGACGAAAAAAAGGGCGGCTTCCGCTTTACGGCAAGTGAGCTGGCGTCGAAAGAAAAAGCGGCCGAAACGATTCGAAGCTTTATCGAACGTCATTTTCGCAACCTGGTGTGAGGGAACCCTACACCGGCCCCGCCGGCCGGCGCGTTCCTCGCCGGCCGGCCGCCTTTCACCGCCACCCAAGCCCGATACTTCCGGATTTTGCCCTCTCACGTGAAGGGACTGACCGCTTCCCGCACCACCCGGATCATTTCCGGATTGGGATACCCCGCCTCCCGGTACCGTTTCGCCGCCCGCTCGACGTCGTACGGCACCCGCTCCAAGGTCACCCGGTACCGCCCCGCCTCCGCCTCCACCAACGCGTAGGACGCCCGGGGCATCCCGTCGAAGGGCAGCCCCACACTGCCGGTGTTCACCACGCATTTTCCGTTCACGTACCGCACATAGGGCAGGTGAATGTGGGCGTACACGTACAAATCCGCCGCGGGCTTCACCATGATCCGCTCCCGCAACACCTCGGGGGAAGCCTCCGGAAGCACCGCCGTAAACAGATTGGTGGGGGTGGCATGAAAGGCGTGGATCCGCACCCCCTCCGCCTCCCATTCCATCTCGGCCGGAAGGACTTCCAGATATTTAATCTGCTCCGGGGACAGGCGCTCCGCCGTCCACTCCCGCTCCGCTTTCATTCCCTCGAGAAACCGGTCCGGCACCTCCCCGGCCTCGACGCCGCGCACGACCCACAGGTCCGCATTGCCCTGGATCACTTCGGCTCCGTCCGCCGCCAGCTCCCGCACGAGGTCCACCGCCCGCTCCGGCTCCGGCCCCCGGTACGCCAAATCCCCCAACACCGCAATCCGGTCGACTCCCTTCTCCCGCAGGTCGGCCACCACCGCTTCCAGAGCCGCCGCGTTCCCGTGAATGTCGGACAAAAATGCGATGCGCATCCTCCTCACCCCTTCAGGCCGCTGTTCGCCAATTCATACCAGTAGAGACAGACCGTCCTGATTCCCTTCTCGAAATTCTCCAAATGAAAATGTTCATTGGGCGCGTGGTAGTGTTCGCCCGGCAGACCGAACCCCATGAGCACCGCGGGCAACCCGAGAATCCGGTGAAAACTCTCGACGATCGGAATCGATCCGCCCATCCGGGTAAACGCCGGCTTGACTCCGTACACCTTCTCGTAGGCGGAAACCGCCGCCCGGATCGCCGGATGATCGAGGGAAGCGACAAAGGGACGGGCCCCGTCAAACCGCCGGACTTCCACTCTCACCCCCCGCGGGGTATGTTTCGCCACGTGGGCCTCGATCAAATCCATGATTTCCTCCGGCTCCTGGTCGCTCACCAAACGGCACGTGATTTTCGCGTGGGCTTCGGCGGGAATCACCGTCTTCGTGCCCTCTCCCTGAAATCCCCCGTAAATCCCGTTGACCTCGAGGGTCGGGCGCGCCGTCGTCCGTTCATAATAGGTATACCCCGCCTCCCCGGCCAATTCCTCCACTCCGAGTTCCCGCCGCACCGCTTCCTCGTCGACCCCCACATCCCGTAGGGCCACCCGCTCCTCCGCACCGAGGGGCCGGACCCGGTCGTAGAACCCCTCCACCAGAATCCGGCCGTCCGGCCCGCGCATCGAAGCCAGAATCTCCACCAGTGCGTGGATCGGATTGGGCACCCCGCCGCCGTATATTCCCGAATGCAAATCGCTTTTCGCTCCGTACACATCGATCTGCAAGGCCGCTATGCCGCGCAAGGCGTAGCAAATCGCGGGGCGCCCCGGCGCGAGCATCTCGGTGTCGGAGACCACCAGAACGTCGGCGGCCAACAGGTCCCGGTTGGATTCAAGACACGCCGGCAAAGCCCCGCTTCCCACTTCCTCTTCTCCTTCGAAGAAAAACTTCACGTTCACCGGGAGCTCCCCGACCGCCTTGAGCCACGCCTCCGCCGCCTTGATGTGCAGAAACATCTGGCCCTTGTCGTCGCTGGCCCCCCTGGCGTATAACTTGCCGTCCCGGATCGCCGGCTCAAAGGGCGGCGTTTCCCACAGGTGCAGCGGATCCACCGGCTGCACGTCGTAGTGGCCGTAGACGAGTGCGACCGGCGCACCGGGCTTGCCCACCCATTCTCCGTACACCACGGGGTTGCCGGCCGTCTCCAGCAGGCGAACCCCCCGGATTCCCGCCCGCTCCAGCGCTCCGGCGACCCACCGGGCGGCCCGCTCTACGTCCCCCTTGTGCGCCGGGAGAGCGCTGATGCTCGGAATCCGCAGAAAATCCTTCAATTCCTCCAGAAATCTGTCCTTTTCCCGCTCGACATACGCCAGCACCGGTCCGGTCAAATCCGCGTTCATGATCTTTTCTCCTTTCGTTCACAAATATAGTCCAAACCAGCCATTCCTGCGCCCCGCGCCCTCCGCTAGACTTCTGTCTAGACTGCAAATGAGGAGGGACCGAACTGTGAAAAAAACCCTGGCCATATTGGCCGCGGGAGCCCTGCTGGTCCTGGCGGGCTGCGGAGCCAACTCCTCCCAACCCTCTACAGGGGCTTCGAACACATCCAGCCCGTCTTCGGGTCAAAGCAGCTCCTCTACAAGCTCGGGTTCGTCCACCTCGAGCCAATCCACCCAGGGTTCCGGCGGTGAAAACAAAGGAAACGCCACGGCGCTTTACCAACAGAATTGCCAGGCGTGCCACGGAATGAACCTGGAAGGCGGCATGGGACCCGCCCTGGACAAGGTGGGCTCCAAACTGTCCGAGGATCAAATCAAACAGAAGATCGAAACCGGCGGCGGCATGATGCCGGCTTTCAAGAGCACCCTCAAGGGCGAAGAAATCGAAGCCCTCGCCAAATGGCTCGCCGCCAAGAAATGAGAATGACTTTGATTTTCGTCCGCCGGCCGGAAGCGCCGGCCGCACTCCGGTGCGCGGCCGGCGCTTCCCCGTATTTGATCCGGACCGTTCCAACCGGCGGTACCGAACCCTCCCGGGACAATCCCTTCCACCTCCTATAGTACCACCCGGCGGACAAATCCGCAGACCGGCTTGTTTTCCCGCCCATCCTGCGTTAAGATAGACGGTGAAAAAAGGTTCCAGAAGGGGAGTAGCTGCCGCGGCAAAAACCGGCCGCGGTCGGAAGGGCCGTCATTCCGGCGCGCGATCGCCGCCCGGTCCTCCGGGCTCGGACGAGCAAGTGAGACCTTCGGGGCACAAAGCCCCGAAGGTCATTTCTTTATTCGGGGAGGGATCCACGGTGGCGTGGTTGTGGTTGAATGCTCTTCTCGTGCTCATCATCCTGTTCGACCTGGGGTTGGGCAGGCGGCGCCCCGCTCCCGGAACGCGGGAGGCGCTCATCCGGACGTCCGCATACGTGGCCTTGGCCGTGCTCTTCGGGGGGTGGCTCGCCCTTCGCCAAGGCGGGGACGCCGCAGCGGAGTATTTCGCGGGCTACTTGGTGGAATATGCCCTCAGCTTGGACAACATTTTCGTGTTCATCGCCGTCTTCTCGTTCCTCGCCGTGCCGGAAGCTTACCGGCAGAGAATCTTGCTGTGGGGCGTGCTCGGGGCGATCGCCATGCGGGGCGTGATGATCCTGGCCGGCGCCGGCCTCCTCGAGCGCTTTCACTGGTTGCTCTACCTGTTCGGCCTCGTCCTGATCGTCACCGGACTGCGGTTTCTGCGCCACGACGAAGGGGGAGTCCAACCGGAGAAGAACCCCGTCTTGCGGATGCTGAGGAAGCTTTTCCCCATGACGGAGACCTACGAGGGACCGCGCTTTTTCGTCCGGCGCGAGGGACGGCTGTGGGCCACCCCCCTGCTGGCGGCGCTGGTGCTCATTGAAACGGCGGACCTGATGTTCGCGCTCGACTCGATCCCGGCGATTTTCGGCATCACCCAAGACCCGTTCATTGTCTACACCGCCAACGTATTCGCCATCATCGGCCTGCGGTCCTTGTATTTTCTGTTCAGCGCGGTGCTGCCGCTCATCCGGTTTTTGCGCTACGGGCTGACGGCCACCTTGCTTTTTATCGGGACGAAAATGCTCCTCATCGACGTGGTACACATCGATCCGCTGGTGTCTCTGGCCATTGTGGCCGCGATCCTCGGGCTGTCGGTGGCGGCCTCCTTCCTGCTGCCCGGCAACACCGCCGGCTCCAAAAAGATGGCGGACAGCGGGGGCCCGGACCGCGCATGATCACAAAGCAAAAAAAGCCCGGCGAAGGCCGGCCGCCCCACGGCCTTCCTTCACCGGGTCAGCGTCCCCCCGGCGGCGGATCCGCCGACTTCGCCTCCCGGATCAAGGCAGAACCGGAAGGCGGACAAAGGACGGGTGGATCGGATCGTGGAGGATGTCCACCGTCGCGCCCAAGGACGCCACCGCGTCCGGCAGCGCCAATCGAGGTACCGGAGAGGCCGAAATGGAGATCCGCAGGGCATGGCCCGCGCGGATCACTCCGTTCGTCGGAAAAATTTCCACGTCGACCGGCACCGGCACCCCGGATTCCACCGGCAGTCGCGACTCCTTCGTAAACGGATGCCAGGGTTGGATCATTTCCCCGTGCACGATCCGGCTCTTCGCGGGATCCACCGCCCGGAGCGACAACACCAACCGCCCCGCGGTGAGCTCTTCCACCCGCCCGTCCGGAGATACGTCCTCCACCCTCACCCGCAAAACCGCGTCCCGGCCGGTCGTCGATACCCAAAGATGCGCCGCGATCGGTCCGGACACAAACAGGTCGCGGTCGAGCGCCGGCGTGGTATACGCCGCCTCCGCCCCCGCCGTCCCGCTGAACCCCGCGAGGAACACCCGGTCGCCCGGCTCCGGTTTTGCGGGCGGTCGAACGTCGAGTCCACGGCCGGAACGCAGATAGAACCGCCGCACCGCCAGATCCGGATGAGGCCAGTCCGGCTGCACCTCAAACCGGCCCCGCCCCAACACGTATTGAGTCACGGAGGGCATCCGGTCTGCACCGGCGTCCATCCCTTTGACGTACTGGTCAAACCACCGCAGGGCAATCCGGTCCAGCGGAGGCACCCCGTCCGCCGGCAATCCCGCACCCAGATTCAAGTGGGCCCAGTTGCCCATCAACAGCTTGGCCGGCACCCGGGTCTTCAGGCGCTCGTAAAGCAGGGGCTCCCCCCGTTGAAAAAGATCGTGCAAACCGCCGACAATAAACACCGGCACTCGAATCCGGTCGGCGACCTCGATGGGAGACCGCAGCCGCCAGAATGGCCCGTCGTAGGCCACATCCTCCCCGAGGAGCACCCGGGTCCAGGCGACAACCGGCATGGGCGCCGGCCCGCCGGATGAATCCCCCAGCACAAGTCCCAACCACAGCGGGATAAAAGAAAGATCGGCCGCCCCGCCCGTCATAGCGATGTCCCGGTACCCGTCCGCCACGGGAGCAATGGGGAAAATCGCCCTCAAGTGCGGGGGTTGTTGGGCCGCCGTCAGCAATTGGTTGGCGGCCGCGTACGACACGCCCCACCCGCCGACGTTTCCGTCGCTCCACGGTTGCCGTGCGGCCCATTCCACCAATTCGTACCCGTCCCGCTGCTCCGCCTCTCCGAACGCTTCCCACGTTCCTTGGGATTTTCCCGTACCCCGGACGTCGACCACTACGTGCACGTATCCCCGCTCCACAAAATAGAGGTGTCCCCCCACCACATCCTTGCGGTAGGGAGTTTGGGTCAACAGCACCGGAAACCGGCCGGGAGCCTTCGGCCGGTATACGTCGGCTTTCAACACCGTCCCGTCCCGCATGGGAATCGGGACATCCGCCTCCTTGACCACGGCGTATTGAGCCGGCCGGTCGTACGGTTCCCACACCGAAGCGGCCGGGAGACCCGCCGGCGCTCCGGACGGGGACGCCCGGGCGGAACGGAGGGCCGCTTCTCCGCCCGCCGGAGCCGTGCCCGCCCACCACGCCAGAACGAGGGCCGCGCAAAGCCCCCCCACCGCCAGCCTCCTACCGTTCAACCAATCTCCCCCTCCCGCAGGCCGCCGTCTTTTCTTCTCTCTTCTATATATAATCGAAATCAGCCGGCGTTTTGAGGGGTTACGGAGCAGACTTGGCGGCGTCCGCCGAACGGCCGGGATTCGTCACCGGTACACTCGCCCCCTTCCGGTACCAGAGGGCGTCGAATTCCACCTTGCCCGCATAGGCGGTTCCCTCCGGCGCAGAGGCAGGCCCTAGAGGCCCCTGCCCGCCCTGGCCGGTCAAGGACGAAGTGGAAATCTGAAACTGAACATTGGTCACCGCCCGCGGCAATTCCGAGAGCCCGGCCACGAATTGCACTCCCGCATCCCAGGTCCCGGTCCACTCGACACTGACCGGCATGCGGAACACCGCCGGATCCCCGCCTTGCAGACCATAGCTGCCGCCCATCTGAATCCGGGTGATCGCAACCCCGGCTTTCCCCGCCGCATCGAGCAGGCTTTCGTGCAATCGAACGCCGTCCTCCCAGGCCGGAATTTTCGCCAATACCGCGGCTCTGGAGGCGGCCAGCCGTTCCGGCGACCGGCTGGCCCCTTCCATCACCTGTAGGCGGGCCTGGGCCGCCGCGTATTTGTCTTTCCACGGATGTTGCCACCCGAATACGTAGAGGGCGACGAGGATACCGGCGACCGCAATCGGAGCCAGCCATTTTCCCGCACCGACCGTCACCGTCCTCCCCCCTTTTCGTCAAAGGACAGGGCGACCGCAACGCCGTCCTTCCGGACCTCCACCGCGGACAGGCGCACTTCGGGCAGCCCGAGCGTTTTTGCCAAATTCCGGGCCCACCGGTCCGCGTCCCCGGGGGCGGCGACACGCCCCAACACCTCGATCCGGCCTCCCGGCGACCGTTTCACCGACAACACTTGCCCCCCGTCGGGGGCCGCCGCCCTCACCGCCCGGACCGCCTCCACATTGGCGCCGGCGGACAGCCGGTTTAAAGCCCGGTTGCGCAGTTCCGTGTCATCGACGAGGTCTTTCCAATCCGACGGAGAAACCTGTTCCTTTTGGACCCCCGGGACGAGGCCTAAACCCTGCTCGGACAGTTGGGCCGCCGCCAGCCGCTGTTGGTCGGAAATGCGTTCGACGCGCCGCTGAATGTCGTACAGTTTCCACGCCTGGTAGACTCCCGCCGCCACCAGGACCGCCGCGAGGGCCGACACCGCCCACCAAGCCCCCGCCGCCCCGACCGGCAATCCCCGAATGCGGATCGCTTCCGCTCCCGGGGAGGTCCCGGGGGCCGGGTACCGCGGATGAAACAGATCGACGCCGACCGGCGTTCGCTCAGGTCGCCACACGAAAACCCCCCCTTGACAGCGCCGCCCCCATTGCGAACAGCCCCGCTTCCTTGACGCGATGAAAACTGTCGGAAGTCCGGCACACCACCTGGGCCGTCGGATCCACGACGATCGCCCGGACACCGGCGGCTTCTTCCAAAAAATGCGCCACTTCCGCGGCCCGCCTGCCCCCCAACACGACGATGGACGACGCCGGAGCCCCTTCAGGACCGCCGGAGAACGACCCGCCGTATTGCCAGGTCAACCTCATCTGCTCCAACAGTTCCGACCTCCCCACATCCCAATCCTCCACCCGCACGTACCGGGCCCGGTGCAACACGCGCCCTTCCCATACGCAGATCATGGCTTGGGATTCCGTCACCGCCGCCATGAGATACGTTTCCGACAGCCGGTCGCCGCCCGGCACCACCCGCCACGCGGCAAAAGGTTCGATGTCCAGGCGGCACCGCCGGATCCCCGCCATGAGCGTAAACTTCCGGATGCGCTCGACCACCGCCTTGTGCACGGACACGGCGATGACCGTCCAGCCGCCGTCCTTCTGCACGGGCACACAGTCCGAGAGAAATTCTTCGGCCGGAAGGACGACGCGGCGTGGAACTTCGTACACGAGCGCTTTGCCCAGTTCGCGCTCCGACATCGCGGGCAAATCGAACGTCCGGATGAGGAGCGACGGTACGTGGGCCACCACATCCACCGGAGTTCCCTTGGCGCCGAACTGTTCCATGACTTCGGCCAGGCGGGCCGCCGCCTCCTCCGCCGGCCGCCCGTCCCCTTCGAGGTAGCCGTCGGCGGCGGGCAGCTCGGCGTGTTGCACCACTTCCTTAAATCTCCCGCGAAACCGCATCAGTACGGCAAACATCCGGTCTCGGTCCAAATGGATTCCCACCCGAAGCCGCTTTCCCAGGATCACGATCTCTCCTCCCCTCCCGCTGCCGTCCCCTCCGATACCGGAACCGGATTGACCCGTTCCGCCCAGCGGACCACCTGCATCTGTCCACCTTCGAACAATTCGGTGACCGGGATATTTTCCAAAAGATCTCGATTGTAGACGATGCGCGTTCCGCCCAAGGTCAACCGGACCTTCGGGGCCGCTAACGCCCCCTCGACGTGGATCGGGTACACCGTCGATTCAATCTCCTTTTCGGAGAAGAAAATCCCTTGAAAGACCGGCGGGTGGCCGAGGAGACTCCCAATGAGGTCGAGGAGTCCGGTGGAGAGGAGAAAATGGATTTCCCCCTTCGCAACGATCATCCAGTTCCCGTTGTAGATCAGGTTGTCCAGTGAATCGAGCACGATGTGCGCGTCTCCGTTGACCACCAAAACCCCGGATCCGCGGATGTTCGGTACCAGGGAGGCCACATCCCCGTCCACGTACACCACCGGCCCCTTCTCAAAGGAGACGTACGGAAGAAATTCGACAAGTTTTCTCCCAAAAATCTCCGGAGGATCGATGTACTGCCCCGTCCGGAGGGCGAGTTCCTTCGCTTCATCCCACCGGAACCGGGGCATGGGTACCGGATCGGTTTCCACCAACCGCACATCGCCGGGGGACATGCCTTCGATGTCCACGCGGGCTCCGGGCGCGTATCCGATGCGCCCGGGGATGGCCGGTTCCCCCAACCATTGGACGATGTCGATCGAATGGTTCGAAAACACGGCATCGTTCCCCGAGATGCGGATCGGGAACACTCCGGCGCTGAGAATCTCCACCGAGCGATCCCCGTATACGGCATAGTCAAACGCCGGCGGAAGGTTGAGCCGGACATCGGCGTCCAATTCCACCTGCCAGCGTTCCACCGCGGCGCGGCTGACGACGCGCCACGTGCGCAAACCGGTTTTCATCACTTCCGTTTTCGCCGTCCATCCGCCGGGGAGATTCACCACTTCGCCGGTAAACGACCCGTCCCGCTTGAGTTGGGCCATGGCGCGGTACACCCCGGCTTCGGCCGCATACCGGGCTTGGGACACCCAGACCTCCCTTCCGCTGGCCGAAACGTTCGTCAAAATCAGTCCTGCCAAACTCATGAGGACCACCGCCAGCGACGCCGTCGTCACCAGGGTCATCATCAACGCCGAACCCCGTTCCCGGGGTCTGCCGGCTCGTTTGTCTTCCATGCCGTCCCACCTCGCAACGGACTCCTTCACCGGTTGACCCGGGGCGCCGTCACCACCTCCGCCGGTTCTGACGGTTCAGATCCCTCCATCCTCAATTGAACGGCCACCCCGGAGCCGCGGGGTTCGAATCGCAAGTCGCCGACGCGGCTTCCCAGCCACCTCCGCTCCGCGGGGGCAAAATGGTCGGGATCCCCCTGTCCCACCTCGATGCGGACCGCCCGGCGGACCGGGTCCCGTTCCATCCGCATCCACCGCCCGTCTTGGGTCTGCATCCACAACACCGCGTCGTTCTCTTCGAGACGCGTCAAATCCAACTCCCGCCCCGCGCGGATCAACGAAGCCAATTCGCTCAAAACCCACCGGCTTCCGGCTTGGTCCAGAGCTTGTCCCGCCCCCTGTTGCCAGGCGCGCATGCCGGCCACGTAGAGTTGCACCGCTACCCCGAGGACCAAAAAGAAACAGGCGAGGGTGACGGTCATCTCGATCAGGGTGACCCCTTCTTCTCTCCGGCGCCCCGTCACCGCGGGACCACCTCGGAACGCAGGAGAATCGGACTCCACGGACTGTGGTCCGCGTCCTCCACCTTGACCTGGAGAATCGCCAAATCCGCATTCTCCGCCGGGGTGGGCCCCGCCAGGGCCGGATCGCCCGGCCCGGCGGAAATGTCTTCCCCGAGGGTGGCCGGCGTGATCCCCACCGTCCAATAAAATTTTCCGGATACTCCCGATACGTGCCCTTCCCGTGCCGCAATTTCCAGGAGTTGAAAAAAGGGCAACTCTTGATATTCTTCCATCTTTTGCTCCGCCAGCCGGAGAGCTTCCGTTTGCATCTGGGCCTGGCGAAGGATCGGGAAGAGGGTCGATATCGCGCCGATGACGGCGAGAGCCGCCACACTCAGAACGGCGACGGCGACGACGACTTCGATGAGCGTAAACCCTCCCTCGGCCGGCGGGCGAGCCGGCGGACGCTCTTCGCGTGCCATTTTGCGCCCCTCCCCTCCCGGCCGATCACGGACATCCGCCTGAGACGACGCCGGTCGAGGGATCGATGGTGTAATCGGGAGCGTTGGAACACGGGTTTACGACCTTTTTGCTGATATACCCCGCGGCGATCAATTTGTCTTGATCCACCTGTCCGCCGGCGGTGACCGGGTATTCCCGGTTTGCGTTGTAGTAAGCGTTGCAGGCCGCCTGCAACAACTGAATATTGGCTTCGTTGGCCTGGGTTCTCGAATCCCGGAGAAACCCCGTCAATTGCGGCAACAGAATGCCCGCCAGAACGGCGATGATGCCGATGACGATCACCATTTCCATCAGCGTAAAACCGCCTTGTCGCGAAACCCGTTCTTTTGCCATCTCACCTTTCTCCTCCTCATCGCATGGGCTGGGTCAGACACCCGTCCGGATCAGGCGGAACGTACTGAAAATCGGCAAAAGGGTACTGAACACGATGAATGCCACAAAACCGGATACCGCCAAAATCAGGACGGGCTCCAACAGGGTGGTCAGCCGCTCCGTCATGTCCTCGATCTCTCTCTCGGTATACGAAGCAGCCCGGTGCAGCATTTCCGGAAGGGTGCCCGTCTCTTCGCCGACCCGGATCATTTGGAGGATCACCGGGCCGAGAAACCCCATCTCCTCCAGCGGGGTCGCGATGTCGGTCCCCTGTTCGATGTGCCTCCGCGCCCGGGCGACCCCCTCCTCCAACACCGGATTCCTCGCGGTCCGGGCCGCCACGTCGAGGGCCTCCGTGATGGTCATGTCCGTCCCGAGCAAATGCCCCAATACGCGGCAGAACCGGGCGGACGCTCCCTGCCTTACCACTTCGCCCACAACGGGCACCCGCATGATCCATCGATACAGCCGGAGGCGCCCGGCGGGGGTCTGACGGGCCCTCCGCACCGCCAGAGCGGCGACCGCAACGGCCGCAATCGCCGCCGGCCATCCTTTCTGCAGCGCGGAACCCAGTCCGAACACCAACCGGCTGGACAGCGGAATCTCCGCGTTGAAGGACGTCAGGACCTGTTGGAAAACGGGCAACACAAAGGAGGTCATCACCATGACCACGAGGATGCACATCGCCGCCACCATCAGCGGATAGAAAAGGGCGGAACGAATCTTGCGGCTTACGGCCGCCTCCATTTCGTAATGATCCGCGCACAAAGCCAGGGTTTCTTCGAACAGCCCGGCCCGTTCCCCGGCGACGACCATCGCCACCACCAGTTCCGGAAATGCCCCTCCCTCCCGGCGCAAAGCCTCGGACAGCGGAATCCCGGTTTCCACGGCGGTCCGCACCTGTTCGATCCGCCGGCGCCACCAGCGATCGGACGTTTGCCGCTCCAGCACCTGCAAAGCCCGGGGCAAGGGGACGTACGAACCGATCAGGGCGGACAGTTGCCGGCAAAACCGCGCCAATTCATCCGCTTCGCTCCGTTTCCGCCTCCTCCGGAAACCGGACCACAGCCGCGGGCGCTCGCGGATGTCGGTGACCACGTACCCTTCGGTTTGCAGCGCCAAAATGACTTCCTGGGCGGTGGAACCGACCCGCCGGCCCGACAGGGCCCGGCCCTGCGCATCCCGGGCCCGGTAGACAAACGCGCGCATGTTCGATTCACCCCTCCGTGACGAGGCCGCCGTGCGGGAATGAAAGACCGGCCGTCTCCCGGTCGTCGGAGATCACCTCATCCAGTTGGGTGGCCTTCCACACCTCTTCCCGAACCGTCAGCCCCGACCGGATTTTCCACTCCCCGTCGTCCTTCAGACTGGGCCATCCCGCCCGGCGGACCAGATTTTCCAATTCTTCCTCCGGCGCCCTTTGGACCAGCGCGCGGCGCACCTCCCGGGTGACGGGCATCACCTCGTGCAGGGGAAGGCGTCCGCGGAACCCCGTTCCCCGGCACACATCACAGTTCTCCCCGCCCTTTCCCCGGCATGCCGGGCAACAGCGGCGCACGAGCCGCTGGGCGACGACGCCTACCAGCGCATCGGCCAACAAAAAAGGTTCCACCCCCATGTCCATTAACCGGGCCGGCGCCACGCAGGCGGAATTGGTGTGCAGGGTGGAGAGGACCAAGTGCCCGGTCAGAGCGGCGTGAACGGCGATCTGCGCCGTTTCGGCGTCGCGAATCTCGCCGACGAGGATGACGTCCGGGTCTTGGCGGAGAACGGCCCGCAGTCCCCGGGCGAACGTCAAGCCCACCGGCGGATTCACCTGAATTTGGTTGATGCCGGGCAAGATGTATTCAACGGGGTCCTCAATGGTCACGATGTTCCGGCTGATGTCCTGAATCCGCTGCAACACCGCATAGAGGGTCGTCGTTTTCCCGCTGCCCGTCGGACCGGTCACCAGCACCAGGCCGTGCGGCTGGCAGATCATTTTTTCGAAGGCCGAAAGAAGCTTGGGATGCCAGTGCATTTCCTCCAGGGAAACCGGTTTGGCCTGAGTATCCAGAATCCGCAGAACCATCTTTTCTCCGTGAATAGTCGGAACTACGGATACGCGAATGTCCACCGCCCTGCCTTCATCCAAGGAGAACTGGAACCGCCCGTCCTGGGGAACCCGGCGCTTGGTCAGATCCAATTGGGCCAGGACTTTGATCCGCGCCAGCACCGAGTTGTACAGATCCGGAGTCAGGGACGGGCCGGATTGAAGCAATCCGTCCACGCGGTAGCGAATCCGCCCGCCGTCCTCTCCCGGTTCGATGTGGACGTCGCTGGCACCGTATTCGATGCTGTGCTGCAAAATCGATTCCACTGCCGCGACGGCCGAACGCGGCGGATCCTCGCCCTCCGGTTCCAACCCGGCGGCCGCCCCGGCGTTCGGGTCGCCCGTCTTTTCCCAGCGTTCGAGCCATTCATCCAGGATCTCGGGAGCGGTCGGAACGGGGATCACCCGGTACCCCGTCACGAATTCCACCTCTTCGCGCACCAGCACGTTCCGGGTATCCGCCATGGCGAGCATCAACCGGTCGCCTTCCACTGAAAGTGGAACCACCCGCAGCCGCTTGGCCACATCCAAAGGCAATCGCCGCACGCCATCACCTCCTTTTGAGGATTTTGTTTTTGCAAAAAAACATCGTGTTGGTAAAAAAGATAAACCTGAAAAAGATTTTCTCAACGTTGGATATTGGTGATTTTCCGTCACAATCCTTCGTGAGGCGTTATATTAATTTGTTTTATTTATTTAAATTCATATATCTATAAATTTCTCTTATTTATATCTGTCTATTATTTCGTTTTTTAAATTTTTTTGTCGAAACATCACCTTGCACGTAATTTATTGTTTTTTTAGATTATTTAATAAGAGACTCGGGGTGGGAAAGAACACGTGGATAAAAGGCGGGGCAAGAAGAAGAGGAGCCGCATGAAAACGGGGGAAAGAGGACGCGCGCTTCCTCCTTCCCCCTACCGGTCTGTTCCGATCAGTGTCCGGCGGAGTGCGGCGGGTTGACGTTTTTCAGCCACGTATCCGCCCATTCCTGAACCGCATCCATGACGGGACCCAGGGCTCGCCCTTTCGCGGTCAGTTCGTATTCGATCCGCACGGGAGTCTCCGGATGCACGTTGCGGCTCACGATCCCCGTTTCCTCGAGTTCTTTAAAGCGTTCAGCCAACATGCGGTCACTCATGTTGGGGATCATTCCGGCAATCTCCGAAAACCGTTTGGGACCACTCATAAGAGCCCGGATGATCAATCCCGTCCAGCGCTTGCCCAAAAGGGCGAACGCCGCCTCAAATCTCGGGCACATCGTGTGGTTCTGCATGGTTTTCACCTCTCCTGTGTTTATTTTATCATAGATACTTGACAAAAGTAAGTGAAGGAGTGTATCCTTCACTCATAGGTGTTACTTATGTTTTGTAATTAAATAAATAAAAGAAAGGGAGTGTGGAAAGTGATCGATCTCGGCCTGTTGCTGATCCGCTTGGTGATCGGGCTGAACTTTATAGGCCACGGGGCCCAAAAGTTGTTCGGCTGGTTCGGGGGATACGGCCCGAAGGGAACCGGAGGGTGGATGGAATCCATCGGATTGCGCAACGGCGTGGCCATGGCGGTTCTGGCCGGGCTGGCCGAACTGATCGGCGGATTGCTGTTCGCCGCCGGATTTCTGACACCCCTTGCGGCGGCTCTGATCGTGGTGGTCATGCTCGTGGCCATCGCCAAAGTCCACTGGAAAAGCGGATACTGGGCCCCCAACGGCTTTGAGTACAACCTGGTCTTAATTGTAACCGTCATTGCAGTAGCGCTGATGGGACCGGGCGCCTATGCGCTTCAATGAGCCCCGACCTGCCGGCCGCCACCGCTTTTGACGAATAAGAGGAGACTCCGGAAGGAGCCTCCTCTTATCATTTTAATCGTATTTGCTTCACTAACGGGCAGCACGTTCTCATCTTGCCGTCTGGTGATCCGATGTTGTCAACACCGATTCAATTTTTTCAACAACTTTTTCTAATTTTTTAATCGGAACTTCCGTGGTTTCGGATATATTTCTCAAATCTTGGTAGGAAAGTTGATCTAGTGAGCTACGGAGTAGATTCCTTCTTTCCTCATCATGCAACAAAAGTCGAACCACATCAGGTCTTGAATAATGGCCCAATCCGTCAAACACCATTTTCGCTGCCTTAATCTCATTTGCATGGCAGTCAGCGTAGACAATGGTATCCTCGTTGTAAACGGGTCCGGCAATATATTCACCAAATGGATTGACGATAGCGGCTCCACCTACAGCCCAACTAAAATCCATCTCTGGACTATCGATAAAATGCTTATATTCAGGTTCAAAATCTTGTTCTCTTAACAACCCGGCTACGCTGATGACAAAGCTTCCCGACTCAAAAGCATATTCTCTGATTGCAAACTGCAAATCACACGGATCACCAAGTTCTGTCGTCGCTGTAAACACTCGACCTTTTCTTTCACCATCGTTGTTCTTTCGTCCGAACGTCCAAGTCCCAGGCCAATTAGCAATGTGAAACTCTTCGCCCATCAACATTTGGGCTGCTCTAACCAAGATGGTATGATGCTCCCAGCAGATGAGCATGCCGATTCGCCCAATATCAGTTTGATACACATTGATATCGCTACCGTCCCCCAGACCGTGGTAAAGACGCTCGTTAAAGGTCGGCATTAATTTACGATGCCGTCCAAGTATGGAACCGTCGGGACCAAATAGGATTTGACAATTATATAACGTGCGCGCTCCATCCGTGTCATCTAACTCGTTAACTCCCATTACACAATAGACTCCTGCATCCTTGCATGCTCTTCCAATAATTTCAGTATCATCACTCGGTATGGCAATAGAGTTATTTTGAAGCGCGACGTTCCACTCATACCATTCATCAATTTGGCTCGCGTAACCAGCTTTATAATATGCGGGGAAGACGGGGATATAGGTTTCTGAGAACGCCACTAATTTCGCGCCGTTTGCTCCTGCCTCTTTGATTCTCTGACACGCTATCTCAATAGACTTTTCTTTGTTGAAGACAATTTGAGGAGCCTGTACTGCTGCTACACGTACTGTCTGATGGCCCCCGAAGACTGATTTGTTTAACTTTCCATTCCGAATTTTAGCCATGATGATTTCCTCCTTCTGAAAACAATTCTGATTCAAACATTGTGTGTATCATGCCTTCACTGCTCAGATTATCAACTCACATGATTTGTAAGTTTTTATTCCAAAACTGTTTTATTCTATATGATTTAACACGTTTTATTACACCTCCAAGAAATTTTTATTGACAATACGTATTGTAGCACGCTATTTTTGGGTTTTTAAGACCATATTTTGTCTTTTTGTTGTCTTTAATATGCCTATTTCTCGTCTATATGTTATTTTATATTACATAAATCTGGCAAAGAAGAACTTTATCTGTACCTGACGATTGCTTACACCCTTTTTAGTTGGTTTTCACCCACTATTTGATGTAAAAACAAGTAGAAACAAAAAGGGAAGAGCAAGGCACGGCTTGATGCCGATTGCTCTTCCCCTTAAACGAAGATTTTTCCCTCGTCTCCTTAAACTCCGGTAGTACCCCGACTTCGCTGCCTACTGTGTTGGTTGGGCAAAATCGTACGGAAAATCGACGATACCATGGTTTGCGAGGACTTTGGTGCCCGCCGATTCACCGCGTCAGACGATCTGAGGCTACCTATAGTTTCGGACACAAACAATTAGTTTCAGACACAAACAATAGCCCCTCCACACCCTCGAGAGGCTTTTTTGTGCACAGACGCATTTTTAATTTTCTTTTCTCACGAGTAGGGTGCAGCACTCCACATGGCTCGTCTGCGGAAACATGTCCACCGGCTGGATCCAGCGCACCGAAAAACCCCGGCTCATCAGAACCTCGCAATTTTTGGCCAGGGTCGAGGGGTTACAGGAGACGTAGACCAATCGCCGGGGCCGCACCCGGGCCACGGTGTCGATCAAGCGGGGATCGAGACCGGTGCGGGGCGGGTCGGCGACGATGACATCCGGCACAAACCCCTCCCGCACCCAGCGGGGCAACAGGTCCTCCGCCCGACCCGCTTCAAACCGCACATGGCGAAACCCCGCCCGGCGGGCGTTTTCCCGGGCGTCCTCGACGGCCTCGGGCACCGCTTCCATCCCCCGCACCTCCCGGGCCTCAGGTGCCAGCCAGAGGGCGATGGTCCCCACTCCGCAGTAGGCGTCGACGACCCGCTCCCTTCCGGTGAGTCCCGCCGCCTCCCGGACCACCCCGTACAACTTCACCGTCTGCACGGGATTGAGTTGAAAGAACGCCCGGGGGGAGAGCCAAAAATCCCGCTCGCCGAGCCGTTCCCGGAGCTTGGCTTCCCCCCAGAGCACCCTCGTTTCCGGACCGAAGATCAGCGGAGAGCGGGCGGAGTTGACGTTCTGGCTGACACCGGTCAGTCCGGGAATCCTCCGGCGGAGAGCGGCCATCAGGGCCTCCCGGTTCGGCAGGTCCGGGGTCCGGGTGACCAGGGTGATGTGGAGTTCTCCGGTGGCCGTTCCGGCCCGCACCACCACGGTGCGCACGGTGCCGGTCCGCCGCCGCTCGTCATAGGGGGCAATTCCGAGTTCTTCAAGGGCATCCCTCACCGCTTTGAGGGCGGCGTTGACCCGGGGGTGCTGGACGGGACAGCCGGTCAAATCCACAAGCCGGTGGGATTCCGGCTCGTACAGCCCGACGGCGACCCGGCCCCGGACCTCTCCCACCTGAAACTGCGCCTTATTCCGGTAGGCCCAGGGTTCTTCCATCCCCAGCACCTCCCGAACCGGCGGATCGGAGAGGCGCGTGTACCGCCGGAACGACTCGATCACCAATTCTTTTTTCGCCCGGAGCTGCTCCTCGTAGGCCAAATGCTGCAACTGGCATCCCCCGCACCGGCCGTACACCGGGCAGGGCGGAGTCCGCCGGTGCGGCGAGGGGTGGAGGATGTTCAGCAGGGTCCCCCTGGCGTAGTTTCGCTCCACCTCCGCCACCCGGACGGCCACCCGTTCGCCCGGCAGGGCACCGGGAATGAAGATCACCTGCTTGCGGTGATACCCGATCCCTTCGCCGTTGATCCCGATGCGCTCGACGGAAACCTCCACCTCCTCGCCGACTTTCAGCCGGATCTGCTTCTCCGCCATGTGCGTCACATCCTCGCCAACATCATTCCCGGGTCAACAAAGCCACGCTTTCCACGTGCCCGGTCTGCGGGAAGAGGTCCACCGGCCGCACCTCCCGCACCCGGTATCCGCAGCCGGCCAGCATCCGCAAATCCCGGGCGAGAGTCGCCGGGTCGCAGGAGACATAGACCACCCGCGGGACGCGCGCCTCCGACACGGCCCGCAACACCGACCGGTCACAGCCCCGCCGGGGCGGATCCAACACCACCACATCCGGCCGCCGCTCCGCCGCCAGAACCGGCAGGACGTCCTCCACAGCCCCGGCCCGAAATTCGGCGTTGCGAATCCCGTTCAACCGGGCGTTCCGCCGGGCGTCCTCCACCGCCTCCGGGACGGCTTCAATTCCCACCACCCGGGCGGCCCTTCGCGCGAGAAAGAGGGAAATGGTCCCCACCCCGCAGTAAGCGTCTACGACGAACTCCCGGCCCGTCAGCCCGGCGGCCTCGACCGCCAGGCGGTACAACTCCTCCGCCTGGACGGCGTTCACCTGATAAAAAGACGTAGGCGAGATCTCGAACACCATGCCGCCGAGGCGGTCGACCAGGCGCTCCGGCCCGAAAAGCGTCCGGGACCGCCGGCCGAACACCGGGCCACCCGGCGGCCCCGGGCGGACATTGAGCACAATGCTCGTCACATCGGGGACCTGTTCCCGGACGGCGGCCGCAAAATCCCTTTGCCCGGGCGGCCGGTCCGTTGCGACCACGGCGATGAGCATCGTTTGACCGGTGCCGGGCGCCAGCCGGGCCGCCAGATGGCGGAGCAATCCGCCGCCCGTTCCACCCGTCCCCCGGGCCGCGGCGCGGGTGCCTGCGGGGTCCGCCGTCCAACCGCACCTCCGCGCCGCCTCCCGCCCGGCCCGGAGCAGCCGGACGAGCCGTTCATCGGCGATCCAGCAGTCCTCCGCCGGAACCAAATTCCGGCTCTCCGGCGCGTAAAACCCGATTGCCAGACCCCCGTCCCGCTCTTCCACCGCCGCGTAAATTTTGTTCCGGTAGCGCCACGGATCCGCAGCTCCCACCGGTGGGAGGACCCTCACCGCCCTTTGGCCGGCTTCTCCCTCCGGCGGAGCCGCCCCCGACTCCGCCCGCACCACCGGAAATTTTCCGATCCGTTCCAGAGCCTCCGCCACCCGCCTTGCTTTGGCCTCCAACTGCCACCGGTAGCCGGCGTGCTGGAGCTGGCACCCGCCGCAGGAGCCGTACACCGGACAGCGTGGCTCGGTCCGGTCCGGAGAGGGGCGCACGATTTCCGCCAAATCCGCCGACGCGTACCCCTTCGCCACCCGAGTCACCCGCGCCCGCACCCGTTCCCCCGGCAACCCGCCGCGAACAAAAAGGGTGAACCCGGAGCCCGAACCGTCCCGTTCCCCGGACCCGCCCGGCACCCGGCCCACCCCCCGTCCGTCGTGGGCGATCCCGCTCAATTCGACTTCCAAGACGTCTCCGGCCCGCACCGGAGCCCGCTCCCCCTTCGCCCCCACCGCACTTTCGCCCTTTCCTTGCCGTCCGCCCGTTCTGACCGCGTCATCCTACTCCGGCCGGCGCGCGGTGACGATCAGCCGGTCGCTTTCCAACGGCATAAACTCGCCTCCGGCATAGTCGCCGTACAGCCGGATGTCGCCGAAGCCGATCTCCCGCAACATCGGAACCAGGTCGCTGTGTTCGAGGGACAGCACTTCGGCCGTGTGGACGGTCATCTCCCACGGCTCCTCCGGCCGGCGCTTCAAGACCGTCAGATAGTACGAAATCCCCGTCCCCGACCACTCGTATTGGCCGAGCAGCAGCAACTCCTCCACCCCGTCCGGCGCCGTCCCCTGCCGCAGGGGCAAAAACCGGAGCTTGCGCCGCACCACCTTGGCCAGGTTGTCCATCTCCAGCACCAGTTGTCCTCCCGGCGCCAGGGCGTCGAACATGCGGCTCAATCCCTGTTCCAATTCCGCTTGACTGCGCCCGATCACGGCGCCGTTTCCGCCGCAAACCACCAAGTGCACCGATCCCGGCTTCACGATCCGCGTCAGTTCCGCAAGGGGCAAATGGTGCACCGTGACGCCGGCGTGAAGCTCTTTGGCCTGCTCGACCAGTACCGCTTCCCCATCCGCTCCGACGGCGTCATATCCCCGATCCGCGAGGGCCCGCACCCGGTGGCCGGTGCCGCAAGACGCATCCAGAACCGAGGCCCCCGGGTATCCCCGCAACCGGTCCTCCAGAAAGGGAATTTCCTCCGCCAGCCGCTCCCGCCATCCCATCCAGGCGTCGTAATAGGGTGCAATTGCCGCAAAAAATCTCTGTTCCGCCGCCACGGTCCCCACCTCACCCATCTCCCCCCGCTGCCGGCGCCGGGATCAACCGAGCCGTTCCTTGAGCAGCTTGTTCACCAGTTGGGGGTTCGCTTTGCCCTTTGTCTCTTTCATGACTTGGCCCACCAAGGCCCCCAGCGCTTTCTCTTTGCCGCCCTTGTAGTCCGCCACCGACTTCGGATTGGCCTCGATCACCTTGTCGACGATGGCCGCCAGCGCCCCTTCGTCGCTGATCTGGACCAGGCCCTTTTCTTCGATGATGGACTCCGGGTCCTTCCCGGTTTCGAACATCTCCGCAAAAACCGTCTTGGCGATTTTCGTCGAAATGGTTCCTTCCCGGATCAACCCGATCAGCTTGGCGAGTCCCCTGGGCGTGACCTTGACCCGGCCGATCTCCAGGCCACTCTGGTTCATGTGGCCGAGGAGCTCGCCCATCATCCAGTTGCTGACCGCTTTCGGATCGTCTACATACCGCACGGCCTCGTCGAAAAAGTCCGCCACGCCCTTGGAGGCCGTGAGCACGCCCGCGTCATAGGCCGGCAGCCCGTACTGTTCGATGAACCGCCGTTTCCGGGCGTCGGGCAGCTCCGGAATGGTCTGCCGGATCCGCTCCACCCAGGCGTCGTCGATCGACAGCGCCACCAAGTCCGGCTCGGGAAAATATCGGTAGTCGTGGGCTTCTTCTTTACTGCGCATCGACACGGTCTGTCCCGTCGCCTCGTCCCACCGCCGGGTCTCCTGAACCACCTCTCCCCCGGACAGCAGGATCTGCCGCTGGCGCTCCTGT
Source organism: Alicyclobacillaceae bacterium (assembly GCA_029961045.1). Classification (GTDB taxonomy): domain Bacteria; phylum Bacillota; class Bacilli; order Kyrpidiales; family Kyrpidiaceae; genus JASBVN01. The sequence goes on along the minus strand of JASBVN010000022.1, from coordinate 25,420 downwards.
TCGTATTCCAGCCCCCGCTGCACATTGCGGAAAGAGTTCAGATTCTTGATCTCCGTCTTGGTCCCGAAGGAGGTCGATCCCGCCGGGCGAAGGGAAATGTTGGCGTCGCAGCGGAGGGACCCCTCCTCCATGCGCACGTCGGAGATCTCGCAGTATTGCATGATCGCCTTCAACTTTTCCAAGTAGGCCCGGGCCTCTTCCGGAGACCGCATGTCCGGCTCCGAGACGATCTCGATCAAGGGCACGCCCACCCGGTTAAAATCCACCAGAGAATGGAGGCCGTCCGCACTGTGCATCAGCTTGCCGGCATCCTCTTCCAGGTGCACCCGGGTGATGCCGATCCGTTTCGTCCGCCCGTCCACCTCGATCTCGATGTACCCGTCCTCCCCGATCGGCATGTCGTATTGGGAGATTTGATAAGCCTTCGGCAAATCGGGATAGAAATAGTTTTTGCGGTCGAACTTGCTCTCCCGGGCAATTCGGCAGTTCAGGGCGAGGGCCGCCTTCATGGCCAACTCCAGCGCCCGGCGGTTGAGCACCGGCAAGACCCCCGGATGGCCGAGACACACCGGGCACACGTGGGTATTCGGGGGAGCGCCGAACTCCGTCGAGCAGCCGCAGAAAATTTTCGTCTTGGTGGCCAACTCCACGTGCACCTCGAGCCCGATCACCGTTTCAAACTCCATTGTTCCCGCTCCCCCCTTCTCACAGACCTGCCGGTTCCAATTTCAGGGCCGCCGCCTGTTCGTAGGCGTGGGCAACCCGGAGCACCGTCGCCTCATCGAAGGGCTTCCCGATGACCTGCAACCCCACCGGCAATCCCCCGGCCAGCCCGCAGGGGACGCTGATCGCCGGCAGACCGGCCAGGTTGACCGGAATCGTCAACACGTCGTTCAAATACATCGTCAGCGGATCTTCGATCTTTTCCCCGAACCGGAACGCCGTCGTCGGGGCCGTCGGCGCCACGACGGCGTCGAACCGCTCAAACACCGCCTCAAAATCCCGCCGGATCAACGTCCGCACCTTCTGGGCCCGCAGATAATACGCGTCGTAATACCCGGAACTCAGGGCATAGGTCCCCAGCATGATCCGCCGCTTGACTTCGGGGCCGAATCCCTGGCTGCGGGTGCGGCCGTACATGTCGATCAGGTTGTCGCCCTCCACCCGCACGCCGTACCGCACGCCGTCGTACCGGGCGAGGTTCGACGAGGCCTCGGCCGGGGCGATCAAATAATAGACGGCCACCGCGTATTTCGTGTGGGGCAGAGAGACCTCTTCCACCACGGCGCCCAATCCCGCCAGGGTCTCCACCGCCCGCTTCACCGCCTCCGCCACCGCCGGATCGGTGCCCTCGCCGATGTACTCCCGGGGCACCGCCAAGCGCATCCCCTTCACCTCGCCGGTGAGGCTCGCCGTCCAATCGGGCACCTCCACCGGCGCCGACGTCGAATCCCGGGGATCGCGCCCGGCAATCGCCTGGAGCACCAGGGCCGCGTCCTCCACCGTCCGGGTGATCGGGCCGATTTGGTCCAAGGAAGAGGCAAAGGCCACCAGGCCGTACCGGGAAACCCGTCCGTAGGTCGGTTTGAGCCCCACCACTCCGCAGAAGGCGGCGGGCTGCCGGATCGAACCGCCGGTGTCCGATCCGAGGGCGAAGGGCACCTGTCCCGCCGCCACCGCCGCAGCGGAACCGCCGCTGGACCCTCCCGGCACGCGGTTCAAATCCCAGGGGTTCGCCGTCTTCTGGAACGCCGAGTTCTCCGTCGAGGAACCCATGGCGAACTCGTCCATGTTGGTTTTGCCCACCAGGACCGCCCCGTGCTCCTCCAGCTTGCAAACCGCCGTCGCCGTGTAGGGCGGCACGTAATTGGCCAAGATGCGGCTGGCGCAGGTGGTGCGCACCCCGGCGGTGCAAAGATTGTCTTTCACCGCCCCGGGCACGCCGAACAGCAGTCCCCGGGCTTCGCCGGCCCGCCCGTCCAGCCCCCGGGCCCGGCTCATCGCCGCCTCCTCATCCATATGTAAAAAGGCCCGGATTTTCCCTTCCGTCTCGCGGATCCGCGCCAAAACCGCCTCAGTCAATTCCGACGGCTTGACCTCGCCGGCCCGCACCCGATCCGCCATCTCCCGTACGCTCCAGCGCCACATCGCCATCGCCGATCATCCCTCCAGAATCGCCGGCACCCGGAACTGGCCGTCCTCGCTGTCCGGAGCCCCCGCCAGGGCCTCTTCCCGGGTGAGGCCGGGCTGCTCCTCGTCCTCCCGCAAGACGTTGTAGATCGGGAGAACGTGGCTCGTCGGCGGCACTCCGGAGACATCCAGCTCCTGGAGCTGGTCCGCAAACTCCAGAATCGCCTCCAATTGCTCGGTATAGCGCCGCGCTTCATCCTCGGAGAGGGACAGGCGGGCGAGCCGCGCCACGTGCTCCACCTGCTCCAACGAGATTTTCAAAACCGCCACCTCCGCCCGATACTCGTACACACTCATTTTGCAATTATATCACAGCGCCAAAAAACCCGGCAAACCAGGGCATTCGCCCTCGTCGCCGGGTCCGTCCCGATCTGTCCCCTTTCCGCCGGTCTGTCCCCTTCCGGCCGGCCGGTCACCGCGGCCGGTCACCGGGCCGCCAGCAAGACGACGATGGAGGCCAGGGAGAAACAAATGCCGAGCAGATAGAGGAAGGCCACCGTCTGGATCTGGTTCATGCCCGACCTCATCAACAGGTGGAAGGTGTGCCCCTTGTCCGCCGCGTAAATCGGGCGATTTTCCTTCAATCGCCGCAAGATGACGTACACGGTGTCAAAAATCGGCACTCCCAAAGCCAAAACGGGAACGAGCACCGACACCAGGGTCGCGCTCTTAAAGGCGCCGTCCACCGAAATGGCGGCCAGCGCAAACCCGAGAAACATCGCCCCGGCGTCGCCCATAAAAATCTTCGCCGGGTGAAAATTGTGCCTCAAAAAGGCCAGCGTCACGCCGATCATCACCGCGGCGTACAGGGCGGTCGCCTCCTGCCCTTTCAACAGGGCCACAAAAAAGAGAGTCGTCGACGAGATGGCGGAGATCCCCGCCGCCAGCCCGTCCACTCCGTCCAAAAAGTTGATCATGTTCGTGATGGCCACCACCCACAAGAGAGTGGCCGGGACCGACAGCCAGTCGGGCAATAAATACATTCCCTGCTCGGTGAACGGAAGCGTCACCCATTTGATCTGCACGCCGAACGCGACGAGAATTCCCGCCGCGACAAACTGCATGATCAGTTTCGGCCAGGGCGAGAACTCTTTCCCGCGGGTCTTATACCAATCGTCGAGCAGTCCGGTTCCGGCGATCACCAACCCGCCCAACGCGATGCCCCAAAAGTCGGGGGTCATATTGAACTGGGGCGACCAAAATGCGGTGAGGAAGGCCGCCGAGAGAAAACCGAGGTACAGGGCCACTCCGCCCATGAGCGGCACGGGCTCCTTGTGAATTTTGCGCTGGGTGGGTACGTCTACGAACCGCCACCGCAAAGCCAGGCGCCGGATCCCCGGCACCATGGCGTGCACGATGGCAAAGGCGGCGGCAAATGCCAGAAGGTAAGCCATTCCTCCGGCCTCCTATTGCCTGCGACAAGTCGCGTCTATTATACCAGATGATTCTTTTCTTTGCGCCCTTAAAATCCGGCCTGGCGGACGATGGAGAGAAATGTTTCCTCATCCATCACCCGAATTCCCAGCTGAAACGCCTTTTCAAGCTTAGACCCGGGGTTTTCTCCCGCGATCACCACGTCGGTGTTGCGGCTGACGCTGCCCGTCACCCGGCCGCCCAGCCGCCGGACCCACTCCTGGGCCTCCTTTCTCCCCATGGAAGACAACGTGCCGGTGAGCACCACCGTCTTGCCCGTCAGGGGGGACTCGACGACCGCCTCCTCACCCCGATAGGTCATGTTGACACCCCGTTCCCGGAGCCGTTCGATCAGGCGCCGGGCGGACTCTTGACCAAAGTATGCCCGGAGGCTGTCGGCCATCTTCGGCCCAATTTCCGGCACGGCCAGCAACTCGTCCCGCCCGGCCGCCATCAGGCGGTCCATCGTCTTGAAGTGGGCGGCCAGCAGGCGGGAAGCCTTTTCCCCGATATACCGGATGCCCAGGCCGAAGATCAGCCGCTCTAAAGAATTCTCCTTGCTCCGCTCAATCGCCTGCAAAAGATTTTCGACCGATTTTTCTCCCATGCGCTCCAGGGGCAGCAAATCCTCCCGCCGCAAATCGTACAGGTCGGCCACGCTCCGGATCAGGCCGGCCTGGTACAGTTGGGCGACGATCATTTCCCCCAGCCCTTCGATGTTCATGGCATCCCGGGAGACAAAATGGATGATGCCCTCCTGAATCTGGGCGGGACAGTCGGGGTTGAGACAGCGCAAGGCCACCTCTTCCTCCAGCCGGACCAAGGACGAGCCGCACGCCGGGCAGGTCCGGGGCATCGCGAACGGCTTTTCCCCTCCGGTGCGCAGATCCGCCCGGACCCGGACGATTTCGGGAATGATGTCGCCCGCTTTTTGCACCACCACCACGTCGCCGATCCGCACGTCCTTTTCCCGGATCAGGTCTTCGTTGTGGAGGCTCGCCCGGCTCACCGTGGTGCCGGCCAGGAAAACCGGTTCGAGCACGGCGGTGGGCGTCACCACCCCCGTTCGCCCCACGCTCACTTCGATGTCCAAAACCCGCGTCTCCGCTTGTTCGGCGGCAAATTTATAGGCGACGGCCCACCGGGGACTTTTCGCCGTTGCCCCCAGGCGCTCTTGCTGGCGCAGGTCGTTGACTTTGATCACCACGCCGTCGATGTCGTAAGGAAGGCTTCCCCGCCGCCGTTCCCCTTCTTTCAGAAAAGCCATCACCTCGTCGACGGTCCGGCATACCCGCCGCACCGGATTGACCGGAAATCCCAGGGTTTCCAGCCAGCGGAGCACCTCCTCGTGGGTTCGGAGGCGGCCGGCGGTGCCGCCGGCGCCTTCCTCCTCCAAAACGGCGGCGTACACCCAGAGGGCCAAGCCCCGCCGCGCCGCCACCCGCGGGTCCAACTGGCGGAGGGAGCCCGCCGCCGCGTTGCGCGGATTGGCGAAGGTCGCCTCTCCGGCCTCCTCCCGCTCCCGGTTCACCCGCACAAAGACCTTCCGGGGCATGTACGCTTCACCCCGCACCTCCACGGTCACCGGTTCGCGGAGGCGAAGGGGCAGCACCCGGATCGTGCGGAGATTCTGGGTGATGTCCTCCCCCTGTACGCCGTCGCCCCGCGTCGCCCCCTGGACGAATTGCCCGTTCTCGTACCGCAGCGACACGGCGAGGCCGTCGATTTTGAGTTCGCAGACGTATTCGACCTCTTCGCCGGGAAGGGCGGCCCGAACCCGCCGGTCGAAATCCCGGAGATCCCCTTCGCCGAAGGCGTTGGCCAGGGACAGCATCGGCCGCCGGTGAATGACCTTGGAAAAGGAGTCCAGCGGCTGTCCGCCCACGCGCCGGGTCGGCGAATCCGGCGTCGCCAAATCCGGCCAGCGGGCCTCCCACTCCTCCAGTTCGCGCATGCACCGGTCGTATTCCGCGTCGTCCACCAGCGGATCATCCAAAACATAGTAGTGGTAATCGTATCGACGGATCGCCTCCCGGAGCGCTTCGATGCGCCGGGCGGCCTCTTCGCGGTCGGTCACCCGCAACGCCCCTTTCCTCTCACACCTCTTCCCGAATTTTGCGGATGGGGGCAAACCGGACCAGAAGGCGGCGTTCCCCCACGGGCGGAGGAAACGCCACCACCAATTCCGTATCATCCCCTTCGCCCATGAGCCGGACCACCCGGCCCTCTCCCCATTTGCGGTGCAACACGCGGTCTCCGGCGGCCCACCGCTCCCCAGGATCCGCACCGAATCCCTCGGGCAAGCGGAGGGGTCCGAAGGTCCCCCGTCCTGCCGGCCAATCAAAGAAGGAATCGGAAAGCGCCTGCCGCCCCCCCGGAGGAGGCATCCGCCGGAGCAGCTCTTCGGGGATTTCTTCCAAAAATCGGGATGGCGGATTGGACTGGAGCCTTCCGTACAAGTTGCGTTGCTGGGCCCGGCTGACGAACAGCTTGTCCTTTGCCCGGGTGATTCCCACATAACAGAGGCGCCGCTCTTCCTCCAGTTGATCGGGATCGTCCAGCACCCGGGAATGGGGAAAGACCCCTTCCTCCATCCCCACGATGAACACCACCGGAAACTCCAATCCCTTGGCGCTGTGAAGGGTCATCAGGGTGACGCCGTCCCCTTCTTCCGCCAGGTCCACATCGTTCACCAGGGCCACCTCCGAGAGGAACGCCTCGAGACGGCCCTCTTCCGCCACTTCATGCCGGCGGTCGAACTCTTGCGTCACGGAGCGAAACTCCTCCAGGTTTTCCAGCCGGCCTTGGGCCTCCAGGGTTCCCTCTTGCAGGAGGGCGGCCCGGTATCCCGTTCGCTCGAGCAGTTCATCCACCAACTCCGTCACACTGAGATACGGGGCCATGGCACGCAGGGCGGCCGTCACGTCGACAAACTGGCGAACCGCCGCCGCCAACCTCGGCGACAGGCCGATCTCTTCCACCCGTTCGAGGGCGCCGTACAGGGAGAGGCCGTGTTCCTCCGCAAAGGCGGCCGCCTTCGCCACGGTCCCCTCTCCGATCCCCCGCCTCGGCACGTTCAGAATCCGCAACGTGCTGAAGTCGTCCCGGGGATTGGCCAGAACCCGGAGATACGCCAGAATATCCTTGATCTCTTTGCGCTCGTAGAATTTGAGCCCGCCGATCACTTCGTAGGGAATCGAAGATTTGATCAGCGCTTCTTCCAGTACCCGGGACTGGGCGTTGGTCCGGTACAGCACCGCGATGTCGCCGTACCGCCCTCCGCCTTCGACGTGGCGCCGGATCTGGTCGACGACAAAATAAGCTTCCGCCTGTTCGTCGTAGGCTTCATACAGCCCCACCGGATCCCCCTCCGGACGTTCGGACCACAGGCGCTTGTCCTTCCGCATGACGTTCCGGGCGATCACCGCGTTGGCCGCCGCGAGAATCCGCCGGGTGGACCGGTAATTCTGTTCCATTTTGATGACTTTGGCGTCCGGATAATCGGACTCGAAATCTAAGATGTTCCGGACGTCGGCCCCCCGCCAGCCGTAGATGGCCTGATCCGAATCCCCGACGACGCACAGATTCCGCCGCCGTTCCGCCAACTTCCGGATCAACACGTATTGCGCGCGGTTGGTGTCTTGATATTCGTCCACATGCAGATAGACAAACCGCCTCTGGTCTTCTTCGAGGGCTTCCGGAACGGCTTCCCACAACTCCACCGTCTTCATGAGCAAATCGTCGAAATCCAGGGAGTTGTTTGCGCGCAATTTCTCCTGGTAAGCGCCGTAGACCCGCGCGACCACGTCCTCGAAAAAATCTCCGGCCTTCCCGGCGGCCTCCTCCGGTCCCACCAGTTCGTTCTTGAGGGCGCTGATCGCCGCCGCCACCCGTCGCGGATCAAATTTTTTCGGATCCAGATTCAATTCTTCTAATACCTGTTTGACCGCCGCCGTCTGGTCGGCCGCATCCAGGATGGTGAACGACCTGGTAAAGCCGATCTTCTCAATGTGCCGGCGCAATACCCGGACGCAAAAGCTGTGGAAGGTGGACACCCACACCTCCGACGCTTGCGGCCCGACCAAGCGGGCGATCCGTTCTTGCATTTCCCGGGCCGCCTTGTTCGTAAAGGTGATGGCCAATAGCCCCCACGGAGGCGCCTTCCGCGTGGCCAACAGATACGCCACCCGGTGGGTCAACACCCGGGTTTTCCCGCTGCCCGCGCCGGCCAGAATGAGCAGCGGTCCTTCGGTCCAGCAGACCGCCTCTCGCTGGACTTCGTTCAATCCGCCCAACAGTTCCTCCACTTCGGATGCCGGTTCCCCCGCTCGCTTCATCTACGTAACCCGCCTTTCGCCCTTCGCGAAGTCCGGACTCTCCGGCCCGCCTCTATTATAACAAGACGGCACAAGAGGGCGGCATAACAAGACGACGGCCGGTCTACCGCCTCCGGCCGTCTCCCGTGCAAACCGAGGTGCGTACCGCGAACGGACCGCCCTCCGGACCGGGCCGCCCGGAGGACTTCCGTCCGCAAGTGCCGAACCCGCCCCGCGGCTATTCGCCGGGACGGGTGTTTCGCTCTCCCGGGGCCGCCCTGGCCGCCGCCTCCGCCTCATTGGGACGCCCGCTCTGTCCCTCCGGCCGGGGCGCTTGCGCGGCCCCGGAACCCGCGACGCCGCCGGAGGGCGTCCCTTCGTTCCAAGACTCCGTCCGGTCCGCGGCGCGGGTCCGTTCTCCGGACCGCCCGCCCGCTTCGCCGGCCCCCGGACTCTCCCCGAACTCCGTATCGATCGATTCCCTGTTTTTCAACCGGGCAGCCGTCCGGCGCCCCTCATCCTCTGCCGGCTGAGAAAAGAGGTACGCCAGAGCAACGGCCGCCGCAATGACGACGATGGTCCAAAAAATGGCATATGCCATGGGGTTTCGCCTCCTTTCAAGCCTATTCTGCGGCCTGAAAGGGGCGCTCATACCTGGGCGATTCGACCGCCTCCGCAGGCACACCGGCCGTCCGCCCGCGTCCGGCCGTTACCGGTTGAGCCGGCTCAACACGAGATCGTATCCGTCCGTTCCGTAGTTCAAGCACCGCTTCACCCGGCTGATGGTGGCGGTACTCGCGCCCGTCCGGGCTTCGATTTGACTGTAAGTGGATCCCTGGCGCAACATGCGGGCCACTTCCAGCCGTTGGGCCAGCGCTTGGACCTCGTTCACCGTGCACAAATCGTCAAAAAAACGGTAGCACTCTTCCACCGTCCGCAATTGGAGGATCGCCTCGAACAGTTGATCCACCGTCCGGTCCCGCAGCTTATCCAGTGGCATGCCAAGACCCCCCACCCGCAGCGGCCCGCGGCCCCGCGGACCACGGTTTCCGAGCGATATGTGACCATTCTTCTCTATGATTGTACCGGATCACCGGGGGAAAGCACCAGCGCACGAAAACCCCTCCGGGCGCTTGCTCCGGAGAAATTCAGGATTACCGTCCGCGAAATTCCGGTTTGCGCTTTTCCAGGAACGCGCGCACTCCTTCGGCAAAATCCCCGCTTAAGGCCGCCCGGGCCTGGAAAGCCGCTTCGCGGTCCAGGGCGTCGGACAGGCTGCCGCCGGCTCCTTCGTACATCATCTGTTTGGTCAATCCCATGGCATACGTCGGCCCCTGAGCCAGCCGCCGCGCCAGGGCCTCGGTTTCCTCCTTCAGCCGCTCCGGCGGCACCACGCGATTGACCAACCCGATGCGATGGGCTTCCCCGGCCTCCAGGATCTCGCCCGTCAGCGCCAGCTCCATGGCCCGGCCCAACCCGACCAGCCGGGGCAAGAAATAGCTGGTTCCCGAATCCGGCACCAGTCCGATCCGGATGAATGCCATCACAAAACGCGCGTCGCTGGAGGCGATCCGGAGATCCGCAGCCAGAGCCAGCCCCAACCCGGCTCCCGCCGCGACGCCGCCCACCGCTGCCAGAACGGGTTTGGGCATATGGTGGATTTTCATAATCAACGGGTTGAAATCCCGCCGCACATGCAGGTCGATGTTCTGCATGGCGCTCGGACTGGCCTGCCGCAAATCCAGGCCGGCCGAAAAGCCGTTGCCTGCTCCGGTGATCACCACGCAGCGGACCCGTTCGTCCCGCTCCGCTTCCGCCAGCGCCGAGGTCATTCCGCTCAACACTTCGTCCGTCAAAGCATTGAGCACTTCGGGCCGGTTGATCGTAACGGTCCCGACCCCTTCCCTCACCTCGTACAACACGACATCACCCACGGCGTTCACCTCTCCCTTTCATCGGTCACCTCCAGTATAGCCCCTCCCGGCCGGAGGCACAATCGACCGGTCGTTCAATTCCCTCCTTCCCCGATGAGAGTCGACAGATCCACCCCCAACGCCTTGGCGATGCGCACGAGCTTGTCCACTTGACTGCCGCGAGTCCCCGCCTCGACGGCGTAGACATAACTTTGGGAGACCCCGGCCCGCTCCGCCAGTTCCTTCACTGTCAAGCCGCGCTCCAGCCTCAACTCTTTGAGGCGTTCTCCGATCACCCGTTTCCCGGTCACGGGAATCCCTCCCCCATTGCGATCCGCCCGAAATTTTCACGACTGGAGAATCGAATCGGGTAAAAAAGCCAGCCCGGGAGAGCCGGCCTCGGTTTACACAAGTGTAGAGAACCGGTATACTGGGATCAAAACGCCTAGCCATCAAGGATGATCCCGATGAACTACACGTTTGGTGCAAAATTGAAGCAACTTCGGACGAACCGGGGCTGGACCCTCGAACAGTTGGCGGCCCGTTCGGGACTGTCCATCAGCCATATCTCCTCTCTGGAGCGGGGAACTCGAACCAAACCGTCCTTCATGGTGGCGGTCCGCCTCGCCGAAGCCCTCGAAGTCCCCCTCTGGACCTTTCTGGACGACCCGGACGCGGAAACGGTGCGCCGGCTGGCCGCCCTGTCGCCGGAACGTCCGGAACGCGCCACCTTGGAGCACTTGCCGGAAGAGATCCGGAGTTTTGTCGCCCGGGAGGACGCGGCTCCTTACCTGCACTTGGCCAAACGGCTTCAGGAGGCGCACGTCCCGCCGGAGCAAATGGAGAAATGGCTGGAGCGCATGTGGAGGAGGGATTTCGACGCCGGGAACGGGTCGTCGTAAGATCTCCTCCGCCCCGGTTCCGCTCCAATTTCACGACTGTGAAAACGGGGGCCGAAAAAAACGGCGTTGAACGCCGCCTTCGATTTGGTGGGCCCACCAGGACTCGAACCTGGGACCATCCGGTTATGAGCCGGCGGCTCTGACCAACTGAGCTATGGGCCCGCGAAGGTAACTCATGTCTATAATAACGGATACGGGAACAGAAATCAACAAATGAAGAAAGGAACTCCGAAAAACGGGAAGGCGGGAGTCCGGCCGCCCGGGCCTCCGGAGCCCGCCGCGCCTTACCGGGACGCCGCCGCGGACTCCTCCCCGCCCTCCAGCCGGTCTGCCACCTGTTTTCTCAGCCAGGCGTCGATGAATTCGTCGATCTCGCCGTCCATCACCGCCTGGACATTGCCGACCTCGACCCCCGTCCGGTGATCCTTGACGAGGGAATAAGGGTGGAACACGTAAGAACGGATCTGGCTTCCCCACGCGATTTCCTTTTGTTCCCCGCGCAGGGCCGCAATTTGCTGTTCTTGTTCCCGGCGGCGCCGTTCATAGAGCCGGGCGGCGAGAATCTTCATCGCCGTGGCCCGGTTTTTGATCTGGGACCGCTCGGACTGGCAGGTGACCACGATGCCGGTGGGAATGTGGGTGATCCGCACCGCCGAGTCGGTGGTGTTGACGTGTTGCCCTCCGGCGCCGCTGGACCGGTAGGTGTCGATCTTGAGGTCCTCCGGCCGGATTTCCACCTCGACGTCGTCGTCCAATTCGGGCAGGACGTCGACGGAGGCGAAACTGGTGTGGCGCCGCCCCGACGCGTCGAAGGGGGAAATGCGGACGAGCCGGTGCACCCCCCGTTCCGCCTTCAAATAGCCGTAGGCATTGTGCCCCTTGATGAGCAACGTGACGCTTTTCACCCCGGCTTCCTCGCCCGGGAGGTAGTCGAGGACTTCGACCTTGTAACCCCGGGACTCCGCCCAGCGGGTGTACATGCGCAGCAACATCGCCGCCCAGTCTTGGGACTCGGTCCCCCCCGCCCCGGGATGCAGCTCGACAATCGCGTTATTTTTGTCGTAAGGACCGCTGAGCATCAATTCCAGCTCAAAATCGGCCATCTGGCGCTGCACTTTCTCGAGGCCGTCTTCGATTTCCCGGAGGACGCTCTCGTCGCCCTCCTCGTGCCCCAATTCCCACAGCACTTCCAAATCGTCGAGGCGGGCCCGGAGGGTTTCGACCCGTTCCACCAAATCCTTGAGGCGATTCGCCTCGGTGATCACCTTCTGGGCGCCCTCCTGGTCGTCCCAGAAACCGGGAGCCGCCATCTGCTCCTCCAAAGCCGCGATTTGCGCTTTTTTTCCGGGGAGGTCAAAGAGACCTCCCGATTTCGTCGAGGCGCTTCCCCGCTTCCTGGAGCGCCTGACGGAGTTCGCCGAACGTCTGGGCCATTGAAAAACCACCTCATGAGCCGTGACATTTTTTGTATTTCTTTCCGCTTCCGCAGGGACACAGGTCGTTCCGTCCGACCTGCTCCCGGTTGACCACGGGCTTTTTCACCCCGTCGTCCTTCGGGGAAACCGCTTCTCCCTGGACCACCACCTGGCTCTGAACCGGCACCGCCTGTTCCACCGCCACGTACGCCTTGAAAATATACGTCGCCACCTCTTCGCGGATGCTGTGGATCATTTCTTCGAACATCTGGAAGCCCTCGAACTTATACTCGACGAGGGGGTCGCGCTGGCCGTATGCGCGCAGGTGGATCCCCTGCCGGAGATGGTCCATCGCATCGATGTGGTCCATCCACTTGCTGTCGACGGCCCGGAGCAACACCACCCGTTCGAATTCCCGCATCATCGGGCCGAGCTGCTGTTCGCGCTGGTCATACTGCCGGTTGACGGCTTCCAACAGGATCTCCCGGATTTCCTCGCGGCTCTTGCCCTGGAGTTGTTCCACCGACAAGGCACCCGGCAGGAGGAAGGTGTGCTCGGCGTATTCGTAAAGCCCCGTCAAATCCCATTCCTCCGGAATTTGATCCTCCGGCGCGTAGGTATCCAGCATCCAATCGATCAGATCCTCGATCATGCCGACGACCACGTCCCGGAGGTTCTCCCGTTCGAGAATCTCCCGGCGCTGCTTGTACATGATTTCCCGCTGCTGGTTCATGACGTCGTCGTACTTCAGGACGTGCTTGCGGAGGTCGAAATTGTTCCCTTCCACTTTTTTCTGGGCGCTCTCGATGGCCCGGGTGACCAGCCGGCTTTCGATGGGCTGATCTTCCTCCAGGCCCAAGCGATCCATGATCGCCATGGTGCTCTCGGAGCCGAACAGGCGCATCAGATCGTCCTCGAGGGAAAGGAAAAATTGGGAGGATCCCGGGTCTCCCTGGCGGCCGGCGCGCCCGCGGAGCTGGTTGTCGATCCGCCGGCTCTCGTGGCGCTCCGTCCCAATAATATGCAGACCGCCGAGTTCGGCGACACCTTCCCCGAGGATGATGTCCGTCCCGCGGCCGGCCATGTTGGTGGCGATGGTCACCGCGCCCTTCTGACCCGCCTTGGCGACGATCTCCGCCTCCCGCTCGTGGTGTTTGGCGTTGAGCACCTGGTGCTTGATGCCGCGCTTCTTGAGCATCTCCGACAGCATCTCCGATTTCTCGATGGAGGTCGTCCCCACGAGAACCGGCTGGCCGGTGGCGTGCCGGCGGGCGATCTCTTCCACCACCGCCCGAAACTTGGCCCGCTCGGTCTTGTAGACCACGTCGGGGAGATCGACCCGGATCATGGGCTTGTTCGTGGGAATGACCACCACGTCCATCCCGTAGATGCTCCGGAGCTCCTCTTCTTCCGTTTTGGCGGTGCCGGTCATGCCGGCCAGCTTTTTGTACATGCGGAAGTAGTTCTGCAGGGTAATCGTCGCGAGCGTCTTGCTCTCGTTCTGAATCCGCACTCCTTCTTTGGCCTCGATGGCCTGGTGCAGGCCCTCCGAATACCGCCGGCCGTACATGAGGCGGCCGGTGAATTCGTCGACGATGATGACCTCGCCGTTTTGCACCACGTAATCCCGGTCCCGCTTAAACAGGCCGTGGGCCTTGAGGGCTTGGGTGATGTGGTGGTGAATGGTCACGTTGGCGTGGTCGTACAAGTTCTGGAGGTTGAAAAACCGCTCCGCCTTTTGGACCCCTTGTTCCGTCAGGGTCACCGATTTGGCCTTCTCGTCGACGACATAATCCTCGCCCGGAGTCAGATTCGCGACGAACAGATTCGCCCGGACGTACAGGTCGGTGGATTTTTCCGCCGGTCCGGAGATGATCAAGGGCGTTCTCGCCTCGTCGATGAGAATGCTGTCCACCTCGTCGACGATGGCGTAGTACAGCGGGCGCTGCACCATCTGTTCCTTGTACATGACCATGTTGTCCCGCAGATAGTCGAAGCCGAATTCGTTGTTCGTCCCGTAGGTGATGTCCGCCCGGTATGCGGCTTGCTTTTCGCTGTGGCTCATCCCCGGAATGTTGAGCCCCACCGTGAGGCCGAGGAACCGGTGGATCTGGCCCATCCATTCGGAGTCGCGGCGGGCCAAATAATCGTTCACCGTCACGACGTGCACGCCCTGGCCCGTCAGGGCGTTGAGATAGGAGGGCAACGTGGCCACCAGGGTTTTCCCTTCCCCGGTTTTCATTTCGGCCACCCGCCCCTGGTGGAGGACGATCCCGCCGAGCAACTGGACGTCAAAATGCCGCATGCCCAAAACCCGCCGGGCCGCTTCGCGCACCACGGCGAAGGCTTCGGGCAGCAGGTCGTCCAGGTGTTCCCCGTTGGCGTACCGCTCTTTGAACTCCGACGTCTTTGCCCGCAGTTGGTCATCCGAAAGCCCTTGAACCTCGGGTTCAAGGGCGTTGATCCGGTCGACGATGGGATATAACCGCTTCAGTTCCCGTTCGTTGGAACCGCCGACAATTTTTTTGAGGAGTCCCAGCAACAGGACCACTCCTTTCTCCTCTCCGCCTCTGCCCGCCTCCGGCCAAGGCGATATCCCGCCGGCCCGCAGGCAGCCGCACCGGCCGGCGGTCGTTTCAGACAGTCATTGTATCACGTTTTGTAAGAGAAAGCCAGTCCACCGGCCGGTTCCCGCGCGCCGGCGCGCATCAAAACGGGGGAGGCTGGCCTCCCCCGTCCGCAAACACGCCCGGAGCGCCGCTTTCCGGCACCCTTCCCGGTCAGAACTCCGGCTCAATCAGGCCGTAATGGCCGTCTTTCCGGCGGTACACCACGTTGACCTGGTCCGTCTCGGCATTGGCGAAGACGAAGAAATCGTGTCCCAACAGGTCCATCTGCAAAATGGCCTCTTCCACTTGCATGGGTTTGACCGGAAACCGCTTCACCCGAACCACTTCCCCGGTTTCCTCCTTTTCCGGCGGCGCGTCCCCCCGGAGATCGGAGGCCGATTCGGAAACCGATTCTTTCAAGAGCGTCCGGATGCCCTCCTGGCGGAAACGCCGGTTGATCTTCGTCTTGTGCCGCTCGATCTGGGAGACCAACTTATCCACAACCAAATCCAGGGAGCTGTACATATCCCCCGATTTCTCCTCGGCACGGAATACGATCCCGCCGAGAGTCATCGTCACTTCGACCTTGTGTTGACCCCGCAGCACCGACAGGGTCACGTAGACGTCCTGATCGGCGGGCGCCTCGAAATACTTTTCCAAGCGCCCCACCTTGCGAACGGCGTAATCTTTCAACGCGTCGGTCACGGCGAGGTTGTCTCCGCGAACATGAATTCTCATGGGGGCCTTCCTCCCTTCCGTGGTGTATTCAATATTCCATAAGATCGCATAAAATCCTGCCGATTCAACCCCGGTCAAGAGAATTTGCCGGATTTTCCACCGCCCTGTCACAGAAACAAAAACAAGCCCGGCGGAGACCGGACCTGCGTCCGGACCGCCGGGCCCAGCGCCGGAAAGGGCTACGGACCGACCGGCACGACGTTTGCCGCTTGAGGTCCCCGAGCCCCTTGGACGATGTCGAATTCCACCAGTTGACCTTCGGTCAACGTCCGGAAGCCGGGGGTCTGGATGGCCGAATAGTGTACGAACACGTCCTCCCCATCGTCCCGTGAAATAAATCCGTAACCCTTGTCCGAATTGAACCACTTGACACGTCCTTGCATCGATTCCTTCATTCCTCCCGGTGATAACTTCGGCCACCCGCCGATGGATCCGGTCGGCTCCCGGACGATGGTGGCGCTACCGGGTAGTTTACACCGGCCGGAATCGCCCTATACCCGCCCGCCCGGATTCTACCCGCAGCCCGGGTTATCCACAGAATCCACAGCGACCGGCGGGCTCCCGGCCGCGTGAGCCACCGATTTCCCCACAAGCTTATCCACACCCCAACTCCCGATTAATAGGACTTCCAAGCTCGTTATCCACATTATCCACAAGGGGGTGTGAACAACTCGCCAAACCATCCCCAATTTATCCACAGGCCGTTGGGGATAATCTGGACAAAAAGAAACGCCGGAGAAGGCCCTTCGGGAATCCGCCCGGCCTTAACTCCGGCGGTCGAAAAACACGCCGTCCGCCGCTCGGTTCTCGAGGCGGTACACGCGTTCCGCCCGGAGAGATTGTTGAATTTTGAGCAACTCGTCGCCCACTTCACCGAGCAGGTTCTGCAGTTGCAACCGCAACCGCTGATCCTGTTCCATGACCGCTTCAAATTGGGCCCGTACCCGGCCCGCCGCCTCCCGGACGGCCGGATCGGCACTGTCTGCGAGATCCGCCAGCCGGAGGCTCTGCGGCAATTCCACCTTTTTTAACCGGACAAACGCACTTCGCCTGGCGTCCATCACGGCCAAAATCTGGTCGATCGTCAGGCCCCGCTCCCGGCCCAAGAGAATCTGTTCCCCCAAGGAGAGCATCTCCGTCAGAAGCTCTTCTTGGGTGCGCAAAATTTCATGAATTCTATCATTGTCGTTGGTGTCGCTTCGCGTTTGCATCGCATAACCTCTCTCGTTTTACCCGTTTGAATGCCGGCTGGCCAAAGCTGCTTGAGCCCACGCTTCCCGCAGTTCACGCACGTGAGCCAGCACTTCCTCCACCGGCCCGGTTTCCTTTTTGACGTTGGCCTCGACGAGGCGGCGGTAGTAATAATCGTATAAGGCCATGAGGGATCGCGAAATCTCATACTCCATATTGAGGGTGACCATCAGTTCCCGCAGAATGTCCTGGCTCCGCACCAGTTGCCGGTGAGCATCTTCCCACCGCCGGGCAGACAGCGCTTCCCGGGCTCCCTCCAGAAATTGGACCAATCCGTCGTACAGCATCAAGAGAAGGCGGTCCGGGGGCGCCGTCTGCACCGACGCCGCCCGGTACGCCGCATACGCCTGGCGCGCATCCGTCATGGGCATCGCTTCCCTCCCGTCAACGTCCCAGCATGGAAGCAAAATAAGCCGCTTGGCTGCTCAATTGGGACAGGGCCTGTTCCATCCGCGTGAATTGCAGGTAATAATACTGTCTTTTCTCATCGAGCTGTCTCCGCATACCGTCCGCCCGCTCGTCGATCTCCCGAATCTGTTGGCCGATCCAGCTGTTGTCCACCAGCGCCGACGCGCTGCCCGCCTGCCGGCTGATCCGGTCGATGGCGAGATTCACGGCGTTGTACAGCTTGGCGGCAATTCCGGCGTTGGGGTCCGTGGTATCGGTCAAACTGGAGGTCGGATTCGTGAACAGCCGCATCACCGCCTCCGGATCCGCCTGCAAGGCGGCGCGCAACTTGTTCTCGTCCACATGCAACTGTCCGCGCTCCCACCAGTCCCCCGTCGTGATCCCGATGGAGGCCAAGCTGTTCAGCGTCACCTGTTTCCCGTCGATCACGGAAGGCGACTGCCCGGACATCACGGAGCCGGCGACCGAGCGAAGGGAATCGATGACCCCGCCGAGCAGGGAATCGTTCGCCAGCATCCCGCTCTTGGCCATTTTTTCCCATTTATCGATCTGATCTTGGGTCATCTGGGCCTTTTGCTCGTCCGTCAACGGCGGGTAGTCGTAGTTCCGCTTCTCGGAATACAGGTCCGCCATCAGCTTCATCGTCGCATTGTATTTGTCCACAAACGCCTTGACGGCGTTGACGACGGAATCCACATCGCTCGATACGGTGACCGTCGCCGACCCGGTCGATTGGAACCGGAACGTCACCCCGTTGATCGTATAGGCGTTGGTGGAGCTGGTGGTCGTCAGCCCGTTGACCGTAAAACTGGCGTCCTGACCCTGGGCGGATGCCGGCAGTCCAAGCGTGGAGGTGAGAAACGACCCGCTCAGAGTCAGAGTCGCGGCGGACCCCGTCGCCTTGGTGGTGACGGACACCTTGCCCGAGGCGGCGTCGTAGAACATCGTCACTCCGGATGCCGAACTCCCGTTTACCTGGGCGATGATGTCGTTCAGAGACATTTTCGCCGGGTCGATCACCGCCGAGGACCCGCCCTGGTTGGCTGTGAATCCGTTGATGCTGAATTGAAATCCCCAGTCGTAGGTGGCGTTGACCGTATCCCCGGCGCTTACGACTCCGCTCCCGAAGGTTATTTTTCCGGTCGTCGTGTCCAGGGCGACCTGCCCCGCCCCGGGGGCCCCGTTCACCACCAAGTTCCCGTTGGCTTTCGAATAAACGGTTCCGTTGACGTTCAAGGAAAAAGTATCCGGATTGACGATGCCGTTGGTCAGTTGAGCATATAAATTGCCCGACCCGTCCGCGGACACCGTCACCGTCTCGGAGGTGCTCAAGTTATCGTAGGTCAACGGATTGGCGAGATTCGCCGACTGGGAAAGCAGCGGCTGAGCGGGATCGAAAGTTTGCCCCGCCTTTACAATGGAGGCGGAACTGACCGCCGTCGCCGCGGTGGCCAGCTGGTTGACCGTGACCGAGTACGTCCCCGCCGCGGCCGTCGGAACCGCCGTGGCGGAAACGGCGGAGGAGTTGCTCGACACCGCCGTCTTGGCGAGAAACGTCGACTGCAGCTTCATCGACAGCAAGGAGTTCCGCAGGTCCAGTAGGGAGCTGTTGACCTGGCGGTAATCCTCTTGTTTCCACTGCCAAATTTGTTTCTGCTGCAACAGGCGGTTCAGCGGAATGCTTTCCGCCCGCATGAGCGCGTTGACGATGCTGTCGGTGTCGATCCCCGACGCCAGGCCGGCGATGTGGCCGTAGTCCACGGCCCCCAAGCCGCCGGGGGCCGACGTTCCCGCCGGCCCCGTCGCACCCCAGAGCAGCATGACAACCCCTCCCCTCTAGATTTTTTGATCGAAGAACATCCCCAGGACGGACCGCATCTGTTCGTCCATTTTCACCAAATCTTCCGGGGGGATTTGCCGGATGACTTCCCCCGTATCGTCCCGGATAATCTTGACCACGATGCGGCGCGGATCGTCGTGCAGTTCAAATTTGAGATGGGTCATCGCCATCTGAGCGGCGATGTTCATGCGCACCACCGCGCGCTCGATCTGTTCCGGAGAGGGCTTGTTCGGGTCGTTTTGCGCCTCGGTTCCCGTCTTCGCCGGCAAAACCGGTACGGGTGTCTCCGCCCGGGCCGCCGCCACCGCCCCGGAACTCCCCGCCGCCTCCATCGCCGCGCGCCCGCCGGGATCGGTCCCGTCCACACGCGGTACCAGCCAGCCGTCCACGACTCCTCCCTCCCTGGCGGTTCGACCGCCCAAAAACTTCTGATCTCCGATACTTATTACTTTTAATCGGACAGTGGGCTTTGGAATTAAGGGGTGTTTGGCCGGCGGCAAAATCTAGAGGCAAAAACCACTTGAAGAAATCAAGTATAATTCTCTAGGAAAGCCTTGAGCCAAGCCGCCGGAAAGTGCGGCGGAGAGAGAAGGGGGGATTGGAAAATAAGAGGTGCAACCCTGTTCACCGTGGCGGCCCTCGTCTGGATCTGGGGTCTTTCCTGGCCGGTGAACAAAATCGGCCTGGACTACGCCCCGCCGGTTCTTTTCGCCGGATTGCGGACCTTTCTTGGAGGACTGTTCCTCCTGGCCGCGGCCATTCCCCGGAAAGGCGGGGTTCGCCTGCGGGAGTTGTGGCCGGTCTATTTGACGTCCACCTTGTTTAACATTGTTCTTTTTTTTGGGCTTCAGACCGTCGGACTGACCTATTTGCCCTCGGGCCTCTTTTCGGTCATCGTGTACTTGGAGCCGGTATTGGTGGGATGGCTGGCCTGGCTTTGGCTGGGAGAACCCTTGACTCCCCGGAAAATCGCGGGTCTGGTCCTCGGATTTCTGGGGGTGGCTGCCGTCAGTCTCGGTCGCCTGCCGGAATCGGCCTCGCCTGTCGGGATGCTGTTGGCTTTGGGCGCGGCCGCCAGCTGGGCGGTGGGAACGGTCTACATCAAACGGGTCCAGGGGCGGGTGGATTTGGTGTGGCTGACTGCGATTCAGTGTCTGGCGGGCGGGGTGTTCTTGACGGCGTTCGGCAGCGCGGTGGAGCGGTGGTCCGACATTCGCTGGACTTGGCCTTTCTTAGGCAGCCTGGTCTTCGGGATCCTCTTCGGGGTATCCACCTCGTGGATTCTCTGGTTCCGCCTCGTTCAGGCCGGTGAGGTGAGCCGGGTGGCCGCCTACACGTTCCTCGTGCCGCTCATTGCCGTGGCCGCCGGCACCGCCTTTTTACACGAGCCGTTCACCCTCCGCCTGCTGGCGGGTCTGGTGTTGATCGCAGGCAGCATTTACCTCGTCAACCGGGAGGAGGCATCCGCAAAGCACGCGCCGCAACGGGGCCGGACGGGCGCCGGGCCCGCCCCTTAAAGGGCGGCCCCGGGTGCCCAGGATTTTGTCTCTCATAAATTGCGCCCCAGAAAACCTCCGAAGAACAGATTCGCCAGAACAAACCCCAAAACGAAGTTGACGAGGACGACGGCGGTGAAGGCGGCGATGGGTTTTCCGCCCATCAACCGGATGTCCCGGAACCGGGTGTTGAGCCCGATGCAGAAGAAAGTCAGCGTAAACAGCCAGGTCCGCAAGGCATTCAAATTGGCCGTCACATGATCGGCGAACGACTGGCCGTACTGCGCCTGGCCGAAGGTAGCAAACCCCGACACGACGAGAAAGGCCAGCACAAATTTCGGGAACCTCTCCCAGATCACCCAGGCGCTCACCCGGCCGCCTTCTCCGGCCTCCCAGCGGGCCACGGCCAGGGTGCCGAAAATGAAGCAAAGAATGCCGATCAACACATCCCGGCTGAGTTTCACGAGGGTAAAGGATTTCACCGCCGTCTCCGACACCATGGAGGCGGCTGCCAACCCGGCCGCGTCGGCCAGCTCCGATCCGCCGATCCACGCTCCGGCCACCGAATCCGGCAGGTGCAACAATTTTGCGAGGACCGGAAGGACAAAAATCAACGCCAAGCCGTACAGGACCACCAGGGAGACCACATAACCCACTTGTTTGGGCGGACTGTTCACGCTGTTGCCCACGGCGATGGCCGCCGACACGCCGCACACCGAACCCCCCGCACCGATCACCGCGGAAAACCGGGGATCAAACCCCAGCCTCTTTCCGGCGGCAAAGGCCGTGACAAAACCCGCCGCGACAATGAGGACCGCTTCGAGAAACCCCCACACGCCGGCCCGGGCGATGATGGTGAACGGCAGATTGGCGCCGAGGAGCACGATGGACGTTTTGATGTACAGCTCGCTCCGGCCCGCCGCCGCTTGAAACCATTCTGGGGGAGTCGCGATGTTGCCGATCACCAATCCGATGACCAGGGCCCAAAACGGATATTCCAAACCGTAGTACTTCAGCGTGTGCTGGCTTCCCAACACGAGGATCAACCCGGAAATCAAGAACAGGACCGTGAAAGACAGCGCGTAACGCCCCGGGCGTTCCCGCAGATTCCACGCCGCCAGGCCCGTCAAGATCAACAGCACCACGTATAAAAGAAGATAAGAACCGGCCTGCTGGGCAAAGTGGGCCGCCAAGCTCTTGGTCGGCCATTCGACAGGCAGAGCCTTTTTGAAAAAGTCCAGAGGCGCTCCGGCCCAGTAGGCGACAAAGGCCGCCGCCACAATCAACAGCCCGATGATCACCGACCACCCGTCTTCGCCGATCCTCTTCTTTTCCGGGGGGCGATCCGCCATGTGATCTCCTCCTCTCTCTTCCTAGATCCTTCCCCAACATGGATATTTCTGGGCATGGGCACCCGTCTATGCCCGATTGATAAGCATTCTAATCCGATTTGAAATAGTAGTCAAGGATGTTTTTGTTGTCCGAGTTGCACCCGGCGCCCCTCCCGCGCCCGATCACGAACTCCCGGAACCGGGCGGCGGCGGGGGACAGAAACCGACCTTCCACCCAGGCCATGCCGATCACCCGGCGGCAGGGCGGTTCCGCAACCGGGAGCTTGTGCACCCGCACGGCGTCCAGCCCCGGAAAATCCGGCACCAGGGCCACGCCCAAACCGGCGGCCACCAGCCCCGCCACCGTCGCCACCTCCTCCCCCTCGAAGGCGATGTGGGGCGAAAAGCCGGCCCGGGCGCACAGCTCTTCGGTGATCGTCCGCATCCCGTACCCGCGCTTGAGGGAAATGAAGGGCTCACGCGCCAACTCCCGCAAGTCCACCCGGCCGCGCCCGGCCAGCGGGTGATCCGGCCGCACGATCACATACAACTCTTCCGTTTTCAGATCCACCCACCCGATCCCCGGGCGGCGGACCGGCGGCGAAAGAAGGCACAGGTCGATCTCCCCGGCCTCCAACTGCCGGAAAATCCGGCCGGCGGCGTGTTGGGCCAAATAAAAGGTCACGTTGGGATAGATGCGGTGAAATTCTCCGATCAGCTCGGGAACCAAATGAACGCCGAGTGTATGCAAAAACCCCAGCCGGACCTCTCCCCGGTCGGGATCCTGGAGCTCTTCGATCTCGCGCCGCGCCTCGGCGATCTCGCGCATCGCCCGCTCGACCCGCTGCAAAAACAGCCGCCCATAGCGGGTCAGCCGGACCGACCGCCCTTCCCGTTCAAACAGCGGAACCCCCAGTTCCTCTTCCAGGCGCGCGATGGACCGGCTCAGGGCCGGTTGGGACACGGCGAGCTGCTCCGCCGCGCGGGTGAAATGTTCCAAGCGCGCCACCGTGCGAAAATATTCGAGTTGTTGCCATTCCACCGCTTCTCCCCCCTTGCTCCGCCCAGAACGCTCTCCGGCGGGCGGCCTTCCCTACCGGAGGCAGACCGGGCTCCCCGCGGGCGAATCAATGCACTATACGCATCAATTTTATGCAAAAAATAAATTAGACATTATGATTTGTCAAGGTTAGGATGGAAGTTGTCGGAACAGTGGAGGCGCATGGGGATGCGTTATTTGGAACGGGGACAGAAAGGGTTTCGACAGGCGATGGCCGCCCTGTTTGCGGGCGGCTTTGTGACCTTCGCGATTTTGTACTCCACCCAGCCGCTTCTGCCGGTGCTCTCGGCGGAGTATCAAGTCAGTCCGGCGATGGCGAGCCTCTCGGTCTCCCTCACCACCGCCACTCTGGCGGTCGCCATGTTGTGGACCTCCGCCTGGTCGGAGGGCCGGGGCCGCAAGCCGATCATGGCGGCGTCGCTCCTCGTCTCGTCGCTGCTGGCCTTGCTCACGGCCTTCGCCCCTTCATACGGGGTTTTGCTGGTTTTGCGGGCCCTGCTCGGGATTTCTCTGGCGGGCCTTCCGGCCATCGCCATGGCTTACGTGAACGAGGAGTTCCACCCCGCCACTTTGGGCCTGGCCATGGGCATGTACGTGAGCGGCACCAGCCTCGGCGGCATGATGGGGCGCATCCTGGTGGGCGCCCTGTCGGATTTGGGATCGTGGCGTGCGGCGCTGGGGGCGTTGGGGATCATCAGCCTGTTGTGCAGCCTGTGGTTCTGGCGGGCTCTGCCCCCTTCCCGCCACTTCACCCCGCAACCGGAAGCGGTTCACCATCCGGTGCCGTCCTTCGCCCGCAAACTCCGGGACCCCGGGTTGCTCTGCCTGTACGGGCTCGGGTTCGTGCTGATGGGCGGGTTCGTGACCCTGTACAACTACATGGGCTACCTGCTCACCGGACCGGCATACGGCCTGAGCCAGACCGAGGCCGGATTGATTTTCCTCGTCTATCTGGCGGGGACGTTCAGTTCCGCGTGGATGGGGCGGCTGGCCGACCGCTTCGGGCGGCTCCGGGTGCTGCAAGCGGGGATCATCGCGAGCCTGGCCGGCGTCTTGCTCACGCTGGCCGCACCGCTGGCGATCAAAATCTCCGGCACCGCTTTGTTCACCTTCGGCTTTTTCGGCAGCCATGCGGTGGCCAGCGCTTGGGTGGGCAAGAGGGCCGACGGCGAAAAATCCGAGGCGGCTTCCCTGTATCTTCTTTTTTATTATGCCGGCTCCAGCCTGGCCGGGGCGACGGGCGGACTGCTCTGGTCCCGGTTCGGCTGGCCGGGAGTGGTCGCACTCATCGGGGGGCTCTTCGCGGCCGGGCTCGCGCTGACGGCCGGGCTGGCCCATGAACACGGCAAGGCCGGGGATCCCCGCCCCCCGGCCCCGGTGAAGACCTAGACCGGGCCGCCATCAGAGTCCCGGTGCGGCAACCCGGTCCCGGCCGGCACCTCCGCTCTAGTCCGGCACCTCCGCTCTAGTGCGGCGCGCCCGGACGCCTCCCCACGTGCCGGCCGCCGCGCCGTCATTCCTATCAGAATTAGAATCCCGTGACATTTTTGATCTTATACGATTTTACCCCGTTTTCGAAGACCGGGGCGCGAAACTTCCAGGTGCCGCCCGGTTCTAAGTTGTTCGTGTTGGCCAAGGTGCTTCCCACCTGTGCCCCGGATTCGTCGTATAGATTGATTTCCACCTGGACGTAGCCGTAGGTCCGGCGGGTATTGTTCTTCACGGTCCCCGCCACATACTGCACAAAGCCGTCCGATTCCGTGTGCGTTTCCGTCACCTCCAGGTCCTTTTTCGGAGGTTCTGCCGTTTTCGGCGGTTCCGCCGGTTGCTGGCCGCCGGTTGCCGGCGCTCCTCCGCTTCCCGGGCTTCCCGCAGGTTGCGACGTCCCGCTGCCCGATAGGACCACCGCCGTCCCGATCAGCACCGCGGAAATGCCCGCCGTCCACCCGACCGTTTTCCACGGCGTGCCCTTGAACAGGGCCACCAGAGCCAGTACCGCCGACGCGCAAAGACCGGCTACACCGAGGATTCCAAGCAATGCCACCATGCTGGCTTCTCCTTCCCGGGGTCAGCCCCCGTGGTTTTGTTTTCTTTTATACTCCAGACATGGTGACACATTGGCTGACAGCAAATGTGCGTTCGATATGATTGCCGTTACCTCGATTCACGTGGTACCATATTCCAGTAAAATGCAAGGTTCATAACGCCACGAGGCGGGGGACTGCCCGCATCACTTCCAGGAAGAGGTGTCGCCGATGCTGTTGGCATTTCTTTTGATTCAGGCCGTGTTTCTGTTTTATGGGCTGCTGGCAGCCTGGCTGATTGCGCGCATCGCCCGGCGGTCGAAGCACCCCGACCGGACGGCCAGTACCTTTGCCTTGCTGATTGTCGGTGGCTGTTGTCTGGTCCTGGCCTACTATGCCTGGCAGGGCGACACCCCACCCGGTTTGTTCGGGCTCGCAGCCGTTTTGGCCATCCTGCTGGGGCAACGCCTGCAGATGGAGTGGAAAAACAGGAGGGGGTAGGAGGGCGTCTCGT
>JASBVN010000021.1 GCA_029961045.1 Alicyclobacillaceae bacterium | reverse complement strand
CGTCCCCTCGGGTAGCCGACCTACCCTTGGGGACGTCTCTTCTTTATGTTTTGTCAGGTGATTGAGGATATGTAATTAAATATAACATATAAGGTTATAAATAATTGACGTGCAAATGTCCGGTTGAGTATAATATCGGCGACCCAATTCAACTTGCATGTCAGGTTCCACTGACCACATCTACAGCTTGAGCACCGTCTGATCTCGGGCGCCCGGAGAACGGGTCGACGGAAGGGAGGCCTTCGATGCATCTGACCGATCGCGAAAAAGAGAAGCTGTTGATCGTGGTGGCGGCGGATTTGGCCCGCAGGCGGCAAAAGAAGGGATTGAAACTCAATTATCCGGAAGCGATGGCCATTCTGACCTACGAGATCCTCGAAGGGGCGCGGGAGGGCAAATCGGTGGCCGAACTGATGCAGTTGGGCAGGACGGTTCTCACCGAAGACGACGTCATGGAGGGAGTGGCGTCCATGATCGAAGAAGTTCAAGTGGAAGCCACCTTTCCCGACGGTACCAAGCTGGTGACGGTGCACCACCCGATCCAACCGCGGTCCGGGGCGGAGGGCGGCGAGGAAGGAGGTGGGCCGGCGTGAGGCCGGGCGAGTTGTTCTTGCAACCGGAACCCGTCCGGATCAATGCCGGGCGACGGACGGTCACCCTGACGGTGGTCAACCGCGGGGACCGTCCGGTGCAGGTGGGCTCCCATTTTCATTTCTACGAAGTAAACGAAGCGCTGGATTTCGACCGGGAAAAGGCTTTCGGCATGCGCCTGAACATCCCGGCAGGGACGGCGGTCCGGTTTGAACCCGGGGAGGAAAAGCCGGTGACCCTGGTGGAGATCGGAGGAGCCCGGGAGGTGTACGGCCACCGCGGCCTGACCGCCGGTCCGGCGGGCGCTTCCCCGGAACCCGCTTCCTCCAGGGACGGGGGGCTCGAGATGGTCCGGGAGGCGTATGCCGCCATGTTCGGGCCCACGGCGGGAGACCGGGTCCGCCTGGCGGACACCGACTTGATCATCGAAGTGGAGCGGGATTTTACCGTTTACGGGGACGAATGCAAGTTCGGCGGGGGCAAGGTCCTGCGGGACGGAATGGGGCAGTCGTCCCGGGCGGTGCGGAACGAGGGCGTGCTCGACGTCGTCATCACCAACGCCCTCATTGTGGATCACTGGGGGATCGTCAAGGGCGACATCGGGATCAAAGACGGCCGGATCGTCGGGATCGGCAAGGCCGGAAATCCCGACACGATGGAAGGAGTGCATCCGGATTTGGTGGTGGGGGCCTCCACCGAGGTGATCGCCGGTGAAGGAAAAATCGTCACGGCCGGCGGGATCGACACCCACATCCATTTCATTTGCCCCCAGCAGGTCGAAACGGCCCTGGCTTCTGGAATCACGACGATGATCGGCGGCGGAACCGGGCCGGCGACGGGCACCAACGCCACGACGTGCACCCCGGGGGCGTGGAACATCCACCGGATGCTCGAGGCGGCCGAGGCTTTCCCGGTGAACCTGGGGTTTCTCGGCAAGGGAAACGCTTCATCCGAAGGGCCCCTCGAAGAGCAGATCCTCGCCGGAGCCATCGGCCTGAAGCTCCACGAAGACTGGGGTTCGACGCCGGCGGCCATCGACGCCGCCCTGCGGGTGGCCGACCGCCACGACGTCCAAGTGGCGATTCACACCGACACCCTCAATGAGGCCGGTTTTGTCGAAACCACCATTCGGGCGATCGCCGGCCGTACGATTCACACCTACCACACCGAGGGCGCCGGGGGCGGCCATGCGCCGGACATCATCCGCCTGGCCGGCGAGGCGAACGTGCTGCCGTCGTCGACCAACCCGACCCGCCCGTTCACGGTGAACACCATCGACGAACACCTGGACATGCTGATGGTCTGCCATCATTTGGACAGCCGCATTCCCGAGGATGTCGCCTTCGCCGATTCCCGGATCCGGCCGGAGACGATTGCGGCGGAGGACGTGCTCCACGACATCGGGGCGATCAGCATGATGAGCTCCGATTCCCAGGCCATGGGCCGGGTGGGGGAGGTCATCCTGCGCACCTGGCAGACGGCGGACAAAATGAAGCGGCAGCGGGGACGCCTCCCGGAGGAGCGGGGCGACAACGACAACGTCCGGGTCAAGCGCTACATCGCCAAATATACAATTAACCCGGCCATTGCCCACGGCATCGCCGAATACGTGGGTTCGGTGGAGCCGGGAAAATGGGCGGATCTGGTGATCTGGAAACCGGCCTTTTTCGGGGTGAAGCCGGACCTCGTGCTCAAGGGCGGGATGATCGTCTACGCGGCGATGGGGGATCCGAACGCTTCGATTCCCACGCCCCAGCCGGTGTTCGGGCGGCCGATGTTCGCAGCCTTCGGACGGGCGGTGTTCGGGCGGTCCCTGACCTTTGTTTCTCAGGCGGCCTTTGCGGTCGGGGTGCACGAGGCTCTGGGGTTGCGGAAGGAGGTGGTCCCGGTGCGGCGCTGCCGGGAAATCGGGAAAAAGGACATGGTCCATAACGACCGGACGCCGCGGATCGAGGTCAATCCCGACACCTATGAGGTGAAAGTGGACGGGGAACCGGCCACCTGCGAACCCGCCGCCGTCCTCCCCATGGCCCGTTTGTATTTCCTGTTTTGAAGGCGGGAAGGGGCGGGCGGGGATGAAATTGGCGGTTTTGCAGCTGTTGGATTCCGCTTTTCCCACCGGGGTGTTCTCCCATTCGTTCGGGCTGGAAACGGCCGTGCAGGAGGGGCGGGTCCGGACCCGGGAGGATCTGGCGGCCTGGTTGGGGGAGTACCTGGCGGGGAGTCTCGCCCCGACGGAGGGAATCGGGGTGCTGTGGGCGCACGCTTGGGCGGGGGCCTGGATGCGGTCGGGATTTGCCGCCGGCCGGGAAGAGGAGGAACTCCGGGCGCTGGACCGGCGGTTGACGGCGATGAGACTCCCCCGGGAGAGCCGGGAGGGGAGTGTGAAAATCGGCCGGCGATATGCGCAAATCGCCGAGGATTTGTACCCGGATGCCGGACTCGGCCGTTATCGCACCTGGATCCGGGAGGGGGTGTGTTCCGGTCAGGCGGCGGTGGTACACGGTTGGATCTGCGCTCACCTCGGAACGACGCCGGAGGAGGCGGTGGCCGGCCACCTCTACGCCGGAGTGAACGGGGCGGTGCAAAATGCCCTGCGCCTGGCGGTGGTGGGACAGTCGGCGGCCCAAAGCGTCCTGCGGGAATTGATTCCCGAGGTGGAACGGCATGCGGCGGAGATCGTCCGGCACAGGCCGGGTCCGGAGGACATGGCCTCCGGGTCTCTGTTGCAGGAGATCGCCGCCATGCGGCACGAAACCCTGTATTCCCGAATGTTCATGTCCTAACTTCACAGGGAAAGGAGTGAGGCGGCATGTGCCAAGGCCGCGATCACCATCACCACGAATGGCGGCACCGCAGCTTCGAGGGAGGGCGGCCGATGCGGGTGGGCGTCGGCGGCCCCGTAGGGTCCGGAAAAACGGCGCTGGTGGAGAAATTGTGCCGGGCCATGCGGGACACCTACAGCCTGGGGGTGATCACCAACGACGTCTATACCCGGGAAGACGCCGAAATTCTGGTGCGGGCGGGTGCGCTCCCCCCGGAGCGGATCATCGGCGTGGAGACGGGCGGGTGTCCCCATACGGCGATCCGGGAAGACGCTTCGATGAACTTCGAGGCGGTGGAGGAACTGGAGCGGCGGTTTGCCGATTTGGACATCATTTTCATCGAGAGCGGCGGCGACAATTTGACGGCGGCGTTCAGCCCGGAGCTGGCCGATGTGTTTCTGTACGTCATCGACGTCGCCCAGGGGGAAAAACTTCCGCGCAAGGGTGGGCCCGGCATTACCCAGTCCGACCTGTTGATCATCAACAAAATCGATCTGGCCCCGTACGTCGGCGCGAGTTTGGAGGTCATGGAGCGGGACACCAGGCGGATGCGCGGCGATCGCCCATTTGTGTTCACCAATCTGTTGCAGAACACCGGGGTGCGCGAAATCGCCGACTGGATTGCCGCGCAATACCACCGGGCGGAGGTGGGGACGTTCCGGTGAGGGTATATGGGAGATGGAAAGGCAGGGCCGTTCTCCGCGGGGGCCGGACCGTCTTGGCCGATTCATTCCACCGCGCCCCCCTGAAGATCGCAAAACCTTTTTATGCCGGTGACGGAACGATGGTGCTGTACGTCATGGACGCTTCTCCAGGTCTGTTCAACGGCGACCGGCAGGAGATCGAGTGCGCCCTGGAACCCGGGGCGCGACTTTTTTTGACCAACACCGCCTCTTGCCGGCTTCACCCCTCGCCGCTTCCCGAGGAAAGCCGGCTGGTGCAGCGGTTTACTGTGACGGCCGGGGCGGTGTTGGAATACTTTCCCGAACCGACGGTTCCCTTGACGGGCGCGCGACACCGGAGCGAGACGGTGGTCTTCTTGGAAGCGGGAGGCGCGGCGTTGATCGGGGAGATGATTACGCCGGGGCGCGCCGGTTCCGGGGAGCGCTTCCGGTATGACCGGCTGGTCAGCCGGACGTCGGTGTACTGGGACGGCGAGTGGACGGCTTGGGACACCCTCCGGCTGGAACCCCGGGGAGCAGGGGAGGCTCCGGGCTTTGGGGAGTTCACCCACGCGGCCACCCTTTGGGTGCTGGCGGAGGGGGTGGGGGAGCCGGAGGCGTCCGCTCTTCGCGACCTCGCCGCTCTCCCGGAGAACCGGGTTTATGCCGGGGTGAGCAGATTGGAGCGAAACGGCTTGGTGTTGCGGATGCTCGGCCGTTCGGCGTGGGACCTCCAGCGCGCGCTTTTCCGCTGTTGGGACGCGATGCGCCGGCGGCTCCTCGGCCGGGGGGCGTTCCGGGGCCGCAAAAACGCCGGTTCCTGGAGCTTTGGCTGATCCCGGCCGGTGGTGAATTTTTTGTGAAACTTTACATTACGTTAACTTGACATTTAACGTGTGTTTTTGGTACAGTATCAATGAAATAACTTACCACGCATATAACATCCCCGGCGGCAGACACCCGGTCCTTCGTCGCCCGATCGCGGTCCGACATTTTGAGAGGAGGCGGATCAACCATGAGCGAATTGCAAACCATTCGCGAACTGGAGCGCAAAAAGGATGAAGTGATGGAGATGTATTTGTTTGCTTCGCCGGAAGACCGGGTGAAACTGCTGGTGCGCCACATGGAGCTTCAGGAAACCATCGACGACCTGGTGGCCTCCAGCGGATTAAAGCAGACGAAGCCCGTCAAAAGGTGGCACCGCCGGCGCCGGGTGTGGAACTACCTATAAAAAAGGAATAAAGCAAAAAGATCGCGAAGGTCGCGTTTGTTTGCCGGCTTGCGCTGCCGGCGTCCCGCTCCGGCTTGCCCCGGTCCTTCGGCGCCGCCGACCCACGGTCGACGGCTTTTTTATTTTTGCCGGTTGCCTGTCGATTCCTGTCCGCCCGCCGGAGGGACGGACAGGATTTTTGCTGTTGGATGTCGAACTACAAGATGACAATCCTCGCATCGAGCGGCGGAATCGGAGGGGAGGGTGTACATCGGGCTCATGATTGAGATGTACGATGTCTGGAAGACATACCCCAACGGAGCGACGGCTCTCCAGGGCATCGACGTCAAGATCGACCGCGGGGAGTTCGTCTACGTGGTCGGGCCGAGCGGCGCCGGCAAGTCGACGTTTGTCAAGCTCATGTACCGGGAGGAAAAACCGACGAAGGGCCAGATTTTCATCAACGGGTTCAACATCGATCGGTTGCGAGAGCGACAGATCCCGTACATGCGGCGCAGCATCGGCGTTGTCTTCCAAGATTTCAAACTCCTACCGCAACTGACGGCGGGGGAAAACGTCGCCTTTGCCTTGGAAGTGATCGAAATGCCCCGTCGCCAGATCCGCCGGAGAGTGGCCGAGGTGATGGAACTGGTCGGCCTTCAACACAAGATGAACGCCAAACCGAGCGAATTGTCCGGTGGGGAACAACAGCGGGTGGCGGTGGCCAGAGCCTTGGTCAACAACCCCCTGGTCCTGATTGCGGACGAGCCCACCGGCAACCTCGATCCGGAAACGTCTTGGGAAATTGTCCATCTCTTGGAGCAAATCAACCACCGCGGGACGACGGTGGTGATGGCCACTCACAACCGCGACATTGTCAATACGCGCAAGAAGCGGGTGATCGCCATGGAAAACGGGCGGATCGTCCGCGACGAGGAGCGGGGGGTCTACGGCTTATGAAAGTGCGGACCCTGGTGCGTCACTGCCGCGAAGGGGTGCGCAACCTCGGGCGGAACGGGTGGATGACGGTCGCTTCCATCAGCGCGGTGACGGTGACGTTGCTGTTGTTGGGCGTGTTTGTGGTGATGGCGTGGAACGTCGAGCACCTGTCGAAACAGGTCGAGGAACAAGTGCAAATGAATGTCATTCTTAAGGACGGGACGACGGCGGATCAGATTCGGGAGCTCCAGGCGCGCCTGTCGGCGATGCCCGACGTGAAGTCGGTGGTGTTCGTCTCCAAAGATGAGGGGCTGGAAAACCTGAAGGCGTCCTGGAAGGAAAACGGCAATTTGCTCGAGGGATTGGAAAAAGAAAACCCGTTGCCCGACAAATTCGTGGTCCAAGCGGCGGATCCCCGCATGACGTCGGCGGTGGCCGCTCAGATCGAGAAATGGCCCCAGGTGGATTCGGTCCGGTATGCGAAGGATACCGTCGAGCGGCTGTTTCAGGTGACGCGGATCATTCGGGACGTGGGGTTGATCTTCATCGTCGGCTTGCTCTTTACGGCGATGTTCCTGATCTCCAACACCATCAAGTTGACGATTTTTGCCCGGAGGCGGGAGATCGAGATCATGAAATTGGTGGGGGCGACCAACGGGTTTATCCGGTGGCCGTTCTTTATCGAGGGCGTCTTGATGGGGGCGATCGGAGCGGTGATCCCCATTGCCGTCATCATCATCGGATATCATTACCTCGTCCGGGCGGTGCCGGGATTTTACTATTTTCAGCTTGTTCCGCTCCATCCGCTGGCTGAGCAGGTGACCGCTCTGTTGTTGGGCGTGGGGGCGTTCATCGGCATGTGGGGAAGCCTTGTCTCCATGCGCCGGTTCTTGAAAGTGTGAGGCGGCAGGCCCGGACGTGGAGCTGGGAGGGGCGCCATGGTGAACAAAGGGCAATGGAAAGCGGCGGTTGCCGGCTCTCTGCTCGTCGCCGCGCTGGCGGCCCCGCCTTCTGCGGCACTGGCCGAGCCGGTGGATGACATCGACCAGCAATTGAAACAACTTCAACAAAAAATGGAACAATCGAGGGCCAAAAGGGCGGAACTGCAAAAGGAGATTCAGGCCATCGTGGCGGAGCGGGCCACGACCCTTCAGGTCCTCGACGATTTGGATGCCAAATCGGCAAGCGCCGCCCGGCAATTGGAACATCTCGCCGGCCAGGTGAAAAGTGCCGAAGAGGCGGTGCGGCGAGCCCAAGAGGCGGTGGCGGCGGCCGAACAGCGGGTTCGGGTGCGCAACGAAGCGTTTAAATCCCGGGTTCGGGCGATGTACGAAGGCGGAGAAATCCAGTGGTTGGACGTTTTGCTCTCCGCCACTTCATTTTCCGATTTTGTCGACAGGC
This sequence comes from Alicyclobacillaceae bacterium, assembly GCA_029961045.1. Taxonomy (GTDB): domain Bacteria; phylum Bacillota; class Bacilli; order Kyrpidiales; family Kyrpidiaceae; genus JASBVN01. Next base: position 57,622 of record JASBVN010000021.1, on the reverse strand, counting down.
TGTACACCATGGAGCGCATCGCGCGGCACGACCGGGAAATGCTCCGGAATCTCCGGGCGGACCGGGATGCTCTGGAGGAGAAACGGAAAGCTCTGGCGGCGGAATGGGCGAGACTCAATGGGGTGTTGGACGAACAGCAACGGGCCAAGGAGGAACTCGACCGCGCCCGGGAAGAAAAGCGGGTGCGCCTGGCTCAATTGGACCGCGATGCCCAGTTGAAGCGGAAGTTGGACCAGGAAGAGGCCGAGGCGGAGCAGCGGTTCATCCAGCAGATTTTTCAACTCAACCGGCAAAAAAGCGTCTACCGGGGAAGCGGCCGCTTTTTGTGGCCGGTCCCCGGATATGCGGGCATTTCGTCCGGTTTTGGGTGGCGGGTGGACCCGATCAACGGCAAGCCGGCGGGTCACAACGGAATCGACATTCCGGCGCCGGCGGGGACGCCGATCGTCGCCGCCGAAGACGGCACGGTGATCGTCTCGGGTCAGGTGACCGGGTTCGGCAACTGCATCATCATCGATCACGGAAGCAACCTCTGGACGCTGTACGGCCATATCCTGGACGGAGGTCTGCTCGTCGCCCAAGGTCAACCGGTGCGGCGAGGACAGGTGATCGCCAAGGTGGGCAGTACGGGCCGGTCGACGGGTCCCCACCTGCATTTTGGCGTTTATAAAGACGGAGTGCCCGTCAATCCCATGCCGTATCTCCGGTAGACCTACTTGCGTGAATTGCCATCTTTGGCCAAGATACATATTGGGGCGGTTTTCCGCAAGACGCCGCACAATCGACAGAGGTGGTGCTGCCTTTCATGCAGGTCAAGCTCCGGACCCTTGTGATCGCCGTCGTTTTTGCTTTGGCGGTCGGGAGCGCCGGGACCTACGGCGTGCTCCAGTGGCGCGGGGAGCTCGTCGATTTCGGTGTGCCGATGACCCCGGCGGATCGGGCCGAATTTCAGAAACTGATTCGTTCGTACCAGACCCTTAAAGGGCAGTACTACCTTGCCGTAGACGGCACCAAGCTGGTGGACGGCGCGATCGCCGGCATGGTTCAGGCGCTGGACGACCCGTTTTCTAGCTATATGGACCGGAATACGGCCCAACAATTCCACGAATCCCTCGGTTCGTCCTTCGAAGGCATCGGGGCGGAAGTCAAATCGGAGAACGGCCATATCATCGTCGTGGCTCCGATCAAGGGATCCCCCGCGGAAAAGGCCGGCCTTCGGGCCAATGATCAGATTTTGTCGGTGAATGGAAAAAGCCTTCAAGGATTGAGCGTCAACGAGGCCGTGCTTCTCATCCGCGGCAAAAAGGGGACGACGGCTGATTTGGAGATTCAGCGCCCCGGGGTGAAGGAGATTCTGCGCATCCGGGTCGTGAGGGATACCATTCCCCTGACCACCGTCGAGTCCTCGATGTTAGCCGACGGCATCGGGCGCATCGCCATCAGCCAGTTCAACGAAAACACGGGAAAGGAATTCCGCTCGGCCCTCGACAAACTCAAAGCCCAAGGCATGAGGGGATTGATTCTCGACCTGCGCGGGAATCCGGGCGGGTACTTGGAGACCTGTATCGAGATCGCCAACCAGTTGATCCCCAATAAAGGGGTCATCGTACAGGTGGAAGACCGCACCGGCCGGAAGACGGTCCAGCATTCGACTCTGGATCAAGCCCAGTTCCCGGTGGTGGCCTTGATCGACTCCGGCAGCGCCAGCGCGGCGGAGATTCTGGCGGCTGCGCTGAAGGAGTCCGGACACTATCCTTTGGTGGGCGAGAAGTCCTTCGGCAAGGGGACGGTTCAGACGGAACTCAATTTTCCCGACGGAAGCAATCTGAAATACACCACGGCCAAATGGCTGACTCCGGAAGGGCACTGGATTCACCGGACGGGGATTCAGCCGGATTATCCGGTGGAACTTCCTTACTTTTGGAAGCTGCCGCCTTTGTCGGCGACGAAGGTGCTGGAACCGGACACGACGGACACATCGGTGAAGATCATGCAATATTTCTTGGATGCTCTCGGCTTTCCGCCGGGGCGGCTCGACGGGTATTTCAGCGCCGGCACGGCGGAGGCCCTGCGGGCGTTCCAGAGGGCGAAGGGATTGGCGCCGACGGGGACCCTCGATTCGGCGTCGGCCGCCGCGCTCAATGAAGCGATTCTCGCGAAGGAAAAGGAAACCGATCCGGTGCTGCAGACCGCGGTGCGGGTGATGAAGACGCTTTTGAAATAAACGGATCGGCCGCCCGGCGGAAGGGGAGGGAACGGCGGGCGCCCTGTCGAATTTATACCCTGCAGAGATCTCTGCAGGGGTTTTTGTTATCCGAAGGGGGATGGGCGGGTGACCTTCTGGGGCCAGGTTGCGGTGCAGTTCCTCTCGGTCTGGACACAACCCCTCTATTATGCGGCGGCGGCCCTGGCCCTGTGGATGTATGTCCGCCGGGTGAAGCTGGAGCGGTCGTTTTACGGGGTGAAGCTCCACGATCCGTGGAGGCGGTGGTTGGCCGCCCAGGCGGCGGGAATTCCCGCAGGACTGGCGGCGACGGTTTTGCTGATCGGCTTGCAGATTCCGCTGGACCTCGACGCCCTGACTTACGCCTGGGCGGCCGCGTTGCTCCTGGCCCTGTGGCGGATTCGCTTCTTTTGTTTCGCCTACGGGGGCGGGCTCGTGGGACTGCTCAGCCTTTTGGCCCGGCTGGTTCCGGGAGAGGCCGTTCCGGCCGGGGTTCGGGGTTTCTGGTATTCCTTCACCCACCTGCAGATCCCTTCCCTGATGGCCACGGTCGCCGTGCTCCACCTGGCAGAGGCGTTGCTTGTGCGGGTACACGGCGCCCGGGACCCGATGCCGGCGGCGGTGATCGGCCGCCGGGGCAAAGCGGTGGGGGGCTTTCTCCTCCAGCAGTTCTGGGTCGTCCCCCTGGTGGTCTGGGTCGAGGGAACGGGTTTTGGCGGCGCCGCACCTCCTTATTTGTTCCCTTGGGCCGGGCCGGGGTTGCTCCTCGCCCCTATGCCGGCCGTGTTGGGGTATGCGGGGCTGGCGGTCCGCCATTCGCCGGGGAGGCGGGCGGGGCGCACGGCCGCCGCTTTGTTGGGATACAGTACGGCGCTGCTGGCGCTGTCCCTGGCGGCGATGGAGCTTCCCTTCTTGACGTGGCTTCCGGTGCTGTTTGCTCCCCTGGCCCACGAATGGATGATCGACCGAGAATTGCGGGAAGAGTCGGAAGGTGCACCCCGATTTGTGCAGCAGGGGCGTGGTGTGCAAGTCTTGGCTGTGGTGCCGCGCACTCCGGCCGAGGAGATGGGCATTCGCTCCGGAGATACCATCCTCGCCGCAAACGGCCGGGCCGTCGATTCGCCGGAAGCGCTTTACGAGGCTTTGCGGGAGCATCCTGCCTACGTGCGGCTGGAGGTCCGGGACGACCGGGGAGAGACGAAACTCTGCTCGCGTTCCCGGTTCGCCGGTGAACCGCACCTGCTGGGGATCATTCCATCCCCGGGCCCGGACGACGTCGGATTCGCCCGGCGTCCCGCGGTCCAGGGGGTGGCATGGATTCAAGCCCTGCGCCGCCTGTTGAGCGGGCGCGCGCGAACTGGTTCGAGACGGGTCGGAGGTGACGCATAATATGGATTTGGCGTCGGTGCTGGGGATGATCTTCGGAATCGGGGCCTTGGTGGTGGCCTTTGTCTTGGAAGGGGGGGAGGTTCACGCCCTCCTTCAGGGCACCGCCGCATTGATCGTCTTCGGCGGCACGTTCGCGGCGACCGCAGTGGGGCTTTCCAAGGAGCAGATCCGCTCAATCCCCGTCCTGTTGAAAATTGCCTTCGCCGGAAAAAGTCCGGATCCCCACAAACTGATCCGCGACATGGTGGAATTGGCCGCCACGGCCCGGAAAGAGGGGCTGTTGGCGCTGGAGGACCGCATCGAACAGTACGACGACGCCTTTCTGAAACAGGGCATTCAATTGATCGTGGACGGCGTCGATCCGGAACTGGTTCGCACCATGTTGGAAACGGACGTCCACTTCCAGGAACAGCGGCACCGCCAAGGAATCGCCATATTTGAAGCGGCGGGCGGTTACGCGCCGACGATGGGCATCTTGGGCACGGTCATGGGGCTCGTTCACGTCCTCGGCAATTTGACGAACGTCGAAACCCTCGGCCCCTTGATCGCCACCGCCTTCATCGCCACGTTGTACGGAGTGGCCACGGCGAACTTGATCTACTTTCCCATTGCGACCAAGCTGAAGCTGCGGAGTCGCGAAGAGATCATGATCCGCGAGCTGATCATCGAGGGCGTCCTCTCGATCCAGGCCGGGGAGAACCCGAACCTGCTCGGGCAGAAGCTGAAGGCCTTCCTGCCGCCGAAATGGCGCGAGGCGGATGCAGGAAAGGAGGAGGCCCGTGAAGCGGCGTAAGGGGTACGAAGAGGAAGGAAAAATCAACCACGAACGGTGGTTGATCACCTATTCCGACTTGATCACCCTGTTGATGATTTTTTTTGTCGTCATGTACGCCATGTCGAAAATCGACATGCAGAAATTCGCGAACCTGTCTGTTTCGCTGTCCCAGGCGCTGTTCAACCAGAACCAGATTCAACTCCAGGGGATGGGGACGACGGGCCTGATCGCCCAGCAGCCCACCGGCGCCCCGTCCCCCCAATACATCAAAAGCGCCGCGGAGGTGGCGGAGGAGCAGCAATTGGAACAAATCCGGCGCCAATTGCAGGCCTACATTCAACAGCAGGGAGTCGCGGGCCAGGTCAAGGTGGAGGAAAAGCCCCGCGGGCTGCTCATCAGTCTGCGGGACGTGATTCTGTTCGACACGGGCAAAGCGGATTTGAAGCCGGAAGCGAAAAAGTTGCTGGACGGCGTGTTGCCCTTTTTGAGCCAGGTGGACAATCCTTTGAGCATCGAAGGCCATACCGATGATCGGCCGATTCACACCGCCGAATTTCCTTCGAACTGGGAGCTGTCCACCGCCCGGGCTTTGACGGTTCTCGAATATCTCCAATCCAAGGGAATCGATCCCCGGCGAATGTCCGCGACGGGTTTCGGCGAATGGAGGCCCGTGGCCCCCAACGACAGCGACGCCAACCGGGCCCTCAACCGCCGGGTGAACATCACCATTGAGCGGAAAACCATTCCTCCTGGCCCCGTAGGCCCCGACGGGACGGCGCCCCGGAGTTGACGCGGGGTGCCGGCCGTTTTGGGAGCCGCGCCGCGGGACGGGGGCGTTTTGCCGAGCGGCCGCTTTAGAAAAATGGGGGAGCGTCACGGCTCTTCCGGCGGCCGGGACGCAGCTTCTAATTCCTCCATCGCTTCCTCCATATGGCCGCGAATGCTTTCCATACGCCGTTGGTTTTTGGCAAGGATGTTGCGACGTTCCTCCTCGCTCAAGGAGTCTCCCCGCTCCGCAAGGTATTCCTGGGATTTAAGAAGATTTTCCTTCGTGTTTTGAGCGATTTCCATGTTTCGCGCGCTGTTGTCCGCCCGGTCGTCGGGTTTGGGATCCCGGCGCTCGTCCGTCATGGCGATGCCTCCTTTCTTTTGTTTCAGGGGATTCTTTCCAAGCGTTATGATGCCGGAACCGGGATGTTTTCATACGATGCCCCCGGGACGAGAACCTGTGGTGGGGAGTATTGTATAATGGGGATGAACGTCCGCGAAGCCGGGGGCATGGAGGGGTGGAGATGGTATCCGGGCAGTTCCAACTGGTGTGCGATTACGAGCCCAAGGGCGACCAGCCGGAGGCGATCGCCAAATTGACGGAGGGGATCCAAAAAGGTTACCGGCATCAGACCCTGTTGGGGGTCACCGGTTCCGGAAAGACGTTTACCATGGCGAACGTCATCGCCCGGGTGAACAAACCGACTCTGGTGATCGCCCACAACAAAACGTTGGCTGCCCAGTTGTGCGCGGAATTCAAAGCCTTTTTTCCCCACAACGCGGTGGAGTATTTTGTGAGTTATTACGACTATTACCAGCCGGAGGCCTACCTTCCTCATACCGATACCTATATCGAAAAAGATGCGAAAATCAACGACGAAATCGACAAGCTGCGACATTCTGCCACCAGCGCCTTGTTTGAGCGCCGGGACGTGATTATCGTCGCCAGCGTTTCCAGCATTTACGGCCTCGGAAATCCGGAGGAATACCGCACGCACGTCCTGTCCCTGCGGGTGGGGATGGAAAAGTCCCGGAGGGAAATCCTGCGCCGGTTGGTGGACATGCAGTACGAACGAAACGACGTCAATTTCACCCGCGGTACGTTCCGCGTGCGGGGAGACGTTATCGAAATATTCCCGGCGTCGCGAAGCGAGCAGGCGGTGCGAATTGAACTGTTCGGCGACGAGATCGAGCGAATCACGGAAGTCGACGTGCTCACCGGAGAGGTGATCGGGCGGCGCGAACACGTGGCCATCTTTCCGGCGTCCCACTACGTGACGTCCCGCGACCGGCTTGAGCGGGCAATCCGGAGCATTCGGGAGGAATTGCAGGAACGCCTCGCCGAATTGCGGGCTCAGGGCAAACTGCTTGAAGCCCAGCGGCTGGAACAGCGGACCCTGTACGATCTGGAAATGATGCAAGAGATCGGGTTTTGCCCGGGAATCGAAAACTATTCCCGGCATCTGGAGGGCCGGGCGCCCGGAAGCCCGCCCTATACCCTGTTCGATTATTTTCCCGACGATTTTCTGCTCATCATTGACGAATCCCACGTGACTCTCCCGCAGATTCACGGGATGTACGGCGGGGATAAAACGCGGAAAGACACCCTGATCGAACACGGATTTCGCCTGCCGTCTGCGGCGGACAACCGGCCGTTGACTTTTGAGGAATTCGAAAAGAAAATTCACCAGGTGATCTACGTCTCGGCGACCCCGGGGCCTTACGAACTGGAACACAGCGAGCAGATTGTGGAGCAGATCATCCGTCCCACGGGGCTTTTGGATCCAAAAGTCGAAGTCCGGCCGATCAAAGGTCAGATCGACGATTTGGTCGGAGAAATTCGCAAGCGGGTCAAACGGGACGAACGGGTGCTGGTGACCACCCTCACCAAGCGGATGGCCGAGGATCTCACCGATTACCTCAAGGAGCTGGGTTTCAAAGTCCGTTATCTCCATTCGGACATCAAAACCATCGAACGGATGGCGCTGTTGCGCGACCTGCGCCTGGGCGTATTCGATGTGCTGGTGGGCATCAACCTGTTGCGGGAGGGATTGGACCTTCCGGAGGTGTCCTTGGTGGCGATCTTGGATGCCGACAAAGAAGGGTTTTTGCGCGCAGAGCGCTCTTTGATTCAGACCATCGGGCGGGCCGCTCGGAACGCCGAGGGACACGTCATCATGTACGCCGATGTGATCACCGAGTCGATGGCCGCCGCCATCCGCGAAACGGAGCGGCGGAGGGCCAAACAGATGCGGTACAACGAAGAACACGGGATCGTTCCGCAGACGGTACGCAAGGCCGTCCGGGACATCATCGAAGCCACGAAGGCGGCGGAGGAACCGGCGGTCTACGAAGTGTTGCCGAAGGCCGAGCAACTCCCGAAGGAAGAGCGCGACAAACTGATCAAACGGCTCGAAAAAGAAATGAAAGAAGCGGCCAAGGCCCTCGAATTCGAACGTGCGGCCGAGCTCCGGGATTTGATCCTGGAGCTGTCAGCTTCATAAATTCGACGTATTTCCCGGGAAATCTACAGACAGGTGCGTGGATGTCGGGGTGAAGGAGAGGGGTCATGGGACAGGATTCAATTGTCATTAAGGGAGCCCGGGTTCATAACTTGAAGAACATCGACGTGGTCATTCCCCGTGACCGGTTTGTGGTGTTGACGGGCTTGAGCGGATCCGGCAAATCGTCCCTCGCTTTTGACACCATTTATGCCGAGGGACAGCGCCGGTATGTGGAGTCCCTCTCGGCCTATGCCCGGCAATTTCTCGGACAGATGGACAAGCCGGACGTCGATTCCATCGAAGGACTCTCGCCGGCCATTTCCATCGACCAGAAGACCACCGGACGGAATCCCCGCTCTACGGTGGGAACGGTGACGGAGATCTACGACTATCTCCGCCTTCTGTTTGCAAGGGTGGGAGAACCTCACTGCCCCCGTTGCGGAAGGCCGATTTCTTCCCAAACGGTGGAGCAGATGGTCGACCGGGTGATGACCCTTCCGGAGCGCACCCGGATTCAGGTGCTGTCTCCGGTGGTGCGGGGGCGAAAAGGCGAGCACGCCAAATTGTTCGGGGATTTGGCCAAGCAGGGATTCGTCCGGGTCCGGGTGGACGGGGAAATACGGGAATTGACGGAGCCCATACGGTTGGAAAAGAACCGGAAGCACACCGTGGAGGTGGTGGTCGACCGCATCGTCGTCAAGCCCGGCGTCGAACAGCGGCTGGCCGATTCCATTGAAACGGCGCTGGGGCAAAGCGGCGGTCTCGTGGTCATTTCCATCGTCGACGGTGAGGAATGGCTGTTCAGTCAGAAATTGGCCTGTCCCGACTGCGGCGTCAGCGTGGGGGAATTGAGCCCACGCATGTTTTCGTTTAACAGCCCGTATGGAGCCTGTGAGGCGTGCGGCGGTCTGGGGACGAACACGGAGATCGATGTCGATTTGGTCATTCCGGATCGGAGCCGCACCTTGGCGGAGGGGGCCATCGTGCCGTGGTCCGGGAGCACTTCGAACTATTATCCTCGACTCCTGGAGGCGGCCTGCCGGGCGTTCGGAATCGACATGGACGTACCGGTGGAACGGTTGGATCCCGAACTGCTCGACAAACTGCTGTACGGTGCGCCCGGGGAGAGGATCCGGTTTGTTTACGAAAATGAGCTCGGGCAGCGCAGGACGGCCGAGATTCCCTTTGAAGGGGTCATTCCGAATCTGGAGCGGAGGTACCGGGAGACGGTTTCGGAGCACGTCCGGGAGTTTATCGAGGAATTCATGAGTAGCCGGCCGTGTTCCGCCTGCGGCGGCAGGCGGTTGCGGCCCGAAGCTCTGGCGGTCAAGCTCGGCGGAAAAAACATCGCCGAAGTCACGGCCTTGTCGGTGACCGAAGCCCTGGAGTTTTTCGACCGGCTCCGCCTCACCGAGAAGCAGGAGCATATCGCCCGGCAGGTCCTCAAGGAGATCCGGGCGCGGCTGGGCTTTCTCCGGGACGTGGGTTTGGACTATTTGACGCTGAACCGGCCCGCGGGGACCCTGTCCGGGGGAGAGGCCCAGCGGGTTCGTTTGGCTACGCAAATCGGCTCGGGCCTGACCGGGGTGCTGTATATCTTGGACGAACCATCCATCGGGCTGCACCAACGGGACAACGAGCGCCTCATCCGGACCCTCGAGCGGATGAGGGATTTGGGGAATACCCTGATCGTGGTCGAACACGACGAGGACACGATGCTCGCTGCCGACTACATCATCGACATCGGCCCCGGGGCCGGTGTTCACGGGGGACAAGTCGTGGCGGCGGGGACACCGGAAGAGATCATGCGCCACGAAACGTCGGTGACCGGCCGGTACCTCAGCGGGCGGGAGTTCATTCCCCTTCCCGAGAAACGGCGGCAGCCGGGGGACAAATGGTTGGAGGTGGTCGGCGCCGCCGAACACAATTTGAAATCCGTCACCGTTCGTTTTCCCCTGGGCCTGTTCACGTGTGTAACGGGAGTCTCCGGGTCGGGGAAAAGCACCTTGGTGAACGAAATTTTGTATAAGGCCCTGGCCGTCCATTGCAACGGCGCGCGGATGAAGCCGGGGGAGTACCGGGAAATCCGCGGTTTGGAACACGTGGAAAAAGTCATCGACATCGACCAGTCGCCCATCGGCCGGACGCCCCGCTCCAACCCCGCCACCTATACCGGCGTTTTCGACGACATTCGGGATGTCTTTGCCTCGACTCCGGAAGCCCGGATGCGAGGGTATAAAAAAGGCCGGTTCAGCTTTAACATCAAAGGCGGGAGGTGCGAAGCCTGCCGGGGGGACGGGATCATCAAAATCGAGATGCACTTTTTGCCGGATGTGTATGTGCCCTGCGAAGTGTGCAAGGGAAAACGGTACAATCGGGAGACCTTAGAGGTCCGTTACAAAGGGAAGAACATCGCCGATGTCCTCGACATGACGATCGAGGATGCGATGGATTTCTTCCAAGCAGTGCCGCGCATCGCCCGTAAGCTCCAGACCCTCGTGGACGTCGGGCTCGGCTATATGAAGTTGGGCCAACCGGCGACCACCCTGTCCGGCGGGGAAGCGCAACGAATCAAGCTCGCCTCGGAGTTGCACCGGCGAAGCAACGGCAAGACGGTCTACATCCTCGATGAGCCGACCACCGGTTTGCACGCCGCCGACATCCGCCGCCTTCTGGAAGTGCTCCAACGATTGGTGGATGCCGGCGATACGGTGATCGTGATCGAACACAACCTCGATGTCATCAAGACGGCGGATTGGCTGATCGATCTCGGCCCGGAGGGAGGCGACCGGGGGGGCGAGGTGGTGGCGACGGGAACGCCGGAGGCGGTGGCAGCCCATCCAGGTTCGTATACCGGCCGGTTCCTGGCTCCGATTCTGGAGCGAGACCGCCGGCGGATGGCCGCCCGCCTGCAAGGAGCCGACCCGGGCGCGCGGACGTCCGCGGCGGGCTGAAACGGGAAAACGGGGAAACGAGAGGTGTTTTATGCGCTGGATTCTGCATTTGATCATCAACGCCCTGGCGTTGTTGTTGGCCGCACGTTGGATCGAGGGCATTGAGGTTCGGGGCTGGTGGGCGGCCGTCGTGGCCGCTTTGATCCTCGGGCTCGTCAATACTTTCATCCGGCCGATTCTCCTGTTTTTTACCCTTCCCTTGAATCTTTTGACCCTCGGCTTGTTCACCTTCGTGATCAACGGCCTGCTGTTTTATGCCGTCGGCCACCTGGTGCAAGGATTTGAGGTGCGCGGTTTCGGGGCCGCCATCCTCGGCAGCCTCCTCGTGACGGTGGTCAGTTATGTCCTAAACAAACTTGTCGATTTTCTGTGACATTCTCTTCACGTGCCAACCAGGAGGTCAAGGATGGAGAATAAAGGAGAAAAACGGAGAAATAAACGGATCAACTGAGCATATCGACCAATTTGATTTCATGTGAGTTCCCCCCTCCAAATAGGGGGATTTTTTTTGCGCTCCGGGAGGAGATTGCCGAAGGATGTCGAATAAGATACATCGTTTGCATATGGGGGGAGGGATAGAATGGGAGATCCGACAGAGAAACAAAGTTGGTGGAAGGAATTTCTAGGAGAGTGCCGCTCCTACATTCGGCAAGAGTGGGCCGCCCTGCGGATCCGGCTGAAGGAGGAGCCGCCCGGCGCCCGGTGGCGGCGGTACTGGACGCCGAGAACGACCGCGATCGCGGCGGTGGTGGTTCCGCTGGCGGTTGCCGGCGCGGCGCTGACCCAGTCCCAGATCCTTCACGCGCCCGTCGCTTACTTGGTTTACGCCAACGGAAACTATATCGGTGCGGTGGCCGATCCGGCGGTATTGGATAAATTGCGAAGCCGCTCCCAAGGGGTTCGCTTCGAGGTGCGGGCGGTCCGCATGCGGATCGGGCCCGATCAAGAACAGCAATTGTGGCGCGCTTGGTCGATGTTGCCGGGGGTACCCAAAGCATATGGCATATACGTGAACGGGAAGCCGGTGGTGGCGCTAGCGACAGAGGAGGAGGCCAAGGCGACGATCGATCGGGTGAAAGCCCTCTACGCTCCGGAAGGTGTCCAGGTCGACCGCGTGGTTCTGCGCGAAAAAGTGGACTTTGGCCCGATCGATCCGTCGACCGATCTTGTCGTGAGGTCAGTCGACGATGCCGTCCGTATTTTGACGAAAGGAACCGATGTGCGCCGTACCTACCTCGTTTCGCGCGGCGACACCCTATGGACCATCGCCGCCAACCACAACATGACCGTGGAACAGCTTCAGGAGTCTAATCCGCAACTCTCCAGCCCGGATATGATTCGAGAAGGGGACGTGCTCAATCTGACGGCGGAAGAGCCCTATCTACACGCTGAGGCCGTTCGGGAGGTGACCCGGGAGGTTCCGGTTCCCTACGGGGTTCAATACCGCGACGACCCCTCTTTGCCGGCGGGTGAGTCTAGGGTCGTGCAAGAGGGGCGCGAAGGGCGCAAGAGCCAGGCGGTCCGGATTTATTACGTCAACGGGCGCGCCGTCCGCGAAGAAGTTCTTGAGGAACGGTTACTTGAGGACAAAGTGGACAAAGTCGTCGCCCGCGGTACGGGGCCGGCGGCCGGATACGCCAGCGGCACGTGGATTTGGCCGACGACGTCTCACGTGATCAGTTCTCCCTTCGGGGAGTGGCGGGGCCGGGAAAGACATCCCGGCGTCGATATCGGCGCTCCCTACGGTGCCCCCGTCTACGCCAGTAACGGCGGGCGCGTGATTTTCGCCGGTTGGGACGGCGGGTACGGCCTCTGTGTCCGGATCGACCACGGCGGCGGTGTGGTGACGGTGTACGGGCACCTGTCGCAGATTCTCGTCGTGCCCGGTCAGGCGGTGGCCCAAGGGCAGGTCATCGGACGGGTCGGGGCGACGGGGGAGGCGACGGGACCGCATCTCCACTACGAAGTCCGGGTGGGGGGACGGGTGGTCGACCCGATGCCGTACACCTGATTAAAACCAGACGGCTCTTCCCCTGCGGGCGGATCCGCAGGAGAAGAGCCGCATTTTATTTCCCGCGCCTCTCCGGAGCGCCGGTCTCGCCGGAGTACGCGTCAACCTCCGTAATATAAACCCGTTTCCTTCAGAGTCAAGGGATCGCCTGTGCGGTGAACTCCCGCGTCCACCACTTCCCCGACAAAAAGGACGTGGTCTCCCCGTTCGTTGACGTCCACTACCTTGCATTCAAACCACGAAAGGGCATCTTTCAAAATCGGGCTTCCGGTCGTAGAAGTGTAAAATTCAATATCCCCGAATTTGTTTCCCACCCTCGAAACGGGTTTGAAAAAGGCAAAGGCCAAGTCTTTTTGACCCGTCTCCAGCACATTGACCGAAAAGACCCCGCTTTCTTTGATGCCCTCGCAAGACGTGGTCCCTTTTTTGGCGGCGATGGCGACCAGAGGGGGATTGAAGGATGTCTGGGTGACCCAGTTGGCCGTAAAGGCGTTGACGTCCTCGCCGGTTTTGGTGCCGATGACGTACAGTCCGTATGTAATGCCGCGCAACGCCGTCTTTTTGGCTTGTTCGTCCACCGGTGATCCACTCCTTTGATGGAATTGACGGTCCGGTTCTATTGTACTAAAACAACCGCGAGAAACCCAAACGGGCCGGCTCTGCCGCCTTTTCGTATCGGCGGAGGGATCTTCCTCCTGTTGACAGAACGTCCCCTCAACGGTACGATACGGGTATCCTTTAGTTTGGTAGCAGACTAAAGCGGCCCCCGCCGGCCCGGGATAGTGCGGGTTTTCGAAAACGAGTCGAGGTGAACGGCGTGCACAAACCTCTCATTTTTGAAAAACCGGACGGGGTCAAGGACTATCTCCCGCCGTTGGCCCGGCGCAAGCGCCAATTGGAGGCAGCTTGCCAGCGGGTCTTCCGGCGGTGGGGGTACCAGGAACTGATTACGCCGACCATGGAGTTTTTGGAAACGTTTCAAAACGGAGCTCTTCGGAGCGGAGAGGACCGGGTGTTCAAAATGATCGACCGGTCGGGCCGGACGGTGGTGTTGCGCCCGGACATGACGGCGCCGATTGCGCGGGTGGTGGCTTCTTCCCTGGCCCACCACCCGCTGCCGTTGAGGCTTTCTTATACGGCGGCGATTTTCCGGCAACAGGAAAGGGTGGCCGGACGGGACGCCGAATTCACCCAGGCGGGGGTCGAACTGATCGGAGACGGGTCTGTCGACGCCGATGCCGAGGTGATCGCCTTGGCGGTTCGCGCCCTTGAAGAGGCGGGGGTGGCCACGTTCCGGCTGGCGGTGGGCGATGTATCCTTTTTGCAGGGGGTGTTTGCCGAACACGCCGGCGAACACCTTGGGGAAATCCTTCGAAGCCACCTGGTTCGACAAAATTTTGTCGGATACGAAGAAGAATTGAACCGGGCCCGCTTGCCGGAGAAAAACCGGGACTGTCTCGCGGCGGTTCCGCGCCTGCGGGGCGGGCCGGAGGTGCTGGAACGGGCCAGAGAGGTGACGAGCCATCCCGTGGCGGTGCGCTCTTTGGAACGAATGGCGGAGCTGTGGGACATTATCGGACTGTACGGGGTGTCGGAACGGGTCCAGATCGACCTGAGTCTCATGCTCGACCTTTCTTATTATACGGGAATGATTTTTGAAGGGTATGCCTCGGGGATCGGGTTTCCGGTGTGCGCGGGAGGGCGGTACGACGAATTGCTGGCGCGATTCGGGCGCCGGGCGCCGGCCACCGGGTTCATGATCGGCGTCGAGCGGGTCCTCGATGCCCTCGAACGAGAAGCGCCCACGCCGCCGGTGACGATGCCGCGGGTGGTGTATCCGCCGGAGCGCCGCCGGGAGGCCATCGCCTTTGCCGGATGGCTGCGGAACGGGGGATGGGATGTGGCCTTGGAGTGCCGGAAGGCGGCCCCGGATCCTGCGGAGGGCGGCCGGAGCTTGTTTCTGGCCGGTCCGGAGCCGGAAGGCGACCCGGAACTGGTGCGGGCATTCTGCCAGTGGCGGGAGGCGCAGAAGGAGGAGCGGGCCGATGGCTGAGCCATTGACAATCGCCCTGTCCAAGGGCCGGATTCTGGCCGAGACCCTGTCCCTGTGGCGGGAGGCGGGACTGGAGGTGCCGGAGGAGATCGACGAATCCCGAAAGTTGATCATTCCCACCCGGGACGGAACGATCCGGTTCGTCCTGGCCAAGCCGGTGGACGTCCCCACCTACGTCGAATACGGGGCCGCGGATCTCGGGATCGCCGGAAAAGACGTGTTGATGGAGGCCGGCCGGGATCTGTACGAATTGCTGGACCTCGGCATCGGGCGGTGCCGGATGTGCCTGTGCGGTCTGCCGCAACTCGAGTGGCGAACCCACCGGGTGGCGAGCAAATATCCGCGGATCGCCACCGACTATTTCCGCACCCTCGGCCGGCAGGTGGAGATCGTCCACCTCAACGGTTCCGTGGAACTGGCGCCCCTCGTGGGTTTGGCGGACGCCATCGTGGATTTGGTGGAGACGGGGCGGACCCTGCGGGAAAACGGCCTCGTCATCCACGACGAAATTGCGCCCATCACCACTCGAGTCGTGGCAAACCGGATGAGTTTTCGCCTGAAAGGCGCCCGCATCGAATCGCTGTGCGAACGGCTTCGGGCGGCGGCCAACAAGGGGGAGAGAGTGTGAACATTTGGGATGTGGAAACCTTTTTGTCCCGCCGCCGCCGTCAAGGTGTGCGGTATGACGAGCAGCGCCGGGCGGTCGAGGAAATCATCGCGGCGGTGCGGGAAGGAGGAGACCGGGCCGTCCGGGCTTATACCAAGACGTTCGACGGCATCGACATCGCCGATCTGAGGATGCCGGAGTCTTGGTTCGAAGCGGCGGAAGCCCGGGTCGGCCAGGAGTTGCGGGAGGTGATCCGGGAGGCGATCCGCAACATTCGCCGGTATCATGAGCACCAGCGCCGCACCTCCTGGTTTATTTCGGAAGAAGACGGCCGGATGCTGGGACAAGTGGTTCGCCCTCTCCGGCGGGTCGGGGTTTATGTTCCGGGTGGGCGGGCCGCTTACCCTTCGTCGGTGCTCATGAACGTCATCCCCGCCCAGGTCGCCGGAGTCAAGGAGATCGCCGTGGCGACCCCCACCCCGGAGGGCGCCTGGAATCCGGCGGTCCTGGTCGCCTTGCGGGAACTCGGAGTGCGGGAGGTCTACCGCATCGGCGGCGCCCAAGCGATCGCGGCGATGGCCTACGGGACGGAGACCATCCGCCCCGTGGACAAAATCGTCGGTCCCGGGAACATCTACGTCGCTCTGGCCAAATTGGCGGTCTTCGGCCACGTGGGAATCGACATGCCGGCGGGCCCCAGCGAGATTCTGATTGTAGCGGACCGGTCCGCCGATCCGGATTGGACGGCGGCCGACCTCCTCTCTCAGGCGGAGCACGATCCCTTGGCCAGCGCCGTCCTGGTCACCCCTTCCAAGACGTTGGCCCAGGGGGTGATCCAGGCGGTCAACCGCAGGCTGGCGCGGTTGCCCCGCCGGGATATCGCCCGCCAGGCTTTGGAAAACCAGGGCGGGATTCTTTTGGTGGACAGCATCGAAGAGGCGGTGGCGGTGGCCAACCTCGTGGCTCCGGAACATCTGGAATTGTTGGTGGAGGATCCCCACCGCTGGCTGGGGATGATCGAGAGCGCGGGGGCGGTGTTTCTCGGTCCGTGGAGCCCCGAGCCGGTGGGCGATTATTTTGCCGGGCCCAACCACGTCCTGCCCACCGGCGGGGCCGCCCGGTTCGCCTCTCCCCTGTCGGTCGACGATTTCCTCACCCGGATGAGCATCATTCAATACACCGAGGCCGCTTTGCGCACCCAAGGGGAGAAGATCGCCCTTTTCGCCCGGGCGGAGGGACTCGAGGCTCACGCCCAGGCGGTGGAGGCGCGCCTGTTTGGAGGGAGGAGGTCGAAGGATGGGGCGGTACGGTGAAATCCGCCGCCGGACCGGCGAAACGGACATTGAGGTGCGCCTGGATTTGGACGGAACGGGGCGGAGAGACCTCGACCTCCCGGTGCCTTTCCTGCGCCACATGCTCGATTTGCTGGCGCAACACGGGTTGTTCGACTTGACCGTCCGGGCGAGCGGCGACACCGACGTGGACGACCACCACACGGTCGAGGACATCGGCATCTGCCTCGGACAAGCTTTCCGGCTGGCCGTCGGGGACAAACGGGGGATTCGGCGGTACGGCACCCGCTACGCGCCCATGGACGAGACCCTCGCACGGGCGGCATTGGACGTGAGCGGGCGCGGGTTTCTCGTATTTCGCGCCGATTTTCCTGCCGAGCGGATCGGCAGCTTTGCGACGGAACTGGTCGAAGAGTTTTTCCGGGCGTTCGCCCACAACGCCGGGGTGACGTTGCATCTGGAAGTTTTGTACGGACGCAATGCCCATCACATGGCAGAGGGACTGTTCAAGGCCTTCGCCGGCGCCCTCCGCGAGGCGGTCCGGGTGGACGGCCCTCCGGAAGTTCCCTCGACGAAAGGGGTCTTATGAGGGATATGATCGCGATCATCGACTACGGAATGGGGAATCTCCACAGTGTCCAGAAGGGGTTCGCCAAGGTCGGGGTGGAGGCCAAGGTGACCTCCGACCCGAACGAGGTGACCGCGGCCGACGGAGTGGTCTTACCGGGGGTCGGAGCCTTTGGAGACGCCATGTTCAATCTGCGCCACCTCGGCCTGTTGGAAGCGATCCGGACGGCCGTGAAAGAGGGGCTGCCCTTGTTGGGGATTTGTCTGGGCATGCAGTTGCTCTTTTCGGAAAGCGAAGAGCACGGCCGGCATATCGGGTTGCACCTCATTCCGGGGAGGGTGCGCCGGTTTCAGGGAAATTTCAAAATCCCCCACATGGGGTGGAACAGTTTGACGATCCGGCGGCCGGATCATCCGCTGGTGAGGGGAATCCGGCAGGGGGAGTACGTGTATTTTGTGCATTCCTATTATGCGGAACCTCAGGATCCGTCGGTGGTGGTGGCCGACGCGGAGTACCACGTCCGGGTTCCGGCGATCGTGGCCAAGGGCCGGGTGATGGGGATGCAGTTTCACCCCGAGAAAAGCAGTGAAGTGGGCCTGCGAATGCTGGAGAATTTTGCGGCTTTGTGCCGGGAAAGGTTGGGTCGGGTGTGAACGCGGAATTTCGGTTGTATCCGGCCATCGACGTCTCCGGAGGCCGCTGTGTGCGGCTCTTGCAAGGGGATTACGGGCAAATGACCGTTTACGGGGACGACCCGGCGGCAGTGGCCCGGCGCTGGCGGGAGGAGGGAGCCGAGTTCCTCCATCTGGTAGATTTGGACGGAGCGAAGGAAGGTCGCCCGGTTCACTTGGACCTGTTCCGGGAAATCGTCCGGGAGGCGGGGATTCCCGTACAGGCGGGGGGCGGAGTGCGCAACGGGGAGGCCTTGGAAGCGCTGTTCTCCGCCGGGGTGGCCCGCTGCGTCGTCGGCACGGCCGCCCTCGAGCAACCGGAATGGGTGCGTCAGATTCTCCAGGAATACGGAGAACGCATCGTCGTGGGGCTCGATGCCCGGGACGGAAAAGTGGCGGTGCGGGGGTGGCAGCAGAATACCGGGGTGCCGGCGGGAGAACTGGGACGGCAATTGCGCGCGTGGGGGGCGACGCGGGCTCTGTTTACGGACATCCGCCGGGACGGGGCGATGGCGGGTCCGAATGGCGAGGCGGCGGCGGCTTTGGCCCGGGAGACGGGATTGCTCGTCATTGCTTCCGGCGGAGTTCGCCATCTGGAGGACGTCCGTTCGCTGTACCGGCTCCGTCGCTCGGGGGTGGCCGGTGCCGTCGTCGGGCGGGCCCTCTACACCGGCGACCTGTCGCTGGCCGAGGCGACCGCCTGGCTCCGGGAACGGGACGGGAGCGAGGACGACGAGCCGGAGGACTCCGGCGGTCCGAGGAGGGTCTCATGGTGCTGACGCGGCGGATCATTCCCTGCTTTGACGTCAAAAACGGCCGGGTGGTTAAAAATGTAAGTTTTCTGACCAACGAACGGGATGCCGGGGATCCGGTGGAACTGGCCGCCTATTACGATCGTTCCGGAGCGGACGAACTGGTGCTTCTGGATATTTCCGCTTCCGTGGAGGGGCGGGCCACGATGGTGGAGGTGGTCGCCCGAACCGCCGCCGAGGTGTTCATTCCCCTCACGGTCGGCGGCGGAATCACTTCCGTCGACGACATCCGGGTTCTTCTGAAAGCCGGAGCGGACAAGGTGTCCATCAACACCGGGGCCGTCAAAAATCCCCAACTGGTGCTCGAGGCGGCGAAACGTTATGGGCAGCAGTGTATCGTCGTGGCCATCGACGGAAAATACGACCGGAACAAAGGGGATTGGGAGGTCCTGATCAACGGGGGGCGCACACGAACGGGGCTTTCCGCCGTCGAGTGGGCCAAGAAAATGGAAAGTCTCGGCGCGGGGGAAATTCTGCTGACCAGTTTCGATCAGGACGGGCGGAAAGACGGATACGACATCACCTTTACCCGGGTCATCAGCGAGGCGGTGAACATCCCCGTGATCGCATCGGGGGGCGCCGGCAAGAAGGAACATTTTTTGGAAGTCTTCACCAAAGGGAAGGCGGATGCTGCTTTGGCCGCCTCTATTTTCCATTTCAAGGAGACGACCATTCAAGAAGTGAAAGACTACCTGCGCCAAAAGGGGGTGCCGGTCCGGTGATCGACCTGGAGGCCGTCCGTTTTGACGATCGCGGTCTGCTTCCCGCCGTCATCCAGGACGCCCGCACCAAAGAGGTGTTGACGCTGGCTTACATGAACCGGGAATCGCTCGCCCGCACGTTGGAGGAAGGGGAGACCTGGTTTTGGAGCCGGTCCCGAGGAAGCTTGTGGCACAAGGGGGAAACCTCGGGACACACCCAGCGGGTGGTGCGAATCGCCCTGGATTGTGACGGGGACGCCCTGTTGGTGGAAGTGGAACCCGCCGGGCCCGCCTGCCATACCGGAGAACGGACCTGCTTCTACCGGACTCTCGCCGGACCGCCTGAGGGGGAAGCGCCCTCCTCCGGAGGGCCGCCTTCTCGCGCCCACGGGGGATCCGGAGAAGGAGTTCTGAGGGACCTGTGGGAGACGATCGACGAGCGGTACCGCTCCCGCCCCGAGGGCTCGTACACTTCCTATTTGTTCGACCAGGGGTTGGACAAAATTCTCAAGAAAATCGGCGAGGAGACCGCGGAGACGATCATAGCGGCAAAGGGCACATCGGGGCGACCGGATTTGGCGGAGGTGCGGTATGAGTCGGCCGATCTGTTGTACCACCTGCTGGTGATGTGGCGGCAGGTGGGACTGGAGCCGGACGAGGTCTGGAAGGAACTAGAAAATCGCCACCTGGTCAAGGATGAGAGCCCGCGCCGGGATTCGGGATTCAAACGGCGAGGTTGAAGATTCCGCCCCGGAGAAGCGCCGGCCCTCCGCCTGCCATAAGATGCTGTAGGGGCAGGGGAGGGGATGGCGGTGAGCCTGAGTTATCAGGACGTCCTGGCCCGGATCGGGGCCGGCAGCGCCCATCCGGGCGGTTTTGCATTGACAAAGCGCTGCCTCGAACGTCTCGGTCTCCGGGCGCGAGATCGGGTTCTCGACGCAGGATGCGGGACCGGACGGACCGCCTGTTATATTGCCGCCCGGTACGGTTGCCGGGTGACCGGATTGGACATCCGGCCCCAGATGATCCAAAAGGCGCGGCAACGCGCGAATTTGGAGGGGCGGGCGGTTCATTTTGTGGAAGGGGACCTGTTGTCCCCTCCGTTTCCCGACGAAAGCTTTGACGTGATCATTGCGGAATCGGTGACGGTGTTTGTGCCGGCCGCCGAGGCGGTGGACCGCTATCGCCGCCTTTTGGTTCCCGGGGGACGGGTCCTCGACGTGGAAATGGCGGCCCGCCGCCCCCTTCCGCCGGAAGTGGCCGCCGAAATTGAACAATTATACGAAGTCGCCGGCCTTCCCACCTACGCCGGTTGGGAGTCCTTGTATCGCGAAGCGGGGTTTCGCGACGTCCGCCTGCTGGTGGCCAGGCGGATCGACCTCGACGAAGCTCTCCGGGGAGAATGGTCCAACCCGGACCCGTGGGATCTCGGTTCGCCGTCGGCTCTCCGAGATCCCGAGGTGGGGCGGGTACTGGAGGCCAATGCGGATCTCATGGCCCGGTGCGCCAAGTATCTCGGATACGTCGTTGTGCTGGCCCGGCGCTGACCTGCCGGGGCGAGGCG
This sequence comes from Alicyclobacillaceae bacterium, assembly GCA_029961045.1. Taxonomy (GTDB): domain Bacteria; phylum Bacillota; class Bacilli; order Kyrpidiales; family Kyrpidiaceae; genus JASBVN01. The sequence continues at coordinate 36,729 of JASBVN010000021.1, read as the reverse complement.
AAGCGGGGTTAAAAGAACAGTCGCAGGCCGTAAAAGGCCAGCGGCAACCACCAAAAACGGTTCCGGCCGCTCAAAAATCCCAAAAATCCGGAGGATCCTCCGCCCTCTCCCGCTCCGGGCGGGGAACCGGAGGCCCCTCCGGACCACGACGGCGGCCCCGGGTCGGCTCCTCCGGACGGAGGGGCAAAAGGGGGGCCGGGCGTCCCGAACATCCGCAGCATGCCCAAAAAGGCCGGGGCGACGGGCCCGGACGGCGCCCGGGACAGCGGGACGGTGGGCGGGGATTGACCGGCGGGAGAACGCAGCCACACCCCGTGCCGGTCGACCGCTTCGACGACGCCGTGGTAGACGCCCCAGGGCGTTCGCACGGCGATCCGCCGGCCCACCTCGAAAGCGGGAACCTTGCCGCGCCGATGATCCATCATCTCAATCCTCCTTTCGCGCCGTTTGCCGCGCCGCATGCTTATGTTTATGACCGGACCTTCAGGCCGGTGTGGACAGAGCACCCGATTTTTTTCTGTCCAAAGGCCAAAAAGGGGCTGGTGCACGGGCGGGGGGATGCGGTAAACTAGATTCCAACGCGAGGAGAGCCCAAATCGCGTGGATTTCAGGACAAACGGTTTCAAAAGGAGGAGTGGGTGCCCGTGATGCTTTTTTGCGTCGTGTGTGGGCGCCATTTTATCGGAAAGCGGGAGGAAAACACGTACAACGACGAAGTCATCTGTCCTTTTTGCATTGAAAAGATGGAATCGGATGTTCACGGAAAGGCGAGTGAGCGAAAAGCCCCTTGGCCGATTGTCGGTCCGTTTCTGCACGACCGCGGGTCACCCCGCTCCCCCGGTGTGCGCCGCTGAGGCGTGAGAAACCTGTCATGTCCGGCCGCCCCCCTTCGTAAGCATGTACCGGGGTCAGGACCTGCTGGAAGAGGGTGGCGGCATGCAGAAGAGATCCGGTTGGGATTACGTCTTTCAAAAAGGGAAAATGTTGGTGGTCGCGTTTGGCGTCGTGATCGCCGGCATGGTATTCTTGGAGGTAAACGGCGAACCGGCTTTCCGCCTTGCGGGCGGTGCGGGGCTCCGGCCTTTTGACGTGCAGGCGCGCGGTGTGCCGGGCGGAGTGGAGATCGCGTTGGACACCGGCGAAGGGTCCTGCCCGCCGGACCGCGCCGCCGGGAAGGGAGAAGGGAGCGCCGCCGGTGCGCAGATTTTCCTCGACGGGCGCCTCGTGGCGGAAGTGTACGCGTCTCGGGTCGTCCTTCCCGACGTGCGGGCGGGGACGCACCGGATCCGGGTAGCGCTGGTGGACGGCCGTCACCGGCCTCTGGGGGTGGAACGGGAGGTGCAGGTGTACGTGCCCCAGCCGTCTTCCGGTTGAAAGCTCCGGGGCCGGTCAGGAGGTTGTCCGATGCATCCGTATTGGTTTACCATCGGCCCGTTTCCCGTGCGGGCGTACAGCACCATTTTTGTTCTCGCCTTTCTCCTCGGCTTCGGGGTCACTCTGTACTTTGCGAAGGCCGACCGGAAGGAGCACTATGTCGAACACTTCTGGAATCTCGCTCCCTGGCTGTTTCTGGCCGGGGTGGCAGGGGCGAGGTTCTGGCAAGTGTTCTTTTTTGATTGGCCGTATTATCGGGAACACCCTTGGGAAATCATCGCCATCTGGCACGGCGGGCTTTCGATTCAAGGGGGCATTGCGGGAGGGCTCCTCGCCGGATGGTGGTACGTGCGGCGCCACCGCCTTCACGCGTGGGAGATGCTCGATCTGGCAGCGCCGGGCGTCGTGTTGGGCCAGAGCATCGGCCGTGCCGCCAACCTGATGAACGGAGACGCGTTCGGCGGGCCGACGGGCGGGGACTTCGGCATCCTGTATCCCCCCGGCTCCCTGGCGCGCCGGGTGTACGGCGACCAACCGCTGTGGCCGGCCGAAGTCTGGGAGGGCCAGGTGGACGTCGTCATATTCGCCCTGCTGCTGATCCTCAAGCAACGGAAGCAACCGGCCGGGTGGCTGTTTTGCCTGTACATCATCCTGTACAACGGCGCCAGGCTGTTCCTGGAAGAGCTCCGGGGGGACAGTCCGCGCTATCTGTTCGGGTGGACTGCCGCGCAGTGGACAAGTGTGGCGGCGATCGCTCTGGCGGCGGGACTGATGGTCTATCTCGCCCGCCGGGCGCGGAGGGAACCGTCGCCGTAAACGGCGCCGGGCGGCCGCAGGCGGCTTTCGACCGCTCGGGCGTCCGGCGTTTGGCGGAAAGGTTTATTTTGGGAGTGAAAAAATCCCTCTGTCTTTGCATGGGGATCCTTGGTACACTGGAGGTAAAGGTTGGAGTCCTCAGGGCGGGCAGGAGGTGTTGTGAATGGCCAAAGGCGGCGGTTCCCGCGTTGGTTCGCCGAAACGGCAGAAGGTGGCCCTCGTGCGGATGGACGCGACGTTCTTTTTTGAACGGGCGGTGCGTTCGCTGGACCGGCACGATTTGCCCCGGGCGTTGAAATATTTTCGGAAAGTGGTCGAGTACGAGCCGGACAATCCCGTGAACCACTGCAATCTGGCCGGGGTGTTGTCGGAACTGGGGGATTACCAGTCGTCCAACGAGGTGTTGGAACGCGTATTGCATGAACTCGATCCCCATATGTACGAGTGCTATTTTTATATGGCCAACAATTTCGCGAATCTCGGCCTGTACGACCTGGCCCAGGAATATGCGTCCCGTTATCTCGAGGTGGACCCCGAGGGCGAGTTCGCCCAGGAGGCCGAAGAGATGCTCGATATTCTGGCGGAGGAGTTCGGCGGCCAGACGGCGCGGAGAAGGAGGGACGGCCGGATCCGCCTGCGCGGCGAGGAGGACGTCGCCCGGAGGTTTTTGGAGGAAGGCCGGTTTCTCGACGCGGCGGCCTACTTGGAAGCGCGGGTCCGGGAACATCCCGGCGCCGCCGTGGAGCGGAACAACCTGTCCCTCGCCTATTATTACCTGGGCGATCTCCGGAAGGCCGTGGAGACGGCGGAGAGCGTGTTGGAAAGCCATCCCCACAACCTCCACGCCAAGTGCAACCTGGCGATTTTCTACCGCGCCGCCGGGATGGAAGAACAGTACCGGGCGCTGGTGAATCAGTTGCGCGTTCTCCGGCCCATTCAAGGGGAGTACGCCTATAAGCTCGGGACGACGATGGGGTTGTTGCAAGAACACCGGGCCGCCTACGAGATTTTCAGCTCTCTCGCCCGTCGCCTGCCTCAGCCGGAACCGGCCGTCCTGCACGCACTGGCGGCCGCCGCGGCAAACCTCGGTTGGTTCCGCCGGGCGGCGGAGTTGTGGAAGCGGGTTCACGCGGCGGATCCGGCGTCCGGGATCGGGCGGTACTATTTAGAGATCCTTCGGGGGGCGGTGGAGAGGGGATGGTCGTCGCTGCCGGTCGGCTATCAATACCTCCTTCCGTATGCGGACGCCGCACCGGGGTTCCGGTTCCCGGCGGCGAAGGGCGCCGGCCCGAATACCGGGCGGGACCCGTGGCCTTCGGAGGCGGCGGTCCGTTCCTCTCTCATGTGGGTGCTGCATAACGGGGACCCCGTGACCCGGCGCCAGGTGATCCCCTTGGTGGTCGCCTTCGGGGGAGCGGACGTGGAGCGGGCTCTCCGGGGGATTTTGCTCAGCGAGGACGAATATGTATGGGTCAAACAGGCGGCCCTCAAGGGGATGTTCCGCCTGCAACCCGAGGGAATCGTGGAAATCAGCCTGCCGTCTGGAGTGTTGCCGGTGAACTTCCGCCCGGAGTCGGCGAAACGCTTGGCCCAGCGGCCGGAATGGCAGCGCATCGTGGAACTGGCGGTGCAGGAACTCCAGGATCGGGGTGAAGACACTCTGGCGAAGGTGGCTATGGAAATCTGGGCGGAATTCACCCAATTGATTCATTTGCAGGCTCCGCGGGTGCGCAAACCGGAGTTGTGGGCGGGAGCCCTGGAATGCGCGGCGCGCCATCGGTGCCACCTCCCGTTTTCCCGGAAGGAAGTGGCGGAGCGGTATCGGGTGTCCCAACAGGGGCTGGGGGATCGGCTGTGGATGATCATCGAGACCTGCATGTTGACGGATTGAAGGAGGAAACGCCGCCGGCGGAGCGGTATATCGTCTTGGGAACGGCCGGCCATGTCGATCACGGCAAAACGACTCTGGTCAAGGCGCTGACCGGCCGGGATACCGACCGTCTGAAGGAGGAGAAAGAGCGGGGCATTTCCATCGACCTTGGATTTGCCCCGTTTACGTTGCCGGACGGCCGGAAGATCGGCGTGGTGGATGTTCCCGGCCATGAAAAATTCATCAAAAACATGCTCGCCGGGGCGGCGGGCATCGATTTCATCCTCTTGGTGGTGGACGCCCTCGAAGGGGTGATGCCCCAGACCCGGGAGCATCTCCAGATTCTCGATTTATTGAACGTCCAAAAGGGGATTATCGTCGTCACCAAGACGGATCTGGCGGAACCGGAGTGGTTGGAATTGGTTCAGGAAGAGGTGCGGGAGGCGGTCCGCGGGACCTTCCTCGAAGGGGCGCCGGTCCATCCCGTCTCGGCGGTGACCGGCGAGGGCATCGGGGAACTCCGGGAGGCCATCGTCCGGATGGCGGATTCCGTGCGCCCCCGGGAGTCTTCGGCCCCGCTCCGGCTGCCGGTGGATCGGGTGTTTCACGTATCGGGCTTCGGAACGGTGGTGACGGGGACTCTCATCGGAGGCCGAGTGGCCGTCGGGCAGACGGTGGAGGTGTTGCCGGCCGGCGTCCGGACGCGGGTGCGTTCGATCCAGGTGCACGGCCATCCGGTCCAGGAGGCGTTTGCCGGTCAGCGGGCGGCTCTGAATCTGCCCGGCGTCGACAAATCCCAGGCGGAGCGCGGCTCCGTGGTGGCGGAGCCGGACCTGTACCAGCCCACCCGGCTGATCGACGTCCGGCTTCGCCTGTTGCCCGACGCGCCCCGCCCGGTCCCCCACCGGATGCGGGTGCGGCTGTACCTGGGGACCAGCGAGGTCTTCGGCCGGGTGTCTCTCCTGGATCGCGACGTGCTGGAGCCCGGCGACGACGCACTGGCCCAGATTCATCTGGAAGAACCGGTGGTGTGCGAAAGCCGGGACCGGTTCATCATCCGCTCCTATTCGCCCATGTGGACCCTCGGGGGCGGGTCGGTCATCGACCCGCGTCCCGAACGCCCGTACCGCCGGCGGCGGGAATCCATTCTCGCCATGTTGGAAGAACGGGAACGCGGAGGCCCGCGGGAGGCCCTCTTGCTCGAGGTTCGCCGGATCCCCGGCCGGACGGTGGATGAATTGGCCCGGGCGGTCAAGCTCACAAAGGAGGAGACGGAGCGCCTGCTGGAGCAGTTGCGGCGGGAAGGCCGGACGGCGGTGGTCGGGCCTTCCGGGGGGTGGATGGAACCCGCGGGGATCGGCCGGCTGCTCGGCGAAATCGAAGCCCGGATCCGAGACCATTATCGGGCGCATCCGTACACCCGGTTTGTACCGAAAGCCCAGGTGCTGTCCCAGTTGGAGCCGAAACTGCGGCCCAAGGTTTACGACGACCTGTTGAACCGGGGCGTCGAGGCGGGGCGGTTCGAGGTGCGGGGAGACCGGCTGTGCCTGGCGGGGTATGAAGTGACCCTGTCCCCCGAGGACCGGGCGCTGTGGGATCGGATCCGGAAAATTCTCTCGGACCATCCTTTCAATCCGCCGGATGTCGATCAACTGGCGGGCGAGTTAAGGGTGTCTCCGGGGAGAGTGCTGTCGCTGCTGCGCTATGGGGAGGAGCAGGGAGCGGTCGTCGAACTCGAGGAGGGGTTGTTCATGACCCGTGAGGCTCTGATTCGGGCGAAGCGCCTGGCGGAGGAGAAATACCGGGCGGAAGGCCCCTTTACCGTAGCGATGTTCCGGGATTGGCTGGGCGTATCCCGAAAATTCGCCGTGGCCATTCTCGAATTTTTCGACCGGTCGAAAATGACCCGCCGGGTCGGGGATGTCCGTCACGTGTCGGACCGGCCATTCGGAAACGAACACGGGGCGGGGTCGAATGACGGCGCGGAGCGGGGGTGACGGACGTGGCGGGCGGAGAGGGAAGGGAAGCGGTGCGGGATCTGCAGCTGGTCATCATCACCGGCCTGTCCGGGGCCGGCAAGACGGTGGCGGTGCAGAGCCTCGAGGATCTCGGCTATTTTTGCGTGGACAACCTGCCGCCGGCTCTCATTCCAAAATTTGCGGAGTTGATGCAGCAGTCGGAGGGGAAAGTCTCCCGTTTGGCGCTGGTTTGTGATGTCCGGGGAGGCAGTTGGTTTTCCGCACTCGCCCAGGCCCTCAAGGATCTCAAGGAACAGTTCGGTGTTCAGTATCAAATTCTGTTTTTGGAGGCGAAGGACGAAATCCTCGTCCGCCGGTATAAAGAAACCCGCCGCCGGCACCCGCTGGCCCAAGGCAACCGCATCTTGGAAGGCATAGCCCGCGAGCGGAAACAACTGGAGGAAATCCGGGAGCGGGCGGACTGGATCATCGACACCAGTGCCCTCAAGCCGGCCCAGCTGAAGGCCAAAATCGCCGAGCGGTTCAGCGGTTCCGACTTGAACCGGATGACCTTGAACCTGATTTCCTTCGGGTTTAAATACGGGGTGCCCATCGACGCCGACCTCGTGTTCGACGTGCGGTTTTTGCCGAACCCCCACTATCTCGATTCTTTGCGACCTTTGACCGGGATGGACCTGGACGTGTACGAATATGTGTTCAAATGGCCGGCCACCAAGGCCTTTGCGGAAAAGCTCGTGGACCTGTTGGATTTTCTGCTGCCCCAGTACGTCAAGGAGGGCCGGAGCCAGTTGGTGGTGGCCATTGGGTGCACGGGCGGGCAACACCGTTCGGTGGCCATCGTGGAAATGCTCCGCCAGCACTACCAGCACCGGGAAAGGGTACATGTCCATCACCGGGACGTCCACAAAGACCGCGCTAAGGATGTAGATGCCTGATGGAACGAGTCTGGTGGACCTGGGGATGGGGGATTGCAGCCTTCGGGTTCGGGTTTCTCCTGGCGGGAGGCCGGGAAGGGCCCGCCGGCCGTCCGGTTTTCGGCCTGGCCTGTTTGGTTTTCGGATTGACGGTCCTGGTGTTGGGATGGTGGTGGGAAAAGCGGCGGCAGCTGCGCGAGCGGTTTGTCCCGTTCAGCCGGCCGCGGGTGGTGGTGATCGGCGGCGGTACGGGTCAGTCGGTGTTGTTGCGGGGGTTGAAGCGGTACGATATCGACATTACGGCGGTGGTGACCGTGGCCGACGACGGCGGCAGCTCCGGCCGGTTGCGTTCCGCTTTTGGGATGCCTCCCCCCGGGGACATCCGCAACTGCTTGGTGGCCTTGGCGGACACCGAGCCCCTGATGGAACGGCTCTGGCAACACCGCTTTCAGGGGTCCGACGACGGGCTGGCCGGCCACAGCTTTGGAAATTTGTTCATCGCCGCCATGTCGGATGTGACCGGGGATTTTGAAACCGCCGTCCGGGAGGCGAGCCGGGTGCTGGCGGTGCGGGGCCGGGTGCTTCCCGCCGCCCGGCGGGCGGTCGTCCTCCGGGGGATCCTGGACGACGGGAGAGAAGTAACGGGAGAATCCCGGCTTCCCCAGGCCGGGGGACGGATCGTTCGCGTCGCCATCTCTCCTCCGGACGCGGAAGCGCCCGAAGAAGTGGTGGAGGCGATCGAAAAAGCGGACGTGATCGTCGTCGGGCCGGGCAGCCTGTTTACCAGCATTTTGCCCAATCTCCTCGTCCCCCGGGTCTCCGAGGCGATTCGCCGCAGCCGGGCTTGGAAAATCTACGTGTGCAACGTCATGACCCAGCCCGGCGAGACGGACGGTTTCTCGGCGTCGGACCACGTCCGGGCCGTTTACGAACATACGGGATTTCCTTTTTTCGATTACGCCGTGGTCCACACGGCTCCGGTCCCGGAGGAGGCTCTGCGCCGGTACCGGGAGGAAGGGGCTCATCCCGTCGCAGCCGACATTCCGGAGCTGGAACGCATGGGAATCCGGGTGATCACCGGGGATTTTCTCCGCCTGGACCGGTACGCCCGGCACGATGCCGATAAAATCAGCCGCCGCATCGTGCGGCTGGCCCGGCGCGCCAAGCGGTCCTGGCGCCGGCGCCTCAGGGGTTGAGGGGGTGTGGGGCGTGTCCTTTGCCTCTCAGACCAAGAAGGAACTGACCGGTACGGTTGGGAAAAAATGCTGCAAGCGGGCGGAATTGTCGGCCCTGATCCGGCTGAACGGGTCGCTGAACGGGCCGCCGAACCGCCTGGTTCTGGACGTCACGACGGAGAATGCGGCCATTGCGCGGCGGATTTATACCCTCTTGAAAGAAGTCTCCGGCGTTCCGGCCGAGGTGCTCGTCCGGAAGAAAATGCGGCTCAAGAAAAACAACATTTACATGGTGAGGGTTTCCCGGGGCGCTGCGGCGGTCCTCGAGGGATTGGGAATCGGTTGGGACGGGGCGGGACTGCGGAGCGAAGTGCCGGATGCGCTGCTGCAACAGGATTGTTGCCGGAGGGCCTACATGCGGGGGGCGTTTTTGGCGGCCGGGTCGGTCAACAACCCGGAGGGGTCTTCGTACCATTTGGAGATCACGTTTCACGACCTGCCGCACTGCCGGGGATTTCTCCGTTTGATGGAGGGCTATGATCTGGGGGGGCGGGTCATCGAGCGGAAGAAGGGGTACGTGGTGTACCTCAAGGAAGGCGAGAAAATCGTGGAATTTCTCAATTTGATCGGGGCCCACCAGGCTTTGCTCCGGTTTGAGGATGTCCGGATTCTCAAGGGGATGCGCAATCAGGTCAACCGCCTCGTCAACTGCGAGACCGCCAATTTGAACAAAACGATTCAAGCCGCGGTGCGGCAAATCGAGAACATCCGCTTGTTGGAAAGGACCATCGGTCTGGAGAACCTTCCTCCGAAGCTGCGGGAGGTGGCGGAGTTGCGCCTGCGCCATCCGGAGATCAATCTCCAAGAACTCGGGGCGATGCTCGGGGGAGGCGTGACGAAATCGGGGGTGAATCACCGGCTGCGGAAGCTGGACGAATGGGCGCGCCGGGTTCGGGAAAGCCGTTCCTGAGGAGCGCGGAACCCGCCGTCAGGACCGCCGGCCGGCGGTGCGGGACCAGGGAGGGGCGACGGGGGGCACGGGTTTTCCGTCCACTTCGAGAACGGCGGCCGTGACGAAGGTCCGGCTCGCGTGGAGGGCCCGGCACTTCCGGTACACCTCGGCGACACTCCGGATGGAGTTGGCCGGTTCGTCTCCGCAGACGGCGTAGTGCACCCGGGCCACGGGACCGTAGGCGGCGTCTCCGGGGGTCCATTCGAAAATCCATCGCTGTTCCGGGATATAGAGGATGCGGTTGCGTTTCCGGTCGATGTCCCGAATGCACAGGTAGATCCGGTTGGCGCACAGGGGGGAGAGGCCTCCGTCGAGAAAGGCCGCTTCGTTGCCTTCGTGCCACGCCGGAACGGTGGGCAAGAGGGTGCGGGTGGACGGAGGCACGACCGGAGCATGGATGATGTGCCCGGGAGTGTGGATTCGCCGGGCCCGTTCGAAGACGTCGGTCACGCTGCGGATCGCATCCGGGGGAGTGCCCGGTTCCGGTTCGTAGTAGTGGATGAATCGCAGGGCGCTGTATCCCGGCCGTCCCGGCAGGGCGTCCAGGACGGGGCGCTGGCCGGGCAGCAGTTTGGGCCGCCCCTCGGCATCCCAGCGCTCCACGGCCAGGTAGAGACCGGCCGGGGCTAGGGCCGTCGGGCTGCCGGCGAGAAAGCGCACCGGTTTTCCTTCCCACCATCCTTCGGCCAGGTCCCGGTCTCGCTCATGCCAGTTTACCGCCATGACCCGCTCCTCCTTTACAAGCCTATGGGATATCGGTGTATTGTATGCTCCTGCGGAGAGGAACGGTGAAAGGGGGAACCCCGTGGAAACGGTCAGACGCGTGGTGGTCGGGCGGCCCGCCTTGGATGAGACCGGGGGCGCCGGCGAGGGCGTCCTTTGGTTGGTGCCCGACGGCCGGGTGGCCCGGTCTGTACGGCGGCGGTTGTTGGAACGGTTCGGGTGTTTGGGCGCGGTTCAGGTGTGGACGCTGGATGAAACGGCCGCGCGGGTGTTGACCCAGGCCGGAGAGGGCGGAGGCTTTGTACCCTCTGTGGTTCAATCCCGTCTAGTGGCCGGCATCCTGGCGAGTTCCCGGGAGAACTGGGGCGGCCGGCCGGCCGGGGAGTTGGCGGACTGGCCGGGTGTCCGGCGAGGATTGGCCCGGCAACTCCGGGCGTTCCGGGAAGAAGGGGTGTCTCCGGAGGATCTCCGGAGCGCGGCGGAGGAACTGCCTCCGGGCGACGCCCTTTGGGCGCGGAGGTTCGCCCGCCTTTTGGAAGATTACGAACTCAAACTGGGTGCGGCCGGCCGGGCGACGGATGAAGCGGGACGTTTGGCGCGCGCCTGTGGGATTCTCGAAAGACATTCCTTTTCCGGTCTGTTTCCGGGGGTGCGCCGGGTGGCGGCCTGGGGATTTCTCCGCCTCCCCGCCTTAGCGGCGCGTCTGCTGGCCGCCGTGCGCGGGGTCGAGGCGGTAGAGGTGTTCGCGCCCCGGCAGGTGGCGGAGCGGACGGACTTGTGGGCGGCCCTCGGGTGGCGGCATTTGGAACGGGCCGGCTTTGGGCGGGTGGCCGGCGAGTCCCCGGATCCGGTTGCGGTTTGTGTGAGCCGGGGATATGCCGACGACCGCGAACAATGGGAAGGGATTGCCCGGCGGATTCGGGCCTGGGTGGAAGAGGGGCTCGATCCGGAACGCATTGCGGTGGTGACAGACCGGCCTTTGACACCGGAGTCGACGCCGGTGCGGATTTTTGCGGAGCACGGAGTCGCTCTGGGCGAACCGGTGGTCCGGCCCCTCGCCCGGGTCCCGGTGGTCCAGTACATTTTGGGCTGGCTGGAGATTCTGGTCCGCGATTGGCCGCGGGAATGGGTGATGTACGCGGCCTCCGGTTTTCACGAGCCGCAGGGAGAGGACCGCCGCCCCCTCCTGGCTCGTTGGGCGCGGATCCCCCCGGGGCGAAGGGGGGTTGCCGCTTGGATCGAAGCTCTGGCCGCCGCCCGGGAGCGGATCGGCGAAGATCCCGGGCGGGAAGGGGAGCGTAAGGCCCTCGAAGGGGCGGTTCGCTGGCTGGAGGAAAAGCGGGCGATTTTCGCCGATCGCCCGCACCGGGCCACCCTGGCGGAATGGGCGGAGGTCGTCGAGGATTGGTGCCGGAAGCTGGGGGTGGACCGGCGACTGCGGGAACGGGCTCGCGCCGCCTCCGGAGAGGAGGAATGGGCTGCGGTGCGGCTCGACCTCGAAGGATACAGCCGGTTTGTGCGCGTTCTCCGCACGTGGCGGGAAACGGACGCGTGGGTGGAATGGCCCGGAGCGTGCTCTTTGTCCCAGATGGCGGACTGGCTCCGGGACGAACTGGAAACCCAGTGGGTAGTGGAGTGGCCCGCCCAGGAGGGCGGCGTTCGGGTGGTGAGCCCGGAGACGGCTTGGGCCGGGGAGTTTGACGCCCTCGTGTTTCCGGGGTTGCAGGAAGGCGAGTTTCCCCGGCCGGAGCGGGACGGCTGGCTGTTGCCCGATGCCGTGGCGGAGGCCCTGGCCCGCGCGGGGCGGACGCTCCGGACGCGGAGGGATCGCGCGGCGGAACAGGAACTCCAGCTGTCCCTGGCGCTGGTTTATACCCGGAAGGAGGTCGAACTGACCTATGCCGGCGGCGAGGGGTCCTTGCCCTCCCGCTGTTTGGAGGTGTTATGGCGGACGGGAGCCTGCCGCGAGGCCGGTCCTTTCGCCTCCGCCCCGGCGGAAGGCCCGCCCTTTTCTTCCTTGGCGGCCTGGCGGCAGTGGGAGCGGGAAGCGGCGGTCGAGAAGGAAGCGGAAGAGGATCTCTCTCCGGCCCTGCGCTCCCGCTTGCGCCGGATCGCAGGGAAAACGGCCGTGGAAAAGCTGCGGGAAGGACGGACCTTCTCCCCCTGGGAGGGGCAACTGGCAGACGCCTCCCTCCGCCGCCGGCTCGGGAGCCTCTTCTCCGAGGACCGGGTGTACAGCGCCTCCCTATTCAACGAGTACGGGATTTGTCCTTTTCGCTTCTTCGCCAAACGGCTCCTTCGACTCGACGCCGTTCGGGAGTCGGACGAAGCCCTCGACCCCGCGGCGGCCGGGTCGCTTTATCACAAAATCCTCGCCGCTCTGTTTCGCCGGGCTGCGGACTCCGGCGATCCCGGGATCTGGACGGACCGGGAACGGGCGCTGGAGATGCTGCGGGATCTCTGGGAGGAAGAGATCGCCCGGCTGGAGCGGGAGGAGGGGGTGGCGGCCTTCGTCACCTGGCCGTTCCAGCGGGACCGGTTGTGGTCGCGGCTCTCCCGGTGGGTGGAATACGACTGGGAGAGCCGGCGGCAGAGTGGGGCGGAGATCAAACCGGCGTACGTGGAGTGGGCTTTCGGGGCCGCCGGCGGGGAAGCCGACGCCCGCTCTTCTCCGTCCCCGGTGGTGGTGGCGGGACTTTTGTTCCGGGGCCGGGTCGACCGCATTGACGCGGCGCCGGACGGGCGGTTCATTTTGTACGACTACAAACGGACCACCGGCGGGGACCGCCACGGCCGGGGAGCCATCGCCAAGGGAGTGGACGTCCAGTTGCCGATCTATTTAGAAGCGGTGCGTCAAGTGCTGTTTCCGCAGGGACGGCCGCTCGGGGCCGCCTATTACGGCCTCGAGCCGCCGGATCGCCGGCGGGAGGGGCTTTGGCGCAAGGGGGAAGACCACGGCCTCGGGGCCCGGACGGGACTGGGGGAAGACGAGTGGACCGAATTGATGGAAGGGGCGAAACGGACGGTTCGGGAATACCACCAGAGGATGCGCGACGGATATTTTCCGGTGGCGCCCCGGGCCTGTCTGGAGAATTCGTGCGAATTTGTCCGAATCTGCCGAAAGGACGAGGCGAACTTGCTGCGCAAGGGCGTCGCCGCGAAGGGGGGAGAGGATGACGCGGACGCCGACTGAAGAGCAATGGCGGGCCATCGTCGCGGGGGACGGCCACGTGGCGGTGACCGCCGGCGCCGGATCGGGAAAGACGTGGGTGCTCACCGAGCGGTATGCGGCCATGCTTCGGGGGCGGCCTTCGGTACCGCCGCCCGCGAACGGCGAGGCGGCCGTCCCCTCCGTGGAGCCCTGCCGCCCCGGGAACATCGTAGCGATTACCTTCACCGACGCCGCAGCCGCCGATATGCGTCGGAAAATTCGGGAGCGCCTCCGGGAGTTGGCGGAGGCGGGGGAGGACCACCTCAGGCCGTTGTTGGATGAGGTGGAAGGGGCGCCGATCAGCACCATTCACAGCTACTGCGCTTCCCTGATCCGGCAGTACCCGCTGGAGGCGGAAGTCGATCCGGACTTTTCGATTCTGGATGAGCAGCCGGCGCAGATGCTGCTTCTGGAAGCGGCGGAAGAAGCCTTGGCGGCGGCCTTGGCGGAGGGGGAGCCCGGAGTGGCCCGGGCCCTGACCGTTTACGGGCGCCGGAGTCTGATCTCCCTGATCCTGTCTCTGGGCCGGGTCCTGCGGGAAGAGGGCAAAACCGGCGCCGGGGTGTGGGAAAAGACGGAAGCGGCTCTGAACCGCATCCGGGATCGCTGGCCCGCGCGAAAAGCGTCGCTGTTGTCGGCTGCCCGGGGATTTCGGGAGGTCCTGGATCTCGTGCCGCCGGGCAAAAAGAGCCGGGAGAAAGTGGCCTTCTTTGTCGCGGAATGGGAGAAAATCGAGGACGAGTGTTTCCGGTGGGACGGCTTTGTGGACGAGCGGCGGGAGGAGTTGGTCAGGCGGCTGGAGAAGGAACTGTGGTCGGGCCCTCCCTCCAAAGAAGTCCGGCCGGTGGTGGAAACGTGGAAAGAGGCGGTGGCGGGGGTGCTGGCCGACCTTCTCCCGGCCGATCTTCCGGAGGTCACCCGGGGCGTGTGCCGGCTGTGGGACCGGGCGGAGGCCCTGTACCGGGAGAAAAAACGCCGGCTGCGAGGATTGGATTACACCGACCTCCAGGTGCTGGCGTGCGCCCTGCTCGAACGGCCCGACATCCGGTCCCGGTGGGCCCGGGACATCCGGTATGTGATGGTGGACGAATACCAGGATACCAACCGGTTGCAGGCCCGTTTGGTGGAGGCGCTGATCGCCGAGGGAGCCCGCCTGTTCGTGGTCGGGGACGAAAAGCAATCCATCTACCGGTTTCGCGGGGCGGACGTCGGGGTATTCACCCGGACCCGGGAGCGGATCGCCGCCCTGGGCGGATTGACGGTGCCGCTGCGGCACAATTTTCGCACTCAAGCGCCGATTCTGAGGCTGATCAATCGGGTGTTTGAACCGCTCATGGACGGCTCCGGGGAGGACCCGGCGGCGGTGGCCTTCCAGGAGTTGATTCCAACCCGTCAGGAGGACACCGGGGCGGTGGAGATTCATTACATCCCTGCCGGAGGGACGGAGGGGCGGTTCGCCGAAGCGGCTCGGGTGGCCGGTTGGATCGCCGAGGCGGTCGGAACGGGCCGGGTGACGGTTCACGACCCCGGCGGGGAAGCCGGGCGGCCGGCGCGGTACGGCGACATCGCCGTGTTGTTCGCCGCCACCACCCATCTTCCGGTTTACGAGGCCGCCCTTCAAGAACGGGGAATTCCGTATCGCGTGGTGGGAAGCCGCAATTTCTTCCGCCGTCAGGAAGTGCTCGACCTCATCCACGCGTTGCGGTGGATTCACGATCCGGCGGATTTGCCGGCGATGGTGGGAACTCTGCGCTCGCCCCTGTTCGGGCTGTCCGACGAGGGACTTTACCTCCTCGCCGAAGCAGGGGCTCTCCACCGGGCGGCGGAGGCGGGCTTTGCGCCACCCGTTCCTTCCCTGAGTTCCTGGGACCGGGCGGCGTGGTCGGCGGCGATGGAACGGGTCGCCCGATGGCGGGCGCGGTCTCTCCACCGATCGGCCGGGTCCTTGTTGGAGGAAATCGTAGACGAGACGGGGTTCATTCCCACTTTGCTCCAAACCCGCGGCGGCCACCAGCGCGCGGCCAACGTCAGGCGGTTCATCGACGCGGCCTTCGAGGCGGAAGCGGCCGGCCGGGGTCTTTTGCCCCTGTTTTTGACCTGGGTCCAGTGGCAACTGGACGAGGACGTCGACGAAGAGGAGGCCCAGCAGCCGGGGGAAGAGAACGCGGTGACCCTCATGACCGTGCACAAATCCAAGGGGCTGGAATTTCCGGTGGTGCTGGTTCCCGATCTGGCCCGCCGCTTCCGTACCCCGCGAGAGGGCTGGTGCCTCGACGACGAGGGGGCTTTGGCGTTGAAACTGCCGGGGATGGGGGATTACGGCGCCGGATGGTACCGGCAAGTCCGGGAGGTCGAGCGGCGGCGGGATCGGGAGGAGGAAAAGCGCAAGTTTTACGTCGCCCTGACCCGGGCCCGGGATTACCTGGTGTTGTTCGCCGCCCGCAGGGCGCCTTCGGGCCAGTCGCCCCCGCCGACGGTCGAATCGGCGGGAAGCTGGTTCGACTGGTTGATCGTGTCCCTGGCGGACGGGGATCTGCAGGCGGCTCCGGAGCGGTGTGCCGCGTTGCCCGGTGTTCGCTGGTTTACGGCGGTTCCGGCCGAAGGTTCGATCACTGCGGCGGAGGACGGAGGAGGGGTCGGAGACTCAAAGGCCGGCGAGGGGGAAACCGCCGCCCCGGCGGCCCGGCCGGCCGGCCCGGGAGGTCCCCCGGTCTTAACGGAGGTTCGCGGGGAAGTGGAAGAGGCGGAACGCCGGGCCCGGGCGATCGCCGAGATGGAGGGCCTGGAGGGAGGCTGGGACCGGGAGGAATTCATCCCCCGGCCGGACGGGCCTTTGGGCCGCCCGGAAATCCCCACCTTTTCAGCTTCTCAACTGTTGGAATACGATACCTGTCCGCGGCGGTATTACTATCATTGGCAACTCCGGCTTCCTTCCTGGGAGGCGGTCGAAGGAGAGCAGTCCGGGGCCGGGATGGACGGCCTCTGGGAACCTTCCGCCGAAGAGCGGCCCGCCGGGGGTACGTGGTCGCCCTTGGTGCGCGGGATGGTCGTGCACCGGGTGTGCGAACGGTGGACCGGGGAAGGTTCCATTTTGGAGCGTTTAGAGCAGGTCCTCGACGAATTTTTCCTGAAGCCGCGGGACCGGGAACTGGCCGCCGCGGAACTGCGGGACGAACTGTTGGGCTACGCGGAAAGCGATTTGGCCGCTTTGTTGCGTGAAGCATCCGCCGTCTGGAGCGAGTGGCCCTTTTATCTCCGGCTCCAGGGAACTCATCGCTCATGGGTGATCCACGGACAGGTGGACAAAATTCTCCGTGCGGGAGGCCGGACGATTGTCGTGGATTTCAAAACCAATCGCGGCACGGCGGAGGAGCTGCGGCCGTGGGCGGAACACTACCGGCTTCAGGTTCAGTTGTACGCCTGGGCGGTGAGCCGCAGTTTGGCGCCGGTGGACGCGGCGTACCTGTACTTTACCGCCCCCGGCGCGGCGTGGGAAGTGGACGTCCGGCCGGATACTCTGGAGGCGGTGGTGCGGGAGATCGACGCTCGGTTGGAAACCCTGACACAAAGTCGGCGCATCGATGCGTATCCATATACCGACGATCCGGCTTTGTGCAGGGTCTGTCCGTATCAACCGCTGTGCCCGGGCGGCCGGCGGTAGGCGGCGCGGCCGGCGTGGCGTTCTTCCGTGGCCGCCAGCAGGTCTTCGAAAAGGCGGTCGGCCCGATCCCGGAGGACGCGCAGTCCCGCCTCCGTCACGCCGCCGGGGACGGCGACCCGCCGGAGGATCTGTTCGGCGGTCAGGCCCGCTTCGAAGAGGCGAGCCGTACCGATCCAAGTGAGGCGGAGCAATTCCTCCGCCCGAAGGGCGTCGATGCGGCCGGTGCGGGCTGCGGACCGGGCGAAAGATTCGATGAGGGCGGCGAAAAAGGCGGGACCGCAACTGGTGAGGTCGGCGTGGACCCGGATCTGTTCTTCCGAGACGGGAACGGGGACCCCGATGGCGGATAGGAGGCGGTCCGCCCGGTCCCGATCCCCTTCGTCCATTCGCGGACCGTAGTGGGTCAGGATCACGCCCGCCCCGGCCAGTTGGGTGATGCTCGGGATCAGTTTTCCCACTTTGGCCGGTACCCGGCTTTCGAGGGATTCCATGGAGGGGGTGCTGGCGGTGGACAGCAAAACATGATCCGGGGATAAAAAGGGACGGATTTGTTCGACGACCGCCTCGACATCCGGCGGTTTGACGCACACGAACAAGACTTCGGCCCGCTGGGCCACCTCTGCGGCGGTGGCCACCGCGACGACGTTGGGAAACCGGCGGACCAAGGCGGCGATCTTCTCGCGGCTCCTGTTGCACGCCACGATATCCGGAGGGCCGGGCAAGCGGGTGGAGAACGCTTCGACCAACATGCCGCCCATGCTCCCGGTCCCGATGCAGCCGATACGCATGACCAACCCCTCCCAGACTGCCGTGGTCATTTTGCATTGTATGGGCGTCTGCGGCCTTCCATGCCTGTTGCCGGTATTTTTCATGGGGCGGGAAAGCAGGAATGCCGGGAGAAAGGTCGAAATAATTAAAGGATAGCGACGTAGTAGAGGTCCCAGTGCGGGAGTGAGAAACATGCAGATGGGAATCGGGCTGTGGCAGCGTCAGACCCAGAAATTGATTTTGACGCAGGATTTGCGCCAGGCGATTGCCGTATTGCAGCTTTCGTCTTTTGAATTATCGCAATACTTGCAACAAGAGTTGGCGAACAACCCCGTGATGGAATGGGACGACGATCCGGAGGGAGAATGGAGCGGATTTGACGAGTGGCTCAGGCAAGCGGGACCGGACCGGCACCTGTTGCAGACGATGCGGGAAACGCGCCGCGATGCCCTCGCAGAGGCGGCGGCTCGGGCCTCGGTGAACCTCGAAGAGCACCTGATGATGCAATTGTCCCACATCCGCTTGTCTCCTCTGGAGCGCCGGGTGATCCGGTATATCATCGGCAACATCGATGAACGGGGTTACGTGCCGGTGCCGGCCGAAGAGATGGCCAATCAACTCGGGGTCGATGCGGAATTGGTGGAACGGTGCCGGTTGCACCTGCACGGCCTCGATCCGCTGGGGATCGGCGCGGCCGATCTCCGGGAGTGTTTGCGAATTCAGGCCCGGGAGCGGTACCCGGAGGAGCGCGGTCTGATCGCCTTGATCGACGGTCATCTGGAGGATGTGGCGGAGGGCCGGTACAGCCGGATCGCCCGGAACCTCGGGGTGCCGGTCGACGAGGTCCGGCGGCTGGCGGACCTTCTGAAGACGCTCGATCCGAAACCGGGACGCATGTTTTTTGGCGATCAGATTCGGTTCGTCGTACCCGACGTCACCATCGAACGGGTGGACGGCGAGTACGTGATTGTGCTGAACGACCGGTTGACGCCCCGGCTGCACATCAACCCGCTTTACCGGCGATTGGCCGGCGCCGGGGAAGAGGCAGACCAGGAGGCGCGGCATTATCTTTCCAAGAAAATCCAATCGGCGATGTGGTTGATCCGGAGTTTGGAGCAACGGCGCCAGACGATCTACAGGGTGACCGAGGCCATCGTCGACCTCCAGCGGGATTTTTTCGACCGGGGTCTGGAGTATCTCAAGCCGATGACCCTGCGCCAGGTGGCGGAGCGGGTCGGACTCCACGAGTCCACCGTCAGCCGGGCGACGACGGGAAAATACGCCCAAACGCCTCGGGGGCTGTTTGAGCTGAAGTACTTTTTTACCTCCGGGGTCGCGACTTGCGAAGGGGACGGGGCGTCCGCGGAGAGCATCAAAGCCCGGATTCGCAGGCTCATTCAGGAGGAGGATCCCTCCGATCCGCTGAGCGACCAGCGCATTGCAGATCTCCTGCAGGACATGGGCATCCGCATTTCCCGGCGCACGGTGGCAAAATACCGGGAGGAGATGCAGATTGCCTCTTCCGCCCGGCGCCGGCGGCCGGGTTCCTGACCCGCCGCCGGGACCGGCGTGGAAAGTTCTTGCCAAAACGGGACGGGGGTTCTATACTTGAATCAAAGAGAAAGAGGAGCGTTTTTTCCATTTGAGGTGGGGTTTCATTTGTTCCGCGCGGGACCGATTTTGTACGTGAGGGACATGAAATGTCCCGATCGGCGCCGGGAGGGCGTGTTCGGTTGACGGGAATACGGGACTGGATCGCCCTGCAACAGCGCCTGGCGCCGGATTTGCTGTCGACCATGCGGCGACGGTACCGGATTTTGCAACAGGTGTATTATCTGCAGCCGGTCGGACGGCGCAGTCTGGCTCAGGTCTTGGAAACCACGGAGCGAATTCTTCGCAGTGAGGTCGATTTTCTCAAAGAACAAGGGTTGGTCGCCGTAGACAGTTCGGGGATGCGGCTGACGTCCCTGGGAGAGTCTCTTCTCGAATCCCTCGCCGACACCATGAGCCTGCTCGACGGCCGGGCGGAACTGGAAGATCGTTTGCGCCGGGCGTTGGGTTTGGAACAGGTGCGGGTGGTTCCCGGGGACAGCGAGGAGCGGCCGGAGGTCAAGCGGGATCTCGGTTACGCGGCCGCGCGGATTCTCCGGGAGTCCCTCCGGCCCGGCGATGTGGTGGCGGTCACGGGGGGCACGACGGTGGCGGCAGTCGCCGCTCAGATGCCGCCGGGAGCCGCCCGGGAGGTGTTGGTGGTCCCCGCCCGCGGGGGGATCGGGGAGCGAGTGGAGTACCAGGCCAACACCATCGCGGCGGATTTGGCGGAGAAGCTCGGCGGCCGGTATCTCCTGTTTCACGTGCCCGACCGGTTGAGCGAGGAAGCCTACCGGACCCTGTCGGGCGATCCGCAGATCGCGGAAAAGTTGGGGCAGATCCGCCGGGCCGGGATTGTGGTGCACGGGATCGGTCAGGCTATCTATATGGCCAGGCGCCGGGCCCTCCCGGAAGAGGAGATCGCGTTTTTGGAGGAACGGGGTGCGGTGGCGGAAGCATTCGGGTATTACTTCGACCGCGAGGGGAAGATCGTGCATCAGCAGTTTACCCTCGGCCTGGGCCTCGAAGACGTGCGGCGAATGCGCCGGGTGATCGCCGTGGCGGGAGGGCGCAGCAAGGGGGCTGCGATCGTGGCGGCGGCCCGGGCGGTGGTGCCCCATGTCCTGGTGACCGACGAAGGGGCCGCAGAAGAGATCCTCCGGGAGCTGCGCGTCCCGGACGGCGATCACCCTTGACCCATTTTATAGAAGGATTCATTCACGCCATGGGAGGGAACATTCCATGAGAATGGCGATCAACGGGTTTGGGAGAATCGGTCGGAACGTGTTCCGGGCGGCTTTTCGGCGACCGGATGTGGAGATCGTGGCGGTCAACGACCTGACGGACGCGGAGACGCTGGCCATGCTGCTCAAGTACGACTCCGTCCACGGGATTTTGGAGGCCGAAGTGGAAGCGGACGGAGACGCGTTGGTGGTCGACGGAAAACGGATCCGGGTACTGGCGGAACGGGATCCGGCGAACCTGCCGTGGGCGGAGCTGGACGTGGATGTGGTGGTGGAATCCACCGGGGCGTTCCGGACCCGGGACAAGGCCAAAGTGCACCTGCTGGCGGGCGCCAGGAAAGTGATCATCACGGCGCCGGCAAAAGACGAGGACATCACCGTCGTCATGGGCGTCAACGAAGACCGGTACGACCCGGAACGCCATTTTATCGTTTCCAACGCCTCCTGCACGACGAACTGCCTGGCCCCGGTGGTGAAGGTGGTGCACCAGCATTTCGGCATCGAGCGGGGGCTGATGACGACGGTCCACTCCTACACCAACGATCAGCGCATTCTCGATTTGCCCCACAGGGATCTGCGGCGGGCCCGGGCGGCGGGGCTTTCCATCATCCCGACGACGACCGGCGCCGCCCGGGCGGTGGCCTTGGTGCTGCCGGAGCTGGAAGGCAAATTAAACGGCATGGCGATGCGGGTTCCGACCCCGAATGTCTCGGTGGTGGATTTGGTGGCCGATGTGCAGCGGCCGACGACGGCGGAAGAAGTCAACGCGGTGCTGCGTGAGGCGGCGGAAGGCCCCCTCGAGGGGATCTTGGGATACAGCGACAAACCCTTGGTCTCCAAGGATTTTAACGGCGACCCGCGATCCTCGGTGGTAGACGCCCTGTCTACGATGGTGATCGACGGCACCATGGTGAAAGTGGTGGCGTGGTACGACAACGAATGGGGTTATTCGAACCGCGTCGTGGACTTGGCGGCGCATATGGCGCGCCTCGGATTCCCCTCGCGGGAGAAGGCCCTCGCTGCGGTGGGGGCCTGACCCCGGCGGCGCGTGGGGCCGGGACCGGCCGGGGACGGGCCCGTACCAGCGGATGCAGGTGGGCCCGGTTTCGTCCCGGTGGAAAATCTGCTACGATAGAGGCGGTGTTGGCGGAGAGGAGGATGGAAACATTCTCCTTTTTCCGTGTCCGGGATCCGGTGTTTGGAGGGATGGCGATGGAAAAGGCGACGGTTCGGGACGTGGAGGTCCGGGGGAAGCGGGTGTTCGTCCGGGTGGATTTCAACGTGCCCGTGGAGGAGGGCCGGGTGACGGACGATACCCGGATCCGGGCCGCCCTGCCGACGATCCGGTATTTGATCGACCGGGGAGCGAGAGTGATTTTGGCGTCCCACCTGGGACGTCCGAAAGGCCGGGCGGACGATCGGTACCGCCTCGATCCGGTGGCCAGGCGCCTGGAGGAGATTCTGGGGCGTCCCGTGCGGAAGGTGGACGCGGCGGTCGGTCCCGAAGTGGAGAAGGCCGCGGAGGAACTGAAGGACGGGGACGTTCTCCTGCTGGAAAACGTGCGGTTTGAACCGGGGGAGGAGAAGAACGACCCGGCCCTGGCCCAGGCTTGGGCAAAGTTGGCGGATCTGTACGTCAACGACGCCTTCGGTTCCGCCCACCGGGCCCACGCCTCTACCGCCGGGTTGGCCCGGTACCTGCCCGCGGTGGCCGGGTTTCTCATGGAGCGGGAGATCGGCATCATGGGACGGGCCCTGGCCCGTCCCGAAAGGCCCTTCGCGGCCGTGATCGGGGGGGCCAAGGTCAGCGACAAAATCGGAGTCCTCCGCAACCTGATCGACCGGGTGGACCGGTTGCTGGTCGGGGGCGGCATGGCCAATACGTTTTTGGCCGCCCAGGGTCGCCGGCTCGGGAATTCGCTGGTGGAGCGGGATCAGCTCGACACCGCCCGGGAGATCCTCGAACGGGCGTCGGCCCGGGGGACGGCGTTCGCTCTGCCCGTCGACCTCGTGGTGGCAGACCGGTTTGCGGCGGACGCCCAGAGCCGGGTGGTGACGGTGGAGGAAGGGGTTCCGGAGGGCTGGGCCGCCCTGGACATCGGTCCGGAGACGGCCAGGCGGTACCGGGAGATTCTCGCCGGCGCCAAAACGGTGATCTGGAACGGCCCGATGGGGGTATTCGAATGGGCGCCCTTTGCGGCGGGGACCCTGGCTGTGGCCGAGGCAATGGCGGCGGTAGAGGGGACGACCATCGTCGGGGGAGGGGATTCGGTGGCCGCCGTGGAACAGATGGGATTGGCGGACCGGATGACCCATATTTCCACCGGCGGAGGCGCGTCCTTGGAGTTTCTGGAGGGCCGGGAGCTTCCCGGCGTCGCGGCCCTGATGGACCGGAAGGAGCGGTGAAGATCGTGGCGGATGCGAGACGGCCGCTGGTCGCGGCCAATTGGAAGATGCACAAAACCCGGGAGGAGTCCAGGCGGTTTTGGGACGCATTTTCCGCCCGCTTGACTCCGGAGTCCACGGATCGGGTGGAGGTGGTCCTCTGCCCCCCGTACCCCTCTCTGCCGGTCTTGGCGGAGGCCGGGTTGGAGGAGCGGGGCGTATTTCTCGGGGCCCAGAACGTGCACGACGCGCCCCGTGGCGCGTTCACCGGCGAAGTGTCCGTTCCGATGTTGCAGGACGTCGGCTGCCGGTTTGTGATCGTCGGCCACTCGGAACGCCGGATCCATTTCGGGGAATCGGACGACATGATCGCCCGGAAGGTCCGGGCCGTCCTCGAGGGGGGAATGACCCCGATTCTGTGCGTAGGCGAGTCCCTCGAACAGCGGGAGGCG
The DNA here is from genome assembly GCA_029961045.1 of Alicyclobacillaceae bacterium. Classification (GTDB taxonomy): domain Bacteria; phylum Bacillota; class Bacilli; order Kyrpidiales; family Kyrpidiaceae; genus JASBVN01. Next base: position 13,555 of record JASBVN010000021.1, on the reverse strand, counting down.
GGCCGCGCCGAGGCGGTGGTGATCGGGCAATTGGAGGCCGCCCTCGCCGGTCTGGATGCCGCCGGAGTTTCCAGGACGGTGGTAGCCTATGAGCCGGTCTGGGCGATCGGCACGGGCCGTTCGGCGGATCCGGGGGACGCCGGCCGGACGGGCGCGCTGTTGCGCCGGTATGTGGCGGAGCGGTACGGAGAGGAGGCGGCAGCCCGGGTGAGGATTCTTTACGGCGGCAGTGTGAACCCGGACAATTTTGGCGCGTTTCTCGCCGAGCCGGAGGTAGACGGCGCGCTGGTGGGAACGGCCAGTCTCGATCCGGAGACCTTCGCCGCCCTCGTGGAAGAGGCCGCCCGGCGGGAGATCCGCGCGGGGCGAGGGGGAGGGGATATCCGGTGAGCCGTCCGAAACCGGTGGCTCTGATCATCCTCGACGGATTCGGCCTGCGGGAAGAGCGGGAGGGCAACGCCGTGGCCCTCGCCCGCAAGCCGAATTTCGACCGGTATTGGAATCGCTATCCCCACACGCAACTGCGCGCCAGCGGAGAAGCGGTGGGACTGCCGGACGGACAGATGGGCAATTCCGAAGTGGGACACCTCAACCTCGGAGCCGGCCGGATCGTGTATCAAGATTTGACCCGGGTTTCCAAATCGATCCGGGATGGGGAATTTTTCCGGAATCCCGTCTTCCTCGGAGCGATGAACCACGTAAAAGAGCGGGGGAGCAAGCTGCACCTGTACGGGCTGGTCTCCGACGGCGGTGTCCACAGCCACATTGATCACCTGTTCGCCCTTTTGGAAATGGCCAGGCGGGAAGGGGTGGAACGGGTGTTCGTCCACGCCTTCCTCGACGGCCGGGATGTCTTGCCGGAAACGGCCCGGGTGTATCTGCGGCTGTTGATGGACAAAATGCGGGAGTTGGGCGTGGGCCGCATTGCCACGATTCAAGGGCGCTACTACGCCATGGACCGCGACCGGCGCTGGGAACGGACGGAAAAGGCGTACCGGGCGATGGTGTACGGGGAAGGGGAGAGGGGAAGAGATCCCCTGGAAGCCCTGGAGGAAAGTTTCCGCCGGAACATTACCGATGAATTCGTGGTCCCGACGGTGATGGTGGACGAAAACGGGCGCCCCGTGGGCCTGATCGAAGACGGCGACGCGGTGATCATGTTCAATTTTCGTCCGGACCGCGCCGTGCAGATCTCCCAGGCTTTCACCAACGACGATTTCCGGGGATTCGACCGGGGGCCCAAGCACCCGAAGGTCTACTACGTGTGCCTGACCAAATTCAGCGAGACGGTGAAGGGGTACGTGGCCTATGAGCCGGTCTCCCTGGACAACACCCTCGGCGAGATTCTGGCCCGGCACGGATTGCGGCAACTCCGCATCGCCGAGACGGAAAAATTCCGGCACGTGACATCCTTTTTCAGCGGGGGGCGGGAGGAGCCTTTCGAGGGGGAGGAACGGGTGTTGATCCCTTCCCCGAAAGTGGCGACGTACGATCAGAAGCCGGAGATGAGCGCTTATGAGGTGACCGAGGCGGTGCTGGAACGGATCGCCTCGGACGCGTTCGACGTGATCGTGTTGAACTATGCCAATCCGGATATGGTGGGGCACACCGGGGATCTGCAGGCCGCGATCCGGGCGGTGGAAGCGGTGGACGAATGCCTGGGCCGGGTGGTGGACGCGGTGTTGGCCAAAGGGGGCGTGGCCCTCATCACGGCCGACCACGGGAATGCCGACGTCATGATCGATCCGGAAACCGGAGCGCCGTGTACCACCCATACCACAAACCCGGTTCCCCTGATCGTGACGCGGGAGGGGATCCGCTTGCGCGAAGGCGGCATTTTGGCCGATATTGCGCCGACAATTCTCCATTTGTTAGGCTTGGAACAGCCGAAAGAAATGACGGGGCGGGGGATGATTCTTTGAATACGACGATCTATGAGATCCGGGCTCGTGAGGTTCTCGACTCCCGGGGGAATCCGACGGTGGAAGTGGAAGTGGAGCTCGAGGGCGGGGCGACGGGGCGGGCCATCGTCCCCTCCGGGGCGTCCACCGGGGCACACGAGGCGTTGGAGTTGCGGGACGGCGGCGAGCGGTACGGCGGCAAGGGGGTACGGAAAGCGGTCGAACATGTGAATGAGACCATCGGGCCGGAGTTGGTGGGGCAGGATGCCCTGGACCAGGTCGGCATCGACAAGCTGATGGTGGATCTGGACGGCACGCCGAACAAGGGTAGGCTAGGGGCGAATGCCATTCTCGGGGTGTCCTTGGCGGTGGCCCACGCCGCCGCCCAGGCGGTGGGCCTTCCCCTTTATGTCTACTTGGGGGGATTTGCCGCCCGTACTTTGCCGGTGCCGATGATGAATATCCTCAACGGCGGAAAGCACGCGGACAACAACGTGGACATCCAGGAATTCATGATCATGCCCGTCGGAGCGCCCACTTTCCGGGAGGCTCTCCGGATGGGGGCCGAGGTGTTTCACTCCCTGAAAAAGGTCCTCCACGATCAGGGCCTGTCCACGGCGGTGGGGGACGAAGGCGGTTTCGCCCCGAATCTGCCGTCGAACGAAGAGGCCCTTCGGGTGATTTTACAGGCGATCGAACGGGCCGGCTACCGCCCCGGGGAAGACGTCGTTTTGGCTCTCGACGTGGCGTCGACGGAGCTGTACCGCGACGGGCGGTACCGTTTTCCCGGAGAGGGAGTGGAGCGTACGGCGGAGGAGATGATCGAGTTTTATGAGCGGTTGACGGCCCAGTATCCGGTCGTGTCCATCGAGGACGGTCTGGCGGAGGACGATTGGGAGGGCTGGGTCAAGTTGACGGAGCGGCTGGGGAAGAAGATTCAGCTGGTCGGGGACGACCTGTTTGTGACCAACACCGAGCGGCTCCGCCGGGGGATTGAAACCGGGGCGGCCAACTCGATCCTCGTCAAAGTGAACCAAATCGGCACCCTCACGGAAACCTTTGAGGCCATTGAAATGGCGAAACGGGCGGGATACACCGCCGTGATTTCTCACCGGTCCGGGGAAACCGAGGATGTAACCATCGCCGACATCGCCGTAGCGGCGCAAACGGGACAGATCAAGACGGGGGCGCCTTCGCGTACGGACCGGGTGGCCAAATACAATCAACTGTTGCGAATCGAGGACGCATTGACGTATACGGGCCGGTACGCCGGGTGGGAGGCGTTCCACCATATACGGTGAAGGCCGGAGGGGGATTGCCGGCCGAAGGGCGGCTGATCCGCCCCTTGAATATGCGGTGTCTACCATGATAAGATGAAAGTGGCAAGGCAGGTGCGCGTTCCGGCCGGGTCCGGGGACGGAGGAGTGAAGGCCGTTGTTGTTGACGATACTCAAGGTTCTGCTGGTGCTGGTGAGTTTGGGGCTGATCGGAACAGTTCTGCTCCAGTCGGGGCGAAGCGCCGGCTTGTCCGGGACGATCGCCGGCGGAGCCGAGCAATTGGTGGGCCGGAAAGCCCGGGGATTCGACGCCGTGCTCGTCAAGGCCACGGTGGTGTTGGGAGTTCTGTTTTTCGTGATCACCCTCGCGGTGGCGTGGTTGATCTCCCGCGGTTCATGAATGAATCCCTTCGACGGAGGGCGCGGGCGGGAGCCGGCAGAAGCGCAGGGGCGCCTCAGGTTTCCGGTCCTTCGCGATGCCCGTTCTTGGCTCCGTGGAGAGGGGCGTTTTGCGAAGGGGATGTGCAGCGGCCCGGCGCCCGCCGCCGTCGCAGGAAAGTGGGAAACGGATGCGGAAAGAGCAGAGGAAGACCGTCCGCGTTGCGGGCGGTTTTATTTTCGGGAGGGATGGGGGATGCCGGCGGAAGGAAAGGGGTCGCCGGAGAGGCGGGTGGAGCCGTTTGTGTTCGAGGGCGGTCCGGTGGGCATTCTCCTGATCCACGGATTCACGGGGTCGCCCCTCGAAATGCGGCCGATGGGAGAGTGGCTGGCCCATCGCGGATACACGGTTTGCGGGCCCGCGCTGGCGGGTCACGGCACCACCCCGGAGGACATGGAGCGAACCGGATGGCGGGATTGGCTCGATTCGGCCCGGGAAGCCTATGGCGCCTTGCGCAGCCGGTGCCGGAAAGTGGTGGCGGCCGGCTTGTCGATGGGCGGTGCCCTGGCCCTGCACCTGGGGGCCGACGAACCCGGGGGAGCCCCCGATGCGGTGATCGCCATGTGTGCGCCGATTTACCTGTGGGATTGGCGGGCGCGCCTCGCGCCGATCGTCTCGTCGGTGTACCGGTTTCACCGGGAAGCAGGAGGAACCCGCTATCCGGACGAAGTGAGACAGTACCTCGGGGGTTACGAGGCGACGCCGACCCGCTGCGTCGGGGATTTGCTGTATCTGGTGAGGCGGGTCAAGCAACGGTTGCCCCGGATTCGGGTTCCAGCCTTGGTGCTTCAAGCGCGCCGGGACCGGACGGTGCGCCCCGAATCGGCATCGTACATTTTCACCCGTTTGGGCAGCGAGGACAAGGAATTGCGCTGGTACGAGAATTCCGACCACATTCTCACCGTCGACCGGGACCGGAATCGGGTGTGGCAGGACGTGTACGATTGGCTGTCGGCCCGGGGACTGGCTCCGGAGAATTGAAGCGGTCGCGTCGAGTGTGTCCGGGAAGGGCGGGTTAGGGCTCCCCCGGCTCGCGCATACTGAAAGACAGTGAAAACGGGCCGGTGGGAAAGGAGGTGAAAAGCGTGGAGATGGAAAATCGCATTCTGTCCATGATGCGGGAATTGTCCTATAAGCCGTTGACGGCGGCCGAACTGCAAAGGGCCCTCGAAATAGACGAAGCGGAGCGGGAGGAGTTTTTCCTTCTTCTAGAGGACATGGAAAAGCGGGGTTTGGTCGTGCGCACCCGGACCAACCGCTACGGGGTGCCGGAGCGGATGAATCTCGTGGTGGGCCGCCTCCAGATGAAACAGCGGGGATATGGGTTTGTCATACCCGACCGCCCGGGCCTTGCGGATTTGTACGTTCACCCCGGAGATCTCGGCGGAGCCATGCACGGCGACCGGGTCGTGGCCCGGATTCACCGGGGCCGGGATGAGCGGCCGGAAGGCCAGGTGATCCGCATTCTGGAACGGGCGCAACGCACCGTGGTCGGCACCTTCCAGTCGATGGGCTATTACGCCTTTGTCCGGCCGGACGACCGGCGCCTTCCGTGGGACGTTTTCATCGCTCCGGACGATTTTGGAGGTGCGCGGGACGGCGACAAGGTGGTGGCCGAGATCACCGTGTACCCGGAGCGGTCCGCCAGTTGCCAGGGGCGGGTGGTGGAAGTTCTTGGGCGTCCGGGGGATCCCGGGTTGGACGTCCTGGCTGTGGTGAGGAAGTACGAATTGCCCGAGGCCTTCCCCGAAGAGGTGTTGGCGGAAGCCGAAGCGGTGCCCGACGGGGTTAGGGAAGAGGATCTGGCCGGACGGCGGGATTTGCGCGAACGGCCGACGGTGACCATTGACGGGGAAGACGCCAAAGATTTGGACGACGCGGTGTCCCTCGAGCGACTGCCCGGCGGAAACTGGTTGCTGGGAGTGCACATCGCCGACGTCAGCTATTATGTGCGGGAAGGGTCGGCGCTCGACCGGGAAGCGTTCCGCCGCGGTTGCAGTGTTTATCTGGTGGACCGGGTGATCCCGATGTTGCCGCCCCGGTTGTCAAACGGCATCTGTTCCCTCAATCCGCAGACGGAGCGGCTGACCCTCACGTGCGATATGGAATGGACGCCCGATTTGCAATTGGTCCGTCACGAGATCTACCCGAGTGTCATCCGCACCCGGGAGCGAATGACCTATACCCAGGTCCGGCGGATCCTTGTCGATGAGGATCCGGAATTGATCGAGCGGTACCGGGATTTGGTCCCGATGTTCCGGGAGATGCGGGAACTGGCCATGCGGCTGAGGGAGCGGCGGTTGCGGCGCGGAGCGGTGGACTTCAATTTTGATGAAACCAAGGTGATTTTGGACGGAGAGGGCCGCCCGGTGGAGATCGTGCGCAAACCCCGGACCGTTGCGGAACAGATCATCGAGGAGTTTATGCTGGCGGCCAACGAGACCGTCGCGGAACATTTTCGGTGGCTGGACGTTCCGTTCCTGTACCGCGTTCACGAGGATCCCGATCCGGAAAAAATCGAGGGGTTCAAAGAATTCGTTTGGAGTCTGGGCTATGTCCTGCGCACCAAGGGCGGGCGGGTGCATCCCCGGGCCCTCCAGGAGATTCTCGACCAGGTGCGGGGCAGGCCCGAGGAACGGGTTGTGAACACGATTTTGTTGCGGTCGATGCGCCAGGCCCGCTACTCTCATGAGAGCTTGGGTCACTTCGGGTTAGCGGCGGAGTTTTACACCCATTTCACGTCGCCGATCCGGCGCTACCCGGACTTGGTGATCCACCGGGTGATTCGGGAGTGGCTCGCCCGGGGCAGCCTTCCGGCGGCGGTCGAAGCCCGTTGGAGGGCGGAGATGCCGCGGATTGCCGACCAGTCGTCGGAGCGGGAACGGATCGCCGTGGAAGCGGAGCGGGAGAGCCAGGATTTGAAAAAAGTCGAATTCATGCTCGACAAAATCGGGGAGACTTTCGACGGGATCATCAGCGGGGTGACATCCTTCGGGCTGTTTGTGGAGTTGGAAAACTCCGTTGAGGGTTTGGTGCACATCAGCTATCTGGAGGACGACTATTACCGGTTTGAGGAAAAACATTTGGCCCTTGTCGGCGAGCGGACAGGGCGCGTGTTTCGCATCGGGGACCGGGTGAAGGTGCTGGTGGCCGGAGCGAATAAGGAAGATCGGACGATCGATTTCCGGCTCGTCGAGGCGGCCGAAGAAGCGGAAGGGCGGGGAGACCCGGCAGCCGGCGTCCCAGGGGGTTTCGAAATGCGACCGGCCGCCGGCAGCGGGGGCCGGAGCCGCAGGAAAAAGCGGGGGGCGCAGCCCGCGGAGGGCTCCTGGGAACCGGTGGTGGTGGTGCAAGAGGAGATACGGGTTCCGAAGAAGAAAGCCAAAAGGAAGGCGGTTCGGACCCGGGAGGTCAAAAAGGCCAAGGCGAAGCGGAAGAAGCGGCGCGGGTAGAAGGAGCGGCGCGGGAGGGGTTCCGCCGCGTCTCCGGTTTTTTAGGGTGCGGCGCGTGCGCGCCGGCGGAGCGCCCCGGTTTCCGGAGGCCGGCGATTTTTGTAGAATATATTCCAGGGGCGTCCCCAGAGCCGGACGGCGGCTGCGCGGAGGGATCGGACATGGCGGGAGAAAAAGTGGTCGCGCAAAATCGCAAGGCCTATCACGATTTTTTTATCGAGGACACCTTTGAGGCCGGCATTGTGCTCACCGGCACGGAGATCAAATCCATTCGCCAGGGCCGGGCGAATCTGAAGGACAGCTATGCCCGGGTGGAAAACGGGGAGTTGTTCTTGCACAACATGCACATCAGCCCCTATGAACAGGGCAACCGGTTCAACCCCGACCCGCGGAGGACGCGCAAACTGCTCATGCACAAGGGCGAAATCCTGCGCCTGCACGGTTTGAGCCGGGAGCGGGGATACGCCCTCATCCCGCTCCGCCTGTATCTGAAAAACGGGTTCTGCAAGGTCGAACTCGCCCTGGCCAAAGGGAAAAAGCTGTACGACAAGCGGGCGGAGATGGCCAAGCGCGACGCGCGCCGGGAGATGGAACGGGCGCTGCGGGAGCGGCAGAAGTGAAGAGGGGACCGGATGGATAAAGTTAGGTCTACACAAATCCGTGAGGCGTGATATACTAATAGTTGCGACTCTGCAAAGCCTTGGTTCTTGACAAATGCACACGGGGGCGTATTTGGATTCGACGGGGACTGTTCGAGCACCGGTGGCGGGTCGTGGGGCCGCGTCCACGGACCAACGCGGGCGTAAAAGAAACGCGAACAAGCAAGAACTCGCTCTGGCTGCTTAATGCCGGACGTCCGCCGGAGGATCGCCCGCGTCTTCCGGACGGGCGCCAACCTCGCGGGCTAGTCGGAGCGCTTCCGCCTGCGGGCCTTTGACGAAACTTCAGCAGGCTAGTCCAAAGGAGAGCGTGTCGTTTCGCGCTCCGCGGACGAATCCCCAATAAAACGACTACACCCGTAGAAGCCGGTGTGGCGAGGTTCTCGGACAGGGGTTCGACTCCCCTCGCCTCCACCAAAGTTTAGAAAAATAGGGTTTGGACGGTTGGGAGATCTATAATCTTCCAGCTGTCTTTTTCTTTGCGGATGACGATTCTCTGATTGCCTGATGTACCCGTCTTGGGTGTAATTACCTAAGTAGGTGGGCTTTTGGTTAATTTATCGAGAAAAAAATCAACCAATGTTTGAAGTCCCGCTATAAGAAAGACCGCACTAGGGCTCCATTGAGTATGTAATAATAACCACGGGACGACCAAAAGCAAGATGAATGTCACAAAAACTTTAAAGACGTAGACGAAAGAAGGGTCAATTCGCTTTGCTTTGAGCAACAGGATCATGATCTTTTCGGCGGTTATCTCATAGATAAAACGGACAGCTTCAGTCACTAACGCCACGTACAAAATACTGAACCAGTCTTCGGCAACGATATGGCCAGGAAAATATTTCCATGCGATCGAGAGTAGAACCAAGAGGGGTACAATCCCCACGAAGACCACTGCCAAAGAAATAACTGCCCCTATGGATGCTACAATTGCTCTCAACCTTGGCCGGTTCTTCTCGATAACGAGGGAGTATAACAACCCTAGCAAAACAACGATGAGGACCGCTATCAGCACAAAGTTCATCATACTCACCACTTTCCGTACCGAATGTTAAAACGAGGTTATAGAAGAAACAAATGACTTTTGCGATGGTTTTCACCAGAAAGAAGCATTGCAGTCGAGGGTAAATCCCGACTGCAATGTATGAAACAGAGGGCTTGATCGTTTACTTAAAATGGGCTAAAGAACAGAACGATATAGTGAGCAATCATTTGCGCATCCGCCGGAGGAATACCGTTATTCACAAGAAACATTGCGATAGGAAGTTCTTGTAAACGATCTAACGTTTCAATAAAGTTCGCCAGGCGTCCGAGATTTTTCTTCAACCAAGCTGCCGAAGCCTTTCCGATGTACGGTTCTACCTTGCTGACAAACCACGTTGCATACCGAAGTGCTGCTGCTGCAAGTTTCGTTTTCCAGCTTTCCGGTTTCACATCATATGTGGCAATTTGAGCTTGTGTGGCTGTAACTGGTTGTGCTTGAACCGATTTGGCCGGCCGGGTATCTGCAGCAAACGCAGGAGATACGGCAGTGAAAGAAATCGAAGCAATTAAGGCCCCGGCAATTATTTGTTTCTTCATCTTGGACTTTACCCCCTTCTTTTGCATTTTGCAACCGGCTGCAGTCCTCATTATAGGAAGAAATTGTACAAACTCTGTTAAGGAGAAAGAAATAGAAGGAAAGAAGTAGATTAAATTTAGTAATACTTTAACATAATAGTTTCCTTAGTCCTGGCGCTCGGAGTGGACATTTGGAAGTTTGTTGAGTAAACTTCTTAATTGCCACGGGCTTTGACCGCTGCGCGATGCCGAGTCGACGGCCTCCGACGCCCCATTGGCGTCAGCGAACGCCTCTTTTGACGGTCCTGCTTTCATCCCCCGGAGGGAGAGCGGGTTTTTTTCTCTTTTTTGATGTCCCGATGCCCAGCGGTTCGGAACCGGCCCGGACATCGAGGATGGCCGGATCGGAAGTTCCTTCGGGGGGAAGTGCCGGGGGTTCTGTTCCTTCTCCGGCGATCCGGGAGGTCTTCTATGGGTAAGCGGATCAGTCATCCTTTTTGGGTTGTGTTGGTGTTGGCGATTGCTTTGGGCATCCGCCTGGCGGTTCTGGCCCGGTACGGCCTCGATTTGACCTTGCACAGTGATGACGAGGGATACGTCAAGAGCGCCGTCCGGCTGTTGCAGTCCGGCATGCTGACCTATCACGCACCCACCGAGCCCACGGTGCACATTATGCCCGGTCAACCGTTGCTGTTGGCGGCCGTTTTTTTTCTGTTCGGATCGGGGACGACCGGGTTGTACGCGGCCAAGGTGCTCATGATTCTGATTGGCGTGTCCGCCGTTTACGGGCTCTATTTGATCGGTCGATCGGTGGCGGGAGCCGGAGCGGGATTGGCGGCGGCCTTCTTGTTGGCCATTTCGGTGCCCCATATTTTGACGGACAACCTCTTGTTGACGGAAACCCCCTTTACGGCGAGTTTGATGTTTTTGGTGTATTTTTCGATCCGGCTCGCCGATCGCCCCGGCATGCCGAATTTTTACGGGGTTCTTTTCTTTTATATCCTTTGCTTGATGTTCCGCCCCACGATTGCGCTCTACCCGGTGATCCTGTTTTTCTACCTCTTGCTTAAAAAATACCCGGCGAAGCTGATGCTGAAACAAGCCGCCGTCGCGGCGGCCGTGCTGTTGGCGGTATTGGGGCCGTGGTGGATTCGAAATTATATTCATTACCATGAATGGATCCCGCTGACGGGAGGATCGGGCGATCCGTTGCTGCGCGGCACCTTTCAGGGGGAAGGGTATCCCGACCCGAACGGCGAAACGGCGGACGAATGGATGGAACACCTGCCCTATCCGAGTTTGGACGCTTATACGGTAAACAAGGTACGGGAACAGGCCGCTATAGAACGGATGAAACAGTGGTGGAAAACGAATCCGAAATCGTTTATCAAGAGTTATGCCTATTTGAAACCGAACCTCTTGTGGCAGGAGGCGTTCTATTGGATTGAGATTTTCGGGGTGAAAGGGGACCGGTTGAACGAACTCCAATTGTACCTCGTGCGGGCGGGAATTGCCGGTTTCTTGATTTCGCTCGTTTTTTCTGATAGACATAAAAAGGAAACCCTATTCCTAGCAGCCATTCTTCTGTATTTCACGGCGGTCTACAGCGTGTATTTCGCGCTCAGCCGCTACAACGTGCCGTTGATGCCGCTGATGTTCGCGGGAATCGGCGCGGGGTTGCACGTCGCGGTCCAACTCGTATCCCGCCTGAGAGGAGGCACCGCATGAGGTCCGACACCCTGGTCATTATTCCTGCCTATAACGAAGAGCGCACCGTGGGGGAAGTCATTCGCTCGGTGCGAGAGCATGTTCCGGACGCCGACATCATCGTGGTCAACGACGGGTCTTGCGATCGCACCGCCGAAGTGGCCGCCGAAGCCGGCGCGGCGGTCTTGAATCTCCCGTTTAACGTGGGCATCGGCGGCGGGATGCAGACCGGTTACCTGTACGCCCGAGAAAAGGGGTACCAATACGCGGTGCAGATCGACGCGGACGGACAACATGATCCGGCCGACCTTCCTCGCCTTCTGAAGCATGCGAAAAACGGCGAAGGCGATATGATCCTCGGTTCCCGATACGTGCGGCGGACCGATTACCGGTCGACTCGGATGCGCCGTCTGGGTATGATTTTTTTCTCGAGATTGGTCACGTGGATCATCGGGCAATCGGTAAAAGACACGACGAGCGGCTACCGGGTCGTCAATCGGCGGTTGATCGAACTGTTTAGCCGAGAATATCCGGCGGATTATCCCGAAGTCGAAGCGATCGTGTTGTTGAAGAGGCATGGGTATACCCTCCTGGAAGTGCCGACGGCCATGCGCGAGCGGCAGGCCGGGTCGTCGTCGATCACGCCGTTCAAATCGGTCTATTACATGGTCAAAGTCGCCTTGGCGCTGGTGATGAACGTGCTTCGTCACCCGAAGGCGGGGGAACAAATGTGAACGTTTATTGGTTTTCGTTTCTCTTCTCCGTCGGCTTCATTGTGGTGGTGTTGGATTTGGTTCGCCGCCGGAAGCTGAAGGAGCAGTATTCGCTGTTGTGGCTGTTGGTGGGTCTGGGGCTGCTGGTGACCTCTTCCAACACGGTGGTGCTGGAATGGATGGCGGCGCTGTTGCGCATTCAATATGCGCCGGCCGTGCTGTTCCTGTTGGGGATCATTTTTTGTTTTGTCCTGATTCTTCATCTGACTGTGGTGACGTCCCGCCTGTCGGACCGCGTGCTTCGATTGGCCCAAGAGGTGGCGTTGCTGAAGGCGGAATTGGCTCAACGGGGTCGGACCGCCTCCCCAGAATCCGCCGAAGGATCGCTGCCGTCCGGAGGCGGGGCGCAGCGGTTGTGCGGGCCGGAAGTCCCGGCGTCCGAGGGAAAAGAGGGTCGGAGATGAACTATGTGTACGTGCTCGTCAATATCCTCCTGATGGTGGCCGGCCAAGCCTGCTTCAAAATCGGTGTAGAACGGATGGGCGGCGTGACGATGTCCAATCTTTGGAAAGCCGCTTTTCAGCCGTATATCGTGTTGGGGCTGTTCCTGTACGTCGTCTCCACGGGCCTGTGGTTGTTTATCCTGTCCCGTCTCGATTTGAGCATCGCGTATCCGTTGCAAAGTCTCGCTTATGTATTCGGCGTCGTGATGGCCTGGGGGCTTTTCGGCGAGGCGGTTCCCCCGATCCGTTGGGTCGGCGTCGTGGTGATCCTCATCGGAGTGACGCTGGTGGCCCGGAAATAACGCCTTGGTCCACTACCGCCACCGGTCGTACAGCATTTTGAGCAACACCCCGAGAACCGCGCCGATCGCCACTTTGATGAGATCCCAGCGGTACCGCATCCATACCCTCCGGAGGAACCTTCTCTTCGTGAAACGGAACCGGCCAAACAAAGTATCCCGAAAATGGCGGATGCCCGCGGGAGTGGCGCCGATGCCGACGGGATCGTCGTCCGTATTCCGGTAAAACACCAGTTGTTCGTTTTTAAGGGCCAACAAGGCCGATTTGAGAACGTCCGGTTCGAGTTCCGGCAGATCGCGGCACAACGAATCGAAAGGCTTTCCGTACTGTCTTCCGTTTTCCAAATAATAGTCAACCAGGAATCGAAGCACTTTCTCTTTTGTGGCTTGGTCCACCGGCGATCTCCTCCATCGAATCCGGCCCGCTGCGGGACCGGCGTCTGCGCTCTCTGCAAGATTCATCAGGCCGCGGTCCGTTGCCTTTGCGGTTTCCGGATCCCAAAAGAAATTCGGCGAACAGACATTTGCTGTCAGAAATGTTGTCAGTGTCTCCGGTGTATAACGAAAGTGGAACGCGACGGTCCCTGCGTCAGAACCGTCGGGGTCCGGCCGTCGTCATCATTTTCATCACTATTTTGAGAAAGGCGGTTGGTGGCGGAATGCAAATTGCTGCGCTTGTGTTGGGGATCATCGGAGGCTTGGCCGGGATTGGAGGGGCGGTGTTCGCCCTCTTTGTAGGGGGGATCGGTTCGGCCTTCGGTGCTGAAGGATCGGGAACCGTCGTCGGCTTGGGACTGATGGCGATCGTCAGCAGCATCCTGGGAATCGTGGGCGGCGCTTTGGCGATGTCCAGGCCGAAAGCGGCGGGCATTCTGATGTTGGTGTCGGCGGTGGCGGGGGCTGTGTTCATCTCCTTTGGGTATGTCGTCGCCTTTCCTTGCTTGCTGGTGGGCGGGATTCTGGCCCTTGTCGCCTCTCGCCAGAAGGACGCCGCCGGGACGGGATGAGGGGGATTCGACGTCCCGCGCCGATGGGAGGAAAAGCG
>JASBVN010000020.1 GCA_029961045.1 Alicyclobacillaceae bacterium | reverse complement strand
CTCCAAGGCGGCACTCGTCCGTAGGTCGCCAGGCGCCAAACCCATTCCAGAGGACCCATGGCAAACGTGCGCAACCACCACCGGCTCGCGACCAGTTGCGCGGCGAACAGCGCAACGGCCAGTCCCAATCCGGCCAGGGGCGGCACTTTGCCGTACAGCCCGAATCCGTAACTGTAAAAAATCGCCGTACAGACGACCGATTGGAAGATATAATTGGAAAACGCCATGCGGCCGACGGCGCCGAGGGGTTTCAAACGCCGCTTCCAAGGCTCGCGCAAATACAGGAGGGCCGTCATGCAGATATAGGCAAGCCCGAGCAGCGGCGCTCCGACGAGGTATCCCAGCGCCACCAGGATCCCTCCCATGCCGGCCGGTGCCGGTAAAATGTTCCGCTCTGCGAGGACCATGACCGATGTCAGGCCGAATCCGAGGATCAGACATCGAATGCCCAAAACCCGCAACCATGTCCGGTGAGCGGACGGGTCGTGCAAAATCTTTCTTTTCCCAAAATACGCGCCAAGCAAAAACAGCCCGAGCAGTTGAGGGTAGAATGTGACGGAATAGGTCCACTCGGCGGTCCAATCGGCGATCCGCTGCCGCTGGATTTCGAGCCAGCTTCCGCGGCCGTATACGGCGGTATCGTGGATCATAGCCCGCTGTCCCGCTTCGGTGGCTTCGGGATCCGGAAGCTGTCCTCCGGCGACGGAGGCGAGCGCCGGCAACAACGCCAGGAGCGCGACGGACCAGACCAACAGGGTGCGCGGTCGGCGGCGGGCGAACAGCATTAGAACAAAACCCAAAAGGGCGTAATGAAACAGGATATCCCCGTACCAGATCAAGAGCCCGTGGATCAGTCCGAATCCGGCGAGGGCCAGAAGGCGCCGGGCGAACAGGGGGGCGAACCGGAGGCCGCGCCCCTCCACCCTCTCCCGGAAGAGAATCATGCTGTAACCGAACAAAAACGAGAAAATAGAGATGAATTTGCCCTCGGCAAATATTTCGATCAATAGTTGGGCGATTTGATCCCGTTTGTCGGGCCACAGTTCGGCGTTCAGGGAGATCGCCTTCAGGGAGCTATTGAAAAACTGCATGTTCACGACCAGAATGCCGAAGACGGCGAGCCCGCGGATGATGTCGACGACTTCGAAGCGCGCTCCGGAGCCGGGAACCCGGGTTTCGGCGGTGTTCGGCCGATCAGGCCGCATGGTCTTCCCTCCTTCGGACGGGGGATCGCTACACCTATGGGGAGCGTGAATCCGGGGACTGTTTTCATGGTATAGACTACCACTCCAATCCGTGTTCGGCAAACGAGCCCGCCCCGAGTCATTTATAAATTTCCTACTGATTCAATTAGAATAGTAGATTTTTTGCCGGCGTTCCGATATAGTGAAGGTGGGTAATTCTAAGAGGGAAGGTGAGTACGGTGAGTGAAAAGCGGCTGATCCTTTCGGTGAACGCCGAAAGCTCGGGCCTCAAGACGGAATTCCGTGCGGGACGCCACCAATTTATCATCGATGAGCCGCCGACCTTGGGCGGATCGGACGCCGGGGCCAATCCCTTGGAGTACGTACTGGGGGCTTTGGCGGGATGCGAAAACGTAGTGGCGAATTTCGTAGCGAGGGAATTGGATTTTCGACTGGAGAGTATTCGTTTCGAAATCAAAGGGGACCTCGATCTCCGCGGCCTCATGGGCGAACCGAACGTCCGGACGTATTTCCAAAGGGTGATTGTACGGGTGTGGGTCAAAACTCCGGAACCGGAGGAGCGGGTAAAGGTTCTACAGGAGACCGTCGACCGGCGGTGCCCCGTGTTCAACCTGTTGCGGGCGGCGGGAGTCGAATTGGACGTGGAGTGGGCGCGTGAGGCGGTTTAACCGAAGGATTTCGTGGTCTGTACCGGGTCCTTCCCCTCAAACGACAATCTCGATCATATGGAAAATTCCAAGGAAAAAGCGGCGTATTCGCACCGGGGTCAAACCGGCCTTCTCAATCAATTCCACAGGCCGGCGGTTCCAGTGGCAACCCAAGGTCTCGGCGTGCCGGTCTGCCCGCCGGTCCTGCCAGCGGCCCAACCACTCCCGGTCGCTGCGCCCGTGCTCCAGCAGCAGGATGCGGCCCCCTTTCCGGCAGACCCGGGCCATCTCCCGGAGCGCTTGGACGGGATCGGGAAAGGTGCACAGGCTCATCGAGGACACCACGGTGTCGAAACGCCCGTCGGGAAACGTCAGCGCCTCCGCCGGTTGGACGTGAAAATCGACGGGCCGTCCCAATCGTTTGGCGCGCCTGCGGGCCGTTTCGATCATGGAGGGGCTCAAGTCCACCGCGGTGATCCGGCAATCGGCCGGATAAAAGGGCAGATTCTTCCCCGTCCCCACCGCCACCTCCAAGACATCGCCCGATGCCCCGGCCAACAGCGCCCGCCGAAGTCGCCTCAATCCCAAGACTTCGGGAATTCCTTCGCCGATGTCGTACCAGCGGGCCATGCGTTCATATTTTTCGCGAATCTCCTGATGGGTGAAGGTCCGGGCCATTGTTCATCACCTCGGTGCGCCGGGGCTCCCTTCTTTGGGGGCGGGCGGGTTTTTTGCAGCGGCGGAGGGAAGATTCAACGTCCGGACAACTTTCGTTTTATGTGAAAAATTTCCTGGTCGTGCTCCATGACTTTTTCCTTCAAGTATTCCATGTGGTCGTGGATTTTATCCACTCTGTGTTCCACCCGTTCCAGCCGTTCATCCAACTGTTGCACCCGTTCCTTATGAGTATCCATCTTCCGGAAGCGTTCCTCCATTTGTTCAAAGCGCCTATCGATCTGTTCGAACCACTTGTCGATTCGCTCGAAGTGTTTGTCGATTTGGGCAAAGTGCTCACGGACCTCCTCACGAAACTGGATCAGCATATCTTTTATTTTCAAAATATATTGAATAATTTGTTCATTTTCTCCTTCCTGACCATTCACGGTCGCGCCCCTCCCCATCGCGGATCTGTGTCCCATTGTAACGGAAAGCGGACAGGAAACGAAAGCCTCCTGTGCCTGAGGAATCCGGCAAAATGGGTGGATAGGGAAAGCGAGGTGGTCCGGGCTGTTCGATTTGACGATTTTTGTCGAAGAGGTGGTAAGGTAGGGCTACCGGTGACGTCCTCCGGGCCGTGGCCGCCGTAGGGCGGTGGATTTTCGGGGACCGCTGGTGGTGTAAATCCTCCATTGTAGAATCAAAATCTTTCCCGTATGATGGAGTAAACGGAACGGGACGGGAGGAGGTCCCCGGGCGGGTGGGGTGAAGACGTGGCTTCGATCTTTGATGTGGCGGGAGAATCGCTCTTTTCGATTCTGGCGTCGAAAAACCGGCGCCTGTATTTTTCGGCGCTGATGGTCCTGCGGGAGGTCTATCGAAGAGAGCTGCAGATCCGGCGGTCGGATCTGGTGGTCGCGTTGGTGGCGTCGATGGAGCGGGAGATGATGGAGTGGGACGTTTCCCAAGACGGCGTGCCGGAGGGAGATGTGTCCGGCGAGGGGGCCGGAGAGATGGCGACTCTGTCCGGCCGGGCGCACCTTCTCGTCCGGCGGCTGGTGGAGACCGGATGGTTGCAGACGGCCACCGACCACACGACCTTTGAGGAGGTGCTGGAGGTTCCCGATTATGCGGCGGAGCTGCTGGAGACCTTCTACCGGATCGTGCATCCCGAGGAGAAACCCTACCACTCCTTTGTCTACAACACGTACGCCGCCCTGAAAACCGCCGACGAGGAGCGGGACGATTTTATGTTCCAGGCCCTGCGGGGCGCCTATGACAATACGGCGGCGCTGCGGGACAGCCTGCGGTCCCTGTTGCACAACATGCGTCAATTTTATCAGAATCTCCAACACCGCCAGGAGGTGCGGGAGCTCCTGGCCGAGCATTTCGATCAGTATCAGGTGGAGGTGGCGCTCAAAACCTACCACCCCCTCAAAACGGTGGACAGCGTCCACCGGTTTCGCCCCAGGATTCTCCAGTTTTTGCGCCGCTGGATGCAGGATCCCCAGGTCTTGGAGCAGTTGCACCGGTCGATGCTGCTGCACCGGGGGAGCCGGGAAGATGCGGACGGCCGCATGGAGATCCTGCGCATGATCGATTTTGTCCGCGACAGTTACCAGTCGATGGACGGCCTGCTCCGGGAGATCGACCGGCGCAATTCCAATTACAGCCGGGCCGCCGCGGAACGGCTCCAGTATCTCCTCAACACCGACCGGGATGTCAAGGGCAAATTGATCGAAGTGCTCAAGGCCCTGCCCCCGCTGGACAAGGCTGATGAAGAAACGCCGGTTCTCGAGGAACTCCGGGAAGCGCTGCCGGTGTACCGGGTGGCGGTCGTCGATGAAGGATCCTTGTACCGGGAGCCGAAGGCCCGGCGGCGGGAACCGCCCCGGCCTTTGCGGGTGCGCCCGGCGGAGGCGGAAAAGGAGTTCGAAGCCGAGCTCCGGGAGATGAGGCGGCAGTTTCGCCGCGGGTTCAGCCGGCGGGAGGTGATCGCCTTTCTCATGGCGCAACTCGGCGAACGGGACCGCATCGCGTCGGGGGAGCTGAAGATCGGCGGGGTGGAGGATTTTATCCGGCTGATCCTGGCGGTGGTGCGGGCGGACGAGCCCGACGTGCCGTACCGGATCGAGTGGAAAGAGGGATCGGTGCGGGTCGGGGCGTACCGGTTGCCGCAGTTCGATGTGATCCGGGTGGTGAACGGGCGTGGATTGGTGGGCTGAGTATCAGCAGTTGTCGGAACGCGATCGGGAGCAGATGGCCGCGGTGTTGAGCCGGCTCTTCGACGAGACGTTTCTCGTGCGGGAGATGTGGGATCCACGGGAGCGGCGGATGCGGACGGACCCGGACTACCGGTTTGTCGAGCGGCACCTGCCTCTGGTGGAGGCGTATTTGCAGGTGGCCGGATGGGCGATCCAGGTAGAGTCCCGGACCGGAGTGGCCGCTCTGTACAACCGGTTCGGGCGCAACCGGTACCGCTTCGACAAATGGACGACGTATTTTTTGTGTGGGTTGCGCCTGGTGTATGAAGAAAAGCTGGAGGAGGCCTCCCAGCGCCGGGAGGTGGTGATCGCCCTGCGGGAGTTGCTCGGGAGATTCCACGCCCTGGGACTCCTTCAAGGGCAGCCCCCGGCCAACCATCTCAAAGCGGCGCTCGGCAGTCTGCGCCGGCGGAACGTGTTGGAGCGGATCGACGGGGAGGCGACCGATCCCGACAGCCGGTGGATTCTCTATCCGACGATCCGGATCGCCGTCCCCGACGAAGCGGTGCAGGGGCTCTTTGAGCGCCTGAAGGATCGGGAGCGGGCCGGGGCTCTGCAGGCGGCGTGGGCCCTCGACGGGGGCGAGGATGACGCCGGGGATAGGGAGTGGGACGAGACCGGCATGGACAAGGGGGAGGCGCTGTGAAACGGCTCCGGCGGCTTTTGCTCATCAATTGGCACTACATCGTCAAAGCGGTGCTCGAGTTCGGCACCATTACGTTTTTGACGGGGAAAAACGGGGCGGGCAAGAGTACGGTGATCGACGCCCTGCAATTGCTGATTTTGGGCGATACCAGCGGCCATTTTTTCAATAAGGCGGCAAGCGGCCAGTCCCGGCGCACCCTCAAGGGGTATCTGCGGGGAGAGGTCGGCGAAGAAGAGGAGGGGCGGGTCGCCTATCTCCGGGAGGGCGCTTTTTCGAGCTATATCGTCGGGGAGTTTGAGGACGTGGCCCGGGGGGAGTTTTTCTGCCTCGGGGTCGTCTTCGACAGCTATCCCGACGGGGGGCACGATCACCGGTTCTTTTCCCTCTCCGGGCCCCTTCCGGATTTTCATTTTGTCAAAGACGGGGTGCCGCTGGATATTACCGCCCTGCGCCAGTGGGGGCAGCTCCACATGCGGGGCAAGTTCGAGATGTACGAGTCGAACAAACGGTACCAGGAAATGTTTTTGGCCAAAATGGGCCGTTTGAGCGACCGGTTTTTCCGGCTGTTCCGCAAAGCCGTTCCCTTTTCGCCGATTCTCGACGTGGCGGGGTTCATTTCCGAGTTTGTCTGCGATGTCCAGCACCAGGTGGACATCGAGGATATGCGGGAAAATATCCGCCATTACCGCCGCATGGAGCAGGAGCTGGAGGCGGTCAAGCGCCGGATCGCCGCCCTCGAAGAGGTGGAACGGACCTTCGCGGAGGTGGAGGCGGCCGACCGGCGCCTGGCGGTGTACGGGTACCTGTTGGAGCGGGCAAGGCTCCACCAAGCGGAGGAAAGGGCGGCCCAGATCGAGGCGCAGGTCGGCGGCCTGAACCGGGATCTGGCCGCCCTGGAGGCGGACATTTCCCGGGAAGAGCAGAGCCTGGAAGAGCTGCGGGAGCGCCGGGACCGGCTGATCCAGGAGCGGGCCTCCTCCAGTCAGTATTTGAAGGAGCAGGAGTTGCGCCGGCGGATGGAGATGGCCGAAACCCAAGCCGCTTCGCTCATCCGGGATGTCCGGCGGGTCGCCGATCAGTGGATCCGTCACCGCGCGACTTGGGATGCTCTGGCGGCGGGGTTGCGGGAGTGGGGGTCCGGAGAGCCGGGGCGGGCGGGATCCGAGGAGGACGCCGCCGCCCTGGCCGGAATCGCGGCGCTGTACCGGGAGGCTGCGGCGCTGGCGGGGGAGGCCGCCGGCCTTCTGCCGGCGCCGCCGGATGTGCCGGCGGACGTGAAACAGGGCGCCTTGCTGCAGATCGAACCGTCCCGGTGGCGGGTGGACGGGCGGAGGCTCGTTGCGGTCCGGGAGCGGATGGAGCCCGCCGCGGAGCGGCTCCGGGAAGGGGCCATCCGGTTCCAACAGGTGTGGGATGGCTGGCGGGAAGAACGCGAGGCCAGGCGGAAGGCGGCGGAAGAACTGCGCCGGGGCATCAAGCAGTACGAACCGGCGGTGATTGCCCTGCGGGATTTGCTGCGCCGGGAATTGTCGGAACGGTACGGGAGGGACATTCCGGTTCACGTATTCAGCGACCTGCTCGAAATCCGGGATGAAACGTGGCAACGGGCGATTGAGGGGTACCTGCACACCCAGCGGTTCTACCTGCTCGTGGCACCGGAGTATTTTGTCGACGCCCTGAAAATCTACGACGCGGCGAAAAAGGAACGGAAGCTGTATGATGTGGGCCTAGTGGACACGGGACGGATTCTCGAACAAAAACCGGAGGTGCTCCCCGGGTCCCTGGCGGAGGAGATCGCGACGGACGACCCGCTGGCCCGGGCGTATGCCGATTACCTGCTGGGCCGGGTGATGAAATGCGATCGGGTGGAGGATTTGCGCCTGCACCGGACGGCCATCACCCGGGATGGGATGCTGTACCAGAATTTTGTCGCCCGGCAGCTCAATCCGAAGCGGTGGGAGACGCTGTTTATCGGTCGCCGGGCCGTGGAGCAGCAGTTGGCGCAGACCCTGCGGCGGCTGGAGGAGTTGGACGGGCTGCTGTCCGGATGGGAGGGCGCCCTGGGGCGGGCAAAACATTGGGCGGCGATCCCCGTCCTGTCCGAAGAAGAACTCCGGGATGCGGAGAGGGCGGAGGCCGCGGTGCAGGACCTGATCGCCGTGCAGCGAGAGTACCGGGAGGCCGCGGAAGCTCTGGGCCGCCTCGATCTGAGCGACGTGTGGGCCCTCGGCGAGGAGATCCGGCGGTGTGAGGAAGAGATGCGCCGTGCGGATGAGCGGTTGCGGGCCGCTCAGAAGAGCCGGGGCGCCCTGGAGGAACGGAGGCGGCTATTGGCCGAGAGAGAGTTGCCCGAGGCGATCCGGGCGGCCGGGGAGCAGAGGCGGCGGCTGCAAGAAGCCTTTGACCCGGCTTTTGCGCGGGACGAAGGGGAGCCGCGGTTTGAGCAGGAATTGCGGCGCCTGGGATCGGCGGAGGCGATCCTACAGAATTTCGGCCGGCAGAAGGCGGTAGAGGAAAATCGTCGAATCAAGAATTGGGAACAACTGGTTTTGTTAAGGGAACGTTACAATCGGGAATTTCAGGCCGGATTCGATATCCACCGGCCGGACAACGAAGCGTACCGGCAGGAATGGCGGCGCCTGACCGAAAGCCAACTGACGGAATACGAGCAAAAAATCCGCGAGGCCAAGGAGCGGGCCCAGATCCAGTTTAAGGAGGATTTTGTCAGCAAATTGCGGGGCAACATCGAGATGGTGAAAGAACAGATCGCCATGCTCAACGACGCCCTGCGCCAATTCTCCTTCGGCCGGGTAAAATACCAGTTTTCGGTGACGGCGAATCCCCGGTACAAGCGATTTTACGACATGATCATGGACGACCTTTTGGTGGAAGGCTACAGTCTCTTTTCCCTCCCCTTCCAAGAGCGGTACGGGGAAGTGCTGGACGAATTGTTCAGGCATATCGTCGATGTGGACGAGGCCGATCCGGCGATGCAGACGCAACTGGAAAAGAATCTGGAACTATTTACCGATTACCGGACGTATCTGGACTTTGACCTGGTGGAGACGGACGAAGAGGGCCGGACGAGCCGCCTGTCCCGGGCCATTGTCAAGAAATCCGGCGGCGAAACCCAGACGCCCTTTTACATCTCTGTGCTCGCATCGTTCGCTCAGGTCTACCGGGTGAATCAGCCGGGGCACGATTTCACCCTGCGCCTGATCGTCTTTGACGAGGCCTACAATAAAATGGATCACCAGCGGATTCGGGAAAGTCTGCGCCTGGTGCGGAAAATGGGTCTGCAAGCGGTGATTTCGGCGCCGACGGAAAAGATTCCCGACGTGGCGCCCCTGGCCGACCGCACCCTTCTGGTGACCCGGGTGCGGCAGGATACCCGGATCGATCCCTTCAACCCCGACGAGGAGGTGGTGGAGGATGCCACTTGGGGAGAGGTGGGCGCGGCACCTGCTGAACAAGCTGGTGGACGGCTATGAACGGCGGGGCGGGAATCTGACCCGCCGCCTCTCGGTGCCGGTATCGGACCGGACCCTGCCGGAATACCTCCACGGCGGCGATCCGGATGCCGTGAGGGAATGTCACGGCATCCTGGCCCGCTGGCAAGAGGAAGGGATCGTACGCCTGGAATGGGTGAAGCACGAGGAAGGAAACCTGTTGCGGCGGGTGATCCTCTGCCCCGAGGGGGTGGAGCGGGCGTACCGCCTGCTGGGGCGGGTGCCCGAGCGGGAGAGGTGGGCGGCCCTGGAAGAGGAGATCCGGCGCCGGAGGGAGGAATTTCATCTCCCGTGGGTTCGGGCGTGGCTGGATCTGTCCCTCGCCCAACTGAGGGAGCGGGGAAGTGTCCCGGACAGCTTGATTCCGGCGGACGGCGAGACGCGCCAGGGGTTGTGGCGGGCGCTTCGGGGCATTGAGGACAAGGGAGAGGAAGAGCTGACCGAGCGGGTGTTCTCGATGCGCTATCTCGGCGGTAGCAAAGTGTTTGAGCGTCGGGTGCGGGGGAGGCTGGTGGGCCTCCTCCGGCGGTTCGGACCGTCGCCCCGGGGCGAGGCGGAAGAGGAAGAGGAGGCGCTGCTCGGCGAGGTCGGCATCCTGCGCAACCAGGAGGATATCGCATTTTTTGGGCCTCTCCGGGCGCGGATCCGGGACCGGATCATCGATGCCGGGGCTTTCCCCTACGGCCTGGCCCTGGATGCGGACACCCTGCGGGAGGCGGAAATCGTGGACCTACCGGTCCGGACGGTGCTTTCCATCGAAAATAAGGCGGTGTTCCGGTTGTTCGTGCGCCAGGTGCCCCGGGATGTCCTCGTGCTGTACCTGGGCGGGTTCCCCAGCCCGGGCAAGCGCCGGTTCCTGCGGCAAATCCGGGATGTGCTCGGAGCCCGGGCGGTGTACCGGCACTGGGGGGATCTGGATTACGGCGGCATTCTCATCGCCCAAAACATTCGGGAAGCGGTGTGGCCGGAGGTGAAGCCTTGGCGGATGGAACCGGAGTGGCTGGATCGCTACCGGGATCTGGCGGAGCCCTTCGGAGAGGCGTACCGACGTCGGTTGGAGCGGCTCCGGGAGGAGGAGCGCTACCGGGAGTTTTGGCCGCTGGTCGACAAATTGCTCGAGGTCGGGGGGACGTTGGAACAGGAGGCGCTGGTGGCGGTGCCCCGCGGAGAAGTCGCCGCCGGATGCGGGGCGGACTGATGGGCTGCGGCCGGGCGGGGTCATCGCCCCGCCCTTTCGTGTTTCAAGTGGAAAATGTCCCGGTCGTGTTCGCAGACCTTTTCCCTCAGGTATTCTACGTCCCGCTGGATGGCCTCCACTTTTGTCTCCAGCCGCCCGACCCGTTGGTTCAATTCCCGGATATCGCCCTCCATCCGGTCGAGGCGCGCCTCAATTTGTTCTATCCGCTGCTCGATCTGTTCTAACCTCTGCTCGATCTGTTCGAATCGTTGGTCGATCTCCTCGAATCGGCGACCGACCTCCTGAAACTGCCGGGAGACTTCCCGGCGAAATCCGGTCAGCATATCGCTGAGTTCCAAAATAGCCTGAATGATCTGTCCCTTTTCCCCATTTTGTGGGTCCACGGCGGCATTCCCCCCGGCGAGCGATCGGTGATCCAAGTTTCATTTTACATGAAGAGGGAAAGGACGGAAAGCCCTTTGGGCGGATAACTTTTTGGGACGGTTTATCGTCATACAAGTGGCGGGCCCGCCGAAGCACGAGAGAGAAAAGGATGGTTGGCGTGATTGAAATTCGGCGTCTCTCCAAGCGCTACCGGACACATTGGGCGCTGCGGGATCTCAACCTGACCATCGGGACCGGCATGTTCGGACTGCTGGGTCCAAACGGCGCGGGCAAGACCACCCTGATGCGCCTGTTGGCGACCTTGTTGCGCCCGACGTCCGGTGATGCCCTGATATACGGGCTTTCCCTCCTGGAACGGCCCGACGAGATCCGGAAAATCATCGGCTACCTTCCGCAATTCTTCCAATTCTATCCCCAGATGACGGGATATGAATTGTTAGATTACATCGCCGTGATGAAGGGAATCCGGGATGGAAAACTCCGGCGGAGACAGATCCGGGAAGTTCTCGAGAGGGTGAATCTGGCCGACCGGGCTCACCGGAAAGTGAAAACCTATTCGGGCGGGATGAAGCAGCGGTTGGGAATCGCCCAGGCTCTGCTGGGTGATCCGCAGTTGATCATCGTCGACGAGCCGACGGCGGGGCTGGACCCGGAGGAGCGTGTGCGGTTCCGGAATCTCCTCACCGCCCTCAGTGCGCGCAAGACGGTGATTTTGTCTACCCACATTGTGGCGGATATTGAAAACACCTGCCGGCAGGTGGCGGTGCTGAACCGGGGAGAGCTTGTTCTGGCCGGAAGCCTCGATGATTTGCAGGGGTGTGCCGAAGGAAAAGTATGGGAGATCCGGACCACCGAAGCGGAATTGCCCTCCCTGGCCCCACTGCAGGTCGTGTCCACCCGGGGGAGTGCACGGGATGTGGTGTGCCGGGTGATCGCCGACAGGCGACCTTCCCCGGAAGCGGTGCCGGTCGCCCCGACCCTGGAGGAGGGGTACCTGGTTTTGATCGGGGGGAAGGGGGGACGGCGGGAATGAGCGCGTGGACGAGACAATTTCGCCTGGAGTGCGCATGGATTTGGAGAAACTGGTTCTTCCTGCTCCTGCCTGCCGGATTCGGGCTGTGGTTTTGTCTCGACTTGTCCCGCCTCGGCCCTCCGGCGTCCGAGGATCTCTACGCGGCCGTGTACGGTTTCCACGAAGTTCAGCAGACCTTGAGCCTGGGTGTGGCGATGGGATTGGGGGTTCTGCTCCTGCGGCGGGACGTGTTGCGGCCGACCTATGAGTGGCTCGGCGCCCTGCCGGTCTCCCGAGGGGGAATCATCGCGGCAAAATACGCCGCGGGGTTGTTGTACCTCAGCCAATTCACCCTGGTGATGGCGGTTCTCTTCGCCTTCTTCGGCATCCGGCGGGAGCTGCCCGGAGATGTTCTGGTTCAGCATCTGGGCTTTTTCGCCCTTCAGGATGAATGGTCCTACGGGGTGACCCTGGCTTTGGCCATGTTCTTGGCCCTGGCCATTCCGGGCCGGGTGGTGTACCTCATCGCCTTTTGCGGCTGGGTGTTCGGGACGTTTTTCTTGGACGAGTTTGTGATCCATCGCTTTGATTGGTATTTTCTCAAGACCTTCCACTTGAATCAATGGTTCAACAACGACTATATCCGCGGAAACGAAACCTGGGGGTATTCGCTGATTTCCCGGGAAATCGCGTTGTCCAGGGTGTTTGTGGCGGCTTTTACGGTCTGGTTGCTCTCGTCCGCGACCGCCGTGCTCATGTCCCGGTGGCCCGCTGCCGCCCGGAGGAAAGCGCTGGCCGTGGCCGCCCTGGTGATGATCGGGACGGCGGCGGCGTATGTCCCGTATGGTCTGTTATGGAAAGATCTGTATACCACCAGGGCGTCGGCCGGGCAAGCGGCCGGCGGCAATCCGGAACGGCGCCCACCGGCCATGTCGTTTCCCGTGGAGTCCTATGACATCACCCTGCACCGGGAGCCGGATGATGTCTTGGACGGAGCGGCCGATCTCACGTTCCGGACGGCGGACCTGGGCCCCGGGCAAACGGTGACGTTTACGCTGAACCGGCTTTTCACCGTAAACCGCGTGGTGATCAACGGGCAGCCGGTGACGGTGGAGCGGGACGGCGATCATTTCACCGTGGCGCGATCGGCGTTCGGGACGGCGCCGGGGACCGTGACGATGCACGTGGAATACCGGGGCCGGGTGTATGATTGGGTGGCCGGTGAGGGCGAGCGGTTTGCTGCGTTTGTACGGGGGAAAGATGTCTATCTGCCGTTCACCCAGGGGTGGTATCCCCTGCCCGGCCGCCTGTACCTGAAGACGTGGTATCCCGGATGGATCCGGTTGAGCTCCCCGGACGACGAGCAGATGTTTCCCGCCCTTTCTTCTGCGGCGTATCGGGTGGCGATCAGTGGATTTGCCGCGCCGGTCTACGCCAATGTGGAGGGGCAGCCCGGGCCCGGAGGCTCGACGGTGTTTTCGGGGGACCACCTGGACGGAGTGTCCTTGTTCGGCGGCGCGCTCACCGAGGTTCGGGCCTCGGCCGGGGGATGCGCGGTGGTCTGCAGTCCGTCGAACGTCCTGGAGGCGCGGCGCTTTGCAGCGGGCGTGGACCGGGCCAAAGCGTATTTCCGGACCTGGCTGAATCCGCCGGAAAACCGGGCCCGGCGGGTGGTGTATGTGCCGGTGCCGCCGTTTGATGCGGTGGGAGATTTTCCGGGAACGTTTTTCCGGCTCAGCGGAAACAGTTTTGTGACCGGAGAAAGCCGGTATCACAATCTGGACGACTATCGCTTGGTGGAAGTCGTTCACGGATGGCTGTTCGGCGATCCTTATGTTCGGGTGGCCGTCCCGTATGATCAATCGGGAGTTCAATCGGGTGTGCGATCGCTCACCCAGGACATCCGCCGGGCGTTTTTGTACCTCGGCCTGCGGGACGGGCTCGGGATGTCCGCCGATCGGGCGGCCTCCCTGGTGGGGCCGATGAGCGAAGAGGTGCGCCGCCCGATCGACGGCGCCCTGGCGCGGGGAGACGCGGAGCGGGTCAAGGGAGTGCTCAAGGCGTTCTATGAGCGGGGTCTGTCTATGACCGCCGGTCCGAAACCGACCTTGCCGGTGGTGTCTCTCCAAGATTGGCAGAAGGCGTGGGGGGTGGCGCCGTGACGGTGTGGCTGGGGGAGTGGAAAGCGCTCCGGTCGGCCATGGCGGGGGTCGTCGCCGGATATGGAGGACTGATCATCGCGTCGTTGCTCCTGGCGGACAGGCCGAGAACGGTGTTCTATTATAATGAAATGGCCATGGTCCCTCTGGCGGTGATGGCGGCGGCTCTTCTGTTCCAGAGAGAGTTGGCCGGAAATCAAATGGAGATTTTGGCGGTCTGTCCGGTTTCCCTGGGAGCCATGACGGTGCGCAAATGGTTGTGGGCGGTGGGGCTTGTTCTGGGGTTTCACATGCTCTGGACCCGGGTCTATCTTTGGAAGTTCAAGCAGATGGTCGCGCCGGTCTACTCGTTTTCCGACCAGGCGTGGAGGGTTGGGCCGGTGGGAGAGTACCAATTGTTGGCGCTGGCCCTGCCCGAGTATCTGGCGGCCGCGGGGATGGCGGTTCTGGCCATGATCGCGGTCAAGCGCATGTACGCCGGGTTGCTCGCCGGCTTCGGGTTTTGGCTGCTGGAGAGTTTACAGGGCGCGGCTTTGGGGACGGCCGCCCTGTTCACGGTTCACCTCCCCGCCGGGGCGCCGGTTCTGGCGAACCGGCTGTTGTGGGGGGCGGTGGGAATCGGGTGTGCGCTGGCGGCGGCGGCGTGGGCAGAGCGGCGCGAACGGTGGATTTTGTCCGATACACCCGAGTAACCGAAAGGAGAGGGAGGATGCTCAGCGACGAGGAACTGGCGCGGGCGGTGGCCCGGGGAGACGCCGGAGCCCTGGAGGCTCTGGTGTACCGGTACCACGGCCCGCTTTTCGGGTATCTCCAGCGGGTGTTGCGGCAGGAATGGGCGGCGGAGGATTTGGTGCAGGAGACCTTCCTCCGGTTTGTTCGACAACTGCAGACCGGAGCGGTTCCGGACCGGGTGCGGCCGTGGCTGTACCGGGTGGCGACGAATCTGTGCCGGGATTACTGGAGAAGCGCCGACCGGCGGTGCGACCGGGAACTTCCGGCGGATTGGGCGGACCGCGAGGATTTCCGGCCGTCGGTGGTGGAGATTTGCGAACGGCAGGAGACGAGGCGGGAGATTGTGCAGGCTTTGGAAGGGTTGCCGGAGATCCAGCGCCGGATGGTGGTGCTGCGGTTCTACCAGGATTTAACGTACCGGGAGATCGCCGAAGTGCTGGAAGTGCCCGTCGGTACGGTCAAGGCGTATTTGTACCAAGCCATGCGGAGCCTGCGGTCGGCACTCGGGGAGCTTGAGGAAACGCGTTCCCGGGCGGGAGGGAAACATTATGCGTGACGGTCATCCCTTGGAAGAGCCCGTGTTGGAGAAGGAATTGGAGCGGCTGGAACAGTCCTTGCGACCGCGGATGTCCGCCTATCCTGTGAAGGAGCCGGCTCCCGGGGACAGCCGGCGGCTGGTCGAGCGGCTGCTTGCGGAAATCGATCCCGGGGAGATCGCCTCCGCGCCCGGCCGGAAGGAAGCGGAGGAGCACACGGCGCCCGGGGACGGGTGGACAGCGCCTGAGAGCGGGTGGACCCCGCCGTCTCTGTGGCGGCAGGTGTGCCTGCAGGTTCAGACTTACGGCCGGGGATTCTGGCTGGTGAGCCTCGCGGTGTTTGCGATGTTGACTTTGGTGGGGCGGCTGGGCTTGGAGGGGCCGGCTCCGCAACCCGCGAATCTGTTTGCTTTGGCGGTGCCTTTGTATTTTCTCGCCGGCCTGGTCTACACCTATACTTCCTGGAACCGGGAGATGCGCCTGGTGGAAAGCGTGACGCCCTTTCCCCCCGTTCTGCTCCTGTTGAGCCGTCTGTTGACGGTGGCGGCCATGAACATCATCCTCGGGCTGGCGGGCACGGCCTACCTGGCCCTGACCGCCAAGGGGCTGGATCCCCTGCTGTTTCTCTTGCAGTGGCTGTCGGTCCTCCTGCTCACCGGCGGATTCCTGGCCTATGTCCTCTTTTATTGGGGGTTGTGGGCGGCGTTTGGGACGAGCGTCGCCGTGTGGGCGGCGATGATAACCGGGGATGTGTGGCTTGCTGCGGCGGGAGAGGTTCTCCGCGGCGGGGTGTACACGCTGGCGGCGGCCGCGGGGGCGGGTCTGTTCGCCGCCGCCTGGCGGAAAGGCCGCACGGCCTGGCGGTTGAGGGAAGGAGAAGGGCGGTGATCGTTCTCGAGAACATCCGGTACCGGAGGGGAGATTTTTGTCTGCGGGTGGACCGGCTCGTCCTGGGGACGGGGCTTCACTTGGTGGTCGGCCGAAACGGTGCGGGAAAATCGACCTTCCTCCAGATTTTGGCCACGGCGGTGTTTCCCGACGCCGGTACCATCTCGTACAACGGGTATCGTGTGGAGAACGCCCTTCCCCGGATCCGCCGGCAAATCGGTTTTCTCCCCTCGAATCTAGAGCCGTACGGGCACATGACCCCCCGCCGGTTTCTCGGGTATATGGCCCAGTTGAAAGGAGTGGCGGGGGAGGCGGAAACGGAACGAGTTTTGCGGGTGGTGGGACTGCTGGAGTGCCGGGACGTGCGGATCGCCAAACTTTCGAGGGGCATGCAGCAGCGACTGGGCATCGCCCAGGCCTTACTCGGTTCCCCGGCTGTGTTGTTGTTGGACGAGCCCCTCAACGCCCTGGACGGGGGGGAGAGGCGGATGATCACGGCATTTCTCGGCCGGTACGCCTCCGGGCGCTGGGTGGTGGCTGCCGTCCACGAGCCCGACGAATGGGATCGGGTGGACGGACTTCTGTGGCTGGAGGACGGAAACGTGGTGTTCAGCGGCCCGCCGGCAAAGTGGAAGGCGGGATTATCCCATTCGGTCTGGGCGGGGGCGGTGGACGGGGAGGATTTTGCCCGGCTCGACCCGCGGCGGATCCTGGGTAGCCGGTTTTGGGACGACCGGGTCGAGGTGCGCTGTTTTTCCCGGGAACGGCCCGGAGACGGGTTCCGGGAAGATGAGCCGACATTGGAGGAGGCCTATCTGATCCGGCGATATGAACGGGAAGAATCGGAGCGGGAAGAAGGCCGCGGGTAGAAGACTGACCAAAAACCGGTCGCAGCAAGTCCCGGGCTTTAGAGAGATGGGGGAGAGCGAGAGGGCTGTCATCCCCCTCAATTCGTTGCGGGGATACACGGACCCGACGCGAGAATTTTCGCGGCAAGGGAAGCAATTACTTCCCTTGCCGCGTGAGCTCCGCCAGTTTGTCCCACATTTCGGCGGGCAAATCCACCAGGCTGTTGAACTCGCCGGCTCCCTGTAGCCACTCGCCGCCGTCGATGGTGACCACTTCGCCGTTGATGTAAGCGGCGTAATCGGAGATCAGGTAAGCGGCGAGATTGGCCAGTTCGTGTTTCTCGCCCGTCCGGCGGAGGGGGACCTTCCGGATCATCCCTTCCGACAACTCCGGTGTGGGAGCTAACCGCGACCAAGCTCCCTCCGTCGGGAAAGGCCCTGGGGCGATGGCCACCTGTCGAATTCCATATTTTGCCCATTCCACCGCCAAAGAGCGGGTGATGGCCAGCACCCCGGCTTTGGCGGCGGCGGAGGGGACGACATAAGCCGATCCGGAGCCGGAAGAGGCGTAAGTGGTGACGATGTTGAGCATGACCCCGGGCTGCTTCTCGTTGATCCACCGTTTTCCGACTTCCAGGGTGCAATAAAAGGTACCGTGCAGCACAATGTTGAGCACCGCATCGACGGCGCGGGGAGACAGCCGCTCGGTGGGGCTGATAAAATTGCCTGCCGCGTTGTTCACGAGAACGTCGATGCGGCCGTAATGGGCGATGACCCGGTCCACCATGTCCGCCACTTGGTCCGGACGGCGCACATCGCAGGGGGTGTAAAATACCTCCTTGCCTCCTTGGCTCATTTCTTCGGCGGCTTGCTTGAGGACCTCTTCCCGGCGGCTGGTGATGGCCAATTTGGCTCCAAGTTCCAAAAATCGTTCGCCCATGGCCCGGCCGAGCCCCGTCCCTCCGCCGGTGATCAAGATCACTTTGTCTTTCAATAAATCAGGTACGAACATGTAGCCACTCTCCCTTTTTGAACTTCATTTTCAAACGCACTGCGCGGTGCGTACCCCTTCTTTTCAGTCGGGTGCCGTTTTCGTTGAGGGTCGGTGACCGGGCGGGCCGGGGGATGCGGCCGTGGATTCAGAAACGACCGGTCGGCAGGCAAAATGGCCCATAAAAGCTCCCCTTTCGGGGGCATCGATCCGAGTGCTGCCTCTATTGTACCGTTGGAAGTAGGAGTTCACAATCGTTTTAAAGTGTCCAATCTCTTGACGAGTCAAGGAGAACCGCCGGAGAGTCCGGTCCCGGGTCGGGCATCCGCCCGGTCACCGGATCAACCGGCGGCGGAATCCTAAGGCCACGGCTTCCGACCGGTTTTTCGCCCCCAACTTTCGCAGGAGGGAGCGGATGTGTTCCGCCACGGTGTATTCGCTGATTTGGAGAGTGTAGGCGATTTGTTTCGTTTCAAGACCGTCCGCAATCAATTGCAGAATTTCGTGCTCGCGATGGGTCAGGGATGCGGCGGGCGGGCCGGGGGACAGGGACGTCGAAGAGGAAAACAAATGTGGGCCGAGTGCTCGGGAAACCCGCGCGAGCAGCGATTCGACGAGGCGAAGGACCCGGTCGTCGGGCGCAAAAGGGCGACCGCCTCGATCCATGAGGAGGACTCCCACCGTCTGCCGGTCCCAAGCCAATACGGGGGCGACCACGAGAGAGGTGAGGCGGAACCTGTCGATGTACCCCGCGGGGAGGATGGGGCGGGCATCTTCCACATAGACCGGTTTTCCCTCCGTCAGCACTCGATGAAAGAGGGGGACGTTCGCTGCCGGTTCGCGAATCCGCAGAATGTCTTCCTGACGCACCCGGTAGGACAGCACCCCTTGAATCAGTTGGCTTACCGGAAGATACCAAAACAGGGCGCTTCGTTGAAATCCGCTTAGAAGGCAGACCTCTCGAGCACAGACATAAAGCAGGTCAAAGAGGGTCTGGGCCGCGAGGAGAGCATTGTCGATTTGCAGCATCGTTTCGTACATCCACAGCTGGTCGCAAGCTTTTCCTCCCGCAGGGGTGTGATACAGGCAGCCGTCCACCATGACCCGGGCCCACTGACAGAGTTGTCGGATCATCGCTCCGCTCCGGGCGGTGTTCGGCCCTTGAACAGCCAGAAACAGTCCCCGGCCGATCTCCACGGTTCGAATGCCCGGAATGTCTCCCTTCAATCCTCTGCGCACTTCCTCCAGAAGCTCCTCTTGGCGAGGGGCGGAGGTCCACCGGCGGGTTGCCGGATCCCACAGGGCGGCATCGAGAAGGGTCGGTTCCGGCCCGTCGAAGGTCGCCAAGGCGATCCAACGCAGATCCCCGGGTTGCTCCAGCATTTGCAGGACGCGGACCAGCGGGGACGGTTCCCGCACAATTTCCTGGAGCCGTTCCGAGACGGGGACGCCCATTTTTTTCACGATCCCGTAGGCGGCCGCCAGCGTGAAACCGTGCAGCCAGGCCAGAATTGGCCCGGCCGACGGGCCGCCTTCTTTTATCGTCACTTCGGCCACTGCCTCTTCAAAGGTGATGAGTGCCAGAAAGACGTGGTCCACCGGAAGAGGATCGGACTCTGACGCTAAACCGACAAACTCTGTCAAGACCTTGTGCTGATCGAGCAGGGCCGAAGGCAGGCTGTCGAGCAAATAAGTGCACAAATTCCAGATCCGTTGTTCGTCCCGGGGATCAAGGGGGGACAAGCATCGTTTGAAGGCCCAGCGGCTTGCGGCTTCCCGAATCACGTCTTTGGAGATTCGGCGCAAATCTTTGGCGGCCTCTTCGGAGAGAAGCGGTTGGAACCGCAAATGGGTAAACGGTTGCGCCGTCGTCACCGTCTGATCCCCCTTTTTCTCGTTCGGGCTCGTCGTATCTACCACAGTATTCGGGTTATAGTATAACTTTTCGCGGATTGTGACTCCTCCCCTGAAATGAAGGAGGATCGTGCGGTGAATTGGGGGATTGTTCAGGGGGTAGGGCAAATCTATGATGCCGGTAGATGCTCCGTTCGTTGAGGTTCTGGAAGGGGCGGCGGGGCTTCGAAGATCATGATGAAAGGGAGTGGGCTCATGACGACCCGGACGGCACAGGACTATCGATCGATCACCCCCATGGGACTGGATCGGAGTATCCTTCCTTGGCGGCTCTATCAGAAGGCGAAAAAATGGGGGATTTGGGACCCGGCAGCCCTGGATTTCAGCCAGGACAAGGAAGATTGGAAGGGGTTTACAGATGAAGAGAAAGGGTACATCCTTCGCCTTGTATCGATGTTCGTAGCCGGCGAAGAATCGGTCACCTTGGACCTCATTCCCCTGGCGGACGCCATGGCCAAGGAAGGGCGTACCGAAGAGGCGATGTTTCTCACCGCTTTCCTATTTGAAGAGGCAAAGCACGTTGAATTTTTCAGAACATTCCTTAATGAAGTGGTGGGTGTCGATCAGCTGCACGAGCTCGAGGGAAATCTGGGGGAGAATTACAGGCGCATCTTTTTTGAAGAACTGCCGCAAGCCATGAACCGGTTGTATACCGATCCTTCCCCGGTCGCCCAAATTGAGGCTTCCTGCACCTATCAAATGTGCGTAGAAGGGGTACTCGCCGAGACCGGATACCACGCATTCTTTTCGATGTTGGAGAAAAACAAGAAGCTGCCCGGTTTGCTGGAGGGAGTCGGCTACACCAAGCGGGACGAATCGCGCCATATCGCCTACGGCCAATACCTCATTCAGCGGCTGATCTCCGTCGATCGCAGTTTGTGGAAAGTGGCCCAGAAGCGGATTGAACATTTGCTGCCCATCGCCGTGGGCGTGGTTCACGAAATTTTTCAAGGTCAAGAGGTCGGGGCGTTTGGTGCGAGAAAAGAAGATTTTATCCAATATGCAACCAAACAATTCCAAATCCGAATGGATAATCTGGAACGGGCGCTCACCCGAAGCGTCGAGGAAATCTATCATCAACGGGAGGAAGAGCTCGGGGTTTATTGAGAATGGGGAGAACGGGATTCCCGCGCAGGCCCACCGCCGGATGCGGTGGGCCGAGAATTGCGGGCAGACCTTTTCCGATCGGCGGGTCCGGCGGGTTCGCGGGGAGTGGCGCAAGGGGTGTCAAGAATGTTTGGGCAGGGGGTCGAGGCGGGCCTCTTCCTGGGGTCTCAACAGGGTGATCCGTTCGTCTCCGGGCATCAGGGGCCGGCCGGTGCGAAGCACGTAGCGCAGCCAAGAGCCGGCCATCCAAGAACTGACTAAGGAGAGCATCACGATCACGGAGAAGAAGTCTTGGTTGATGATGCCGAGGGAATAGGCGACGGTGGACAGGACAATTCCCGGTCCCCCGCGGGCGTTCATCGCCGCCGCCAAATTGAGGCTGCTCAGGCGGTCCAGCCGGATCGCCCGGCAGGTTCCGTACACCGCAAACCCCTGGGCGGCGGTGGCGAACAGGAGGTACAGGAGGAAAAACGGCAGGCTGAAGTGCCGGGCTAAATCCAATTGGATCCCGACCAAGGCGAAGTATACGGGGACGAAGAAAGAAAAGGAAATCTCCCGCAGACTGTTCTCCACCCGCCGGAACAGATGCTCCGGCAGGGTCAGGCGGGTCGCGATGCCGGCGAGGAGGGCGCCGAACATGATGTCGATCCCGAGATATCCCGCGAGGTCCGACAGGGCGAACAAGACGATCAGGATATACCCCAAAAAAGAAGCCCGGAACAGAATGTTCGCTTTCCACCCGTTGAGCCGCCGCAGGATTTTGGGGACTGCGAGAAGACACATAACGATGAATCCCCCGGTGACGGCGACGCTTTTCCAGGCGGGAACCGCACCGGTTCCCGGCTGGGACGTCACCAGTCCGGAGGCGACGGCCAGGGCCATCCACAACAGCGTGTCGTGGATCCCGGCGACGGCGATCACCAATTTGGCGAAGCGGGTGTGGATCACCCCCAAGTCGTACAGAATCTTCGAGAGAACGGGGATGGACGTGACGGCGATGGAAACGGCCACGACGATTTTCAGCGCCGTCGTGTTTTGTGCGGGCCCCAGAAAGGGAGCGGGGTTAAACAGAAACGTGAAAAGCCAGCCCGCGGCAAAGGGGAAAATCGTGGAACCGATGACGATGGCGGATCCGATGATCCCGTCCGATTTTTCGAAACGGGGTTGAAATTTGAGGCCCGAAGTGAACATGAGGAGGATGAGGCCGAATTGGGCCATCAGTCCCAGCAATTTTCCGTGGGAGGGAAAGGCATCGAATAACCGGTGAAAAGCCTCCGGAAACCAACGGCCCAGCAGGGTCGGGCCGAGGAGAAGACCGGCGGCCACCTCTCCGATGACCCGGGGGATGGCGATCCGTTCGGCGAGAAATCCCAATGCGTGGGCCGCCGCCAACAGGATGATGACGCTGAGGAGAAAGGCCGCCATTTCCGCGCTGGTCAGACTAAACACCCTCATCCCTCCATTCTCGGCGTCTCCGGTGTCCGCGCCACCTCGCTTTTCAACCATATTCGGGGACAAGGTAGCCGGGGAAGGGCGTCCCGCCCGGAATGGGGGCCCAAAGGGACGGGGTGAAGGGGCAAGAGCCGTCAGTCCACGAGCCGGACCGGCACCCACCCCCGAACGCTGTTGATCAACCAGAGCCGGGAAGCCTTCCGCAAATCGCGGAGGGTGATCCTTCCTTCGGCGATTACGCCTTGCTCCAAGAGGTGATTGCGAAACGTTCCCGCCAGGAGCCCGCACTCCAGGGGGGGTGTTTTCTTTTCTCCGTCGATTTCCGCCACGAGGTTGCCGATGGTGAATTCGGTCGCCTCTTCCCGTTCGTTCCACAGCAACACATCGAACACGTCCGGACGTCGGGCCCGTGCCGCATCGTGCGGATCCCGCCGGGTGGTCTTGTGATAGAGAAAGCGATCGGAGGAAGAGACCGGACGGTCGGCCAAGGCCACGGGCACCGGGCCGTCCGGTGCGTCGGTCAACGGCGCGCTGTCCACCCGGATTTCGCCGTCCTGAGCCGCGGTGAGGCGCACGCGCCGCCGCTGGCCCGGATATCGCCGGGCGTGTTCCTCCAGGGTGTTTTGGACCTTCTCCGCATCCAGGGGAAAGCCGAAATAGCGGGCCGACTCCATCAGCCGTTGCAGGTGCCGGTCGAGTAGAACGTAACCGCCGGCGTCCAGCCTGATGGTTTCCAACAACTTGAAATCCGGGAACGGTTCGGTGACGATGCGGGCTTTCTCCAAGGTTTCCCGGAATTCGCCTTCGGCGGTGGAATCCCACGTGATGCCCGCGCCCGTTCCGTATACCGCCTCTTTTGTGAGGTGATCCAGGATGAGGGTGCGAATGGCCACGTTGAATACCGCCCGCCGGCCGGGGGCGATCAGGCCGATGGTGCCGCAATACACTTCCCGAGGCGAATCTTCCAACTCGGCGATCCATTTCATAGTGCGGACTTTGGGGGCCCCGGTGACCGAGCCGGAAGGAAAAAGGGCGTCCAGGACGTCGCTCACCGAGAGATCGGGACGCAGCTTTGCCTCGAGGGTCGAGGTCATTTGGAAGACGGTCGGATAAGATTCCACGTCGAATAGGCTGCGGACGCGCACCGATCCGGTTTGGGCGATTTTTCCGAGATCGTTGCGGAGCAGATCGACAATCATCACGTTTTCAGCCCGGTTCTTGTCGGATTGACGGAGATGAGAGCGAAGCCGGTCGTCCTCCTCCACCCACCGGCCTCGCGGAGCGGTTCCTTTCATGGGCCGGACTGTGATCGAATCGCCTTCCATGCGAAAGAAAAGTTCCGGCGAGGCCGACAAAATGCGATGGCGTCCCAACCGCAAATAGGCGGCATACGGCGGCCGGTGGGTGCGGACCAAGGATTGATACAAAGCCCAATCGTCGCCCTCTACGCGGCCGAACAAGCGGATGGTGTAGTTCACCTGATACGTTTCTCCCCGGGCGATGGCGGCCCGAATCGTTTCAATGTCCCGGCGGTACCGGGATTCATCCACTTCGGCCTTCCAGCCGGACAGGCTGAAATGGCCTTCGGTCTCGGGAAGACCGCCCTTTGCCGGCTCCCGGAACAGCCCAAACCACAACAGAGGCAGTCGATTGCCGGATTTTACCGACAGGCTGGGGTCGAAGGCCGGGGCCGCTTCGTAGGCGATGTATCCCCCCGCAAAGAGCCCCTTTTCTACCCCGCGTTCCACCTCGGCGAGGGCGAACCGTACGTCGTCCGAACGAAAGGCGGTCACCACTTGCACGGGATTGGCGAACACCAGGCGAACGGGGAGGCCCGCCGCGTTTGAGAAGTCGAAAACGAGTAGGGGAGACGGATCATCCGGCGTCATGGTCTCGTTTTTCCTCCTCCCGTCTTATATCCGGGCGGATTTACCGCGCGGGCGTCCGCCTTCGAGAATATCAAAAACGGCCCTCCTCTGACCACGCCCCCCCGGCCACGACCGGAAGCCCGCCGCAAACCCCGGTTTTCCCGGAGGCCACGCTGCGATCCGCTTAGTCCGGTGAGAGAAAATGCGGTATGATGAAGATATGACAAAAAACGAACTGAGAAGAAGGTGAAGAAGACGAGACGGAGGTATACCATTTCCGAACTGGCGCAGATGTTTGATACCACCTCCCGAACGATCCGGTATTACGAGGAAGTGGGCCTCCTGCATCCGGAACGGTTTGGGAGCCGCCGGATGTACAGCGAACGGGACCGGGTGCGGCTCAAACTGATTCTCCGGGGTCGGCGCCTCGGGTTCAGCCTCGATGAAATTCGCGAAATGCTCGATTTGTACGATACGGACCCCACGGAGGTTCACCAGCTTCGGGAGGTGGTTCGGCGCGGGAAAGAAAAAATCGCCGAAATCGAAGCGCAAATCCGGGATCTAGAAGCCGTCCGGAACGAATTACAGGATCTGGTAGAGCGCTTATACCAATCGTTGAATGAAAAAATGGACCGGGGGGAGGTGTCGTAAAGTCCCGACGGACGGCCTTCTTTTTTGAGAGGAGGAGAAAACATGTCGGTTTTGGAGGAGATTTTGGCTCATAATGAACGATTTGTGCGGGATCGGGAGTATGAAACTTTCCGCACCACCAAATATCCGAACAAAAAGGTGATCGTGATCACCTGTATGGACACCCGCCTGGTGGAACTGTTGCCCCGGGCGATGAACCTCCGGAACGGAGACGCCAAGTTTGTGAAAACCGCCGGAGCGGTGATTTCTCATCCTTTCGGCAGCATCATGCGAAGCATCCTGGTGGCGGTATACGAACTGGGGGTGCGGGAGGTGTGCGTCGTCGGGCATCACGATTGCGGGATGATGGGTTTAAACAGTTCCTCGGTTCTGCGGAAGGCGGAGGAGCGGGGAGTGCCCCGGGACCGGATGGAGACCCTGGGGCGCGCCGGGATCGATCTGTCCGGATGGTTGACCGGATTTGACCGGGTGGAAGACGCGGTGGCTCATAGCGTCGGGGTGATTCGGCATCATCCGCTCATGCCCCCGGATGTTCCGGTCCACGGACTGGTGATTCACCCGGAGACGGGCAAACTCGATCTGTTGATCGACGGATACGCGCAATCCGCATCCGGAGCCGGATCGCTGGGGGGAGCCTAACCGGAAGCCGCCCGCCGAAGCCCCGGGGTCAATGGTGGTTCCAATTGCGGTCCAGGGCGAACATGTCCTCTTCCGCGTGGTGGGATTCGGGACATTCGATTTGGACGGTGGTATGTCCGATGCCGAACCGGTCGGCGGCTATTCGCTCCACTTCTTGGATGATCTGTTGGGTTTGGGCCACAGTCAAATGGCCGTCGACGACCAGATGAACGCTCATGGCATGGCGGTTGGAGGATAAACTCCAGATGTGCAGATCGTGCAGACTGTGAATGCCCGGCACGGAACGGATCGTTTCGGCGACCCTGGAGAATTCGACGTTGGAAGGAGTGGCTTCCATGAGAACCAAACAGGCTTCCTTGACCACTCGCCACGCGCTAACGGCGACGGCGACGGCGATGAGGATGCTGATGATCGGATCGACTGCGGTCCACCCGGTCCAGGCCATGACGAGACCGGCGACGATGACTCCTCCCGAAGCCGCCGCATCGCCCAACACGTGAAGCATGGCGCTGCGGATGTTGAGATTGTCCGCAGCTTCCCGCATGCTCCATCCGATGTACAGGTTGACAATGACCCCGACGGCGGCGGTGGCGAGGAGCACCGCGCTGTTCACCGGTTCCGGATGCAGGAGCCGGCGATAGGCTTCGGTGCCGATCCACACGGCCACGAGAATGAGGGTTATGGCGTTGAACAATGCGGCCAGGATGGCCGCCCGGTGATATCCGAACGTCATCGAAGCCGTGGGTGGGCTTTGAGCTTTGCGGATCGCCAGCCAAGCGATGACGAGGGAAAAGAAGTCGGTGAGCATATGGCCGGCGTCGCTGAGCAGGGCTAGACTGTTCGCCCAGATGCCGCCGGCGACCTCGACGGCCAGCACGAGGCCGGCGAGCCCGATGGCTTGCTTTAACTTGTCTTGGGTGAGGTGTAGATGGTCGCTTCCACCATGGCGATGGTCGTGACTCATGGCTGAAAACTCCTTGGGAAGGGGTTGTCGGCGCTAGCATAACCAATTTCGCGCCGTTTTGGCAACCCGGCAAGCCGCCCGGGACGTTGAGGACTGAAGGCTCAACTGCAAACCGGGCGGGTTTTTTACCGGTCGCCGGATGCAAATTTGTATCCGACGCCGTAGACAGTGACGATATAGGCGGGATTCTTGGGATCCGGCTCGATCTTTTGCCGCAAGTTCTTGATGTGCTGGTCGACGGTTCGCACGTCTCCCGCATAGTCGTAGCCCCTGATCTTCTCGATGAGTTCCTCCCGGGTGAAGGGCCGGTTGGGGTGGCGGGCGAGGACGAGGAGCAACCGGTATTCATGGGGGGTTAAGGGCACCAATCGCCCGTCCCGATAAACCTCCCGTTGTCTCGCGTCGATCAGGAGGTGCCCGTCGCGAAACACCACCCGCTCGGCCAACAGTTCGTCGGCCGAGGCCCGGCGCAGGAGGGCCTTGACCCGGGCCACCAATTCCCGCGGACTGAAAGGCTTGATCACGTAGTCGTCGGCTCCCAGGGACAGGCCGCGGATTCGGTCGTCCTCCGCCGCCTTGGCGGTGAGCATCAGGATCGGGACGGCGGAACGGGCGCGAATTCGCCGGCAGATTTCTTCTCCGGGCAGATCGGGCAACATCAAATCCAAGATGACCAGATCCACCGGTTCGCGCTGCAGAAGGCCCAGGGTTTGTTCCCCGGTTTCCGCCTCCAACACCCGGTAGCCCTCCCGCCGTAAGTACGACGCCGCGACATCGCGGATTTTCTCTTCGTCGTCGACGACCAGAATACAAGGTATGGTGTTTTCCGGCATGTCCGCATCTCCCCCGGTTTCGTTCCGCTGTCGGCGTCCGAGCGGTCTACCGATTGGCACACGGTACCATGATCATATCATATGGGAAGAGGAAAGGATGTCGAGCATGCGGCCGTTTCGCGGTCTTCGAGCGCGCTTGACGCTGCTTTTTCTGGCCGTGGCGGCGGGAACCGCCTTGGCGACCAGTCTCATCATCCTCGTGGAGACGCACTATCATTTTACCCTGTATCAGCGGCAGGCCGGCGCGGCAGGGCGTCAGGAGCATGTCCTGGATGTTCACCTGGAGCAGGCCCTCCAGCAGTCGGTGGTATGGTCGGCCATCGGGGCCGTCGTGCTGGCCGCGGCGGTGAGTTTTTTTGTTGCCAGGCGGATTGCCGGTCCGCTGATCGAGATGAAGGAAGCGGCGGAACGGATGATTGCCGGCCGGCTGGACGTCCGCACGCCGGTCCGGGGACGGGATGAGGTGGCCGATCTGGGCCGGGCCCTGAACCATTTGGCCGAGGCTCTGCGGGAACAGGAAGAACTGAGAAAGACCATGACGGCCGACATCGCCCACGAGTTGCGCACGCCCCTGGCCACGGTAAAAAGCCATGTGGAGGCGTTTCTCGATGGGGTGTGGGAACC
The DNA here is from genome assembly GCA_029961045.1 of Alicyclobacillaceae bacterium. Classification (GTDB taxonomy): domain Bacteria; phylum Bacillota; class Bacilli; order Kyrpidiales; family Kyrpidiaceae; genus JASBVN01. Next base: position 68,846 of record JASBVN010000020.1, on the reverse strand, counting down.
GGAGCCGGGTCGCCTGAGAAGTTGTTATGAAGAAATCGAACGGTTGACCGGTTTGGTGGCGGATTTGGAAGAACTGACCCGGCTGGAGGCGCCCGACTTTCGCTTGCGCCCGGAAAAGAGCGATTTGCGGCAATTGGCGGCCAGGGCGGTGGATGTGCACCGGGCGGTATTTTTGCAAAAGGGGGTGGATCTGAGCCTGGAGGGCAACGGACCGGTGTGGGCGATGGTGGACCGCGAGCGCATGATGCAGGTGATGACCAATCTTCTCGCCAATGCCCTCAAATTTACGCCCCGGGGCGGCCGGGTGACGGTGGGGGTCGCCGTACAGGACGGACGGGCGACTATCACCGTTCGGGACAGCGGACAGGGCATCCCCGAGGAGGACATTCCGAAGGTGTTCGAACGGTTTTACCGGGTGGACAAGTCTCGGTCCCGTCGCGGGGGAGGGGCCGGCATCGGCCTGACCATCGTCAAACGGCTCGTCGAAGCCCACGGGGGGACGGTAGAGATCGAGAGTTCTCCTGGGAAGGGGACGGCGGTGTTCGTGCACGTTCCCGCCTTGTGAAGGACTCTTCACCGGATCTTCACATCCTTCCGCTAAGATGGGCTCGAAAATCCCCGGAAACGGGGGTGCGGAGGGATGGAAGATGACGAAGCCGAAAGGGCTGCTGGTCCTCGTCCTGGCGGTGTTGATCGCGGCAGGGGGAGGACTCTGGTACGCCAACCAGGTGCGACAGGCAACCGATTCCGGACCAGTCGTCGAACGGACGTCGATCGACGAACAGGGCCGGCCTCTCAAAGAATGGACGATTACGGCCAAAGCGGTGCAGTGGGAAATTGCTCCGGGGGTGAAGACGGAGGTGTGGACTTACGGCGGATCGGTTCCGGGGACGGCCATCCAGGTCACCGAGGGGGATCATGTCCGGGTCAAACTGGTCAACCGGTTGTCTGCACCGGTGTCGATTCACTGGCACGGCTATCCGGTTCCGGCGGCCATGGACGGGGTGCCCGGCATCAGTCAAGATCCGATCGCTCCGGGGCAGAGTTTCACCTACGATTTCGTGGCCAAGGTGCCGGGAACTTATTGGTATCACTCCCATGTGGACAGTTCGAATCAGGTCGATCGGGGGCTTTACGGAGCCTTTATTGTTCTGCCGAAACAAGAAACGGAGAAGGTGGACCGGGAGTACACGCTCCTGCTCGATGAGTGGTCGGCGATGACGGGAGGGCAGGGGATGTCGGGAAGTATGCCGATGGACCACGGCAACATGCCCATGGACCACGGGGGCATGCGCCACGACAACATGCCCATGGACCACGACCAGATGATGAAGATAATGTATAACATCTATACCGTTAACGGCCGGTCCGGTTCCCAGATCGCGCCTCTGAACGTGAACCCCGGAGAGCGCGTTCGCTTGCGCTTCATCAACGCCGGATATATGACCCATTTGGTTCACCTTCAGGGACAGCCGTTCCGGGTGACGGCCACCGACGGACGGCCGGTGAACCCGGCTCCCGAGGTGACGGATCGGGTTTTGGCCATTGGAGCCGGGGAGCGCTACGACGTCGTATTCACGGCCGGATCTCACAGTTTCGCCATCGATCTACACGACGGCACCCCGGCGTCCCGCAGTGTGGTGATCCCGGTGCGGGTGACCGGGGACGGGTCCTCCGGCTCGCCGGCGCCGGACGGGAAGGCCGTTCCGGTTCTCGATCTGGCGACCTATCCAAAAGGATCCGGGGTTCAGGACGCGGGGACGTGGGACGCTTCGTATGTCTGGCACCTCAATTCGACCTTTGTGAACGGCGAGCAGGTGTATACCATCAACGGCAAGACCTGGCCGAATACCGACCCGATTCCCGTCAAGACCGGTGAGCGGGTCAAGGTGACCCTGATCAACGACGGCACTTCTGACCACCCGATGCACTTGCACGGTCACGTGTTCCGGGTGCTGAGCCGTAACGGCGTTCCCCTTCAGGGCACCGACCTCGAAAAGGACACCTTGTTGGTCCGCCCCGGAGAAACCTACGAAATCGGCTTTGTCGCCGACAATCCGGGAGTGTGGATGTTCCACTGCCACGATCTGCACCATGCCGCGGCGGGGATGATGAGCGACGTAGAATACCGAGACTATCACGGCCAGTATCCGGTCGACAAAAGCAAGGACCTGCGCTGAACGCCCCGTTCACGATGGGAGCAAGAGCGGATTCACACGAACACCACGGTTTTGTTCTTGTACGTCAAAATGCGGTCTTCCAGGTGCCAGGCCACGGCGCGGGCGAGGACGACCCGCTCGATGTGACGGCCGATTCGCTTGAGGTCTTCGACGCTGTCCCGGTGGTTGACCCGCTGTACATCCTGTTCGATGATCGGCCCTTCGTCCAGATCGTCGGTGACATAGTGGGCGGTGGCGCCGATCAGCTTCACGCCCCGCTCGTACGCCCGCTCGTAGGGATTGGCTCCCACGAAAGCCGGCAGGAAAGAATGGTGAATGTTGATGATCCGGTTTGGATATTCCCTCACGAACTGGGGCGACAAGATTTGCATGTAACGGGCCAGCACCACCAGGTCGACCCGGTATTCCTTCAGAATTTCCAGCTGGCGCCGTTCGGCCTCGGCCTTCGTTTCTTTGGTCACCGGAATGTGGTAGAAAGGCAGGCCGAAGGTTTCGGCGATCTCGCTCAGATCGGGGTGATTGCTCACCACGACCACCGGATCCCCCTGTAAGTCCCCCGCCTCCCACTGCCAGAGAAGCTCGAGCAGGCAGTGTTCCATTTTCGAAACAAACACGGCGACCCGCTTGCGGTGCCGGGCATAGCGGACTTCCCAGTCCATGTCGAGCGACTCGGCCACCCGGGAGAATCCGTCCTGAAGCTCCGCCTCGCGGCCGGCGAGGCCGGGAAGGTCAAATTCCACGCGCATGAACAGGCGCCCGCCGTCCGGGTCGGTGGAATACTGGTCCATTTGCACGATGTTGGCATTCAGACCGTACAAAAACTGGGAAACCGCCGCGACGACCCCCGGTCGGTCCGGACAGGACAGCAGAATCCTGGCCCGGTCCCTCAAGGCTTCCTCCGATGGACTGCGTCCGGCCCGCCGGCGGTCGGCGGGTGTACTCCTCGTGGTCAACGTCGTGCTTCCCCTTTCTTTCTATGACCGTGATCTCGTCGATTCTTCTATAGTAGACGATTTGGCGCCCGTTGTGTACCGGGAAGGGGACAAATCTGCACGGCATAGGAGGATCGTTCCCCCGCCGGCCAGCCGGTCGTCGCGGTCATCGAATGTGGACCCGGTATTCCCGGAGCCACCGATCGACCTGAACGAGGTACGCAAACAACTGGGGCAGGCGCATTAACTGCCCGAACCAGGGGATGTCGAGCTCTTCGGCCGCTTCCAGCCGTTTTTGCACCGATTCCCGGTCGATCAGCGGCAACAGAGGCGAGGTGGGATCGGAAAGAATCTCGTAAAGCGCCGCTTGGCACGCCCGCACAAACTCCGGATGATGGGTCTTCGGGAAGGGACTCTTTTTTCGCTCGAGGACGTCCTCGGGCAGCAGTCCTCGCGCGGCCAGGCGCAACAGTCCCTTCTCCCGGCCGCCCGCCGTTTTCATCGACCAGGGGACGTTCCACAGGTATTCCACCAAGCGGTGATCGCAGAAAGGCACTCGCACTTCGAGGCCCACCGCCATGCTCATCCGGTCCTTGCGGTCGAGGAGGGTGGGCATCCAATGAAACAGATTGAGGTAAAACATCTCCCGGATGCGCGCCTCCGAGGGAGACTCCCCGGGCAAACGGGGCACGGCTTCCAGTGCCTCGCGATAGCGGCGGCGCACGTACTCCTCCGGGCGGATCTGCGCCGCCAGGTCGGGGTGCAGGACGGACAGGCGCTCCCGCATCTTCAGGGACCAGGGAAAAACGTCCGCTTCCAGGGCGTCTTTCCGGTGGAACCACGGATAACCGCCGAACACTTCGTCGGCGCACTCGCCGGACAGGGCCACCGTGGCCTCTTTTTTGATCTCCTTGCAGAACAGGTACAAGGACGAATCGATATCCGTCATCCCGGGCAGATCCCGCGCCCGCACCGCTTCGGCCAAGGCTCCGGACACCGCCGCAGGATCCAAGGTCACCACCCGGTGGTCGGTGTCCAAATACTCCGACACCCGTTTCACCCAGGGAGCGTCGGCGTCGGGCTGAAAGGCATTGGGGCGAAAATAGACGTGGTTATCGGTGTAGTCGATGGAGAAGGTGCGCAGGGGCCCGCTTCCCGCCCGCCGGAGGGCCCGGGCGGCGAAAGCGGTGATGGTGCTGGAATCCAGTCCTCCCGACAACAGGGTGCACACCGGCACGTCGGACATCAGCTGCCGCTCGACGGCGTCGCCCAGTAGTTCCCTCACGACCTCGGCGGTGGTGGTGAGATCGTCTTCGTGGGGGCGGCTCTCCAGGGTCCAGTACCGGTGGTGACGGATGCCGCGGCGGTCGAAAAGCAGCCACCAACCGGGCTTGACTTCGTACACGTCGCGAAACACGCCGCAACCGGGCGTGCGGGCCGGGCCCAAGGCGAAAATTTCCGCCAATCCCTCTTCGTCGAGTTCGGGCTGCACCAGGGGATGGGCGAGCAGTCCTTTCAATTCCGAGGCAAACACCAACGCCTCGCCCCGGGGGGCATAAAACAGCGGTTTGACGCCCAGGCGGTCCCTGGCGAGGAAGAGTCGCCGTTCTCCCTCGTCCCAAATGCCCAGGGCGTAAATGCCGTTGAACCGTTCCACGCAGGCAGGCCCCCATTCGGTGTAGGCCGCCAGCACCACTTCCGTATCGCAGCGGGTCGCGAAGCGGTGGCCCAGGGCCTCCAATTCCCGCCGCACATCCAGCATGTTGTACAGCTCGCCGTTATAGACGATTACCCATGTTCGATCCCCCCGGCGCCGCACCATCGGCTGGGCGCCTCCTTCGGGGTCGATGATCGACAGCCGCCGGTGTGCCAAACCCGCGCAGCGGGATACCCACAGGCCTTCCGCATCGGGGCCGCGCCAATATTGGGCGTTCGCCATGGCTTGCAGGACCGGGCGCTGACGGGTCACATCCTCGTTCCAGTCAATCCAGCCGGCAATACCGCACATGTCATCGTACCTCCCTCGGTGTTGCGCGCGACCCGGGCCTTTGCCCAGTCATCTGCAGATTATGCGCCCGACCGGGAAAGGGTGACGAACCGCGCGGCCGAAAGGCCCGCGACATAGCCGGTAGAGAGAGCCGCGGTGATGTTGAACCCGCCGGTATTGCCGTGGACATCGTTCAAGAGACCCATCTGGCCACCAAATAGGCGACTCCTGCGGCCAACCCGCCGACTACGGTGGTCTGCCAGGCGCTTTTCAGAGGTTTGACCCCGGTGAATTTGCCCTTGATTAAGCCGAATACGAACAGGGCGATCAGGGTGACGACGACGGAGACCGCCAGGGCGGCCCCCGGATCGTGGATCACCATATAAGGCGCCAATGGAATGATGCCTCCCGCGATGTACGACAGACCGATGGTCAGGGAACTGTTTCGGGCCCGCTTCGGTTCGGGCTCTTCGAGTCCGAGTTCGAATTTCATCATGAAATTCACCCACCGGTCCGGGTCGCGGCTAATCGCTTCGACCACCGGTTCGGCCGATTCGGCATCCATGCCCCACTGCATCAGGATATCGCGGACCTCCTCCCGTTCGCGGTGAGGCAACTCCACCACTTCCCGCCGTTCCCGCTCCAACTCGGAGAGGTAATGTTCCCGTTCGGTCTTGGCGGCCAGATAACCGCCCAGGCCCATGGCGATGGAACCGGCGGCGATTTCGGCCAATCCGGCGGTGACCACCAGGACGGTAGTGGATACGGTGCCCGACAAGCCTGCCGCCAAAGCGAACGGAACCGTCAGCCCGTCGGCCATTCCGATGACGATGTCGCGGATGACGTCGGGCGCCATAAAATGTTCTTCCACATGTGTCGACTGTTGTTCCATGGGACCCCTCCTCGCCCGGGTTGGCCCCGGGTCCTCTTCCGCTCCACGGTGTCATTCTACCATTTCCCCGTGTCCCGGGGCATGATCCGGCTTTCTCCCGCCCTGCCGAAAATCCATAGAACGGTATGTGACAAAATCGGGTAAAGGTCAGTTTTCCCGCACTCCGCCGGTTCTGCCGCCCCGCATATCGGCGACCTGGGCGACGTCTTTGTGCCCCCGGCCGCTCAGATTGACGATGATCACGCGGTCTTTCGGCAGGTCGGCCGCCGGTTTCATCGCGTAGGCGACCCGCGCAGCCCGCAGACCACGATACCATCGTAACAAAAAGGACGGGTTTTGTCCGGGAGTTCCGTCATGGATTGCTGGAATAGGCGCACTTGTGTAATATAAATAACAGTTGTACAACTATGCACACATGTAAAAGATTCGAACACCCGAGCATGTCCGAACGGGGGGAAGCCGATGAGGGTTTCGGAATGCTACACCCGCAATGTGGCGACTTTGCGCACCAGCGATCGGCTGTCGGATGTGATGCGGGCTTTCTTGAAACATCGGCTGGACATTGCCTGTGTGCTCGACGAAACCGACCGACTGGCCGGTATAGTCAGCAAATACGCGGTATACCGGGCCTTGCTGGAGGGGGCCGGCCTGGATACGCCCGTCGAAACGTTGCTCCGCCGAGAAGTGGTGACGTTGGACGTTCGGGATTCCCTAGAATCGGCCAAGGCAACTCTCCTCCGCACCGGAGTGGGTCACGGGGTGGTGGTGGATCCCGACGGCCGCGTCCTGGGCGTGATGGGCAAATCGGACATCATCCGCGGATTTCTCCATCAGACGGAGCTGCAGGCCCTTCAGGTCACCGCGCTGTTGGACAATTTGCAAGAAGCGGTCATTTTCGTGGACCGCCAACAACGAATTCAGACGGTGAACCGGGCGGCGGAGCGCATGTTCGGATTGGACCGCGAACGGGCGCTGGGAACGCCGGCCGGTGACTGGTTTCCCGAACTGTCCCGGGGTTTGGTGGACGCCTTGGAACGGCGCGTTCCCACGCCGGCCTGCCGGGTGAGCCGGGGCCAGAACGTGTCAATCGCTTCTCTCATTCCCATCGCCGATCAGGATGTGGTGAGGGGGGCGATGGCGGTGTTCCGGGATATCACCTCCCTGGAGGCCATCGCCGAGGAATTGGAGACCACGAAAAACCTCGAACACATCCTCCGGCACGCCCTGGCTCTGTCCTACGACGGCATTGCCGTGGTGGATCCCGAAGGGCGGATCACCGTTGTCAACGATGCCTTTCTCGAGGCCCTGGACCGGCCGAACGACGATGTTGCCGGCCACCCCTGGTCCGAGGTCGTCCCCGATCTTTCGCTGGAACCCGTCTTGTCGGGGCGTCCGGTCATCGGCGAGGTTCGCACCATTCAGGGGAGGCCTTGTGTCGTGACTCAAGAGCCCATCGAGCGTTCCGGGAAACGGTTGGGGGCGATTATCAAAATCATCTGGAGACAGCTGGACGAATGGCGGGCGTTGTTCCGGCGACTCGAACAGTTGGAGCGGGAATTGCACTTTTACCGGGGCGAATGGAACCGGGTGCGCCGGCCGGTTTCCGCCTTCGACCGGATCGTAGGCGCCGACCCGAAAATTGAACGCCTGAAACAGGAGGCCAGGCTGGCGGCGCAGACATCGTCCACGATTCTGATCACGGGTGAGAGCGGGACGGGCAAAGAACTGTTCGCGGAGGCCATTCACGAGGAGTCCGGCCGCCCGGGCCGTTTTGTCAAAGTGAACTGTGCGGCGATTCCGGCTGAACTGCTGGAATCCGAATTTTTCGGCTATGTGGAAGGAGCGTTCACCGGTGCCCGGAGGGGAGGAAAGCCGGGGAAGTTCGAGCTGGCCGACGGTGGAACGCTCTTTTTGGATGAAATCGGCGATATGCCCCTGTACCTGCAGGCGAAATTGCTGCGGGTTCTCCAGGAACAGGCCTTTGAGCGAGTGGGGGACGTGCGCACCCGGCGAGTGGATGTGCGGATCATCGCCGCGACCCATCGGGATTTGCGCCAGATGGTGCGGGAGGGGGCTTTCCGGGAGGACCTGTACTATCGCATTCACGTGGTTCATTTGGCCATCCCCCCTTTGCGGGAACGCATGGGAGACTTGCCCATGTTGTGCGAATACCTCATTCAAAAGCTCAATCAGAAGCTGAACCGCCACGTGATCGGGATCACCCCCCGAGCCCTGGAGGTGTTGCAGGCCTATTCGTGGCCCGGCAATGTCCGCCAGTTGGAAAACGTGCTGGAGCGGGCGATGAACATGGGCGTGGACGGATGGATCGAGCCCGGGCACCTGCCCGAGGAAATCCGGGCGGGGGCGGTGGAAGGATCCGCCGGGGGACCGAATGGGCCGAAAACGCCCGCCCGCCGTTCCCGCGAGTCGTGGGAACGGGACTGGATCCTCGAAGCCCTTCAAGAATCGGGCGGAAACCGGTCGAAAGCCGCCCAATTGCTGGGGATCAGCCGGTCCACCCTCTACCAGAAGCTGCGCAAGTACGGCATCGAAGAAGAAATTCGTTTCCATCTCCGTCCTTCGCGGGTGGACGGGGCTTGAGAGGCTGAATGCGGTCTCCTGCGGCCGGCGGCGTTGTTCGGCGAATGAGCGACGCCGTCGGGGAGTGATTTGGCACGATTGTTGCTTTACAAAGACAGCGGCGTCCCCGGTTGTCGGAGGCGGTGGGAGGAGGGCTGTTCCGTCCGGCCGAATTTCCGCAGCCCGATGGAGTGTACGAAAATCGGACATATGTATTATTTAGCGCACACATGAATCGATTTTGGACATCGGGGGGGTTAGAAATGGCATTTCAAAAGATTTTGATCGCAAATCGCGGAGAAATTGCCAGGCGCGTCATCCGGACGTGTCGGAAGATGGGGATTCAGACGGTGGCCGTCTATTCGGATGCCGATCGGGACGCCCCCCATGTTCGGGAGGCCGATGAGGCGGTGTGGATCGGCCCCCCTCCCGTGGCACAAAGTTATCTGCGGATCGACGCGATCCTCGATGCGGCCAGACAAACCGGCGCCGAAGCGATTCATCCGGGATACGGGTTTCTTTCGGAAAACGGCGAATTCGCCGCCCGGTGCGAAGAGGCGGGTCTGGTCTTTATCGGTCCGTCTCCGGAGGTCATCACGGCGATGGGAAGCAAAATCGAAGCCCGCCGCCGGATGAAAGAAGCGGGCGTTCCCGTGGTGCCCGGCGGAGAGGGGGCGGTGGAGAGCCTCGAACAAGCCTTGGCCCTGGCGGAGGAGATCGGCTACCCGGTCATGCTGAAAGCCAGTGCGGGGGGCGGCGGAATCGGCATGAGTCTCGTTCGGTCCCCGGAAGAATTGACCAAGGCCTATGAGTCCACCCGGACCCGTTCCCGAAACTATTTCGGCGACGAGGCCGTCTTCTTGGAGAAATTCGTAGAAAATCCGCGCCATATCGAGGTGCAGGTGGCCGCCGACGGCAAGGGGCGGGTCGTCCACCTCTTTGAGCGGGAATGTTCAGTGCAGCGTCGCCATCAGAAAGTCATCGAGGAAAGTCCCTCGCCGTTTCTCGACGAGGAGAAGAGGGCGCGGCTGACGGATGCGGCCGTCCGGGGAGCCGCCGCCATCGGCTACAGGAACTTGGGGACCATGGAATTCATCTTCGACGGCGAAGGGAACTTCTATTTTCTAGAGATGAACACCCGTCTCCAGGTGGAACACCCCGTCACCGAGATGATCACCGGCTTGGATCTGGTGGAGTGGCAGATCCGCATCGCGGCCGGGGAGCCGCTGCCCTTGGACCAGGACCGGATTTCCCGGCGAGGCGCCGCCATCGAGTGCCGGGTGTATGCGGAAGATCCCGTCCGCTTCCTTCCTTCTCCGGGGACGGTCACCGCCCTGGAGTGGCCGGGGGACGTGCGGGTGGATGCCGGGGTGGAAGCGGGATCGGCGGTCACGCCCTATTACGATCCCCTCATTGCCAAAATCATCGCCTGGGGCGAAAGTCGGGCCGAGGCGACGGAACGGTTGGAAAGGGCGCTGGAGAGCGTTCGGATCGACGGGATCAAGACGAACGTTCCCATGCTCCTCGAAGTTCTCCGGAGCGAGCCCTTCCGCCGAGGAACGTACACCACCGAATTGGTGCAACGGTTGCGGTCTTAAGGCGTCGCCGATCGGACGTCGAATCAGTACGAGACAAGGAGGATCCGAACGATGGCGGAGATCAAAGCCAGCATGGGAGGAACCGTGTGGAAAATTCTCGTGCAGCCCGGGGATCGGGTAGAGGGGGGGCAGGAGGTCGCCATCCTCGAGTCGATGAAAATGGAGATCCCGATCACCGCCGAAACGGCGGGCATCGTCAAAGAAATCTGCAAAAACGAGGGGGATTTTGTCCAGGAAGAGGAGACGTTGATCCGCCTCGAGCCCGAAGGATGAACAATCGGGAGGTGTCGGGTTTTGCCGTACCCGCCTTTCTTTACCGAGGAACATGACCGCCTGCGGGAGGCCGTCCGCCGTTTCGTGGAAAAGGAGGTCGCTCCTTATGTCGACGAATGGGAAGAAAAAGGGGAATTTCCGAAGGACATTTTGAAGCGGATGGGGGAATTGGGCTTTTTGGGGCTCCGGTATCCGGAGGAAGTCGGAGGCCAGGGGGGAGATTATTTTTGCAGTATTGTGCTCGCCGAGGAACTCGCCCGGTGCGGAGCGGGCGGGTTTCCGATGGCCGTCGCCGTTCAAACGGAAATGGCGACGCCCCCTATTTTCCAGTTCGGGACCAAAGAGCAAATCGAACGGTTTTTGACCCCTGCGATCCGTGGCGAAAAACTGGCCTGTCTCGGCATTACGGAACCCGATCACGGATCCGATGTGGCGGGGATCGAAACCCGGGCCTACCGGGACGGAAACGAATGGGTGATCCGGGGCCGGAAAATGTTCATCACCAACGGGCCGCGGGCGGATTTCATCACCCTGGTGGCCCGCACATCCGACGAGCCGGGGTACCGCGGGATTAGCCTTTTTCTGGTGGAACTCGACCGGCCGGGCGTTTCGGTCGGGCGGAAGCTCGACAAAGTCGGGATGCGGTCATCCGATACTGCGGAATTGATTTTTGACGATGTCCGGGTTCCGGCGGAAAACCTCCTGGGGGAGGAAGGCAAGGGATTTTATCAGATCATGTGGGAGTTGCAAGGAGAGCGGATGATCGCGGCGGCGGGGTGCGTCGCTACCGCCCAATACGCCTATGAGTTGGCGTTGCAGTACGCCAAGGAACGCCGGCAGTTCGGCCGTCCCGTCGCCCACTTCCAGACGATCGGGCACCTGCTGGCGGAGATGGCGACTCAAATCGAGGCTTGCCGGCAGTTCACCTATTCGGTGGCCTACCGTTTCGCCCAAGGAGAGGTTCCCGTCAAGGAAATCTCGATGGCCAAGCTGGCGGCCGCCCAGACCGCTTGTTGGGTGGCCGACCGGGCCCTGCAAATTTTTGGGGGAAACGGCTATATGGCGGAGTACCCCATTGAGCGGATTTGGCGGGATGTCCGGCTGAACCGCATCGGCGCGGGTACCGACGAGATCATGAAGGAGATCATCGCGAAGGCGATGGGCCTTCCGGACTGACGCCGGACGGGGGAGGGGTCTCTGTGGGACATTGGATTTTCACCAAAGAGCATGAGCGGTTTCGGGAAAGCGTGCGGAGGTGGGTGGAGAAGGAGGTCGCTCCCCATGTGGAGGAGTGGGAACGGGAGGGGCGCGTTCCGAGATCCCTGTTTCGGCGGGCCGGAGAACTCGGTTTTCTCGGCCTGAAGTTTCCCGCCGAGTACGGCGGCAGCGACGACCTGATCGCCGATGCGGTCTTTGTGGAGGAGATCAGCCGGTGCGGGTCCGGCGGGGTGGCAGCGGCCCTGATGGCCCACAGCGGCATCGGGGCGACGCCGGTGTGGCGGTTCGGCAATCACGAACAGAAGCTGAAATACCTCGTTCCTGCCATTCGCGGCGAAAAAATCTCGGCTCTGGGGATCACGGAACCAGACGCCGGTTCGGATGTGGCTTCCATCCGCACAACCGCCCGGAGGGAAGGGGATCACTACGTTCTCAACGGGAGCAAAATGTTCATTACAAACGGAGCGTCGGCCGACTTCGTCTGCATTGCGGCGAAAACGGATCCGGACGCGGGCCACCGGGGCATCAGCCTGTTTGTCGTAGAGACCGACCGGCCGGGCTTTACCGTCGGCAAGACTTTGAAGAAACTGGGCTGGCGGGCTTCGGACACGGCGGAGTTGATTCTGGAGGACGTAAGGGTTCCGGTGGAGAATCTCCTCGGCGTCGAGAACCAGGGGTTTCGCTACATCATGATCAACTTTCAGTGGGAGCGGATCATCATGGCCCTCTCCAGTGTGGCCATGGGCGAAAAGGCGCTGGAAGAGACGGTCCGGTACAGTCGTGAGCGGACCCAATTCGGGCAGCCCATCGGCCGTTTTCAGGTGTTGCGGCACTACATGGTGGACATGGCCGTGGACATCGAAAAGGCCAGGAGTTTGGCGTACCGGGCCCTCTACTTGTACGCCCGAGGGGAGGATGCCGTCACCGAAGCCACCATGGCCAAAGCTTATGCCGGCGAGATGATCAACCGGGTCACCGACACGGCCTTGCAAATTCACGGCGGCAACGGCTACATGATGGAGTATCCCGTTCAGCGGTATTGGCGGGACGCCCGGCTCATGTCGATCGGCGGAGGCACGACGCAGATCATGAACGAGATCCTCGTTAAACGGCTGGGAATCGTGTAAAATGTCCGGATGCGGCGGGCCACGGCTCCATGGGGCTGAGAACAATTTCAGGAAGGGGGGAACCCGGTGCAACGGGAGGTCTCCGCTCCCCGCACGGGGAATTCCGGCACAGCGGGCGGTGGCGCCTCCCGGGCCGGGGGCCATGACGGAAGAGCGGAGATGGAATTCGGATCCTCAGATTCTGGAGGACCTCAAGCGCCGGGAAGCGATGCCGGCTTGGGCGCTGTTGGGATTGACGGTGGAGGATGCGGGTCCCGGTTGGGCCAAGCTGCGGCTTCCCTTTGACGGACGGCTGCTTCAGGACATGGGCCGCGTGCACGGGGGTTTCATCGCGATGCTGATCGATTCGGCGGTGGCGGCAGCCCTTTGGCCGACTCTGGAAAAGGGGCAGGGCATGACGACGGCGGATCTGAAAGTCAATTATATCCGTCCCGCCTTGGACCGGGATCTGCTGGCTATAGCGCATCTACGCCACCGCGGCCGGACGACCGCTTTGGCGGATTGTTCTGTCATTGACGCGGTCACTCAAAAAGAGGTCGCGTTTGGTGTGGCTTTGTACATGATCCTTTCTCAATGAAGCGGCAACCGGGGTAAATCCAGCCCCCTCCGGCGGCGGCCGGGCGGGGGCCTCCGTTTGTTTTGGGCGGGGCGCTCCAGTATAATCAGTTTGTGATTTCGCAACTGTGCCAAAACGAGGAGGGAAAAAGGGTGGACGGGCAGAAAGATCTGTCGGGACGGGAAGCGGCTCCCGTGAAGGTCGAGGAAGACGGGGTGGTGGCGACGGTCGTCCTCCATCGCCCGGAAGTGATGAACGCCCTGGATTATGAAACGACGGTGCGGCTGGGCGAGGTGGTCGAGTCCCTCCGGGTTCGCCGGGACATTCGGGCGGTGATCTTTACCGGTGCAGGCCGGGCCTTTTGTGTCGGAGCCGATCTGAAAGAACGCCGGACGTTGAACGAACAGCAGGTTCGCCGGAACGTCCAGAAAATAAGAGACGTTTTTGCGGCGGTGGAGCGGTTGCCCCAGCCCACCATCGCGGTGATTCACGGTTATGCCTTGGGGGGCGGGTTCGAATTGGCCCTGGCCTGCGACTTTCGGTACGCGGCGGAAGACGCGGTGATGGGGCTGACGGAAACCAGCCTCGCGATCATCCCGGGGGCGGGGGGCACTCAGCGGTTGCCGCGGCTCATCGGCCCGATGCGGGCGAAGGAACTGATCTTCACCGCCCGCAAGTTGACGGCCCGGCAAGCGTACGAGTGGGGGATTCTGACCGGGGTATCCCCGAATCCGTTGGAGGACGCGCGCCGGCTGGCCGAAGAAATTGCACAAAACGGTCCCATCGCCGTCACCCAGGCGAAGTTCGCCGTGGACCGCGGTCTGGACGTCGATTTGGCCACGGGGCTGGAAATCGAATCGAAAGCCTATGAAGTGGTGATTCCGACGAAGGATCGCTTGGAGGCCCTGGAGGCCTTCCGGGAAAAGCGCAAGCCGGTTTTCCGCGGCGAGTGAGCGGGGCTGGGGCGGCAAGGGCCGGGGAGCCGGCCGCGGCCGGGCGTTTTCGGCTCTGCGATCTGCGGCGCCCGGCCGGCTCCGAGCGGCCCGGCCTTCGATTTTAGTACATATGATTCTCCCGATTGCGACAGCGCATCGGGTACAATGCCCGCAACGGTTACAGAGAGACAGCGGGGATGGCGGCACGGGGCGACTGCGCGGGAATCCGTTGGGCTGGGGGGAAGGGCGATGAGACTGAGTATTAAACTTAAGGTAATCCTCTTGTTTTCTCTCGTCATTATTCTGGGCACGGCGTCGATGGCGACATTCGCGTCCCTGACGGTGAAGACCGAAGTGACCGAAGCGCTGATGCACAAGGTCAGCTCGGATTTGGCTCTCGGCAAAGCGTTGCTGGACGCGAAAATCCCGGGGGAATGGTCGCTGCGGGACGGCCGGCTGTACAAAGGGAACACGCCCATTGACGGGAACGTCACCGTGGTGGACGAGATCGGGGCTGCTACGGGGAATGCGGTCACCATTTTCCAGGGCAACATCCGTGTCGCCACCAACGTGAAAAATCCCGACGGCCAGCGTGCCCTCGGAACGCCGGTGTCTGAAGCCGTGGCCCAGGCGACATTGAAAGAACGCCGCACCTACGTGGGATTGGCTCAGGTGGTCGGCCAATGGGACATGACGGCCTATGAGCCGATTCAGGACGCCCGGGGCGAGGTGATCGGGATCTGGGGCATGGGAGTGCCCATTGCTCCATATCTGAAATTGCAGACCGATTTCCGGAACAGGGTGATCGCCTTCGGAGTAGCGGGATTGGTGGTAGCCATTGCGGTCTCCTGGGCGGTGGCCAGCCGCATGGCGGCTCCTCTTCTCCAAGTCGCCCACGTGGCGAAGCGGGTCGCCCAGGGCGACCTTCAGGTGGAAGAGGTGCAATGCCGGGCCAAAGACGAGATCGGAGAACTGGCTCAGAGCATCAACGCCATGGTGGAAAATCTCCGTGCGCTGATCCGGAAAGTGAGCCAGGCTTCGGAGCACGTGGCGGCGGCGTCGGAAGAGCTGTTTGCCAGCGCCGAGCAGACCGTTGAGGTTACCAACCGGATCACCGCGGTGGTTCAGGAGGTGGCCGGAGGGGCCAAGTCTCAGGTGCGGCAGTCGGAGGAAAGCGCTACCGCGGTCGGAGAAATGGCGGCGGGGACCCAACGGATCGCCGAGTCGGCTACCCTCGTTTCCCAGTCTTCGGTCGAGACGGCTTCCCGAGCGGAGGAAGGAAACGAGCGGGTACAGAAGGCGGTCCATCAGATGGATTCGATCAGGGCATCGGTGCAAGAATCGGCTTCGGCCATCTCGTTGCTGGAGCAGCGTTCTAAGCAAATCGGTCAGATTGTCGAGGTGATCTCGGGGATTGCCGCCCAAACGAATCTACTCGCTCTGAATGCGGCCATCGAAGCGGCGCGGGCGGGGGAACACGGCCGGGGGTTTGTCGTCGTGGCCGAGGAAGTGCGTAAACTCGCCGAACAGTCCAAGCAGTCGGCCGATCAGATCGCCGGTCTGATCCAGACGATCCAAGAAGAAACCAAGCGCTCGGTGGAAGCGATGGACATGGTCACCCGGGAGGTTCGCTCGGGGATTCAGGCGGTTCAGGAGGCCGGAGAGGCTTTTGAACACATTCTGAATTCCGTGCGGAACGTGGCCGATCAGATCCAGGAGATTTCCGCCGCAACGCAGGAGTTGTCCGCCGGTGCGGAAGAAATCTCAACCACCGTGGAGCATATGGCTCAGGTTGCCAAAGAATCGATGGGGGCGACGGAGAAGGCGGCGGACGCCTCGGAAGAACAGTTGGCGGCCATGCAGGAAGTGTCGTCCTCTGCCCATTCGCTGAGCCGGATGGCTCAAGAATTGCAAGATCTCATTCACCGGTTCAAAGTCTGATCTTCCGGGTCGGATGGGGTCCGAGGTCCCGGGCGGCGGTGTCGGCCGGCGGAAGGGTCCGGTAGGTCTGAGCGGATGTCCCGGCGGGACGGCGTCCGCGGCCGGCCGGGCCTCTCAGCGGGGCATCCCGTGGGCAGGGGTCCGAATTCGGGCATCCTGCCGCATCTATGGCTCGCGGAAGCTCCAGGAGTCGGAAGGGCGGGTTTGACGGGATACTTTCCGCACATTTATAATAATTAGCAAGAAATCAAGATCTAGATCCGCAGGAACTGAGTGTTAAACTTCCGTGTGGAGCGAGGTGGCTTCCCCGATTTGGGGATGATCATTGGACACTCCTGGTAGTTTGCTGATTAAACTCATTGCTGTTTTTGCTTTGGTGTTGTTGAACGGCTTCTTTGTGGCGGCGGAGTTTGCCCTGGTAAAAGTCCGGTCCACGCGGTTGCAGCAGTTGGCCCAGGAGGGGCATATGCGTGCCCGGTTCGCCCAACGGGTCGTATCGAAGCTGGACGCCTATTTATCGGCGACCCAATTGGGCATTACGCTGGCCTCTTTGGGCTTGGGGTGGATCGGGGAACCCGCCGTCGCTCGCGTGTTGTGGCCTTTGTTCACGTGGGCGGGCCTGCCCGCCGCAGTGGCTCACACCGTCGCCTTCGTCGTGGCCTTTTCGTTCATCACCCTTCTGCACATCGTGCTGGGTGAGTTGGCTCCGAAGTCCCTGGCGATCCGGATGGCGGAGCCCGCTGCCCTGTGGACGGCGATGCCCCTCGCGCTTTTTTACAAAGTGATGTACCCCGCGATTTGGTTCCTCAACGGCCTGGCGAATCTGTTGCTGCGTTGGATGGGGATCGAGCCGGTGGTGTCCGGGCATCAGACGGCGTATACGGAGGAGGAGATCCGTTTACTCGTCTCCGAAAGCCACCGGAGTGGGCTCATCGACAGCACGGAGAAGGCTTTGGTCGACAACATCTTTCATTTTTCGGACCGGGTGGCCAGGGAAGTGATGGTGCCCCGGACGGACATGGTGTGTCTGTATGCCGATCGATCGCCGGAAGAAAACTTCGAAATCGCCCGGACCCACCGCCACACCCGGTACCCGGTGGCCCTTGGCGACAAAGACCATATCCTGGGGTTCATTCACGTCTCCGACCTGTACGTTCAGGGGTTGCAGGCCGGCGAGCGCAACCTCCAGGAGATTATTCGCGAGGTGCTGCGGGTTCCCGAATCCATGGAGATCAGCCGCGTGTTGCGGCTCATGCAAAAGCAGCGGAGCCAGATCGCGGTGGTGGTGGATGAATACGGAGGCACGGCGGGTATTCTAACTTTGGAAGACATTCTGGAAGAGATCGTCGGTGAAATTCGGGATGAGTTTGATGAGGAGCGGGCCCCCGTCGAGACGGTCGGCAATGTGACGTACTTGGACGGGCGGATTCTCGTCGAGGACGTCAACGACATGTTCGGCCTCGAGATCGACGATTCCGAAGTGGACTCCATCGGAGGATGGGTCGCCGCCCAATTGGACGGGAACCCGAAGGTGGGCAAGACCGTGGTCGTCGACGACTACGTGTTTGAGATCGTCGAAGTCGACAACGTCCGGGTGACCCGTTTGCGGGTGCAGCAACAGCCCATACAGAGCCAGGTGGAAGGGTGAACGGGTTGGCGGGTTCCGGGGAGGGGCCCGCTGTCCCTTTTTCCGGGAGGCTGAGTTCGATGAAAATCATGTTCATTCAGTACGGCATGGGAGTGGACTTGCACGGGCAGGACGTCACCACCGCCGCCGTACGGGCGGTGCGGGACGCCATCCAGACCAATTCCATGCCCGGCATGCGTTCCGTCATTCCGTCCCGCGACCTTCGGGACATGTTGGTCCGGGTGAAATTGGGAGTGCCCGCGGACCGCGAAAACCTCGACGTGGAAAAGGTCAAGGCCGCCTTTCCCTACGGACGGGTCTCGGTGGAAGTGGTGCCGGGCGGTCTGGCGACCACCAGCGGTGTGGTGTTGCCCGATAAAGGCGACCGGAACGACTTGGCGTATATTGTCGTGGCGGCCGTGGAAGTCGGTTACGAAGAGGAGGGATCGGCGTGAGGGGACCGGAAGGGGGGCCTTCCGACAAGCCGGCGGTGATCGTGTATACGAATGCCTTTTGAGGGCAGTGCAGGTTTGCGAAAGAGTTTCTTTCGCGCTACGGGATTTCCTTTCAAGAGAGACCGATCTTCCGTCCCGGCGTCATGGAAATGTTGTTGAACCGGACCGGGCGATTGGCTGCCCCGACCGTCCAGATCGGCGGCGATTTTGTGACCGGTTACGATCCGGAGCGGTTGTACGTTCTCTTGCAGAAGCACGGTTTGGTCGGGGATGGCGGGAAAGGCGGGAATTGAAGCGGGCGGGAGCTCGGGGTCCGTCCGGTACGCGGCATGTAGGACGCGTGTGCGGTGGGAAGCTGCTGGTAGGAGACCGGTGCGGAGAGGCCGGACGGTCCGGAGCGGGGCTCCGGATACCGGCGCCGTCTGCGGCCGGTGGAGGTGGAGGTGTCCGTAGTGGTGCAGGACCATGGGCCGCCGTTCGATGGAGAAGAAGATTTCGAGGGCGGCGAGGTTCTTCGGGAATTGAATACGATATTGTCTATTATATGCAAATTAACGACCGCCCGGTGCGGATGGATCAGCCTGTTGCGGCCGGACGGCACCTTTGAACCGGCTGCGGTGTTCGATTTGCCGGGGGAGCTGGAACGGGACCACTGGGGAGCTCTTCGGCGCGGTACCTGCCGGTGCCAGCGGATGTTGCTGGACGGGGAATTGAGCTCCGCCGCCAATGTGCTCTTGTGCGAGCGCCTCGAAGAGACGGGCTTGTCCCGAAAAGGCCTGGCTTATCACGCCAGTGTCCCCCTCCGGTGGGAAGGCCGTTCCCTCGGTGTGATGAACCTCGTTTTGCCGGAAGAACGGACCTTTTCTCAGAAGGAATTGGACTTGCTGAGTCTCGTCGGACAGACGGTGAGCGCCGTCTTGGAACAGAGGCGGCGGTACTACCAGGCTAAAGCTCGCCAGGCCGAAACGGAATGGCAATTGGGCGTAATGATGAAAGAATTTCCCGGTCTCGTGGCGATTTGCGACCCCGGGGGCCGCGCCCTGTTTGTGAATGACGTCGGCCGGCAGATGTTGGGAATGGACCCGCAGCGTGCCGGAAACTCCGGAAACTTATTCGAATATATCCCGGAATTGCGCCGGGTGGCCGACAGGGCCCGCGGGGAAAACGAGTCGGGAAGAATCCGCGCATGGAAATCGGAAGCCGTCTTGTATTGCAAGGATGGTCATCAGAAACAAGTCCTTTTGACGGTGCTCTTTCCCCCGAAAACCGGTCGCGGCGAAGAATGGGCGTTGGTCATCGGTTACGACATTAGCGAACGGAAGCGGTTCGAAGAACAACTCCGTCGGCTGGCCGATTTTGATTCCCTGACCGGAGTCTTCAACCGGCGGAGGTTCCAAGAGGAACTCGCGGCTTCCCTCGAACGGCACGAGCGGGGGGCTCTGCTTTTCATCGATTTTGACAACTTTAAAGCTATCAATGACAATCTCGGCCACCGGGCGGGCGACGAATTGTTGACGCGACTGGTTCGCTCCATGAGTGACCGGATCGGGTCCCAGGGTTTCGTCGGCCGGTTGGGAGGCGATGAGTTCGCCATTTATTTGCCCGGAGTGGACGTGGAGCGGGCGAAGCGGATTGCCGAAGGTCTGTCCAAAACCTTTCGCCGCCACCGGGTGTTCCTCGACGGCAAACGGGTGATCATCACGGCGAGCATCGGCATTGCCGAGTATCCGGCGAGGGGCCAGACGGCGGAACAACTTCTGGCTCATGCCGATACGGCGATGTACACGGCGAAGCGAACGGGGGCCAATGTCCACGTTTACGACCCGTTTCAAGGAGAAGAGGCGGCCACCACCGAGGAATTGGTTTGGGCGACTCGAATTCGAGAAGCTTTGGAAAAGGATTTGTTTGTCTTGTATGCCCAGCCGATTATGGATTTGCAATCGGAACGGGTGTCCCGGTTCGAACTGCTCCTGCGGATGAAAGGGGACGGGGGGCGTCTCATCAGCCCCAAAGCATTTCTGGGAGTTGCGGAGAAGTCGGACTTGATCCACCACATCGACGTTTGGGTGACGCGGCAGGCGATCCGGTTGCTGGCGGAGTCTCGCCGGGAACGCCCGGACGTCTGTTTTCACGTCAATTTGTCTGCGAAGGTATTCGGAAACCGGCAATTCGCGTCCATCTTGGCGGACGAATTGGCATTGGCAAAAACGGAACCGCACCAATTGCTGTTTGAAATTACGGAGACGGCCGCCATCACGGACTACGGCCGCGCGCGGGAATTTATTACCGTGTTGCGGGAGATGGGCTTTCATTTTGCTTTGGACGATTTTGGAATCGGTTTTTCTTCGTTCTATTCCTTGAAATATTTACCATTAGATTATCTCAAAATCGATGGGGTCTTTATTCAGGATTTGGCGGTGGATGCGGTGGACCAGTGCCTGGTCAAAGGATTGGCGATGTCGATGAAGGAATTGGGGATTCAGACCATCGCAGAATTTGTGGAAGATGCGGAGACGTTGCGCATTCTGCGCTCTTACGGCGTCGATTATGCCCAAGGGTTTCACGTGGGCCCGCCTGTGCCGGTGTTCCAGGTGCTCCGGAAGTCGGGCTAGGGGGCCGGCCGGTCGGGAGAAGTGCGATCCAGGGCGAAGGCGCGGGTTTTGGATGTCGGAACTGCCGACGGTCTGAGAGGCGGATAGGAGGTTTGATGGATGTCTCGTTATCGCCAGGATGTGGAGGCCATTCGGGAAGAAATGATCGCCTGGAGGCGTTATTTGCATCAAAATCCGGAACTGTCTTTTCAGGAATACCGCACATCGGCCTGGATCATGGAGCGATTGCGGGAGTTTGGGATTGAAGATGTTCGCCTTGTGGCCGGGACCGGAGTGGTGGCGCGGTTGATCGGGAGCGAACCCGGCGGTTGTGTCGCTCTCCGGGCCGACATCGACGCTTTGCCCATCCAAGAGGAAAACGACGTCCCCTATCGCTCCCGAAACCCCGGAGTGATGCACGCTTGCGGGCACGACGGCCATACGGCGATGCTGTTGGGTGCGGCAAAGATCTTGGCGGCGCGCCGGAAACCGATGCGGGGAGAGGTGCGGTTGATCTTCCAGAAAGCCGAAGAAGTGTTCCCGGGGGGCGCTCGGGACATGATCGAAGAAGGGGTACTGGAAGGGGTGGACGCGATCATCGGCACCCACCTGTGGTCGCCGATGGCGGCGGGGACGGTCGGCGTGGCTTCCGGGCCGGTCATGGCGGCTCCCGACCGGTTCCGCATCGAGATTACCGGCCGGGGCGGCCACGGCGGGGCTCCCCAAGATACGGTGGATCCCATCCTGGTGGGCAGCCAGGTGGTCGGGGCGCTGCAATCGGTGGTCAGCCGGCGTACCGATCCCCTCGATCAATTGGTGATCAGCGTGTGCGAGTTTCACGCCGGCACGGCCCACAACATTATTCCCAACCAGGCGACCTTGGTCGGAACGGTGCGGACGTTCCGCGAAGACGTCCGGAGGCGCGTCCCCGAACAGATGG
Organism: Alicyclobacillaceae bacterium; assembly: GCA_029961045.1. Classification (GTDB taxonomy): domain Bacteria; phylum Bacillota; class Bacilli; order Kyrpidiales; family Kyrpidiaceae; genus JASBVN01. The sequence continues at coordinate 47,014 of JASBVN010000020.1, read as the reverse complement.
AGTCGATCGTAAAGGGAATCTGCGCGGCTTTCGGCGCGACATACACCTTCGAATACGAGCGAGGCTATGCCCCGGTGGTCAACGACGAACGGGTGGCCCGTTTGGTGCGCGAGGCTGCAGAGGAAGTGGTAGGACCCAAGCGGGTGGAAACGATGGCGCCCGTCATGGGAGGAGAAGATTTTTCCGCTTATCTTCAGGTTGTACCGGGGTGCTTCTTTTTTACGGGGGCCGGCAATCCCGCCAAGGGGGCGCGATATCCTCATCATCATCCGAAGTTTGCCATTGATGAGGACGTCTTGCCGATCGGTGTGGAAATTTTCCTTACGGCTCTCGACAAATTGTCGGAGAGTTTTCACCGGAGAGACGGGACCCGTTGAACGGAGAAGAGGCAGTCCTTTTGTCCACATCCGGCGCGCGAGGCGCGCTTTTTTTTTTTTTTCTTTTTGGACACCCGCGACTCGATTCCTTTTCCCGGGAGACGGGTTGGAGGGGGACACCCGCGGATTTAAGGGCGGGAAAGGGCCCTCGTCCAAACCATATTCTCCCTTCCCCCATAGGATGGCGGGGGAAGGGAGGACGAGATCATGCAATGGTTGCAGTGGATACACCGGTATGCAACGAAGCTTGATCCCCTGATGCGACGCCGCCTCATCCTCGCCCACAAACCACTTCGCAGGGTTCCGTGTATTCTGCACCGGGCCGTCCGGCGGCTATTGCACGCGTGGGTCCGCATTCCCGTCATTGTGCAATTCAAGGGGATGCCCGGCGAAAGACCGGCCGAACGGTTGGTGCAGGCGACGGGGGTGCGGCGGCGCCGGCTGGGACACGAGTTTACCGCTTGCAGGGGGGTAAGTGCCCGGCTTTCCGTTCGGGAAATCCGGAAGTTGCTGGAAGACGATGCGGTGGAACGCATCACCTACGATCGCCCGGTGAAAGCCCTTTTGGACATTGCCGGGCCGGCCGTCGGCGCCGACAAGGGGCAACGGGACGGCTTCACCGGAAAAGGGGTGACCATTGCCATTGTCGACACCGGCATCCATCCCCATCCGGATCTGACGGAACCGGTCAATCGGATCGCAGCCTTTCAAGACTTCGTCAACAACCGGACGGAACCTTACGATGACAACGGTCACGGCACGCATTGTGCCGGAGATGCAGCCGGCAATGGCCTGCGATCCGGAGGGCGATTTCGAGGTCCGGCTCCGGAGGCCCGGCTGGTAGGGGTGAAGGTGTTAGACCGGACCGGCTCCGGTTCCCTGTCCACGGTGATTCGCGGGGTGGAATGGGTGATCCGCGAAAAGGATACCTACGGAATTCGCGTGCTTTCGCTCTCTCTGGGAAGTTCACCGGCCGGTCCGCCGGAGGAGGATCCTCTCGTGCAGGCGGTGGAGGCCGCCTGGAAGGCCGGGATCGTCGTGGTGGCCGCTGCCGGTAACGAGGGACCGCAATCGGGGACGATCAGTTCTCCGGGAGACAGTGCTTTGATCTTGACCGTAGGGGCGGCCGACGACCACCGCACGGTTCCCCAGGAGGATGATGTTGTAGCCTCCTTTTCAAGCCGCGGGCCGACGCCGTCAGGGTTGCCGAAACCCGATCTCGTAGCACCCGGCGTTGGCATCATTTCCCTGCGCGCTCCCGGCTCCTTCTTGGATAAAGTGATGAAATCCTCCCGCGTGGGAACGGACTATTTCCAAATGTCGGGCACCAGTATGGCCGCTCCGATTGTCGCCGGAGCAGTGGCTCTGCTTCTTGAAAAAAATCCCCAATGGACTCCCGACCAGGTCAAATCGGCGCTGATGCGGGCTGCGTTTGATCTAAACGAAACTCCCGAAGCGCAGGGGAGCGGAGAAATCCAACTCGCCTCTCTGGTTTAATGCACAGCAAAATTCCATCCGGCTTTCCGCGGTTTTCGCCGGAATGCCGGATTTTTCTTTGCAGCGGCCGGAGATCGGGCCGTCTATTGGGGAGGGCGGGCGATCATCCCCGGTTTCGGCCCCTTTGGTCACTTTCCGAGCAGGCGGAGAAACTCCCGCATAAATCCGGGGAGATCTGGCCAAGCGTGTCCGGATACCAGGTTTCCGTCCACGTGCAATGTTTCGGTGACGTACCGGGCGCCCATGGCCTCCACCGAAGGGCGGCAGGCCGCATAGGCAGTCAGGGATCGATTCTGGAGCAAATCCGGTACCGTTTCCAAGACCTGTGCCGCATGACAGATGGCGCCCACCGGTTTTCCCGCTTCGAAGAAATGCCGGACAATGCGGGGCAGGGCGGGATGGAGCCGGATGTATTCAGGGGCGCGTCCGCCGGGGATGATCAGACCGTCGAACTCTTCGGGTTTTACGTCATCGAATGACACGTGCGCCGCAATTTGATAACCCGGTTTCTCGGTGTACGTTTCCCAACTTTCAAAATCATGAACAACCGTGTGCAAGGTTTTCGCTTTCGGAGCGGCGATCACCGCTTCGATCTGTTCTTCCAACAGGCGATAATAGGGGTAGTAGATTTCCAGCGCTTCAACGGCGTCGCCGGCCACGATGAGTACCTTCTTTCCCATGGGGGGCCTCCTTCCGTCCGGAGATGACTTTATTGTAGCATGGAGGACACCCCGTTTGCACAAACGGAATCAGGAGGCGGTTTGAGATGAAACTGACGGAAGAACAGATTCAAGAGCGATTGCCGGAAATTCCGGAATGGAGTTTAGACGGAAAACGAATTTCTCGGCGTTTCCGGTTCTCCAGTTTCCCGGAGGCCGTCCGGTTTGTCGGTGCCGTGGCGGAAGTGGCGGAACGACGGAACCATCACCCCTTTATATCCATCGATTACAAAGTGGTTACTCTCCAGTTGACCACGTGGCACGCCGGCGGACTTACAGAACTGGACTTTGAAGAAGCGAAGGAACTGGACGAACTTTACGACCGGATGAAGCCGGAGTCCGGATGAATTCGCACGGCGCTGAACGGCGCCGGGCCCCGGTGGAGATGGACTGCATCATAACAGAGCCAATAAGGTGAAACAGTTTTTGATACAGATTTATAGATCGTACGGAACAGATTGATTCGCCGTTGACATACGCGGAAATGTATACTACATTGGAGACAAATAAAGCTTTAAATATGGATGTTTATCGGGATGCCGACATGCTCCCAATCGGCGAGATTATACTATAACAGATTATCTGTTATGTATAACACAGAAAGTGAGAACCGGGAAAGGGTGAGTCAAATGGGTGTCTTGGTACAGGAACGCACGCCGTATGAACCGGTGCGGATTTTGGAAGAAGATGGAACGGTGGTCAATCCGGACTTGATGCCGGACTTGACCGATGAACAACTGCGGGAACTGATGCGCCGCATGGTGTTCACCCGGGTTTGGGACCAGCGCGCCATCGCTTTGAACCGCCAGGGGCGGCTGGGTTTTTACGCGCCGGTGGCCGGGCAAGAAGCCTCCATGCTCGGCAGTCATTTCGCCCTGACCAAGGACGATTTTCTGCTGCCGAGTTACCGGGACATTCCTCAGCTCGTATTTCACGGGTTTCCGCTCTACCAAGCGTTCCTGTATTCCCGGGGACACATTCACGGAGGGCAGATTCCGCCGGACGTCCACGCCTTGATGCCCCAGATCATCATCGCGGCGCAGTGCACTCAACTGGCCGGGGTGGCGCTCGGCATCAAGTTGCGGGGCGAGAAGCGTGTGGCCATCGCATACTTCGGGGACGGGGCCACTTCTCAAGGGGACTTCTACGAAGGGATGAATTTTGCGGGAGTGTATAAAGTACCGGCGATCTTTTTTGCCCAGAACAACCGGTACGCGATCTCCGTTCCGGTCACCAAGCAGACGGCGGCCCGGACCCTCGTACAGAAATCCGTGGCCGCGGGGATTCCCGGTGTTCAGGTCGACGGCATGGACGTGCTCGCGGTGTACCGGGTGACAAAAGAAGCGGCGGACCGCGCCCGGGCGGGGGAAGGGCCGGTCATGATCGAATCGCTGACGTACCGGTACGGTCCCCACACCATGGCGGGAGACGACCCGACGCGATACCGCACGAACGAAGAATTGGGGGAGTGGGAGCGCCAGGACCCCCTCATCCGGTTCCGGGCGTTTCTCCAAGCTCGAGGGCTCTGGAGCGAGCAGGAAGAAGAGGCGGTCATCGAAGAGACGAAGCAAACGATTGCCGACGCCCTCAAGAAAGCCGACGAGTACATGCCCAAGCAGACGGTAGCCGATTTGATCGATGTGATGTTCGAAGAGTTGCCGCCACACTTGGCGGAGCAGAAAGCGGCGTTCTTGTCGAGGGAGGGCCGGTGAGCCATGGCGCAAATGACGATGATCCAGGCGATTACCGATGCGTTGCGCATCGAGTTGGAACGGGATCCGAATGTCCTCGTCTTCGGGGAGGACGTGGGGGTCAACGGCGGCGTTTTCCGGGCCACGGCCGGGTTGCAGGAACAGTTCGGAGAACACCGGGTATTCGACACACCTTTGGCCGAATCGGGCATTGGAGGATTGGCGGTGGGGCTTGCGGTACAGGGGTTCCGGCCGGTGGCGGAGATCCAATTTTTCGGTTTTGTGTTCGAGGCTTTTGACGCCATCGCCTCCCAGGCGGCGCGCCTGCGGTACCGCTCGGGAGGACGCTATCACGCTCCGATCGTCTTCCGTTCCCCTTTCGGCGGCGGGGTGAAGACACCCGAATTGCACGCGGACAGCCTGGAAGGCCTGTTTTTGCAAACCCCGGGGGTCAAGGTGGTCATTCCTTCGAATCCCTACGATGCCAAAGGGCTGTTGATTTCGGCCATCCGCGACAACGATCCGGTGATTTTTTTGGAGCATATGAAGTTGTACCGGTCCTTTCGGGAGGAAGTTCCGGAGGGGGAGTACACGGTGCCGATCGGCAAGGCCAAGGTGGTTCGGGAAGGCCGGCACGCCACAGTCGTCACGTACGGAGCCATGGTACATACTTCTCTCCGGGCGGCGGAGAAACTCGCCGAATCGAGGGGAGCGGAGGTGGAAGTGATCGACCTCCGGACGGTCAATCCCATCGACATAGAAACGGTCGTCGAATCCGTCAAGAAGACCAATCGAGCGGTCGTGGTTCAAGAAGCCCAGAGGCAGGCGGGCGTGGCTGCCGAGGTGGCGGCGCAGATTAATGAACGGGCGATTTTGCACTTGGAGGCTCCCGTTCTCCGGGTGACGGCTCCCGACACGGTGTACCCCTTCGCGGCGATTGAGGACGAGTGGCTGCCCGATGTCGAGAGGGTCGTCCGGGCCCTCGAAGAGGTACTCGACTTCTGACGCAAAGGAGGGAGCCCGATTGGCCGAATACGTATTCCGGCTTCCAGATATCGGGGAAGGGATTCATGAGGGCGAAATTGTGCGGTGGCTGGTGCAAGCGGGGGATGTGGTGGAAGAAGACCAACCCTTGTGCGAAGTGCAAAACGACAAGGCGGTGGTCGAAATCCCCAGTCCTGTGAAAGGGACGGTCCGGGAGATCAAGGTGCCGGCGGGAAAGATCGCCGTGGTCGGCGATCCGCTGATTGTTTTCGATGTCGCGGAATCTTCGTCCGGAGGGGGGGCAGCCGCGGGAGCTCCCGGACGGCGGGACGGTGCGGTGGCCGGTCCGGGCGGTGAGACTTCCAAGGCGGAGGTGAATGCTGTCGCTGGGGAGGCGCCTCCGCGAAAGGCGGAGCCCGCCAACGGAGGGGAAGCGAGCGGCAGGCCCGGTTCGGTTTTGGCGACCCCCGGTGTACGCCGGTTCGCCCGGGAGAAGGGGGTCGATTTGACCAAGGTGACCGGTACGGGGCGAAACGGGAGGATCACCCGTCAGGATGTTCTCCGGTACTTGGAGGCCGGTGCGTCCATGCCGGAAGGCCCTTCCGTCCCGGTAGCGGGGCCCGAGGGGCCACGGGGCGCGGATCTCGAGGAACGGGTGCCCCTTGCCGGTATCCGCCGGGCGATCGCCCAGGCGATGGTCAAATCGGTTTACACCGCCCCCCACGTCACGGTAATGGACGAGGCGAACGTGTCGAAACTGGTGGCTCTTCGGGAGCGGGCCAAAGGACTGGCGGAACAAAAGGGCGTGAAATTGACGTATTTGCCGTTTGTCGTCAAAGCGGCCGTCGCCGGACTCCGGCAGTATCCCGAATTAAACGCCTCCATCGACGATGAAAAGGATGAAATCGTCTTTAAGAAATATTATAATATTGGCATCGCCACCGATACCGAACGGGGCCTGTTGGTTCCCGTGGTCAAAGAGGCGGATCGGAAGAACATTTGGACCCTCGCGGCCGAGATCCGGGATCTCGCGGAACGGGCTAGGACGGGCAAGCTCGCGCCTCACGAAATGAAAGGCGGAACGTTTTCCATTACCAACATCGGGGCGGCGGGCGGGCTGTTCTTTACGCCGGTGATCAACTATCCGGAAGTGGCGATCCTCGGAATCGGCCGGATCACTGAAAAGCCGGTCGCCCGCGACGGCCAGGTGGTGATCGCTCCGGTCATGGCCTTGTCTCTCAGTTTCGATCACCGGTTGATCGACGGCGCAACGGCCCAGCGATATGTGAATTACGTCAAACAGCTGCTGGAAGATCCCGAATTGTTGACCTTGGAGGTGTGACATGGTTGTAGGAGAATTTACCACCGAAGTGGATCTTTTGGTGATCGGGGGCGGGCCGGGCGGTTACGTGGCGGCCATTCGGGCTGCTCAATTGGGCAAGAAAGTCACGCTCGTAGAGCGGGATCAGTTGGGCGGCGTGTGCCTCAACGTCGGCTGTATTCCTTCGAAGGCGTTGATCTCCGCCGCTCATCAGTACGAAAACATCCGCAACCTGGACCAGATGGGGATTGCCGTCGGCGACGTCCGGTTGGATTTTGCGAAGGTACAGGCGTGGAAACAGGGGATCGTCGATCGACTCACCGGCGGCGTGGCGAGCCTGCTGAAGGGAAACAAAGTGGAAGTGGTGACCGGAGAGGCGCTGTTCGTCAACGAACGCGAGGTGCGGGTCATCCGGGGATACGAGGCGACCCGGTACCGGTTTAACCAATGTATTATCGCCACCGGGTCGCGGCCGGTGGAATTGAAATCCTTGCCTTTCGGGGGCCGCGTGATCTCGTCGACGGAAGCCCTGGCCCTCCAGGAAATCCCCCGAAGGCTGACGGTGGTCGGAGGCGGATACATCGGGATCGAACTCGGCGGCATGTTTGCGAAGTTCGGTTCGGAAGTGACGATATTGGAAGGAACGGATTCGATCCTTCCGACCTTTGAAAAGGAAGTTGTGAGGTTTGTGGAGCGCCGGCTCAAAAAGAACAAGGTGGCCGTCGTCACGTCCGCCATGGTCCAAGGCGTCGAGGAGACGGCGGACGGAGCGGCGGTGGTGGCTTCGGTCAAGGGGGAGGAGCGCCGGTTCGAAGCGGACTACGTGCTGGTCACCGTCGGACGGCGTCCCAACACCGACGCATTGGGGCTGGATCAGGCAGGCGTCCGCACCGACGACAAAGGATGGATTCAAGTGGATAGGCAAGGCCGTACCAGTGTTCCCCACATTTTTGCCATCGGAGACGTGGTTCCCGGGCCGGCTTTGGCGCACAAAGCGGCGTATGAGGGCAAGGTGGCGGCGGAAGCGGCCGCCGGGCGTCCCAGCGAGGTGGATTATAAAGCCATCCCGGCCGTTGTGTTTTCGGATCCCGAAGTCGCCTCCGTCGGCTTGACGGAGGCGGAAGCGAAGGAGAAAGGGATCGACGCGGTCGCCGGCAAATTTCCCTTTGCGGCCAACGGTCGCGCATTGTCTCTCCTCGATGCGGAAGGCTTTGTCAAAGTGGTGGCCGACAAGGCCTCCGGAGAGGTCGTCGGGGTCCAGATCGTCGGTCCTTCGGCTTCCGATTTGATCGCCGAAGGGGCCCTGGCCATCGAAATGGGAGCCAGTCTGGAAGACATCGCCCTCACCATACACGCCCACCCCACCTTGGGCGAGGTGATCATGGAGGCGGCCGAGGTGGCGCTGGGCAGGCCGGTCCACATCGTGGTGCGGTAATGCCTTCCTTTGTTTCGGTCCGAAGCGGCTGTGACTGCGGCTGCGGTCAACAGCCGCTTTTATTTTTGTGTAATGCTTTTCGGGTCTTCTTGGCGGAACCATTTCAGCGGTGTGAACGTCAAGATGGTGGGGAAGGGTTCAAGTCGATTATGAGGGGGTGAAATGATGAAAATTTGGAAGAGAGGGGCGCTCGGCGTTCTAACGGCCCTTTTGACGGCTTCGATTGCCGGGGTTCCGGCTGCAGCCGGGGATACGACCGGTCGGCATCCGGTGATGAAAAGCGGGTCTTGGACCGCTCCGGTGCCGCAAGGATACCTGACGAACGCTGAAATGGCCGTAATGTTCAAGAGCATGTTCGGATTTCACGCTTATTTTGTTGTTCCCCCGAAGGTTGAAGATTATTTTGAGCGGGTGCAAGACGGTGTTTGGTATACCCAGGCGTTTCTGGACTGCAAGTTGAGCGGAGTAGATTTGCCCAAGGACATCGATCCCCATGCCTCTGTCACCCGGGAACAATTCGCCCATTATTTGCGGACGGCCCTTGCGGCGAAGGGAGTCGATCCCGTGGTTCCGCTCGTCTACCGTGTTTTTCAGGACGAAGATCAAATCGATCCCACATATCGAAGCGACATTCAGTTTATGACCTATTTCGGGGTGATGCCGGTCGAAGGGGATGCGGTGCGTCCGAAAGACCCCGTCACCCGGGGGAGTGCGGCTGCGATGCTGTCGCGGGCGGTTTTGCTTTGGATGGATCCCGACGGCACTTGGAAATCCGGTTTTCCGGCGAAACGGCCGGAAGGGAAGGCGGATGAGGTTGCGTTCGAAGTCAAAAGGTTGAACGATAAAGTAAACGAGGTGACGTTGACCTGGGGAGAGAAGCCGAACGGTTGTTACGCCCTGGAGATTACCGGCATTCGCTTCAGCGGGGATGAGGCGGTGGTGCTGTACCGGACCCGTGCTCCGGGAAAGGGAGACATCTGTCCCCAAGTAGTGGTCCGTCCCGCTGCAACGACATATGTGGATGCGAAATATAAGATCCGGATCGCCGAAGACGATGCCGGTCCCGATTCGAACGGCGGCCGCGTTTCACCGGATCGTGCCGGTGCAGAGCGGCCGTGAAGACGCGGATAGCTTCACAGTTTGATGCTCCGGGTGGAACTCCGGGGCTTCTTTTTGTATTTCCCAGGAAATACGTCGCTCTCGATCAAGTCGCGGTAAGTATCCGGATGCCGGATCATGTGCATATGCCCGTTCTTGCGAATCAAGACCGCTCCCGCCCGGGGAAGGCTGTTGGCTTCGGACATGTAGTCGAGGGAATAGGCGCCGACGTCCAGAAACGCCAGCCGGTCGCCGGCACGGGTTTCTGCAGGCAACAGGTAGTATTCACTTCCCTGGGTGCCGCACCGGAAGTAATCCCGGGGATCGTACAGGGGGCCGCCGATTTTGAAACGGGTTTCGTGGCGGAGGTCCGCCCGGGTCACGGACCAGGCCGGATGGATCGCCGTCCGGTCGGCCGCATGGGACAGGATGTTGGAACCTGCGTCTACAATGAGCCAGTGGACGAGGTCGGTCACGTTGCCTTCTTCGTCCCGCACCGATTTGGTTTTGACCTGCCGGACGGTGGTCAACAGGATTCCCGCGTCGTCCACCAGCCGCCGTCCCGGGGAGAACACCGCCGTCAACGGCCGGCGAAAACCGGACAATAGTTGAGCCAGGGCTTCGGCGATGGAAGAGTCGTTGTCATGCTCTTCCTCCGCCGTTGCGTCTGCGGTGAACAGCCCGAGGTCGTTTCGGGCGGCGGGCAGTTCGCCCCCAAAAAAGATCCAATCCAGAATGAGCCCGAAGTTCCGTTCGATTTCGTCTAGGATGTCCAGCGCCACCCGTCCCGCGGTCAACAGGGTATGGGGGGTCCAGGTGTGAGCTCCCACCTGCAGGTGGATTCCCTTGATCCAAATCTGTTCCGTTTGCAAAGCCCGTTCAATGACCGGAAAGATGTCGTAGCGGTCCGCCCCGGATTTTAGATAATATGTTGTCGGCGGCTTATAACGGGGAAAAGACAATCCGGGGTCAATTTCGAGCAATAAGTTGATTCGGCGGCTCATCGCCCGGGCGACGTCCGCCACCGTTTCCAGTTCCGAGACGGAATCGGTGCTGACGGCTCGGACACCCCGTTCCACGGCCAATTGGAGAAGGGTACGGGATTTTCCGGCCCCGGTGACGAGAATGCGGTCCGGTGTGAAACCCGCCGTCAGCGCTTTCATGAGTTCTCCCGTCGAATCCACCTCCACGCCGATCCCGGTGGCGCGGATCGATTCGAGGATGGCGAGGTTTGAGCAGGCCCGGCTGGGGTAAAAGATGCCCGCGGCGATACCTCGTTGGCGAAATGCCTCTGTCAATTGTCGGGCGTTTTGGTGCAAACGCAATTCCGAGTAGACATACAACGGCGTTCCGAATCGTTCGGCGATATTTTCCAGATCCATCTGGTCCCACACCAGGTGTCCTTGGCGCACCAGCATGTTGCGTCCGGCCAATTCCTCGAATAGGAGCATCATCCCGCCTCCCAGCAACGCCGATCTCCCACTATAACAGTCTACTGTTCTGAAAAGATTTCCCCAGGGTCAATCGGCGGAATCTGAGATGGTCCGGGAATGCGAGGGCAAACCGGTTCATCCGCCCTAGTGAAACATAGTTGATTTGGACTAGCCGAGGTTGACAAAATGCCCTATGGGGTATATACTTCACCATGTCGCTGATACTCCACCCGGTATTGGGGTCGGCGGAGGAGGTGGCGAAAGGTGTTGGAATGTACTCCCGAAGAACTGTGGAACCGGATTCAATCCGGTGACCGGCCCCGCATCATTGACGTAAGGCAGCCGGAGGAATACGCTGCCGGGCACATCCCAGGCGCCGAACTCATTCCCATGGGGGAGATCCCGGCCGCTCTCCATAAAATTCCCCGAGACGAAGAGGTGATCTTTGTGTGCCGGTCGGGGAATCGCAGCGGACGAGTGTGTCTGTTTCTCGAACAGATGGGGTATCGCAAGGCGGTGAACATGGAGGGCGGCATGTTGGGCTGGCCTGGGGATGTGGAATACGGGTTGCCGGGAGTTTCCGCTTGAGCGGCGTTTGGCCGCCCGGCCGAGCCCGGGGAGAGGGACCCGATCGAAAGGGGTCCACTTTCGATTCTTAAATACCCATACACGTACAGGTAATATTCGGCGTGGAGGGAAGCGAATGAAAGAGATCAAGGTCAATTTGACCGTCCACTGTGAAGGTCTGTCGTGTCCGTTGCCCGTCATGAAGACGAAGCAGGCGATGGAGACGGTCCGGCCGGGAGACGTGATCGAGGTGGTCGCAACCGACCGGGGTTCCATAGCCGATCTCAAAGGTTGGGCGCAGCGAACCGGGCACCAATACATCGGATTGCGGGAGGAAGAAGGACGGTACCGGCACTACCTGCGCCGGGCGTTGCCGGAAGAAGAAAAACAGGAGCAGCAGTTTCCCGATACCGCCGACTGCGAGGAGCTGAAGGAAGCTCTCTCCCGCGAGGATGTCCGGGTTTTGGACGTGCGCGAGCCGGCGGAATACGCTTTCGGCCACATTCCCGGGGCGCGGAACATTCCCCTCGGGGATCTGGACGATCGGCTGGAGGAACTCGACCCGAGCCGGACCTGGTACGTCATTTGCCGAACCGGTCAGCGCAGCGACTTGGCTTGCCGGCAACTGGCCGAAAAGGGACTTCGGGTGAAAAACGTCGTGCCGGGCATGATCGCGTGGGACGGGCCGATCGAACAGGATTTTTAAAGCGGTCGAGGAGGGACCCGGAAGATGGCGGAAAAGAAAAAGCGCGTGGCGATTATCGCCTCGTCGGGCAGTGTGGAAACGGCGTACAAAGTTCTGAACATCGCCTCGGCCGCCGCGGCGATGGAGGCGGAGGCGGCCGTATTTTTTACCTTTGACGGGCTGAGGATCATCCACCGGCAGGGCATTCACCAATTGGCCCCCGGGGCGGGCAAAGAAGACCTCAAAGATCGGCTGGCCCGCTCGGGCGTTCCCTCTATTCCGGAATTGCTCGATCTGGCGAAGTCTTCCGGAGTGCGGTTGATCGGATGCCAAATGACGATGGACTTGATGGGCATCGAGCCGTCCGATCTGATCGACGGGGTGGAAATCGGCGGAGCGGCTACTTTCCTCGATTACGCCTTCGATGCAGAGGTCACGCTGAGTTTTTGACGCTTTGGAAAGGAGGCGCGTTCGGTGAACGGGAAACCGGTGATCGACGTCTCGGCGTTGTACGGCAAAATTCTCCGGGGAGAGCCGGTGTTCATCCTGGACGTGCGCAACGAGGAGGAATACCGGGACTGGAGGATCGAGGGCCGCTCGGTGCGTTCGATCAATGTTCCGTATTTTGCATTTCTCGAGGAAGAAGAAGTTTGGCGTTCCGTCCCCGAAGATGCGGGCGAAGTGGTGGTGGTCTGCGCCAAAGGCGGCGCTTCGGAATGGGTGGCCGAACAGTTGCGGGAGCGCGGGCGCAATGCTTTTTCTTTGGAAGGCGGAATGTGGGCGTGGAGTCAGTTTTACCACGCCCTGCCGGTGGTCTCCGATTCGCGAATGACCCTGTACCAAGTCAACCGGCCGGCCAAAGGGTGTCTCTCCTATGTATTGGTTTCCCGGGGCGAGGCGTTGGTGGTAGACCCCGCGCGGCACACCGCCCCGTATCTGGAGATCGCAAAAGCAGAAGGAGCGGAGATTCGCGGCGTGATCGACACCCACCTGCACGCCGATCACATTTCCGGAGGGCGGGAACTGGCGGCGAAAACCGGTGCGGTCTATTACCTGTCATCCGAGGAGGCCGCCGGTGCTCGAATTACCTTTGAACCTCTCGAACGACATCCTCGGATTCGCCTGGGCGACGTGGAGGTGGAAGTTTTGACCATCCCCACACCGGGCCATACGCCGGGGTCGACCTCCCTGCTGATCGACGGACGCTATTTTCTCTCCGGAGACACGGTGTTCGTCGGAGGATTGGGGCGCCCGGATCTCGGCGGCAAAGCCCGGGAGTGGGCGGAGATGTTGTACGAAACGGTGTTCCGCACCATCGCGGGCTTGCCCGACGGCACGTACGTCTTGCCGGCCCATTTTTCCACTCCAGAAGAGATGGACGGGCGCGGCCTCGTCGGGGCGGAACTGGGGGCGATCCGCCGAAACAACGAGATTATGCGAATGGAAGATCGAAGCCTTTTCACGGCAACGGTGGAGGCCTCCACTGGACAGAAGAAGCCGCCGAATTTCGAAACCATCGTGGCCGTCAATCGCGGGGAGGAGACGGTGGATTCCGAACGGGCTGCCGAACTGGAGATCGGTCCGAACCGGTGTGCGGTGCACCACGGCTTATAAGGGGCGGTTCTATAAGGGGCGGTTCCGCCGTCCCCGGCCGGGGAGAGAGGGGGAGGGGAGATGGAAACCGCGGTTGTGTTGGGGGTTCTCGGTTTCGCAGGGGGGTTTCTCTCCGGATTGCTCGGTCTGGGCGGATCGATCGTCATGGTGCCGATGTTGCTGTTCGTGCCCGAATGGCTGGGCATTGGGCCGTATGACATGAAAACGGTGGCGGCGATGAGCACCGTGCAGGTTTTTTTCGCCGCCCTCGCGGGTGCGGTGGTGCACCGGCGTCGGGGACGAATCAGCCGTCCTCTGGCGGCGGTGATGGGCGTCACCGCGGCCGTCGCCGGTTTTGCGGGGGCTTACCTGTCGAAATTCGCCGATGCGGGCGTTCTGACATTGGTGTTTGCCGTGTTGTCCACTGCGGGGCTGGTCCTGATGTTCGTTCCGAAGAAGGACCGTGAATGGTCCGGTCCGGCCGATGAAGTGCCGTTCAATCGGTGGGCCGCGGCCGGGATCGCCTTTGTCGTGGGCCTGGCGGGAGGAGCCGTGGGAGCGGCGGGCGCCTTCCTGTTTGTTCCCATCATGATTTACCTGCTGGACATTCCGACGCGCGTGACGGTGGGCAGCACTTTGGCCGTCGTCCTTCTCACTTCTTCTGCGGCTTTGCTGGGCAAAGGGCTGTCCGGACAAATCCCTTGGACCCTCTCTCTGGCCCTGGCGGCCGGATCGGTTCCGGGAGCCCAGTTGGGCGCCCGTCTGTCGGATCGCGTGCCGGCCGCCGCCCTCCGGTACGCGATCACGGCTTTGATTGCCGTTGCGACCTTGAGGTTGTGGATTTCCGCGTTCTCCGTTTTTCACGTGTGACCCGGCGGTGGTCGATCGAGGCGGTCCGGCGGAGAATAGCCCCGTCTGTCGCGGAACGTTTCGGGGTATGGTATAGTCATGAATGAGGTGTCCGACCATGGAATATACCGATGCCATGAAAAACCGACTGAAGCGCATTGAAGGCCAGGTCCGAGGAATCATGGGCATGATGGAACGGGAAGAATCCTGTAAAGACGTCGTCACCCAGCTTTCCGCCGTGCGAGCCGCCATCGACCGCCTCATCGTCTACGTGATCGGGTCGAACATGGAGAACTGCATCCGGAACGAGGTGGAAAAGGGCCAGCCGGCCGACCAGGTCATCCGGGAAGCTATTGAACTTTTGATGAAAAGCCGTTGAAGGCCGTTTTAGAGGCAGGAATGCGAAAAGGGGGAGTCAAAATATGTTTCATTATACGGTTGCGACCGCCAAGAGCGTCGAGGAAGCGGCGCGCGATCTGGAGGCGGCGCTGGCGGGCCGGCAGTTCGGCGTCCTGTGGCAATTGGACGTTCCGTCCAAGCTGGCCGAAAAAGGAGTGGAATTCCGGACTCCGTACCGGATCTTGGAGGTCTGCAATCCCCGGGAAGCGGCGCAAGTGTTGAGCAAAGACCTGCTGGTGGGCTATTTTCTCCCTTGTAAAATCGTCGTCTACGAAGAGGCCGGCCAAACGAAGATCGGGTTGCCGAAGCCGACGGCCTTACTGGGGCAGGTCTCCGAAGACGCCGCTCTGCAGGAGATCGCCCGCCGGGTCGAGGAACAGCTGAAGGCCGCCGTAGACGAGGCGGCCCGCTGAGCCGCGGAGGAACGGAGCGGTGGGCAGCCGTTTTCGTCCCGAACATGTGGACCGTTTGCTCGGCGAGGCCCGCAGGGCGGTTTTGCCGCCCGATCGGGTGGTCGATCTCCTCGATTTAGCACCGGCCGACACGGTGGCGGATATCGGCGCGGGGCCGGGATATTTTACGGAGGTCCTCGCCCGGCGGACGGGCGGAACCATCTACGCGGTGGACGTGGAGCCTAAGATGCTGGAAATCCTCCGGGATCGGTGGCCGGGCGGACCGCCCGACCGCGTCCGCCTGGTTCAGGGGTCCGCGGAACGCTTGCCCCTTCCCGACGCCTCGGTCGACAAGGTGCTGTATGCTTTTGTCCTTCACGAGGCGGACGATCTCGATGAAGTGGTTCGGGAGTGTACCCGGGTGGTCCGTCCCGGGGGACGCGCGGTGCTGGTGGAATGGAAAAAGGAATTCGGCGAAGAGGGGCCCCCGGTGAACGAGCGGCTCGAGCCCGGGGAACTCGCTTCTCGCTTTCGAGCTCTCGGCTGGCAGGTAGAGGGACCTCTAGACCTAAACGGGCGGCATTATGCTCTGACGGCCCGCCTCCCGGGGGAAGGGAAGGTCCGGAGAAAGGGTGAGCAGAGATGAGGAGCGCATGGCGTCGCTGGTGGAGTTCGCTCTGACCGTCGACGAAGGTGCTGTTCCTGGTGGGAACGGGAATTCTGTTGATCAATGCCTTGGTGTGGATCATGCGGTAGACCGGCACCCGGAGGTGCAAAGTCTTTGGACAAACAGCGTTCAAGTGCGGCCGGATTCTCCATATTCGTGATCGTCGTCGTTTTGATCGCCGTCATCGCGGGAATCAGTCTCAAACAGTCCGATCCGTCGTCCGGTTCCGAACCAGGGGCCTACCCCGCCAAAGGGTATCTCGCACCGGATTTTACTCTGCAAACTTTCGACGGGAAAACGGTGACGCTGTCCCAATCGAAAGGCAAGCCGGTATTCCTGAATTTCTGGGCTTCGTGGTGTGGACCGTGTAAATCGGAGACTCCCGATCTCGTCGCCATGCATCAGAAATACGGGGACCGCATTGTCTTTTATGGAATCAACTTGACCTCCGGCGACGACCGCCAGCAAGCGGCGGCGTTTATCAAGGACTTTAGGATCGATTACCCGGTCCTCGCCGATGAGAAGGGCGAGGTGGCCAAGTTGTATCAGGTGCAGGCGATTCCCACCAGCGTGTTCATCGGGCCTGACGGCAAAATCGTCGATCTGGTGCAAGGGGCTCCTTCCCGAGAAGCGTTGGAACAGAAATTTGAGGCCCTGTTGAATGCGCATTCGTAAGATTCGGCGGATGCGACGGGTGTAAAGGAAGGTGGCGCCGATGTCCGGGCAAGTATCCCTGTGGCTGGCCTTTGCTGCAGGGCTGCTTTCGTTTCTCTCGCCCTGTGTATTGCCCTTGTATCCCTCCTATATTTCGTATATTTCCGGTGTGTCGTGGCGCGACGGAGCCCAGGAGGACCGGCGGGAAGCCCGCAGGCGGGCGTTGCGCTACGCCATTTTTTTCGTGCTGGGGTTTTCTACCGTTTTTCTGGCCCTGGGTTGGTCGGCCAGTCTGATTGGACGGCTGTTCGTCGAGTACAAGGTGTGGCTGCGGATCATCGGCGGGGTGGTCGTCATTTTCATGGGACTGGTTTTGGCGGAGGTGCTCCGGCCGGAATGGCTGATGCGGGAGAAAAAATGGACGTTTTCCAGCAAGCCGGTCGGTTATTTCGGGGCGTGGCTGATCGGGGTGAGCTTTGCGGCCGGCTGGACGCCTTGTATCGGCCCGATTCTGGCGTCGGTACTGGTGATGGCCGCAAACGAACCGGCCCGCGCGATGGTGTTGATGGCGGTGTACGCCCTCGGCTTTGCTCTGCCGTTTCTGTTTTTGGCGTATTCGCTGACTTCGTTGGGATGGCTGCAAAGGAAGGCGGCGGTGGTCAGCCGCATCGGGGGCGCCGTCATGATCGGAATGGGATTTTTGCTCCTCACCGATTCCCTGACCGCAATCACCGTGTGGCTGACCAGGTTGTTCGGCGGTTTTACCGGATTCTGAGCTCTGTCCCGGGCGGGCTACAGAACGAGCGGATCCGGTCGGCCAAAATGTCCGGACATTCCACGTGCAAAAAGTGTCCATAACCTTCCAGCACCTCGAGGGTGGCTCCGGGGATTCCCGCCGCCGTTTCCCGCGCCGCCGCGAGGGGAGTAATGCGATCCTCGTCTCCTTGAAGAATGAGGGTGGGAGCGCGGATCTCTCCGAGGCGGTCCCGCAGGTCAAAATTCGCCAAAGCCCGGCTCGCCGTCCGCACGACATCCGGATCGGGGGCCGGGTATCCTTTCATGCGGCCGACGACGGTTAGGAGCGGCGTTTTCCGCCCGATGAATTCTTTGACGGGAACGCCGCCGCGTCCGGCGATCAACTGCCGCTGGGTTCCGGGCGCCGGTCCGGATCGGGTGGAAATCAACACCAGACGGTCGCAGCGGTCCGGGTGATCGAGGGCGAACGCTTGAGCGATGAAGCTGCCCATGGAGTGACCGATGACGTGGGCCCGCTCGAAGCCCATGTGATCGAGAAGGGCGGCGAGGTCTTCCACATGATCGCGGAGCGTGTAGGATTTCGGGCGGCTGCTCGAGCCGTGTCCCCGGCAGTCGTAAAGGACGACGGTCAAGACGTCCGCCAGCCGGGGTGCGACGTGATTCCAGACGATTCGGCTGCCCGCCATTCCGTGGATGAATACGGCGGCCGGACCTGCCCCTTCCCGGTCGTAAGCGATATCGATTCCGTTGACGCGGGCGACCGGCACCATCGATCCCCCTTTTCGAATCGGAATTTTGGACAGACCGCCTTGTCTCGGCGGTCTCCGCGAATAAGAAAAATATACCGCCGGTTTTGGCGCGGTGCAAGGGAAACGGACCGGAAAGCGGTAGACCTCCGTTTCTCCGTTGGGTAAGATAGGATTTAAGCAACGGGCGCGGGAATGCGGAATAAGAGGGCGGGTGGTGAAAGGATATGCCGGTCGCGGTGAATCGCAAGGAAGAAGCCGCCCTGAGGCGGCGCCGGTTGGAAGAATTGTTAGAACGCCGCATTCTCGTTCTCGATGGGGCCATGGGCACGATGATTCAGCAGCAAGGCCTCGGACCGGCGGATTTCGGCGGCGAGGCTTATGAAGGGTGCAACGAATATTTGAATCTGACCCGTCCGGACTTGGTGTCCGCCATCCATGAAGCGTATCTCGAAGCGGGAGCCGACATCATTGAGACGAACACCTTCGGCGCGACGCGTATCGTCTTGGCGGAATACGGCTTGCAGGACCGCGCTTACGAGATCAACCGGGCGGCCGCCGCTTTGGCGCGGCGGGCGGCGGAACGGTTCAGCACGCAAGAACGCCCCCGTTTTGTGGCCGGGGCGATGGGGCCAACCACCAAGACGTTGTCGGTGACCGGCGGAGTGACCTTCGACGAACTGGTGGAGGCGTATTACGAGCAAGCGCTTGGCCTTCTCGACGGGGGAGCCGATCTTTTGCTCTTGGAGACGGCTCAAGACGCGCTGAACGTCAAAGCGGGAGGCGTGGCCGTTCAGCGGGCGTTCGAGGAACGCGGGTACGAGGTGCCGGTGATGATTTCCGGCACCATTGAACCGATGGGGACCACGTTGGCCGGCCAGGCGATCGACGCCTTTTACGTGTCGGTGGAGCACTTGCGCCCTCTGGCGGTGGGGCTCAATTGTGCGACGGGGCCGGAGTTTATGCGCGATCATTTGCGCACCCTCAGCGGATTGGCGGCGACGGCGGTGAGTTGCTATCCGAACGCCGGCCTTCCGGATGAGGACGGGCACTACCACGAAACTCCCGAAAGTCTGGCGGAGAAGATCGCCGGCTTTGCCGCCCAAGGGTGGGTGAACATCGTGGGCGGGTGTTGCGGGACGACCCCGGATCACATTCGGGCTCTGGCCCGGGCGGTTCAAGGGCTTCCCCCGCGCCGCCCCGCGAAGGCGCACGCTCCGGCGGTCTCCGGGGTGGAGGCGGTTTTTCTCGAAGCGGACAACCGTCCCCTCCTCGTCGGCGAACGCACCAATGTGATCGGTTCGCGCAAATTCCGCACGCTGATCCAAAACGGCCAATATGAAGAGGCGGCGGAAATCGCCCGGGCCCAGGTCAAAGGCGGAGCGCAAATACTGGACATTTGCCTCGCCGATCCGGATCGGGACGAGTACGCCGACATGGAGAATTTTCTGCGGTTTGTGACGAAAAAGGTGAAGGTCCCGCTCATGATCGATTCCACCGATCCCCGGGTGGTCGAGCTGGCCTTAAAGCATTCCCAGGGAAAGGCGATTATCAATTCTATCAACCTCGAGGACGGGGAAAAGCGGTTTGCCGAAGTGGCCCCCCTGATCCGCCGGTACGGCGCGGCGGTGGTGGTCGGCACCATCGACGAGGCGGGAATGGCGGTGTCCCGCGAACGGAAAGTGGAAATTGCCGAGCGTTCGTACCGGCTGTTGACGGAGCGGTACGGCGTGATGCCCCGGGACATCCTCTTCGATCCTCTGGTGTTTCCCGTGGGGACGGGGGACGAGAACTACATCGGAGCTGCCCGGGAGACGATCGAGGGCATTCGCCTGATCAAAGAACGGTTTCCGGACTGCCAGACGATTCTCGGGATCAGCAACGTGTCTTTCGGCTTGCCGCCGGCGGGGCGGGAAGTCTTGAACGCGGTTTTTCTGTATCACTGCACGAAGGCGGGGCTGGACTACGCCATCGTCAATACGGAAAAGCTGGAACGGTACGCCTCGATTCCCGAAGAAGAGCGGCGGTTGGCCGAGGCGCTGCTCTTTGAGACGGGGCCGGACACGGTAGCCCAGTTTCGCGAGTTTTATAAAGAAAAAAAAGGAAAAGAAACGGCCAAAAAAGAACATCTATCCCTCGAAGAACGGCTGGCCCGTTATGTGGTCGAGGGGTCGAAGGACGGCCTGTTCGAGGACTTGCGGGAAGCGTTAAAGCGCTATACGCCCCTCGATGTGATCAACGGCCCCCTGATGGCCGGAATGGAGGAAGTCGGCCGCCTGTTCAACGACAATGAGCTCATCGTCGCGGAAGTTCTTCAGAGCGCCGAGGTCATGAAAGCGGCGGTGGCTTTTTTGGAGCCGTATATGGAGAAGAATGAAACGGCCCGCAAAGGAAAAATTTTGCTGGCCACGGTGAAGGGCGATGTCCACGACATCGGCAAAAATTTGGTCGAAATCATTCTCTCCAACAATGGATATGAAGTGGTCAATTTAGGAATTAAGGTTCCGCCGGAAGTCCTGATTGAGGCGTACCGGAGAGAGCGGCCCGACGCCATCGGGCTGTCGGGGCTGTTGGTCAAATCGGCTCAGCAGATGGTGGCGACGGCCCAGGATTTGCGCGGCGCCGGAATCGACGTCCCTCTTCTGGTGGGAGGGGCCGCTCTGACGGCCAAATTCACCTATACCCGCATCGCTCCGGAGTACGGCGGACTCGTTCTCTATGCCAAGGACGCGATGGAGGGGCTGGAGCTGGCGAATCAGTTGACCGATCCGGAGGAAAGGGAGAAATTGGCCGAACGCCAGCGAGCCCTGCGAGAGTCGTTTAACCGGGAGGCATCCGCCGCGGCTTCGGGTAGGGGCGGTGCATCCCCCGGGGCGGGGCGGTCGGGGGTCAGCCGGACCGTTCCCGTGGCCGTGCCGCCGGACTTGGTCCGGCACGTGTTGCAGGATTATCCCCTGGACCATGTTCGGCCCTATATCAACTTGCAGATGCTGTTCGGCAAACACATGGGCCTGCGGGGCAATGTGGAAAAATTGCTTGCCCAGGGCGATGAGAAAGCCTTGTATCTCCAGGATCTCATGGAAGAAACGATCGCCGAAGCCCGGGCCCTGGGGCTGTTGAAGCTCCGGGCGGTGTACCGGTTTTTCCCGGCCCAAAGCGACGGAAACGATATCTTGGTGTACGATCCGGAGCGCGAGGACCGGGTGTTGGAACGGTTTACATTTCCGCGTCAGGCTCGGGAACCGCACTTGTGTTTGGCCGATTTTTTGCGCCCGGTCGACAGCGGGGAAATGGATTACGTGGCCTTTTTCGTTGTCACCGCGGGTCAAGGGATTCGAGAGGCGGCGGAGCGCTGGAAGCAGGAAGGGAATTATGTGAAATCCCATTTTTTGCAGGCCCTTGCCCTGGAGACGGCGGAGGGGTTTGCGGAACGCCTGCACCACATGCTGCGGGATCGCTGGGGGTTTCCCGATCCGCCGGAGTTGACGATGAAGGACCGGTTTAACGCCCGGTATCGGGGAATCCGGGTGTCCTTCGGGTACCCGGCGTGCCCGAATTTGGAAGACCAGGAAAAACTGTTCCGTCTTTTGCGGCCGGAGGAGATCGGCGTACAGTTGACGGAGGGCTTCATGATGGATCCCGAGGCCTCCGTGTCGGCCATGGTGTTTAGCCATCCGGAGGCCCGGTATTTCAATGCGGACAACGCTTGAAAAAGCGTTGGAAAGCGGCGGCCGGCATTCGGCGTGCCCGGCCGCCGTTTGGCTGTCGGTGTGCGAGAATCTCGTGTGTATAGGGGTGTTCGAGGTGCTGATGTCGTGGTTGCAGGACCGGTTGATGACGGCGGAGGAGGCGGCGGAATGGATCCGTCCCGGAATGACCGTGGCCATTTCGGGATTTGCGCGGGCCGGGGAAGCCCGGGCGGTGATCGGCGCCTGGGCGGCCCGACGGGAATCGGAAGGGACGGAAGGAGGAAAAATCGACCTGTTCACCGGCGCGTCGCTGGACGACGAGGTGGACGGGGAATTGTCCCGCCGGGGTCTTTTGCGACGCCGGGTGCCGTTCCAATCGAATCGGGATCTGCGGGCGGCCATCAACCGGGGGGAAGTGCTGTTTGTGG
Source organism: Alicyclobacillaceae bacterium (assembly GCA_029961045.1). GTDB lineage: Bacteria > Bacillota > Bacilli > Kyrpidiales > Kyrpidiaceae > JASBVN01. The sequence continues at coordinate 25,034 of JASBVN010000020.1, read as the reverse complement.
ACGAGCATTTATCCCACATGCGCGAGTCTTACGGGCGCGGTTCGTGGCGAAAACCCGATATCGCGATTCTCGAAGCGGTGGACATTCGGGAGGAAGGGATCATTCCGGGGACTTCCGTCGGCAACAGCGCCCTGTTCGCCAGGTTGGCGGACAAGCTGATCATCGAGTGGAACACCGCCCAGCCGTCCGCCCTGGTGGGAATGCACGACATCTATGAGATCGAGGAATACGGGCGGCGCAAGCCGATTCCTCTCACGCGGCCGGATCAGCGAATCGGCACCGAATACATACCGGTGGACTGGTCCAAGGTGGTGGCGGTGGTGCGCACCCACCAACCCGACCGCCATGAACCTCTGAAGCCGGGTGACCGGCAAACCGCCGGCATCGCCGGACATTTGTTGGAATTTCTGGAACACGAGGTGCGCGCCGGCCGGCTTCCCGCCGAGCTCGCCCCGTTGCAAGCGGGTATCGGAGCCGTGTCAAATGCCGTATTCGACGGATTTCTAAAATCAAAATTCGCCGGTCTGACGGTCTACTCGGAAGTTCTTCAGGATTCCGCTTTCGATTTGCTCGATTCGGGGCAATTGATCTGCGCCTCCGCCAGTGCCATCGTTCTGTCGGACGAGGGCGCGCGCCGCATTTTGCCCCGGTTGGAGCGCTACCGGTCCCGGATTGTGTTGCGGCCCCAGGATATTTCAAACAGTCCGGAGATCATCCGGCGGCTCGGGATCATCGCAATCAACACCGCCCTGGAAATCGATCTCTACGGAAACGTCAATTCCACTCACCGGTTCGGTACACACATCATGAACGGCATCGGGGGGTCTGGAGATTTTTCGCGGCACGCCAGGCTGAGCATTTTTATGGCCCGCTCGACGGTGGAGGATGGGCGCGTCTCCGCCATCGTGCCGATGGCCACCCACGTGGATCAGACGGAGCACGAGGTGGACGTCGTGGTCACGGAACACGGCCTGGCCGATTTGCGGGGATTGGCCCCTCGGGAGAGGGCACCCCTCATCATTGAGCGGTGCGCCGATCCGGCCTACCGGGACGAGCTGCGGGAATATTACCGGGACGCCCTGCGCCGTGGGGGTCATACCCCTCACTTGTTGGAAAGAGCGTTCTTTTTGCAACGGCGGTACCGTGAAACCGGTTCGATGCTTCCCTGAGGTTCGGATTCGTGCGGCGGGGGATTCCGCTTCGCCGGGCCGGCTCCCGGCCGGCCCGCGCTCAATGGGCGCCGACGTGAATCTCGCGGACTTGGATGAGGGTGGACGGCCCTCCTTCGCCGTACGTCACGCGACAGTAGTCGACCACGTAATTTTTCCCGGAAAGTTGCGGAGCGGCTGACGTCTCTTCAATTTGTTCGGAGAATTCATACCGGATGTGTTCCGTTTTGCTGAAGACCGCCGCTGCGCCGAATGTGCCGTCTCCGCGGTGAAAAACTTGTTCCAAAACTACGACCGTTTGCCGAGGAAGGATGACGATCCCAGGCAGGACTACTTTCAGATTCAATCCGCTTCACCCCAAGTGATTGTGGAATCTCTTTTTCATGTTCCGCCAACGGCCGAGGATTGTCAAGCCGTCGAGTTTTGGCCCGTATCAATTGGCCAATTTATGAATGTTGTGTAACACGTTCTTGACCTCGACAGGGGGTGGCATTATGATACTTATACAGTGTAGGTTATTCTTCAAAACACTGTGTTTCTTAGGATTCCGTCGCGACTGAGGGACTAGGAGGGGGAACAGTGGGAAGTCCATGGTTGCCGGCTCCGATTCCGGAAATGGCGAGGGGCGGCGACCAGTTATTTTTTATTGTAACCGGAGTCTCCGTCGTCGTCTTCGTCCTTGTCGAATTGTTGTTGGCGTGGTTTCTTCTCCGGTATCGCAGGGTTCGCGCGGATCAGCGGGGTGTGGCCGTTCACGGCCGCCCAAGGTTGGAAATCATCTGGACGGTTGTACCGGCGCTGATTGTAGGGGTGGTGATCGGCATCATCAGTACAAAATGGGTTTATGCCCAGCAGCATCCGGCTCCAGGGACCGCCGGACGTCTATCCGTTCAAGCGGCCGGCCAGAAATGGTTGTGGAAGTTTGAATCTCCCAACGGCTTGACGTCCATCGATGAACTGCATCCCGGCGACCCCGGGCCGATCAGAGGGTGAACGGCTGACGACCGCCGATCGGCTTACCCTCAGTATGTGCAAGGAGGCGCGAAGGCGTGGGTTACCGGCTTCCCTTGATCACGACAATCGCGATATACGTCTTGATGGTGATGGGCGCTCTTGTGGTCGGGCTCAACGCCGGCTTTGTGTGCCCCGACTGGCCGCTGTGCAACGGCAAGATCATCCCGCCGTTGGAGGGACTGGTACTGGTTGAGTACACCCATCGCCTTGCAGCGGCCGCGGTGACGTTCCTCATCTTGGGGGTGGCCGCGGTGACTTGGGTGAAACGGAAGAGTCTCGACCGGTTGACAAAATGGTTGGTGGTCGCCGGTGTTGTCTGCTTGTTCCTTCAAGTGTCGGTGGGCGCTTTGATTGTGGTTTTGGTTCTGCCGGGAGCGGTGACCACGATCGATGTGGGGATCAGCATGGCGCTTTTGGCGAGTTTTACCGCTTTGACGGTGCACCGTTGGCGTCTGGCCGGCGGTGGGCGGCCGGTTGCGGAAGGGGCCTCCGGCGGGGACCGGTTGTGGAAGGCGGCCTGGGTGACGGCGGCCGCCACCTATGCAGAGGTCATCGTCGGCGGCTACTTCCGGCACACCGGTGCCGGAGAGGCGTTGTTTGACCGGGGCGCGTACTTGGCCAGTCATCAACAATTCATCTTACCGTCAAAAGTGTTTTCCACGATCCTGTTTGCCGGTCACGGGCTGTTTGGTATGCTGTTGGCAGGGTGTGCCGTGTGGTTTTTCGCGGAGGCGGTTCGGTCCGGGCGTCGCGTCAAGGGTGCGCTGGGATTCCTCGCGCTCGTTCTCTTGGAAATGGCGGCGGGTGTCGTCGCATTCGCCTTGGAGCTGGACCTGGCGGCCGTGACCGTGCACTGGTCGGGAGCGGCGTTGTTGGTGGGTTACGCCGCCTACCTGGTGACGAGTATCTGGCACGATCGGCGCACTTGCGGCGAAGCTCCCGCGACCCCGGCATCCGCCCGCGGAGAACGGGCCGATACGGTTCCCGTGTAGGGGCGCCGCTCCGGCGGGGGCCGGGGGCCAGCCGCCCCCACTATGACGGTAGAAAGGAGGGGGACGGATGGACCGGCCTGTCGCGTATCCATCCAGTACCTCTACGCAGGTGCGGCGGGAATCGGCGCAGGAGTCCCCCGACATGTCGGGCGGATCCTGGAAAGATTATGTCTCCCTGACGAAAGTGGGAATCACCGCGGCCAATCTGTGGACGGCGTTTACAGGATTGTGGCTGGCTTCGAAAGGTCACCCGGACCTTTACGTCACGGCGATGACCCTCGTGGGTACGGCGCTGGTGGTGGCAGGCGGTGCGACCTTGAACAATTGGGTTGACCGGGATATCGATCCTCTCATGTCCCGCACGGCGAAGCGACCGCTCGCGGAAGGACGGATTCCGGCGGCCCGTGCACTGGCGTTCGGATTGATTCTGTCTGCTGCGGGGCTGTCGATTCTCGGACTGGGACTCAATCCCCTTGCGGCTTTGATGGGGTTTGCCGGCCTGTTTACGTATGTCGTCGTTTACACCATGTGGCTGAAACGCACCACCACCCTCAATACGGTGGTCGGCGGCGTCGCGGGGGCGGCCCCGCCGCTGATCGGGTGGACGGCGGTGACCGGAACACTCGATGTGGGGGCATGGGTGTTGTTTTTATTGCTCTTTTTGTGGCAGCCCCCTCATTTTCTCGCATTGGCCATCAAGAGGGTGGAAGAGTACCGGGCCGCCGGTGTGCCGATGCTCCCGGTGGTTCGCGGTTTCGAAGAGACGAAGCGCCAGATGATCCGCTATACGGCGGCCATGGTGCCCACCTCTTTTCTGTTGTACGGAGTCGGCGCTGTGAATAAGCTGTATCTCGCGGCTGCTGCCATCCTGGGAGCCGTATACCTGGTGTTGGCGCTCTGGGGGCTTTGGACGGCAGACGTCATGAAATGGGCGAACCTCATGTTTCGCTACTCCCTCGTCTACCTGACGGCGGCCTGTGCGATGATGATCGTCGCGGTGCAGTAGAAAGGTGCAGTAGAAAGAGGATCGCTGCGGTTCCCAAAGGGTGCGCAAAACAAAATATATGGCCCGTCCGATTTCCAAGCCGGTTGGGCGGCGGAGGAGACGAAGTCGTTCGGCGGGTGAAGAGCGAAGAAGGGAGGGAAGAAACATCCCTCCCTTTTTTGTGCATTTTGTGGAAGGGCGCAGCCGTTCGGAGCGGGGGAAAAGCCGCGCGCTTTAAGATGCCGGGACGACATATTGGCCGAATACCCAGCCCTTGGTCCCGTCGGGAAGTTGAACGTGATACCAATTGTTGACGATGATCGGGGTGCCCTCCGGTGTCGTCACAGGCACGAGATAGGTGCGGTCCGGGATCCGGGTTAGGATTTGGAAGGACGTGCCCGGGCCGGAGCGGACGTTTAACCAGTCATCGACCCGGGACATCAGCAATCCGTCTAGGCGGACGTAAGCGCCGAACATCCAACCGGTACGGTCCTGATAAATCACTTTATACCATCCGTTTGAACTTTTCTCCAAAACCGTCACCGGCGAATTGGGCGGCACAACGCCGGTGGAACGGTATGCCGTCGAAGGGCCCGTCCGCAGATGAACGGCGTCGGTGGTACGGCCGGCGGTGCCGGGGGGCAAGGGGGAAGACGCCACCGGCGGGTTGTCCGTCCGGACCGGAGTGGGAGTCGACGGCAAGGGACCCGGCGGTGCCGGAGCCGTAACCGGAAGGGGAGACTTCGACCGGTAATCCTCCCCGCGATAGGGACGCATCCGTTCCATGATCGAGGCGATCTTTTCCGCCCAATCGGGATCCGTGGCGTAATGAACGTTCATGCCCAAAAGGGTGGGACTCCCGCCGTACCAGCGCCCTTCCGGATCGAGGTATTGAGTGCGAACGAAATAGGCAATGAACCGGATGCAGTCCTCGTACGATGCAAAGGCGGCGGCGGAATTGTACGGATCCCAATCGTAGGCCTGGTAGCCGAACAGATTGTGTTTGTCCAGGGCAATCGATGACCATCCCCACCCGCTCTCCAGGATGGCGTGGGCCGCCAAATACTGGGCATTCACCCCGTACCGGTTTTGCGCTTCGATGAAGACCTTGCCAAGGCCGACCAGTGGACTGTCCGGCTGATTGGCCCGAATAAATCGGTCGATGTCTTCGGCCGAGACGGGGGCGGCCGTCCGCAGGTCGAGGTTCTCGTAGGGCGGGATGTATGTACCTACAAAGCGGTCTCCCGTTGTGTCTCGCAGGTAGAACCGGTGCGCCCCGTCGCGAACATACACCGCTCCCTCTTGCAGGAAGGCGGGGGCGGGACCGACGACGATGGTGGCCCTGGGCGGCGAGCCGGGAGATCCCAGGACATGCAGCAGCGTCCCTTTTTCAACCCGGTAATAATCGGGCCCGTACGGGGCCGGCCGGTCCGGTATCCGGTTAGGAACCGCCGGGGATGTCCCGTTCGGGGAATTCGGCGGTGCGGCCGTCGGCCCGGACGGAGTTCCAGTGTTCGGGTTGCGCCATACCTCTTGTCCGGTTAACGCATTGACGACCCGGCTGCCCGGGATGGTTTGCGCACCCGCGATGGCCTCCTCTCGGGTCCACGCCGGACGTACCCGGAGATCCCCCCGGAGAATCCAGTACCCGAGATCCGGCATCGGAGTCGGATAGTTGTCCCATACGCTGCTTCCGTCGGCCAGGTTGACGACACGGCTGTGGTCCCACAACCGCGCGTAGGCCACCGCATCTTCCAGGCGGTTGAAATCCTGAAGGCGGTTTTTGTACTGATACACGGCATAAGACGGCGCTTGCGCGTGCGCTCCGGAATGAGGAACGAAGACGGCGCCGACCGCTCCGATCAGCAGTGCGACGCGAAAGGGATGGATCGGTGTCATAGGCCATGCCTCGCTTCCGAGAAATTGGAGTGGGTTTCTGCCGCACATGCCGACATCAATCCTCGTTTCGTAGATTCGTCGCCGGTGCCGCGGATTCCTGGCCGTAACAGAGGGAATTTTCCTCTTGTAAGAAAGGCCCTGCTCGTGTCAAACTGGATAGACAAAGCGCCGGTAGGAAGCGGGGCCGGGAAGTGGAGGAGAATGGAGGGGGAGGATGACGACTTTTGCGTTTGCGTCGGTGACCTATCCCGATCTATCGGAATTCCTTCGCACGGTGGAAGCGATTTGGACCGAGCGATTTTCCGGAGTGGCCCAAATTCACAAGGATGTGGAATTGGTTGATCTGTCTGATTCTTTGAGAACTTTAAATTTAACACCCATCGACCGGGCAGACCGGCTGTTTCTCCTGTGTTCCGGCAATCCCGCTCTTGCGGCGGGTCTGGCGGGCCTGCTGCACCACATCGAAACTTTGCACGGGAGCCGCGTCAATTTGGTTCTGACCCAAATGTCCGAAGACGGTGTGGAGCGGGCGTTCAAACAGGCGGTGGACCGCCCGATCTTCGGGATTGTGAAGGACACCCAGGATGTCCGGCGGGAAATGGTCCAGTTGGTGGAGGCTCTGGTGTACGAATACGTCGCGGTGCGCCTGGAGCAGCGCCGGAAAGAGGAGGTGCGGGACCTCGTACTCCGGATCCTCGGGGCCCAGCGGCTGGTCGTCGGATCGCGGCCCGGCATCGACACCGCTTTGGAGCAACTGGACATTCCCTTCGGAGTGAGGTGGATGCTGCGGGAGTTTCTCCAGCTTCGCCTGCGCCTCGGCCAGCCGCTGGAAAAGGCCCTCGAAGAACTCTTGCCCTTGGCGTACGCGGGCGACGGCGGGGCGGTTCTGGCGCGGCAGTTGGGGCTGGAAGTAGAGGTGCTTCGGGCTTTGCGGGGCGGCCAACATGAATAAGTCGGTGGCCGGATGCGGAGACGGAATCCGGTCGGTTACCGCCGGGCGGCTCGATCCGTGTTATACTGAACTCATCACGGATACTGCGGAAAGGACGGGGATGGCCATGCTCAAGGGGATGGTGGCTCTCGTGACGGGAGCCAGCAGCGGAATCGGAGAGGCCGTGGCGGAGGCCCTAGCCCGGGAAGGGGCGACCGTAGTGGCGGCCGCCCGCCGCCTGGACCGGCTGGAAGCCCTGTCGGCCCGGACGGAGGGAGCGGTGGCTCCGGCTCAACTGGACGTGACCGACCGCGGAGGATTTCAACGGTTGGTCGACGAAATTGTGGAACGGTACGGGCGTCTGGACGTCCTGGTCAACAATGCCGGCGTCATGTTGTTGTCCTACATGGAAAAGCTGCATGTGGACGAATGGGATCGGATGATCGACGTCAACCTCAAAGGCGTTTTGTACGGGATTGCTGCCGTACTCCCCCATATGAAAGAGCGCCGGAGCGGGCACATCGTCAATGTGGCTTCGGTAGCCGGTCACCGGGTTTTTCCCGCCGGCGCGGTGTACTGCGGAACGAAATTCGCCGTGCGGGCTCTCTCGGAAGGGTTGCGACAGGAATTGACGCCCTACCGCATCCGGGTGACGGTGATCTCACCGGGCATCGTCCGAACGGAACTGGCCGATCACATTACCGACGAGGACGTTCGCCGGGAAATGGCGGCCCGGACCCTCGTTCCCCTGCAGGCCGGGGACATCGCCGAAGCGGTGGTGTACGCCGTAAGCCGCCCGCCTCACGTGGACGTCAATGAAATCGTCGTCCGGCCCACCGAACAGCGTACATAGCGGAAGCTCCATTCCGGAGGTCCGGCCACCGGACCTCCCGCCGGACGGGGGGATCGAAATGATTCGGCACATTTCGGAATGCGCCACTCTGCACAACGGTGTCAAAATGCCCTGGTTGGGATTGGGAGTGTACAAGGCCCGGGAGGGCGGCGAAGTGGAAGGGGCTGTGAGGACGGCGATCGCCGCCGGCTACCGCAGCATCGATACGGCCGCCTTTTATCAGAATGAGGCCGGAGTGGGCCGGGCGGTCCGGGAGAGCGGGATTCCCCGGGAAGAAGTGTTCCTCACCACAAAAGTGTGGAACTCCGACCAAGGCTACGAGACGACCCTCCGGGCGTTTGAGACCAGCCGCAAGAAGTTGGGGGTGGATTATGTCGATCTTTATTTGATCCACTGGCCGGTGAAGGGGAAATACCGAGAAACGTGGAGGGCCCTCGAAAAACTCTACGAAGACGGGTGGGTCCGGGCGATCGGGGTGAGTAATTTCCAAATCCATCATCTTGAAGACTTGATGAAAGACTGCCGCATTGTCCCGATGATCAACCAGGTGGAGTATCATCCCCGCCTCACGCAGGAGGATTTGTTTCGCTTCTGCCGGAAACACGGGATTCAACCGGAGGCCTGGAGTCCTCTGATGCGGGGGCGGATTTTGGATCACCCGACGGTCGTGGAGTTGGCCGGCCGCTACGGGAAAACGCCGGCCCAAATCATTTTGCGGTGGGATCTCGAACACGGGGTGGTGACCATTCCGAAATCGGTTCGCGAAGAGCGAATCCGGGAAAACGCGGACATTTTTGATTTTGCGTTGTCCCCGGAAGATGTGGCCCGATTGGATGCGTTGAATCGCAATGAGCGGGTCGGGCCCGATCCGGACCATTTCGACTTTTGAAGACGGAGGCCGCTCGGGGGTGTACGACGGTCACAGGATGGAGAGGCGGCGGTACAAAAGTGAAACCGGCTTCGCGATACTCGTCGAGGGCAAGAACGACCGCGCTCGGCTGAGAAAACTGGTGCCGGAAGACGTGTTGATCCTTTGTACCAACGGGATTCCGAGTCACGAAAAGCTCATGGCCCTTCGCAAACAGGTGGGGAACCGTCAGCCGGTGATTTTGACGGACAACGATGCCTCGGGGCGGCGCATTCGGCGGCTCCTCGCCGATGTTTTTCCGGATGCCACCCATGCTTATACCAAGGCCGGGTATGCCGGGGTGGAAGGAACGCCCCTGGAATATCTGGAGAAACAGTTGGAACGGGTGGGTGTGCTGAAGGAGCAGGAAGAAGACCCGCCGGTGCGAGCGCCGGAGCCGGCAGGGGTGAGGGAGCGCATTCGCGGGGGGCTCTTGGGGCTGGCCGTTGGAAACGCGGTCGGAGCCGCCGCCAAATGCCTCACCCCCCTTCAGATCCGGGAGCGATACGGCGTCATCCGGGATATGGTCGGCGGAGGGCCGAGCGGTTTGCGGGCCGGAGAGACCACGGGCGTTGCAACCCTGGCTGCGGCCGTGGCGGAGGGAATCCTGGCTTCGCCGGGGGATCCGGTGCGGGAAATCGGCAGGCGGATCGTTTCTTGGCTGGAGACCGATCCCGCCGATGCCGAACGGACCGTTCGGACGGCCGTCGACGCGTACCACCGGACGGGCGATTGGTTTGCTGCGGCCGAATGGGCCGACCGCAAATTGGGGGGACAATCCGGGGAAAACGGCAGCCTCACGCGGGTGTTGCCCGTAGCCTTGGCTTATTACCCGGACCGGGCGGCGGTGGATCACTGGGCGCGGATCCAGTCCCGAATGACCCACTTCCATCCGGCGGCGGCCGAGGCGTGCGCCTTATATTCCCAAATCGCATGCGATGGTCTGGCGGGATGGAGCCTGCAAGATTCGATCCGCCGCCGGGTCCGGGGAACGCCGTATGAGATCGTGCTTCGGCCGGTGGATTTCCTGGCTTTGGAGACGGTGCCCGACCGGAATGTGGTCAATAGTTTGCGTTGGACTCTACACGCCCTTCTGACGAGCCATTCTTTTGAGCAGGCCGTGACAACGGCGGTGAATTGGGGGTATGAGGCCGACGCCACCGGTGCCCTGGTCGGAGGTTTGGCGGGGGTGTTTTACGGCGCCCGCGCCATTCCCGGCCGCTGGCTGTCGGCCCTGGGCATTCGCGAAGGATTTGAGCGGCTGTCGGACCGCATGGCCGGGTTTGCCCGAACCGGGCGGGCCCGGTTCGCCCGGGGCGTTTGACGGGGGTGCGGGTGTTCCCGGGCCGCTCTCTGTCGAAACATCCAAAAAGGAGCAGAATCCGGCTCCGGCGATCCTTCGGAGCTCTCGGCGAGCTTCGGCACGGGGCCGGATTCGCGTTTTTCTGTTGGGTTTTCCGTTTGTGCGCCGGCGTCTGGATGTAGAGGTTGGGGGGAACGCGATGGCGTGGGAAATGGAGTTGACCGGCTGGCGTCTTCAAGGATTCGATCCCGGAACAATCCGGGACTTGGATGCGGCCCGGCCGGATTTCAGCGATCATTTTTGGCTTGCGGCCGAAGTTCCGGGGGATGTGCACACGACTCTCCTCGAGGCGGGCATCATCCCCCATCCTTTCTACGGGCACAACGATCAACGGTGCCGGTGGGTGGAAGAAAAGGAATGGTGGTACCGGTGCCGGTTTCAGTTCGACAAGGGCTCACTCGAGTCCGGGGAGACGGTGGAATTGATTTTCGAGGGTTTGGACACCTTTGCCGCGGTGTACCTGAACGGCCGGGAACTGGGCCGGCATGCCAATATGTTTGTCCCGGCAGTTTTTGACGTCACCCGCGAGTTGGTCGACGGCGAAAATGTGGCGGCTGTAAAATTGTCCCCGGTACAGGCCTTTGTGCGGGACAAAGATCTGACGTTGTGGTCCGCCTTCAGCCCGGAACGGGTGTGGGTCCGAAAAGCCCAAATGCATTTCGGCTGGGATTGGGCGCCGCGGATCGTGCCCTGCGGCATCTGGCAACCCGTGCGCCTGGTGCGCCACAGAGGAATGCGCCTCGGTTCGGTGTTTCCGCAGACCCTCTCCATCGGTCCCAAAACGGCCCGGGTTCGCGTCGAGGTGGAGACCTGGGGCCGGCAACCGGCCGGACGGAATGCGGCCGTCCGGGTCGGGATCTTGGACGGGAACGAGCAGGTGGCGGCGGGACGGTGGCCGTTGCACGACGGGCATGCCGCCGGGGACCTTGAGGTGGATTCTCCCAAGCTCTGGTGGACCCATGATCTCGGCGAGCCCTATTTGTATCGCCTCGAGGTTCGGTTGGAAGTGGACGGGGAGATTTGGGACCAAAAGGAACAGCCGTTGGGATTGCGTACGGTCGAGTTGCGCCTCGAAGAGAACGGGGAGCCTCGCTTTACATTCGTGCTCAACGGATGGCCGCTCTTTGCCAAGGGGGCCAACTGGATTCCCCTCGATCAATTTCCCGGGCGGTTGGAGGACCCGCGATATCTCCGCCTGCTGGAGATGGCCCGGGATGCCGGGATGAACATGTTGCGGGTGTGGGGCGGGGGACTCTATGAAAAGGAAGTGTTTTACGCCACTTGCGACCGTCTGGGAATTCTCGTTTGGCAAGATTTCATGTTTGCCTGCGCTTTGTACCCGGATTTCAACCGGGATTTTATGAAAAACGTCGAGGAAGAGGTGGAGGCGGTCGTCCGGCGGCTCCGGTGCCATCCCTCCTTGGCGCTGTGGTGCGGCAACAATGAAAACGATTGGATTTGGGAAATGATGGTATCCAGCGGCCGGTTGGCGGCGCCCTTTTATGGGGAGCGCATTTATCGGGACTTGATTCCCGGGATTTTGAGCCGTCTCGATCCTTCTCGCCCCTATTGGCCCAGTTCTCCGTACGGGGGCGACGATTACAACAGCGCCGAAGAGGGAGACCGGCACAACTAGCAGGTGTGGCACGGTCAGGTGTATCCCCGGCGGTTTGGTGAGCCGGAGCGGGTCGATCGGACGGAGGAGGGGGTGTCCTTTCGCCACTATCTACGGGATACGGCGCGGTTTATCAGCGAGTTCGGGATGCACGCCGCGGCCAACCGCTACACATTGGAACGGTGGGTGCCCGAAGGAAAACTGGTTTGGGGCGGTCGGGAGCTGGCTTACCGGAACAAGGACGCCCACCCGGAAAAGGGCACGCTGCTCATGGCCGGGTATACGGGGGTGCCGGAGGATGCCGAGCAGTACCTGTTGTTTTCGATGCTCACCCAGGCGGAGGGGTTGCGCCTCGGGGCGGAACATTACCGGCGGAGGAAAATGGCCACGTCAGGAGCGCTGATCTGGCAGCTCAACGACTGTTGGCCGGGAACCAGTTGGAGTATCATTGATTATGAAGGATTGCCCAAAGCTGCCTATTATTACGCCAGGCGATTTTTCCACCCTTATCTCCTCACCCTCGAAGAGGACGGAGAGAATTGGGTCCTCTGGGCGGTGTGGGACGGGCGGGAATTCCTGACCGACGTGGTCCTCTTGGAGGTAAGGGATTTTTACGGACGGGTTCTCCGGACGGAGCAATGGCCGGTCGAGGCGGCGCCGGGCGGTCGCCGGGCGGTGGCCAGGGGATCGCGCCGGGACCTGCTCGGCGGCGCGGACAGCCGGGAGGTGTTCGTGGTCTTGCGATCCCTTCACGGCAAGACGCCCGACCGTTTCGTGTACCTGTGCGATCAAAAGGACATGCGGCTCCCGGAAGTCCGGTTGCGGGTGGAGGTCGACGAGGGAGGGCGGGCGGTTCGGGTGGAAAGCGACGGCCATGCCCGGATGGTGGTGTTGGAGGTGCCGGGGCGACCGGTCGTTTTTGAGGATAATTTTTTCGATCTGCCTGCCCGGACGAGCCGAACGGTGCGGGTGTGGCCGGGGCCCGGGGACTCTCCGGAGCCCTTGGACCGGGTCGCGGTGAGGTGTCTCAACGGCAAGGCGGCGGCGGGCAAATCAGGAGATCCCAGGGGGTGAGGGGATGAAAGCGCTGGTGATTCACGGACCTCGCCGGGCGTCGGTGGAGGATGTTCCCGATCCGGTCCCGGGGCCCGGGGAGGTGGTGGTGGCCGTGAAGGCGGTGGGGATTTGTGGAACCGACTTTCACATCTTCGAAGGGGACTCCCTCGGCGGCTATCCGATCATTCCCGGCCATGAGTTTGCCGGAGTGGTGGATGCGGTAGGGCCGGAGGTGACTTCTCTGCGCCCGGGGGACCGGGTGGCGGTGGACCCCTCTTTGTTTTGCGGTCATTGCGAGTTTTGTCTCACCGACAGGGGAAATCATTGTGAAAATTGGGGAGGGATCGGCACGACGGTGCCCGGGGGACTGGCGGAACGGGTGAAGGTGCCGGCGGCCAACGCCTTTCCGATTCCCGATTCCATGACCTTCGAAGAGGCGGCGTTTATCGAACCGGTGGCCTGCGTGGTCCACGGGATGAACCGGTTGCAACTGCGGCCCGCCGACCGGGTGTTGGTCTTTGGAGCCGGGGCGATGGGGCAACAATTGGTTCAGGCCCTCGTTCATGCCGGAGCGTCGGAATTGGTCGTAGTGGATGTGGATCCCGGAAAACTGGAGCTGGCCCGCCGCTTTGGGGCGACGAAAACGGTGATGGCCGGCCGGGTGGAGGAAGAATTGGGAACGGGAGCGAATTCCCGCGGGTTTGACGTGGTGGTGGATGCCACGGGAGTGCCGGCCGTCATCGAGCGGGCCTTTCGTTTCCTCGGGCCGACCGGCAAGTTCCTGCAGTTTGGCGTGGCTCCGAAACATGCGACCGTCTCGCTCAGTCCCTTTGAACTGTATCACAAGGACTGGATGCTCATCGGGAGCATGGCGGTGAATCACACCTATCTCCCGGCTCTGCGGTGGATCCGGGAAGGGCGGATTCAGGTCAAACCGCTCCTGTCGAAAACCCTGTCCTTGGAAGAGCTGCCCGAATTCCTCGCCAAGCCCAAATCCCCGGCGCTCCTCAAAGTTCAGGTGAGGTTTTGACGATGGACAGGCGTATTCAACTGACGGCTGTTGGAGAAGTCTTGGTGGACTGGGTGTCTCTGGATGTCGATGCGGACGTGGCTTCGGCGAGGACATTTGAAAAACGGGCGGGAGGAGCCCCGGCCAACGTGGCGGCGGCCTTTGCCCGCCTGGGAGGGCGCAGCGCCTTTGTAGGGACGGTCGGAGCCGACCCTTTTGGGGACTTCCTGGTGGCGGAATTGCGGCGGTTCGGAGTGGACACGGCGGATGTGCGGCGCACCGGCGAGGCGAAAACCGCTTTGGCTTTTGTCGCCCGGCGTGCGGACGGGGAGCGCAGTTTTGTGTTTTACCGCGAGCCCGGGGCGGACACCCGGTTGCGCCCGGAGGACCTGCCCCGGGAACGGCTCGCCGGGAGCCGGATCGTCCACCTGGGATCCCTGGGGCTTACGGAGTCGCCGAGCCGCGAAGCCCTGTTCGAGGCGGCTGCGGCGGCCCGGGAGGCCGGTGCGGCCGTCTCGTTCGACGTGAATTGGCGGCCCGGTCTTTGGCCGGATGTCCGAACGGCCCGGGAGCAGACGGAACGGTTGGCGGAGCGGGTCGACATGATCAAAGTGAACAGGGAAGAGCTGGAACTGTTTGCGGAGACGGACGATCTCCGGAGAGGCGCCGGATTTTGGCATGAGAAGGGAGTGCGGCTGGTCGTCGTGACACTGGACCGGGACGGGTGTTTTCTTTCGGCTTGGGAGCCGTCGCAAGGGCGGGACGAAAGGATCGAGGTGCGGGTTCCCGCCTATCCGGTGCGGCCGGTGGACACGACGGGGGCAGGGGACGCCTTTCTCGGCGCTTTTTATTACGCTTTGTTGCACCGGGCCCGGGCCGAGAAGGGCGGGCCGCCGGGCTTGGCGGAGGAGGACACATTGCGCGAGGCGGCGGAATTCGCCGTGCGGGCGGCGGCGCTGGCGACGACCCGGCGCGGGGCGATGGATGCGTTGCCGTCTCTGGAAGAAGTGGAGGCTCTCCTTTAAAACATCATTTGGACGGCGACGAGGATCAATACGATGCTGAAGGCGCGGACGAGCCAGATGCTCGACAGGTGCCGGGCGAGCCGGGGACCGACCTGGGCCCCGGCCAGGGCGCCCACAGAGAGCCATGCGGCGTGTCCCCACAGGATGTTCCCCAACACGGTATGGGTTCCGGCGGCGGCGACGGAGGTGAGGAAAATGGTGTACATGGAGGTGGCTACGGCGACGTGAGGAGGGAAATTCAAGAAAATCGTCATGGTCGGCACCATCATCGATCCCCCACCGATGCCGAGCAATCCCCCCAAGATCCCCACCCCGAAAGAGATCACCAGGGCAAAGGGCAAGTTGTACGCATAGCGAATTTCCGCTCCCCCGGCTCCCCGGAACTGACGCTTCAAAGTCGCCGGAAGCGGGAGCCGTACGCGCTGCTGGGGCCGGAACAGGAGCAACAAGGCAATCAGCAGCATGTTGAGGCCGAACAAGATGAAAAAAAGGCGGTTCTGTAAAAACGAGGTGTGGGCGGCTCCCCAGACGGCTCCGGGGACGGAGGCCAGGGCAAACAGAGTGCCGCTTTGAAAATCGGTATTTTTTTGCTTCGCGTAAGCGATCACGCTCGAAACGGATGTCGCGACGATGACGGCGAGGGTCGTGCCGGCGACCAGCCGGGGCTCGTAATGAAACAGGGTCACCAGGGTCGGGACGATCAAAAAGCCGCCTCCCAGTCCCACCAGGGACCCGATCAAGCTGGCGAGAAAGCCGACCGTCACCATGATCAACCAAACGTCCACGCGTCTCGTCTCCTTCTGTAGAGTCTGGGAATCGATCTGTTTCTCGTTCGATTATACAAGTGTTTCTCGCATTCCTCATCCTGCCGGAGGCGAAAGGCATAAAGCTCCCCCTCTTGCGCCAGGGCATCTGGAATTGACATACAGACAACTTATGATTATACTAAAGTTGTCGGATGATCCGATGGGGAGGGGCGTGCGATGGGTCTGCGGATTTGCATGATTTCCGATCACGGGGATCCCCTGGCGCCTCTGGGCGACTCGAAAAGCGGCGGACAGAATCAGTACGTGTACCAACTGGCCCTCCACCTCGGCCGCCTCGGGCACCGGGTGGACGTGTTCACCCACTGGTCCAGGGCCGAGGCGCCGGAGGTGGAGCCTTTCGGCGAAGGAGTCCGGGTGATTCGCATTTCGGCGGGGCGCAAGGGAGATCTAGAAAAATCCGACTTGTACAGCCGGTTGGAT
The DNA here is from genome assembly GCA_029961045.1 of Alicyclobacillaceae bacterium. Lineage (GTDB taxonomy): Bacteria > Bacillota > Bacilli > Kyrpidiales > Kyrpidiaceae > JASBVN01. The sequence continues at coordinate 8,969 of JASBVN010000020.1, read as the reverse complement.
CGATTTTATTCGGAGATGAGGGCAAAGACCCCTTCCGGAAAGTACGATGTCGTTCACGCCCATTACTGGATGTCCGGCCTTCTGGGGCTTAAACTTCGCGGGGAATGCGGATATCCGCTGGTCTATACGCCTCATTCCCTGGGGATGGTCAAAGGCTTGCAAACGGGCCAGTGGGATTGGGAGCGCCTGTGGAGGGAGCGCTCGGTTTTGGTGGATGCGGACCACGTGGTGGTGACGACGGAAACGGAGCGGGATTTGGCCCGGGAGTTTTGCGGAAAGACGCCGATCGGGTCCGTCTCGGTGATTCCCGCCGGAGTGGCCGGGCATTTCTTTGAAGACCCGGATCCTCCGACAGCGGAATCCCGACGGCCGGATGCGGAGCGCGATCGGGATTGCGGGGCGCCCTTTGGGTCCGGGAGACATCCAAAGCCCTATGTCCTGTACGTCGGCCGGTTGACTCCCGAAAAAGGGCTCGGCGTACTGATGGAGGCTTACAGCATGTGGGCGGCCCGGAATCCCGATGTCCCTCCTCTGTGGATCGCAGGAGGGGACGCCTACGGACGGGACTGGAAGCGATGGTCGAACAATTTCCGGAAGTTGGGGCGGTGGAGGGAGGGCGATCCGAAAAGGATTCGCTACCTCGGGCCGGTGGACAATAAGCGGCTTCCGCGGCTGTACCGGGACGCGGCGATGGTGGTGGTTCCGTCCTGGTACGAATCCTTCGGTCTGGTGGCCGCCGAGGCGATGGCGGCGGGCGGAGTGGTGATCGCTTCAGACGTCGGGGGTCTTCGCCATATTGTTCAAGACGGTGTGACGGGCAGGCTGGTACCTCCGAAAAACCCCGAAATCCTCGCACGGGTCATGGAGGAGACCTGGTCCTGCCGCGATTGTCGGGAAACGTACCGGAGAAAGGGGAAATCGGATGCCCGGCGGCGATTTGCGTGGCCTGCGATTGCGCAGCGGGTGGTCGACGTTTATCTTGCGGAAGCGGCGAAAAAACCGGTCTCCCTCTGAAGATTCTTTCCGGGCCGAAAGGGTGATCGCGACCGATCTGGACGGCACCCTCGTCGGCTCAAGGGCCTGTTTAGAGGCTTTCCTCCATTGGCGAGACGAGCATCCCGAGTGGCAACTGGTGTACGCCACCGGCCGGTCTATGGCATCCGCCTTGGAACTCGTGCAGGAACAAAATTTGCCCGAACCGGCGGCCTTGGCGGTCGACGTGGGCAGTCGCATATTTTTCCGGCTTCGGTGCGAACCCGGGTGGGAGGAAGACCACCGGTGGCGGCGTATCGCGGCAGCCACTTGGCGCCCGGAGGCCGTTCTTCGCCTTGTTCGGGGGATGGACGGATTTGCCGTCGATACGGTCGATGACACCGGGGATCCCTGGGGTCCCCGGGGACGGATCAGCGGGTGCTGGGACGGCAAGGAAGAAACGGCGATCCGCGTGGAAAAACTCCTGCGGGAGGCCGGTCTTCCGGTGAAGGCGGTCACCGGCCGGGATCGCCTGGACGTGATTCCTTCTACTTCCGGTAAAGGGGCTGCCGTGCGGTATCTGGTTCGCAAATTGGGAGCCCGGTGGGTGCTCGTCTGCGGAGACGGCGGAAACGACCGGGACATGCTTTCGGCCGGCTTCCCCGCCGTGGTGGTCGGCAACGCCGAGGAATCCCTGCGCCAAGGCCAGTGGCCTTCTTCCGTCTATATCGCCTCGCGCCCCTATGCGTGTGGTATACTTCAAGGATGGGAACATTGGTACGGAGAGGCGGGGGTTTATCCCATTTAATCTCCCTCTCCGAAAATCGGCGAAGGAGTTGCGTAGTTGTGGCCGGTCCCCATCCTGAAGGCCTATCCCGCTATGAACAGATCGCGGCCGACATTGCCGAAAAAATCGCGTCGAACGAATATGCGGAGGGGATGAAGCTTCACGGACGGTCGACGTTGGCGAGCCGGTACGGGGTCTCGCCCGAAACGGTTCGCCGGGCCATCGCCCTGTTGGACGGGGCGAAGGTCGTCAAGGTCCAAGCCGGGGTCGGCATTGTGGTGTTGTCGAAACGGGCCGCCGAACTGTTTTTGTCCCGGATGCACTTCAAGCGGACGCTTGCGGAACTCCACAACCGCCTGACGGAACTGGTGGAAAAACGGCGGATATTGGACCAGGAGATTGACGAAGTGTTGCATGACATTCAGCATTCCTCCCACCGCTATGTCGTTCTGCATGAACTGCTGCACTGCGTCACCATTCCCGAAGGGTCGCCGGTGGTGGGCAAGACCTTGAGAGATCTGTCTTTTCGCAATGTTACAGGCGCGACGGTGGTTTCCATCGAGCGCCCCGACAAAGCCATGAGTCTGGCTGCCGGAGAGGCTCCGCTGGCGGCCGGGGATCTGCTCTGGGTGATCGCCGAGCCGAGTTCCCTGGCCCAGATTGAGCGGTTGCTGGAAGGAAAACAGCCGGTGTAGGTTCCGGGTAGGGGGGAGTGCGTGCTGCTCAACGTAGAAATCTCCGGAGAGAACCTCGCGCTGGAGGCGCGCGGCCTGCGGAAGCGTTACGGGGAATTTGAAGCCGTGCGGGGGATTGATCTGGCCGTCCGCCGCGGCGAGTGTTTTGGGCTGTTGGGGCCCAACGGCGCGGGCAAATCCACTACGATGAAGATGATCTACGGCCGCACGCCGGTCACCGAGGGAGAACTGCGCGTCCTCGGCCTGGATGTCCGTACCCGCATGCGGGAGATCAAAGCCCGGATCGGGGTGGTCCCCCAGGAGGACAACCTCGATCCGGATTTTACGGTGATCCAGAATTTGCTCGTCTATGGCCGGTATTTCGGCTTGCCGCGGCGGACGGCCCTCGAGCGGGCCGAAAGGCTTCTCGCCTTTGTCGGCCTGTCCGAACGGCGGGACGCGAAGGTGGATAAACTCTCCGGCGGCATGAAGCGCCGTCTCGTGATCGCCCGGGGATTGATGAACGACCCGGAACTGTTGATCCTGGATGAGCCCACCACCGGCCTGGATCCCCAGGCGAGGCAGCTGGTGTGGGCCAAGATGCGGGAGTTGAAGGCGCAGGGCGTCACGCTCCTCTTGACGACCCACTACATGGAGGAAGCCGCCCGGATGTGCGACCGCCTGGTGATTATGGATCAGGGGCGCATCCTGGCGGAAGGTTCACCCAACCGGTTGATTGAACAACACGCCGGGGCGTGGACGGCCGAAGTTTTTTTGCCGCCGGACCGCCACGAGGAGGCGAGAAAGATCCTGGACGGGCCGGGGGAGAACGGGGCGAGGGTCCGGGGGACGGAATCGGCCGAGGACCGCTTCCTGATTTACGCGGATTCGCCCGGCGAGGCGGAGGCGGCGGTGTACCGGCTTCGGAAGGCGGGATTGGAAGGGGCGGGATTCTTCCACCGGCCTACCACCCTCGATGACATTTTTTTGCGCCTGACCGGCCGGATGCTGCGGGAGGGATAAAGGAATGCGCCTCCGCCATGTATGGGCGGTCTTCGCCCGGAATATGGATGTGTTTCGCCGGTACTGGTTTAACAATTTGGTGACGAATTTTTTTGAACCCTTTTTGTATCTGTTGGGTATGGGACTCGGCATGACCCGGTACGTGGAGGGCATCGGGGGGCTGTCGTACACCGCCTTTATCGCGCCGGGGATCGTCGCCTCCACCGCCATGTTTGCGGCGACCTTTGAATCCACCTACGGCACCTATGTGCGCATGGAGTTTCAGAAAACCTTCGATGCGATCATCGCGACGCCGGTGGGCGTCGAGGAAGTGGCGGCGGGGGAACTGCTCTACGGGGCGGCGAAGGCGGGGATCGTCGGCACGATCATCCTCGCGGTGGTGGAAATTTTCCGCTTTGTGCCCGAGTGGCACCTGTCGGCTCTTCTCGTGCCGCTCGTGTCGGTGCTGACGGGACTTCTCTTTTCGGTGCTCGCGATGAGCGTGGCGACTTTGGTGCCCCAAATTGATCATTTCAATTATTACATCACCCTGTTCATCACGCCGATGTTTGTGTTTTCCGGGATCTTCTTTCCTTTGGAGGGGTTGCCGGAGTACGCTCAGGTCATTGCGTGGCTGACGCCCCTGATGCACGCGGTGCGCCTCACCCGGGAACTGACGTTCGGGCAGTGGACTCACGTCGGTGTGGATGCCGCATGGCTTGCGGCGGCGACGGCGGTCCTGTTTTATGTGCCGGTGCTGCTGTTGCGGCGGCGGCTGATTCGCTGATCGGATGATTCGATGAAAAGGCGGTGGACCGGGTGCGTGACACGCGGATGATCGTGTACGATTTGGACGGAACCTTGTACCGGGATACGAGTCATTTCGCGTATTACCGGGATCGGCTGTCGGCGTCCGCTTCCCGGGCGGCCGCCTTTGAGCGGGATTACGAGAACATGATGGAGGAGCGCCATCCCCTCCGTGTGGGGACTTTCTACGAGATCCGGAACCGCTGGGTGTGTACGCCGGGAGGGGTGATGACCTGGGAAGGGATGCCCGTGGAACCCGGTCCCCGGCGGTACGAGGAGTTGACCGGCGCCTTAGAAGAGGAGAAGGATCTCGGGGACTGGCTGTATGTGGGGGATCTGTGGTGGGGGATGATGGTGCTGGCCTCTTATCACGATATCCCCCGGGAAGCGGTGCGGAGGAGTTTTCTCGCGACTCGGGAATATATGATGGCGGAAGGGGTACCGGTACCGGTGGTGCCGGGGTTGAGGGAGTTTGTCGAGGCCCGCAAGCGGGAAGGGGTCATTCAGGTCCTCGCCACGAACAGCCCCGAACCGGATAGCTGGGCCATCCTTCGCAAATTGGAGCTTCAGGATCTGTTCGACGACTGGTCGTTTTCGACGGGAAAGCCGGAAGGGTTGCACGTCCGGTTGCAGGAATGGCACCGGCAGTTCGGCGTCTCCGGAAACGAAGTGCTGGTGGTCGGCGACAATTACCGCAACGACGTGGTGCCGGCCCGCCGGGCGGGGTGCCGGACGGTGTTCATCGATCCTCACGGGGTTCCCCACCCGGTCCGGGCCACCTACCGTGTTCGGCGGGTGGAAGACATGTTCCCGCTGTGGTAGCCCGGGGATTCGAGCGTAGCGGCTAGGGCAAAAAAACCCCGGGCTCCTTCTTTGGAACCCGGGGATTTTTTGTATGTTACACGGGCCGGTAAATTTCCCCGCCCGTCTTCCGGAACTCTTCCGCCTTTTCCGCCATGCCCGTTTGGACGGCCTCCTCGAGGGTCATGCCCTTTTGCGCCGCATATTCCCGAATGTCCTGCGTGATCCGCATGCTGCAGAATTTCGGCCCGCACATGGAGCAGAAGTGGGCCGTTTTGGCCGGTTCCGCCGGCAGTGTCTCGTCGTGGAAGGCGATGGCCCGCTGGGGATCGAGGGACAGGTTGAACTGATCCCGCCAGCGGAATTCGAAACGGGCTTTGGACAGGGCGTCGTCCCACGCTTGGGCGCCGGGATGGCCTTTGGCCAGGTCGGCGGCGTGGGCGGCGATTTTGTAGGCGATCACCCCGTCTTTCACGTCCTGTTTGTTCGGCAGGCCGAGATGTTCCTTCGGTGTGACATAGCAGAGCATCGCCGTGCCGTACCAGCCGATCATCGCCGCGCCGATGGCGGAGGTGATGTGGTCGTACCCGGGAGCGATATCGGTGACCAGCGGCCCCAACGTGTAGAAGGGCGCCTCGTGGCAAATTTCCATCTGGCGGTCGACGTTTTCTTTGATTTTGTGCATCGGGACGTGGCCGGGACCCTCGATCATCACCTGGACGTCGTATTTCCAGGCGATTTTCGTCAACTCTCCGAGGGTCTGGAGTTCGGCGAATTGGGCTTCGTCGTTGGCGTCGGCGATCGAGCCGGGGCGCAAGCCGTCGCCGAGCGATATCGAGATATCGTAGGCGCGCAAGATTTCACAGATCTCTTCGAAATGGGTGTACAAAAAGTTCTCCTGGTGATGGGCCAAACACCAAGCGGCCATGATCGAGCCGCCCCGGGAGACGATCCCCGTGACCCGTTTGGCCGTCAAGGGGATGTACCGCAACAGGACGCCGGCGTGGATGGTGAAATAATCGACTCCCTGTTCGGCCTGTTCGATGAGGGTATCCCGGTAAATTTCCCAGGTGAGTTCCTCCGGCCGGCCGCCGACCTTTTCCAGGGCCTGGTAGATCGGGACCGTGCCGACGGGGACCGGCGAGTTGCGGATGATCCACTCGCGGGTCGTATGGATGTTCTTCCCCGTCGACAGGTCCATGACCGTGTCGGCTCCCCACAGGGTCGCCCAGGTCATCTTTTCGACTTCTTCCTCGATGGACGAGGTCACGGCGGAATTGCCGATGTTGGCGTTGATTTTGACGTGAAAATGACGGCCGATGATCATCGGTTCGCTTTCCGGGTGATTGATGTTCGCCGGGATGATGGCCCGCCCCCGGGCGACCTCCTGGCGTACGAATTCGGGATCCATGTTTTCCCGGATCGCCACGAATTCCATTTCCGGCGTGATGATGCCCTGCTTGGCGTAATACATCTGGGTGACGGCCCGGCCGGGCTTGGCTCGAAGGGGTTTGCGCTTCAGGCCGGGAAAAATTTCTCTGTTCGCCCGGGGATCGTCGGGCCGCAGGCCGTCATCTTGGGGCAGTACCGGGCGTCCTTCGTATTCCTCGACGTCTCCCCGTTCGAGGATCCACCGGAGGCGCAGCGGCGGCAAGCCTTTGCGCACATCGGGGACATAGTCGGGATCGGTATAAGGGCCGCTGGTGTCGTACACCCGCACCGGCGGGTTCTCTTCGCGGCCGAATCGCCCCTCGGTGGGCGAAAGGCGGATTTCCCGCATCGGCACGCGGATGTCCGGCCGCGAGCCTTGGATGTACACTTTGCGGCTCTCCGGGAAGTGCGACGCATAAGACGGGATAAACGGACCGGCTGGGTTGGACATGATACCGGACCTCCTTTGTCACAAGTCGTGCAACCGCCGCGCAGAGGCTGGAGGACCGGTAACCGACCAAGAAAAAAGACCGCCCCAGGAGAACCGGGGAGGTCTGAATCTTCCGTACGAACGCGGGAGGCTCCGCCTTTCGACGGCGCATTCCTCCGGGACGAGTGCAGTTCCTCCGCTGGCATTACCCAGGTCAGGTTCAAACGGTCGGCAACGGATATCGGTTGCCCTCTCAGCCCGGCTCCCCGAGCTCCCGTGCGCTATGCGGTTGGTGATATCTTCAGAATAGCACAGGGTTCGGGCTTTCACAAGGGATTGTTCAAGACCCTGTTGTTCGTCTGTGATATTGTCACCGTGAGATGCGTCCGAGAAAATGTCACTTATGAGACAGGAGACCTTGGTTATGCGACGGCATGAGATTCGACGACTCACGGTGATTCAGCGCCTTATTGAGGGCAGCCTCTCAGTGGCAGACGCAGCCGAGTTGCTGCAGTTGTCCACTCGTCAGGTCCTGCGGCTGAAAAAGCGCGTCCTCGAAGAGGGGGAGGAGGGCATCATCCACAAAAACCGCGGACGCAAGCCCAAGCACGCCCTGCCCGACGAGTTGAAACACCAGATTGTCTCCCTGTATTCCACCCCTGCCTATACCGGGTGCAATGACTCCCATTTCACCGAGCTGTTGGCGGAACGCGAAGGCATCTGCGTCAGCGTCTCCACCGTTCGCCGGACATTGCGCGCCGCCGGCATCCCGCCTGCTCGCAAGCATCGCCCGGCCAAACGGCACCGCGTACGCCCTCGGAAAGAACGTGCAGGTCTGCTCTGGCAGATGGATGCCAGCCAACACCCCTGGCTTGAGGACAGAGGCCCCAAATTGGTCCTCCACGCCGCCATAGATGACGCCACCGGCCGCGTCGTCGGGGCTGTCTTTTGCTCTGAGGAAGAACTGGCGGGTGTCCAGCCTATGACCCAGTTCAGCCAAGCTGTCTTAGAATTGGGGATCTCGCTTTCCTTCGCTCGCTCACCCCAAGCCAAAGGCCGCATCGAACGGCTCTGGGGTACATTGCAAGACCGCCTCACCATGGAACTGCGGCTCCGCCAAGTCTCCACCCTCGAGGAGGCCAATCGCGTCTTGCCCGAGCTCATCGAGAAATACAATGCCCGTTTCGCCGTCGAACCTGCGGAGCCCGAATCCGCCTATCGTCCGCATCCGGGCAGCTATGGCTATGGGATGGCCACACCTTCTATTTGCTCGAGCCGTGTCCCAAGCCCAAATCCCAAGAAAACAAGCGGGAAGACGCCGCCCGTGCATCTTCCCGTTCGCCCTATAAACCACCTGCAGACCATCCTTGGCGCAAGTTCCGGTTAGGCCCTGCGTCCAAACCTCCTGCAAGCCTACAGGTGCGACCTTAGCTTAGAAGACCTGCATGGGGTCCGTCAAGGCCAAACGGGGGATGGCTCACGGGGTGACCCAGCCGCAAGCGCAGCGGCCCTGGCGCGGGTGTGGTACACTCCTTAGGGGCCTGATGGGGGCAGGACCACGCACTTTGGGCAATGCTCCCGAGGTCCCTTCAGGCTCCCTTTAGCCTTCCTACACCTGTACAAGGGTCCAGCTGCGACATGCTGCCATGTGACATTTTCACAGACGAATTTACCCTCCGTTAAGGTGACATTTTCACTGACGCTTGACAGAAAAATTATTTGAGGAGGAGATACAAGATGGCAAATTCACTAAGGATTATCACCGGGCCAAACCATAATGCGGACCCTCAGGGTGAGTGGAACGTTACTGCTAAAAATTCTTTTCGGATAATTGTAACAGCATATGACGCTTACGGTAATATTGATAGATATCGGCTACAATAAAGTTGTTAATGTGTACGCAGATAATGGGAGTGGCTGGAAGCCCACCTGCCGGTGCTGGAAGGCTCTGCAGCAGACCGGCCGTGGGTGAAGTATGTACTTCGGAAGTTGGTCCAAGCAGAGCAACGATTGTGGTGAGGAGAACGGGTGCCGGTGAGGTCTTCCGCCTACCAAACGTTGACAC
>JASBVN010000002.1 GCA_029961045.1 Alicyclobacillaceae bacterium | reverse complement strand
ATGCTGGGTCTGGAGCGGAAGACGGGATTCGAACCCGCGGCCCCCGCCTTGGCAAGGCGATGCTCTACCTCTGAGCTACTTCCGCGCGACGGCACCCGGCCGCCATTGGTGACCCCAGGGTCTTGCGACCACAAGAACTATGAATCTTGCGCGTCTGCCAATTCCGCCACGTCACCAATCTCGCCGGATTTCCAACTTCTTTATTCTCAAGCATGACCAACCGAGATCAACGCCAAGGGATTATTATATAGAGTGTAGTGCAGAATGTCAAGCCTTTGTGAGCGCATGAAATCCCACAGCGATGGACGCACGAAGTCCTCCAGCCACTGTGGACCGCCGGGGAAGGGACTGGCAGCATAAAAAACATCCGTCGCAGGGCGCGACGGATGTTTTTACTGATCAGCTTCTGGTGGAGTGGGATTCGAACCTACGAAAGGCTACGCCAACAGTTCCCACAGTCCGCCCCAGTTGACCACTTTGGTACCCCTCCGCGTGGAGCCACCTGGCGCGGATTCAGACCGCCGACCCCTTCATTACAGTGAAGTGCTCTACCGGCTGAGCTAAGGTGGCCCACTGGTGGCTCGGGACGGAATCGAACCGCCGACACGAGGATTTTCAGTCCTCTGCTCTACCGGCCAGCTACCGAGCCACGCCGGACGGCGCTTACCGGCCATCCGGCAATCCCCACGGAGTCGGAGGCATGGAGCTCCCAACCAGGCTCGAACTGGTGGCCTCACATCCCTTACCATGGATGCGCTCACCAACTGAGCTATGGGGCAAGTGGCTCCCGGGCAGGATTCGAACTGCGACCACCCGGTTAACAGCCGGACGCTCTACCGCTGAGCTACCGAGGAACGCCTCCGCCCTCCGGGTGGCGACATTTGATACTTTATCAAAAGCGGGCCGTTTTGACAAGGGGGTATTCCCTTCGCAGATTGCCTACTGCCGGATATCGAAGGTCCACCTCCGGCCGTCGTAACCGGCCAAATGGAGACTATTCGACGGTTTTGGCGCCGATACCGTCAATCCTCTCTGCCGCAGCCAATCCAACACTCCGCCCCGCATCGAAAGGGCTGTCATCAGAACCGCCGGATCGCCGACCGCCTGGATCTGGTACGGAGCACGCAGGTGCACGGCGGCCCCCTCTTTACCGGGCGCGCTCACCACCGCCCACCGCTGCCCGTTGACCGCCACCGCCTCGGCGCCGCTGGCGAACAATTCGTGAACCAAACGGAGAATGTCCCATTCCTGAACGATCGCCCGCGTGCCCGCCGGCGAAAACGGCCCCGCCTTACCGTCGTCCACCGTAACCGTAATGCCGGGCCCCGCGACCGGCGCCCCGGCCAAAATCCGCGCCTTGTCCAACTCCGCCCGCATTTGATCAAATGCAGCCAAATCGCCCCCGAACTCTTTTTCGAGATGGTCCACTTGCTTTTGCAATTCTCCCACCCGCGCCTCGAGAGACTTGTTTTGGGCCCGCACCACTTCAAGTTGGCGGCTCACTTGAGTCACATCTCCCTCACCGACAGAAAACCCGGAGGGATGCAGCGACCGGTACTGAACCGTCAACAACCAACCCAAAACAAAACAGACACCCGTCAGTGACAGGTGCCATTTCAGTCGAACGGCCATCTCCTCTCCCGCTCCTCCTTCTCCCGCCGCCTGCCCGCCATCTCTACCCCATCCCGACCAAAGACTCAGATTTGGGTGAATTCCGCCAGGACCATCTGGTCCGTCAAAGCGGAAGTGCGGCTGAACAGGTCCATCAATTGCGCGATGGTAAGCCCCCGCTTCTGTTCGTCCCGGAGATCGACGACGATGGAACCCCGGTGCAACATGACCAGCCGGTTGCCGTAGTCCAGGGCGTTTTTCATATTGTGCGTCACCATGAGCGTCGTAATCCGGTGTTCCTCCACCACACGGCGCGTCATTTCCATGATCACTCCGGCGGTGTTCGGATCGAGGGCCGCGGTGTGCTCATCCAGCAACAAGAGGGAAGGCGGCACCTCCGTGGCCATCAGAAGGGCCAGGGCCTGGCGCTGCCCGCCGGACAACACGCCCACCTTCACGTCCAGTTTGTTTTCCAGTCCGAGCCCCAACGCGGCGAGCCGTTCCCGAAACCGCTCCCGTCTGCGCCGGTCTTTGGCTCGCCCGAGACCAAAAGGACGGCCTTTGTTCAAAGCCAGCGAGAGATTCTCTTCAATGGTCAGCGAAGGAGACGTCCCGAGGGACGGATTTTGGAAAACCCGGCTGATAAAAGCGGAACGCTTGTGTTCCGGCATCCGGGCCACATCCCGCCCCTCCACGAGGATCTCCCCGGAATCCGGCATCAGGCTCCCCGCGATCAGGTTCAGCAGGGTCGATTTGCCTGCCCCGTTGCTTCCCACGAGCGTGACAAAATCCCCTTTTTCGATTTTCATCGAAAAACCGCGAAACAGCTGGATTTCGTCGGGGGTGCCCCGGTAAAACGTCTTGCGCAAATCGCGAATCTCGATCACGACAGGCGCACCTTCTTTCGGATCGCCGGTAAGGTCAACGCCGCAAAAACGATCAACGCCGTGAGAAGTTTCAGGTCCGTAGGAGCGAAGCCCAAAGCCAGAGCCGCGCCGATGCTCAGCCGGTAGACGAAGGTCCCCACAAAGACCGCGGCCAGCAGCCACCCGATCCCTCGGCTGCCCATCAGCATCTCGCCGATGATCACCGAAGCCAAACCGGCGACGATGGTGCCGATTCCCATGCTCACATCGGCAAATCCCTGGTACTGGGCCACCAGAGCGCCGGATAAAGCGACCAATCCGTTGGACACCGCCAATCCACAGATTTCCATGTAGTCCGGATTCACTCCCAGCGCCTTAACCATCTGCAGGTTGTCGCCCGTCGCCCGCAACAAATAGCCAAACTTGGTCTGAAACAACCACAGGAGCAGCCCCCAGACGGCAACGGCAAACAGCCCCGTCACCGTCCAAGCGCTGGCCTCGGCAGACATCCCCAGGGGCTCGAACCATCCGAGAACCCCCCTCGTATTCAACAAGGGAATGTTCGGGCGGCCCATGATGCGCAAATTCACCGAATACAAGGCGATCATCGTCAAAATCCCGGCCAACAGTCCTGTGATTCCCGCCTTGGTATGCAGCAGGCCCGTTACGGCCCCGGCCGCCAGGCCGGCGGCGAGGGCCAGGACCAACCCCTTCCAGGCCGTTCCTCCCCCTGCCAACACGGCGGCATAAGCCGCCGCCCCGAGTGCGAAACTGCCGTCCACGGTCAGATCGGCAAAGTTCAACACCCGGAAGGTCAAGAAGACACCCGCCGCCATCACGCCGAACAAAAGCCCTTCTCTGACTGCCGTCAGAACGAGGTCCAGCACGATCCTCCGCCCCTACTATTCGATCTTCTTGGCCTTTTGCAATAGCGCGTCCGGGATGCGGATGCCCAGTTCCTGAGCCGTTTTCAAATTGACGACCACGTTCATCTCACGGGCGGTCTCGATCGGAATCGATTTGGGATCCTCGCCTTTCAAAATCCGGACCGCAATCTGACCCGCCTGGTAACCCAATTTGTGATAGTCGATGCCCTTGGTGATGAGGGCACCCTGCTTCACCTGACCCTCTTCCGAACCGAAGACCGGGATTTTCTTTTCCTTAGCCGTTTGTACGACGGTGGCAATGGCCGACACCACCGTGTTGTCGGTCGGTACGTAGATGGCGTCCACCTTGTCCGCCAACTGCGCGGTGGCCGTTTTGACTTCGTTGACGCCGGAGACCGCGCCGGGAACGAGAGTGAAGCCGAACTGCGGCGCCGCCCCTTGCGCTTCCTTAAATTGTTCCGACGAGTTCGTCTCTCCGGGATTGTAGAGGAAGCCGATTCTTTTGGCATTGGGCAACACTTCTTGAATCAGTTTAAAATGCTCCGCGATGGGCATGGCGTCCGAGGTCCCCGTAACGTTTGTGCCCGGTTTATCCATGGACTGCACCAAACCGGCCGAAACGGGGTTCGTCACGGCGGTGATGACGATCGGAATCGATTTCGTCGTATTGTAAACCGCTTGGGCGGCCGACGTCGACACCGCCAGGATGAGATCGACCTTGTCCCGGACGAATTTGTCGGCGATCGTCTTCGCGGTGGTCTGGTCGTTTTGAGCATTCTGCCGGTCGAAGACCACCTTTTCCCCTTCTTTGTAACCCGCGTCCGCCAAGGCTTGAATGAACCCGTCCCGGGCTTCGTTTAAAGCGGGATGATCCACAATTTGAATAATGCCGATCTTTTTGACGCTTGTTCCTCCGCCCGCCGCGCCGCCTGGTCCGGTTGGCGCTCCACATCCCGCCAGAGCCGTCACCGCCATCAGAACGGCCGTCCACATGCCAAAAATCCGCATTTTGTTCATACGTAACCCCCTTTTCTTCTCCCGCCCCGGGATTCAAAGAACCGGCATATACGCCGATTATACAACAGGCCGGCGGCGCCGGGTCAACGAAATCCGAACGGAAATAGAAACAGCCATTGACAAACTGTCAATGGCTGAAAAAGTCTCGGTGTCGTTCTGTTTACACTTTTACCACGTTGGCTGCCTGGGGGCCGCGAGGCCCTTCCACAATGTCGTATTCGACGTCCTGTCCCTCTTCCAGTGTACGGAATCCCTCTTCCTGAATGGCGCTGTAGTGGACAAACACATCCTTTCCGCCGTCCACCGGCGTAATGAAACCGTAGCCTTTCTCCGCATTGAACCACTTGACTTTCCCTTTCACAAAATTGCCTCCTTGACCCCTTAGTAACTCGATGATAGCATACCGCCCCAGATTTGTATAGTAGGAAATCGCAGAGGGTCATAAATTTTTTTACGCATCATCGGCCCGACCGGTCCGTTGCCCTTACCGTACCCGGACGATCTCCACCCGAATTTCTCCGCCGGGGGTCATAATCCCCACCCGTTCCCCGACCCGGCGGCCGAGAAGTCCGGCGCCCATCGGAGATTCGTTCGAAATCCGAAACTTCGACGGATCCGCTTCCGCCGAGCCGACGATGGTATAGGTTTCTTCGTCTCCGTCCGGCAGTTCGCGGATGGTCACCGTCGATCCAATCGTCACGACGCCTTCCACCTTGTCTTCGTCCCGGATGATCTTGGCCCGCCGGATCTGATCTTCCAGTTGAAGGATCCGAGACTCCACGAACGCCTGTTCTTCCTTCGCCGCGTCGTATTCGCTGTTCTCAGACAAATCGCCGTAACTGCGGGCAATTTTCAGCCGTTCTTTGACTTGGGCCCGCTTCTCCGTCTTCAACCAATCCAATTCTTCCTTTAGTTTCCTTAACCCTTCTTCCGTCATATAGGCCGCATGTTCCTGTTCCACCGCTACCAACCTCCCGACTTGCCAAACATACCGTTTTGTTTATATTGTTTCACAAACCTGCGGGAATGCCAAACAGCGGACGAGGGCCGGTTGAGCCGCCTTCATTAGATCATACGCGAATGGGGCAAGGGATACACTACTCCTGGCATTTCCGCACCGGAAGAGGGGAATGCGATGATCATCGGGAAACGGCGCCGGCGAGGGCGCTGGCTCGCTCTCTCGATCCTTCTGTGGGGCACCATCGCCGCCGCGGCCCCGCAACCGGCCATTCCGCATCCGCCGGTCCCGCCGCCAGCCCCGCCGAATTCCGAACCACTCCGGACCCTTCACCGCCCCGGACAGTGTATTGCCCTGACTTTTGACGACGGTCCGCATCCCCTGTACACCCCCCAATTGCTCTACATTCTGCGCCGTCACCGGGTGCGGGCGACGTTTTTTTTGACGGGGGTGCAATGCGAAAAATATCCCGGCATCGTGCGGCAACTGGCGTCGGAAGGCCACGAACTGGGGAATCACGGCTACCTGCATGCCCAGCTCAGCCGGATGAGCGCCGGGGAGATCGCTCGAGACATCCGCCAAGCCGACGAAGTCATCGTCCGGATCGCAGGGGTCTGGCCCCGGTACTTTCGCCCTGCGGGCGGGGTGCTGACGCCGGCGGTCCTCGACGCCGCCCGGCAGACGGGACATCCCATCGCCATGTGGTCCATCGATCCCCGAGACTGGATCGTCGGCCGGGACGCCACCTCGATCACCGCCGTCGTCAAAGACACCGTCGCCCCAGGCCGCATCGTGCTTTTCCACGACGGAGGAGCCAATCAACCGCGGATGTTGGAGGCCCTCGACACTCTCCTCGACTTTCTGGAGCATCAGGGATACCGGTTCGTCACCCTCAGCGAAGCCTGACCGGACCCCCCCGATTCTGTGCTCCCGCGCGGAGCGGGAGCCGTTCCTTTTTTGAAGAAGTTTCAGATTCACTCCGCCCTCGGGACTTTTTTCCGTCTCACATCCCTTGTTATACTGGATCTGAAAAATAAAATTGCAAAAAAAGACGTTGATTGGTCAGAGAAACCGATCGGCGGTCCGGGGGAGTCGAGGCGATGAACCGAGAACAGGTGGACATCCAGGAGGAACTCGCCTATTACCGAGCTCTGTTGCAACACGCATCCGACGGCCTGATCGTGGTCGATGAGCAACGGCGGATCGTGTTCATGAATCAAGCGGCCATTTCGCTCATCGAAGCCCGGCCCGACGACGTTCTTCCCGAAACGTGCGGGGAATTGCTCCGTTGTCACAATGACACAGAATCCAACCTATCCCTGGAAGCCGTGTGTTTCGGACGGTGCGTCCTCCAACGAGGCCAGTCTCTCGATTATGTCGAAATGAACATTCAAACCCATACGGGGAAGATCGTGCCGGTAGCCGTATCTTATTCTTACATTCCGGTAGGAAAAAAGCAATATTTTCTTATGAGTTTGCGCAATTTGACGGAAAAGCGGCATCTAGAACAGGAGCGAAGGAAGAAAGACGAACTGTTTTTTACCCTTCAGGAACGGGAACGCCTGGCGCGGGATCTGCACGATGGGGTGGTTCAAGACATCGCATATTCTCACATGCAACTCAAGTTGATCCAATCCCTCCTGGACCAAGGACGGGTCTCGGAAGCCCGCTCCAAACTCGAAGAAGTCACCGCCGTCATCCACGACAGTTTTCTGGAGCTCCGGCGCGCGCTCTACGATCTGACCTTTCACGCAGGCAAACAACTCAAACACTTCATTCACAAGTTGGTGGTCGAATTCCAGCACCGCGCCGGTATCCCGGTGGAAGTGTCCGATTTCGATTTTCCCGATATTTGCGATCCCTACACCGGCGACCAGGTGGCCAAGATCGTCCAGGAATCTCTTTCCAATGTCCGCAAACACAGCGGCGCCTCTAAAGTGTGGATGACCCTCGGGTCGCGTCCGGCGGGCCCGTTCCGCCGTCAATACACCGTGATCGTCGAAGATGACGGCGTGGGAATTCCCGAGGAGGTGTTGAGCCAGGTCGCCGACGGCTTCCCCGACGCCGACACGGTCACCCGACATTTCGGGTTGAAGGCCATGCACCAGCGGGCCCAGTCCCTCGGCGCCATTTTGCGAATCGCCCGGAGGGAGCCGCGGGGAACGCGAATCGAACTGCACTGGTTTCAGGACACCCAAGAGGAGCCAATTCGGCAACAAACCGGGTAAACCGGACGGAGAGCCGTCGCCGGAACGCCATGCTGCGGGAGGGAAACGCCCATGTCCGTGGGAGTATTGCTGGTGGACGACCATGCACTGTTTCGACAAGGGGTGCGAACGATCCTCGAGACGTCGCCGGATCTCTCGGTGGTGGGAGAAGCGGCAAACGGAAAACAGGCCGTTGAGCTGTATCCGGAACTTCGGCCCGATGTGGTCCTCATGGACATCCGCATGCCGGTGATGAGCGGGCTCGAGGCGATTCGACAACTGCGCGCCCTCGATCCAAAGGCCAAAATCCTGATCTTGACCGTGTCGGAGGAGGACGAGGATCTTTTCGAAGCCATCCGGGCCGGAGCCAACGGCTATTTGTTGAAAAACGTCGATCCCGACGAGTTGATTTCCAGTATCAGGAAGGTCGCGCGGGGCGAAGCGGTCATCCCGGGATTGCTCGCCGCCCGGATCATGGCGGAATTCCACAAGGAGTCCTCCCAGGACAATGCCGTAGAACCCCTTACGGGGCGGGAACTGGAGGTGCTCGGATATCTCAGCACCGGCGCCTCAAACCGGGAAATCGCCAAACAGCTGTTCATCAGCGAACACACCGTGCGCAATCATATCCAAAACATTTTGGGCAAATTACATCTGACCAACCGGGTTCAGGCGGCCGCCTACGCCATCCGCCAGGGAATCCGCCCCCCGGAGGACGGACATTCTCCCTCCGGAGAAAATAGTCGCGGGGCGACCCGATGAACGCCCCGCTTTCTTCCGGCGTCAACCTTTGACCACCAAGACCGGCCGCTTTGCGCGGTTCAAAACGCCGTGACTGACGCTGCCCAACAACATCCGGTCGATGGCGCTCCTGCCGTGACTCCCCACGATGATGAGATCCACATTTTCTTCCTCCGCCACCTCGCAGATGGCCGTCGCCGGATGGCCCACGAGATGCTTGAAGCGGATGCGGTCGTGACCGTCGGGAATCGCCTCCCGGATGTTGTTCTCGATCTGGCGGGCCCAAGCTTCCTCGTGTTCGGACAGATTGGCCAACAAATCCGGAGTGGCTTCGTAGTAGTACGGAACCGTTTGGGAGACGTACAGCACCACCAATTCCGCTTCGGGCCATTTGTAAAAAAATTCTTTAACCATCTCCTGCGCCTTCTGGGAAGCTTCCGATCCATCCGTAGCAAACAGCATCCTCTTCATCGCGACAACCCCTCTCCTTCCATTTTGCACGGCAGGGAATGCCGCCCCGACCGTTCCCGGCCGGAATCCGGATTCCCCTTCACAAATCCGCAGGGCCGCCCGGCAAAGCCCGGCATCGAGCCGGCCGGACTCGGCTTCCCGCTTCAAGGCCGCCGCCAAGCCGTTCCCCGACTCCCCGGCCTCCGGCGCCGGACCTGTGCCACCCTCCTGCCACTCGGCGAGAAAATGGGCCACCTGGAGGATGCGCGCCCCCGTCGGGAGAGCCTGGTCCGACAGGCCCGCCGGATACCCGCTGCCGTCCAACCTTTCGTGGTGCTGTCCAGCCCACAAAGAGGCGGCCTCCAAGCCCTGGATGCCTTGCAACAAAATCTGGGAAAAATACGGGTGAGTCCTACATGCGGGGGATTCGGCACCGCTGCGGCTTGCCGCCCGGATCTCCTCCTCCGGCAGGACCAGATATCCGACATCGTGGACGTATGCCGCCACTTCTAAGGAGAAGAGATCCCGTTCGTTCAACCCCACCGCTTCGCCCAACCGGCGGCTCCAACGGGCCACCATCTCCGCATGTCCAGGACGGAACCGGCGATTGTCCGCAAGGCGGCCCAGCAGCCGGGCCACGGCCATGACCTCTTCACGTCCCATTCCCAAATCTCCGGCCGGACGGCGGGCTGAGGCGGCAATGGTATAAAACGGACCGAACAGATCCAACACCACGTCCACCCGGTTCAACAACCGGTCGTAGACGGCCACGACGTCCGGGTCGAATTCCGCCCCTGCAAGCCGGCGGGCCCAAATCCGGCTTTCTTCGCCCAGCCGGCTCGCATCTGCACCATCCCGGCGCTCCGCTTCTTCGACCGCGGCACAGGCCAAGCGCAGAATCCGGCCCCCAAGGGAAATCTCGCGGCCGCGCAATCCAAAAGGAAATCCCGAACCATCCCAATTTTCGTGATGTTGACTGACGTATACTTGCACCCACGGATCGAGGGGAAGCGATTTGATCCACCCGGCCGAGGCAATCGGATGTCGCTCCTTTGCAAATGCCGCCCTCCCTCCGTCGGGCGGGCCGATCAAGCCGATATCGTGGAGGAGGCCGGAGAAATACAGGAGCCGAGCCCCGTAAACTCCCAACCCCGCTTCCAGAGCCAGTCGCGCCGCCAGATACGCCACCCGGCGGGCACGGCCGGGAGGGGCCTTGCTTCCGAAATCAAAGGCGATGGACAGCGGATTGAGTAGATCAAACCATTTCATCCCCGAACCCTTTCCATTTCCGTAGAGAGGCTAGGACTGAACCGCGCGACCGCCGGGACACCCTCAATTTAAAGTCTAAATGGACAGGGGTTTACCTGGATAGGTCGAGGCCGACCAATTTGATATGGTGAACCTGTGCTAGATGTTTCTAGTACATTTATCCTATCGACCGGATCCGGCCGGGTCCCTCCCGGCGGATGTTCGCCCCCAATGGCGCAAAAAACCTCCGGGCCCTTGAGGAACCGGAGGAATCCTCACAAAGCGCGCCGTCTGGAGCAGTCACTCGGCCCCGTCGTAACACAACAGGATGACCTCGCGTCCCAGCTCGGCGGACAGGCGCGCTTCAAACGTCTGCAATTCTTTGACCAAATGGGGAGGCAGGGACGCCGGCCGGTACGGTCCGCCTTTCCGTTCCCCGTCGTTCATCCGCTCCACAACATCACCCCCGGGAACTCCGAAAACATTTCTTTGGATCAACTCGAACCCATCCGGCATAGGCTACAGTACCATCCCCCACGGAGAGGAGCGCGAAGCAGTGGAACCTTGGCCCCACTGTCCGACCGATCAACGGGCATTTGCAAAGATTCTCGACCATCTCCGGACTAGCCAATACGCACTGGCCGTCCTCTGTTCCGTCAGCACCCAAATGAAACTTCTGCCCGCCGCCGCCGAATTGCCCGGCCTCGCGGATCTGCACCGGGAAAATTACGAAACGGGATACCACCGGCTCACCGCCGAAGGATGCGTGCGACGGATTCTGGCGGGAGACGATCATCCCACCGTCGTGGGCATCGCCCTGCGCTGCATGGCAGAGGCGGCCGAACACGACCGCCGCGCCCGGGACGCGATCGGGCGCATGGCGGCGGCCGCCGGAAACGACGAAGCGCGCCGCTGGGTAACCGCCGTGCAGGCGTGGCAGGAGCGGACGTCCGCCGAGCTACAGATTGCCTTGACCCGAGCCCGGGAAGTGGTCGGAGAGGCATGCTGGAAGTTCGCCCTTCAATTGCAATACTGACGGTCCGGGGTCGAGAGGCGCCTCACGATCGGGCTTCGGCGCTCGCGCCGCCCCGGGAATTTCCTCCGAAACCCGGCACCCCGGAGCGGCGGCGACTCCGAGCCCGGGAGAGCCGGACCGGTCCCGTCATCCCCCGGCGCTCTGCCGCAAATCCTCCAATCTTTCTTGCAATTCCATGCGCCGGATCAGAATCTTGACCCGCTCCGCGCCGTCCGCCCAGACCCATTGATCGAGCAGGGAATCCTTCTCCCGTTCCAGGTCCCGTATCAACTGCTGATCCACAGGATTCACCTCCCGGTTTTCAATATGCCCGGGCGACGCGCTTTTCATCCTACCGGCTCAACGCGCATGGATTCCAATTTTCCGTCTATCCCGCAGAACGGCGGTTACCGGTCCCGGCTCTCTCCCCCGGCGGTCCCATACCCGCGCCGCATCAAGAGGCGACCGACCCAAAGGCCCGCGAGAATCACCGCCAGCCACAACAATCCGGCCGCTCCGAGCCTTGCCCACGCCACACCCCCGGGGCGAAACAGAGAGCCCCCGAAAAACGACTCCACCGCAATCACGGGAAAAGTCCCAACCAGCGTCCCGAAGACAAAGGCTCCGTAAGTCATCCCCGAAACGCCCGCCAAACCGTCCACCAACGCGGAAGGGACAACGGGGATCAGGCGGCATACCAACACGAGGCCCCACCCTCCGGCTGCGGTCACGCCCTCAAACCGAACGGCGAGAGGATGATCTTTCCACTTCCGGCGAACGGCATCCCGGAGCAGGCCCCGGCTCAACCAGAAAAGTAAAGAGGCCCCCGCTGCGATCCCGAGCCAGTTGAGCAGAAAACCGCACACCGGACCGAAGACCGCGACGTTGGCCCCCGCGAGCAACACAAAGGGAACATAAGGAAAAACAGCGTGAGCGACGACCAAAAAAGCCGCCGCTGCCCAAGCCAGATATCCATAAGTTCGAATGTGAAACGCCCAATCTTCCACCGACGCGCCAAAACCCGCGAGGTGGCGAACCGCCGCCCACCCCAACACGGCGGCGACGGCGACCGCGACGGCCGCCGCCGGAATCTTTCTCCGGCGCAACACCGCCGTCCGGCCCCCGCGCTCCCGGCCGCTCCGGTCACGCCCCGACCAACTCATATCCGGCGT
Organism: Alicyclobacillaceae bacterium; assembly: GCA_029961045.1. Taxonomy (GTDB): domain Bacteria; phylum Bacillota; class Bacilli; order Kyrpidiales; family Kyrpidiaceae; genus JASBVN01. Next base: position 51,315 of record JASBVN010000002.1, on the reverse strand, counting down.
CCTCGACGGCTTTCCGGAATTGTTCCCGTCCTACCCTGGAACTGTCAAAGGACACCTCCACTTCCCCTTTGCCGAGGTCCACCCGGACCTTCTCCACTCCGTCCAGAGCCTTCAGAGCAGACTCTACGGCGTGAACGCAATGATCACAGGACATGCCTTTCACCTGCAACACCGTCGTCGTCACGGTCAACCCCTCCGCTCTTCGGTGGCCTTACTTGGTGAAAAACTCGATGGCTTCCATCAATTCGGTAATGGCCTCCTCACCGCCGCTCGATTGAATGGCCCGGGCCACACACCCCCGCGTATGGGCTTCCAGGATTGTCAGAGCGACCTTGTGCGCCGCCGCCCGGATCGCCGCCAGCTGAGTGAGGATGTCCACGCAGTACCGGTCTTCCTCGATCATCTTCTGCACGCCGCGCACCTGACCTTCAATCCGGCGCAACCGTTGGATCAGATCCTCCTTGACTTCGCCGTATCCGTGCAACCGCTTCACCACCTTAGACTCATATTACCATACCCCTGTATCGTAAATCAAACTTCCTTTAACAACGCCGCCGCTTTTTCCGGATCGAGCCCGTTGATCCACGTCCCGGTTCCCAAAACAAACCCCGAGTAGGTGAAGGTGCGTGCGAACATGACAAACCGCAGGTGGTAGTCTTCATCGTGGTCATGATGCAGGACGATGTTGTACGCCTGCCCTCCGATGGCCCGTTCGAAGGCGACGATGGTCCGGTGGAACACCTCGGCCATCCCGACGAGCTGAGAATCCGACAAATCGTCGTAGCGGGCCGCGTGATCCCGGGGAATCACCCATACTTCCAGCGGGTGCATCGACCCGTACGGAGTGAGGGACACCGCCCACGAATTCCGGAAAATGACCCGCTCCTCCGTCACTTGCTCGATTTCCCGGCAGACCGGACAACATCCCGATTCCCGCCTCAAGCGTTTAAACCCTTCCCGTTCCCGTTCAATCGCCGGAGGGATGAAGGGAAGGCCGTACAATTGGCTGTGGGGATGAGGCTGCGTTCCGCCGGATTGTCTCCCCCAATTTCGAAAAGCCGATACGTACAAAACCCCCGGATGGCCGTACAGCAGGCGCATCCGGTCCCGCAAGACTTGGAGCCAAGCGGCAATGCCCCGTTCCGAATGTCCGCCTAGAGGCTTCTCGTGGATCCGGCTCTCCACCACGAGCTCCTGAACCAGGCCTTCCGGGACAACCGGATAGAGGTTGTCCCAAACCGTGATGACATCATCGTCGACGGGATAGACCTTTTTGATGGACTCCGAAGGATGACAGAACGGGCAGTGGCCGTCCACATAACCGTTCGGTTTCCGTCGGTGGTCGACATACAAAATCGGATCCCCGGTGATGGCGTGGTAGCGCACGTGGTTCATCCCCGTCCCCCCTTATCACCGGCCCGAACCGGACTCCCAGAACCGCTTGAACGTGCTTTACAAAAGGGACCGCCCGCAAGCGGTCCCTTTCCGACTCCGTATCCGAAATGTGCGCCTGCCCCGCGCACGTGCCTCCCAATGCCTATGCGCCCTTTACCGGCCATTTTGCGGAAAACTCGATTCCTCTGCCGCTGGCCAAAATCACTTCCCGAAAAGTCTCGATGACCGTGCCCAAATCTTTCCGGCCGCGCAAACGGTCCGGATTCCCCAGCACGACCTCCCGCAATCCCGGATTTTGCCGGAGGCTGTCCCTCACCAACTGGGCCACTCCCCGCATGGAAGCAAAGGGCAACTCCAAACGCTTGCCGTCCAATGAAATCCACGGCACCTCTTCTTTGCGGCCCAGTTCAATGGAAACGCGAACGCAATCCTCCCGATCCGGTTCTGAGCATAACATCGGACCGATCCTCTCCTTCCGCTTACGAGGTTAGCTGACGGGTTCGGGTCGAGAGCCACCCTACCGGCCCCTGGGCCGGATTCACCCCGAATGGTTGGGTCCCCCGCTTCCAAAATTGGAACTCAGCGTTGCCATCGTCCGCCGAGAAGGCAGCCTCTCGGTGCTTATTATGATATAACGGTTCTCCCTTTTCGTCTATAACCTTCGCCCCACGGCCTCTTTTCCACTCCGCGGGGCGGATATGCGGAGGTCCGCTGCCGTATTCCAAGATTTTTTCTTCACACCATAATAATACCATCGCAAGGGGATCCGTGAATCCACCGGAACCCGAAGGAGGGAACGGTATGGCGCGGTACGGCAAAGCATTTTGGAGCGCCGTTCTGGGAGCTGCGGCCGGTGCGACCTTATGGCTCCTGGCCGCAAAAAGGCAACCACGCCCGGTCGCGAAAGCGGGCCTTCTGGACCGCACCGTCTACAGCACGCTGTTCGGACCGCCCCGTCCCGGGCCGGCCCCTTGAGGAGACGTGGCCCTTCACCGCTTCGGAAAAACGGCGTTCTTCAGGACGAACCAGACATTGGCCGGCCGCTCCGCCAACCGGCGCATGAAATACCCGAACCAATCCGTTCCGTAAGGCACGTAAACCCGCACCCGATAGCCCTCACGCGCCAACTCCCGTTGCAGATCCGGGCGAATGCCGTACAGCATTTGAAATTCGAAACGATCCCGGGAAATCCCCCACTCGGCCGCCCGCCGCCGGGTGTGGGCGAGGATCTCGGGATCGTGACTGGCCACCGCCGCATAACAACCGCTGCGCAACTGCAAGTCGATCAATTTTTTGAGATTTTCATCCACGTCCCGTTTACTGGAATACGCCACCGATGCCGGTTCCAGATAAGCCCCTTTGACCAGCCGCACATTGGCGCCAATCGCCTGAAGCTCTCTTAAATCCCGCTCACTCCGGTAAAGATATGCTTGGATGGCGATTCCCACTTGGTCGTAGCGCCGCCGCATCTCTTTGAACAGGTCCAAGGTCGCGGGAAGGTGGGCGGAATCCTCCATGTCGATGCGCACAAAAATGCCGGCTTCCCGGGCCCTTTCGAGAATGCGGATCAAATTCTCCCGGACCAAATCGGCGTTCACATCCAACCCCAACTGGGTCAGTTTCACCGAAAGGTGAGACCTCACGCCGGAAGAGCGGATCCCGGACAGGGCGGCAAGACACGCCTCTGCGGCGGCTCGGGCCTCCTCCGCCCGCGAAACGAATTCGCCGAGGTGGCCCAGTGTCGCCTCCAGCCCTTCCCGGTTGAGGGACGCCGCCACCGCCAGAGCCTGCTCCAGGTTTTCCCCTGCCACAAAGCGGGAAGCGCCCAACCTCGGTCCCCAGCGCCGGGCCAACCGGTTGGCAGCCGGACTGCTGCCCAACGTTTGCAACCCCCGCTTCAACCATGTTTCCACGCGCCATCCCCCCAAGCGCACGACCGTGTACGCTCTCTATAGCCTTCCCGGGGACGGTTCTCTTTCATCCGGCCGCCTGCGCTTCCCTCGCTGCTTCCGTTCAATAAACGAACGGAAAATACTGTACCCCTCCGGTGACGTAAATGACGCTGCCCGTGACCATATCCGAATCGGGGTGGCAGAGAAAGCGGACCACCCGGGCCACGTCCTCCCCCGTGCCCGGCCGGCCGATGGGCGTCGAAGGATCGGAGGCCCGTCTCGCCTCGGCGATGGTTCCTTCCTTATAGGGAGGACGTATGTCCCCCGGACAAATCATGTTGACGGTGATGCCGTGACGGGCTTCTTCCGCAGCCAGGGTCCTCGTCAGCGTCAAAAGCCCCGCCTTCGCACTGGCATAGGCCGCCCTCCCCTCCCAGGGCACGGCGCCCTCCACCTGGGGATAACCGAAGGTGATGATCCGGCCCCACCGCCTTTGCCGCATGTGGGGGATAATCCGCCGGGCGTGCCACTGGACCCCCAGCAGATTTCCTTCCACCAATCCGTTCCATTCCTCCGCGTCCATGTCCCCGGCAGCGATTTTAGACACCCGGAAGGGCCCTGCCGCATGGACCCAAACGTCGAAGTCGCATTCCCGGTCCAGGAACGCCTCCACTTGGGCCCGGTCTCCCGCATCGCACCGGACCGCCCGAATCCGGCCCGGACCGCCCGCCGGCAAAGACGGGTCCCCCTCGCCCCTCTCCCGGCGATAGGTCACCACCACTTCGTACCCCTCTTCTGCCAGCACCGAAGCCACCGCCCGTCCGAGGCCGGAGATTCCGCCGGTCACGAGGGCTTTCATTCGGCATCCCCCTCTAAAACTTTTTCACTCGGATCTTGCTGACCATCAGGACGGAAAGCAGGATTTCCGCCGCCGCAAAGCCGGCCATCGGCACGTCCCGCGCCAGCAGGCTCAACAGGCCCAGAACCCCGCCCGCGAAGGTGATGGGCACCCCGAGGAATCCGCCGACCGCATTTTGCACATTGAACCGGGCCAAACGCAAAGCCCCGCACAGAACGTACAACATGGACAGCGCCCCTCCGATCAGCGGCAGGCGGTCCATGTAAACCTGACTGTAAATCAACACGGCCGGAGCGACCCCGAAGGAAACCAAATCGCTCAAACTGTCGAGCTCCCGGCCGAAATCGCTCACAATCCCCAACCGGCGGGCTGTGGAGCCGTCCAGCCGGTCGAACAAAACGGCGGCCATGAGCGCGACAGCTGCCCACCGGAACAGGTGAAAAAACGACAGCAAAACGGACAGCAACCCGAGAGACAGATTGGCGGCCGTGATCGCGTTGGCGGCGTATTTCAACCACCGCCGGGTGGGATCCGGATGCACCCTCCGGATCCGGAAAGACGTTCGTTTGGGAATTCTTCGCACCACCATTCCTCCCCAGGGCGCTCCCGCACGCGGTCCGCGTCATTCGGGCCCGCCTTCCCGGCGAGCCCGCGCCCGCGCACCCATTTTACCGTAAAGCCCAAACTCCGTCCACGCACCCTCAAACCCCGTATAGCGGCCCGTACTTATTCCTCAGATACCGGACAAGTGGCTCCGCAGAAGGTTCTTCGCCCGTTGCCCGCCGCAACAGATCGAGGGGATCAAAAAGTTTCCCGTACCGGTGGATCCGGTCCCGCAACCAGCGGAGCACCGCCCCCAGCTCGCCCTCCCTCAACAATCCGTCCCAGTCGCCCAGGTCCCGGGCGATCGCCTCGCGCAGTTGGGCCGCATAGAGATTGCCCAGAGTATAAGTGGGAAAATAACCGAAACTTCCGGATGCCCAGTGGACGTCTTGCAGCACCCCTTCCGCGTCCCCCTCCGGGACGACGCCCAGCAGCGCGCGCGATTGCTCCCGCCACGCCTCCGGGAGGTCCCGGACCTCCAGAGATCCCGCAATCAGGGCCCGCTCCAAGTCGTACCGGAGGAAAATGTGAAGGTTGTATGTCACCTCGTCGGCTTCCGTCCGGATCAAGGAAGGAGCCACGTCGTTGATCCCTGCGTAAAACTGCTCGAGGGTCAACTCCGCCCACTCCGGTCCCAGCCGGTGCCGGAGCTCCCCGAAATAACGCTCCCAAAAAGGGAGGCTGCGTCCGACCAGATTCTCCCAAAACCGCGACTGGGACTCGTGGATGCCCATCGAGGCGCCCGTCCAGAGGGGAGTGCCGGCGAGATCCGGATCGATCCCCTGCTCGTAAAGGGCATGTCCCCCTTCGTGCAGGACGCTGAACAGAGCCGTTCGAACGTCCCCGGGTTCATACCGGGTCGTCACCCGGACATCCCCGGGGTTTAACGAAATTTCGAAGGGATGGACCGTCTCGTCCAACCTTCCCCCTTCAAAATCGAAACCGATGACATCCAGAACCCACCGGCACAGTTCCCGCTGGCGGTCCGGCGGAACGGAGCGCAAAAACGCCGACGTATCCGGACGCCTCCCAGTCCCCGCGATTTCCCCGACCAAACGGACCGTCTCCTCCCGGAGTCGCCGGAACAGCGGATCGATGTCCCGGGTCCGGACACCCGGCTCATAGGAATCGAGAAGGGCGTCGTAGGGATCCTCCTCATACCCCCAGTACTCCACGAACTCCCGCAAAAAAGTCACGATTTGCTCGAGATACGGGCGAAAGAGGAGAAAATCCCCCTTGGCCTTCGCCTCTTCCCAGACGGATTCGGCCCGGGTGGTCAATACGACAAACTCGCGGTAGCGCTCACGGGGAATTTTCCGGTTGCGGTCGAATTCCCGGCGGCACTCCCTCACCAGGGCGCGGGTGCGCTCGTCGAGCTGTTCCCGAACCGGTTCCAGTTCCCCCAAAAACTCTTCCATCCGCTCCGATACGGCCATGGCGAACACGTCTTCCGACAGGGTCCCCACGGCTTCCGCCCGGGCGCTCACCCCTTTGGGGGGTGCCCCGGTCCGCAAGTCCCAGGCCATCAGCGCCAAGGCCTCCCGGTAGTGCTGCATGCGGGCGACATAGGCGTAAAACTGGGACAGTCGCTGTTCCAACGCCGTCACGATATTCCCCTCCTTAAAAGTTCCAAAGCCGTCGCCGGACGCTCCAGACGCTCAGCACCCGGTGCCGGGCCGCCGGCGCAGAACGCTGCGTATGAACTCCGGTGAACCCGTGGTATGCTGAGGGTGTTCCCGCTCCCCTTGACAGAATGGAGCGGAGGGAGGCATAATACCCTTACGGGTACACTGTACTTGAGGACGAGGTCGGAGGTGACCACCGTGCTGATTGCGGAAAAAGACCGTCAAAAAATCCGGGATCGGTTTTCCGAAATGGTTTCGCCCGTGACGCTGCGCTTCTTCGAGTCTTCCCTCAACTGCCCGGGGTGCCCGCAAACCCGCCGGCTCCTCGAGGAATTGGCCGGGTTGTCCGACTTGATTTCCCTGGAGGTCTATAACCTTTACACCGAAGAAGAAAAAGCGCGGGAGCTCGGCGTGGAGCGCGTGCCGGCCATCGCCGTCCTCGGCGGGAACGGGACCGACTACGGCATTCGCTTCTTCGGAATCCCCGCCGGTTACGAATTCACGACCCTGATCGAAGCCATCCTGATGGTCTCCCGGGGCGATTCGGGATTGAAACCGGCGACGAGGGCCAAACTGGCCGCACTCGACCAGGACGTCACGCTGAACGTCTTTGTCACCCCCACTTGTCCGTATTGTCCGGCGGCGGTGCGCCTCGCCCACCAGTTCGCTTTCGAAAGCCCGCACATCCGGGGACACATGATCGAAGCGACGGAATTCCCCGACTGGGCGAACCGCTTCGAGGTCTACGGGGTTCCGAAGACGGTCATCAATGATCTGGAATCGATCGAAGGAGCGGTGCCGGAAGAGGTCTTGCTCGACCAGGTGATGGCGGCCGTACAAGCTTGAAGCTTGTGCGGCCGCTTTTGTGCCGGCGTCTCAAGAACCCCGAAGCGCCGCGCCGGCCAGGAGTAACCATCCGAGGAGAAAGGCAATTCCCCCGAAGGGGGTCACGAGGCCCAAGGTTGGTACGCCGCTCGTGCTCAAGGCGTACAGGCTGCCCGAAAAAAGGAGGATGCCCACCGCAAAACAAATCCCCGCCCCCGCCGTCCAGCCCGGGGCATGAAGCCTTTCCGCCAATACGCCCACCAAAATCAGAGCCAGGGAGTGGATAAACTGATAATGCACACCTGTCTGGTAAATCGACAACATTTCCGCCGAAATCCGGGACCGCAAGGCGTGGGCGCCAAAAGCCCCCAGCGCCACCGACAGAAAGGCGCCGATACTTCCGAGAACGACAAACAGCCTCAGCATCTCCTTCTCCCCCCGCACCGTGTTTGACCCGGCGGGTTCAGTGCACGTCCCGCACGACCGGACCGGGCCCGGCTTCCTCCCATTGTAGTGGACCTCCGGGCCGGACACAAGATTCCTCGGAAAACCGCTCCTCCTCCCGCCGGTCGCCCGGAGACACCCATCCCCACGCCACACCCAGCGCCCGGGCGAGAAACGGGTCCAAAGCGCACAGGTCGGATTTGTCGATGTCGGCCAGGGCCGTCCGGCCGAGGGACGCGGCCACCAGTTCCATTTCCGCGAGGCAGGCCTGCAAAAACGCGACCACGTTCCGCGCTCCCCGCTCTACGTCCAGTTGTTCCGTCCGTTTTCCCGTATACACCACCAGGCTGGTAGGGGGTTCCCACGGAACCGCCTCTGTCATCTGATCGGAAACCAAGGCGAGCAGGGCGGCCGTCCCGATGTATACGGCGTCCGCCCCGAGCGCCATCGCTTTCAACATCCGGCCGGGAGTGACCAGCCCGCCCGCCGCAATCAGGCTCACCTCGCCTTTGACTCCCTTACGGGCGAGAAAGTCGGCGGCCCGCGACACGGCAAACAGGGTCGGCAATCCCATGTCGTCTTGCAACGAAGGCGCTCCTCCGTGCGTCCCCCCTTCCGCCCCGTCCACCGTGACAAAATCGACCCCGGCCGCCAAGGCGATTTCCAGTTCCCTTTCCAAGTGGTGGGTGGCGGCCAATTTCAATCCCACCGGAACCCCCGTTTCGTCCCTCAACCGGCGGACCAAGGTCCGAAACTCCTCCGCGGTATCGATCCCCGGCAACCGCGACCGGATGACGGCGTCCTCTCCTTTTCGGAGCCCGAAAACCTCCCGGAAGTCGGCCCCGATGTTTTTCGCCGACGTGCGCTGGGGAGAGGAACCCTGTGCTCCCTGGCCGAGTTGGATTTCGATGGCGTCCAGCCGCCGGTATCGAGCGGGATCGTGAAGCCACCCGCCCCGGTTGTACTGACCGATGAGCAGGGCGGCCGCCTCCCGCTCCTCCTCGAGGAGCCCCGCCTCGCCGGTGTTGGTGGCCGTGCCCGCCGCCGTCGCCGCCTTGGCCAAGGCGATCTTCGCCCGTTTGCTCAGAGCGCTTCCGAAAGACATCCCGGCGATCAAGACGGGCATCGCCAGGGTGAGGGGTTTGCGGGCCCGGGGCCCCAAGGTCACCGCCGTGTCGATCCGGACATCCTCGGGAGTCGGGAACCGGACCAGGTGAACGGGATTAAACAATAGCTGTTCCCACGGAGAAAAAGGAAGCGGGCTGCCGAGGGGTCTCGACGGCGGGACCCCCCGGACGGCCCGCATCGCGTTTTCCATGAGAGGCACGGCACCGACCTTTTGGGTCACCGGCACCATTTCAAAAAGGTTTTCGACATACTGGTCCCGCACCAGTCTCCTCACGGCGGCGTCCACCGCTTCGTCGACGGCCGCGCGGACCATTTTCCTAATGATCCGCCACACGGCTATCGCCTCCTTCCGGGGCATTCCCTACGCGATTCTCCCCGCCCAGGGCCCCGAGGACGTCCTCGATTTTCCGGCTCATGGCCACGCACTGGTGTTTGATCCGCCCGAGTTGCCGGGCGGCGCTTTGTTCCTCCACGGCCACCTCCTGCAGTTCCCGGTGGTCGAAACGGGTCAATCGCTGAAAATGTTCGTGTTCCACCATGGCCAAGGTGCCGGCGTTGGTCTCGATCCGGTGCAATTCCGACAGCAAATACGAAAGAGTTTGATGGAGTTGTTCCATTTTCATCGGCTTCCTCCGCGACCATGTGTTTGAATTCCGCGCCTAGTGTGCTCCCGGTGCAACCGGTTTTATTCGGTCGAATTCCGTTTCCTCATTCCAGGCTGACGGAAAGCACATCCTCGACCCGGCGGATTTTTGCCATCAGTTCGCCCCAGTTCAGATCGGGCCGGGAAGAGACTTCGAGGGTTGTGGTGACCACGTCGTCTTCGGCAGTTTGGATGGCGACGTCGGTGATGTTGACCCCATACTGTCCCAAAATGGCCGTCACCTCCGCCAGCAGAGCCGGCCGGTCCAACGACACGTAAGTCAGGTGGCGGTACCGCGGCTTGTGAATCTTCCGCTGCAGGGACGGCAACCAGACCATGCAGGCGACCACCGAGAAGACGGTCACCGCCGACACAAAATACTGTCCCGCCCCCACGGCAAACCCGACGATCAGGGCCAGGAGCAGCATCGCCGCCGTCGAGTAGCCGCTGATCGCAAACCGGTCGCTCCGGAAAACGATGCCGGCCGCCAAAAAACCGCCGATCCCCCCTCCTACCTGAGCGGCCAGACGGGAGGGGTCGAACTGAACGTGCGGCCGGTCCGCAAACGCTTCAAAGGCGTAGGTGGAAAGCCACATCAACAGACACCCCGCTACGCTGATCAAGATGTGAGTCTTGAGGCCCGCGGATTTGTGTTTGCGCTCCCGCTCCCACCCGAGAATGCCGCCCAGGAGAATACTCAACAACAACCGGAAAACAAAGACAACATTCAGGTCCCAAGACATCACAATCCAGCACCCCCTTTTGTCATTATATTTAACATAAAACTCCGTCCGCGGTGGAACCCATTCGCAACCCGATCCCGTCTCCGCCGCTTAAATTACTTGCAAAGGGCCTCTGCTCTCCCCTTTTGCCGCCGCCGGGGCCCCGGTTCAACGGATTCGATAATTAATATTACATTTTAGAGAACATATACTTGACATTATAGGTCAACCGTTTTAGACTGGTAGACAAGAACGCGGAACACTGAGGCAATTGCATAGGGGAATTTGGCTTTCTAGGGTTCCGCCGGCGGAGTCCGCGCTCCCGTGCGCCTGCCCGCCGGGTCCGGTCCGAGAGAAAGCAGCGCCTTCCGCCGTCGCGGGAGTCGCACACGGAGGGATAAAAGCCCGGGAGATGACAATCCGTTGTCTCCCGGTTTTTCTTTCTGCACTGCCCTGCTGAAAATCCGGAAAGAGAGGAGATGCCGAATGGAATCGTTGAACCGCGTTTCGAGGTTTCTCCGAATCCGAAAGGCGATCGCCGCCGTCGCAATAGTCGCCGCGGCCTTGGCCGTGACCGCCTGCGGCGCCCAAACCGCGCCCGCCCCGAATTCGTCCCCTTCCGGCGCGGGGGGTACACAGCCGATTCGCATCGGATACAGCCCGTGGCCGGGCTGGTTCATCTGGGCGATCGTCAAAGAAAAGGATCTTTTCAAAAAGCACCAGGCCAATGCGGAATTGGTCTGGTTCCCGGTGTACAGCGATTCTCTCCAGGCCCTATCCACCGGGAACATCGACGCCAACAGCCAGACGTTGAGCGACACCTTGGCCCCGGCCAGCAAAGGAAAGAAATTGGCCGTTGTTCTGGTGAACGACAATTCCGCGGGAGGAGACGGCCTGGTCGCCAAACCCCAATATTCCAGCGTCCAAGACCTGAAAGGCAAAGTAGTGGCCACCGAAATGGGGACCGTCGACCACATGCTGTTGCTGACCGCCCTGGACCGAAACGGCATGACCCAAAACGACATTCAGTACACCAACATGACCGTCAACGACGCAGGTCCGGCCTTTATCGCCGGGCGCCTGGACGCCGCCGTCCTGTGGGAACCTTTTCTGTCCAAAGCCATTGGAGAAGGAAAAGGCAAATTGCTCTTTTCCTCCAAAGACGTCCCCGGTCTCATTCCGGACTTGCTGGTGTTCCGGAGAGAAATCGTCGATCAAAGGCCGGAAGACGTGCGCCGCATCCTGGAAGCTTGGTTTGACGCGCTTCAGTTCTTCCGCGACCACCCGGACGAAGCGATCGCCATCATGGCCAAAGCGGCCGACGTTTCGCCGGAGGAGTTTAAAAAATCCCTAAGCGGCGTGCACCTGTTTTCCCGAGCGGAGAACCTCGAAGCCTTCCGGCCGGGTCAGGATTTCAAATCCCTTCTGTACACGGGAGAAAAGACGGCCCAATTTCTGAAGCAGCAGGGCATGTTGGATTCCATCCCCAACGTCAAGGAGCTGCTTGAACCGAAGTTTGTGGAACAACTTTCTGCTTGGCCGTAAATCGCCGAAAAAGGGGGAAGCGCGATGTTTTCCAATCTGTCCCCGGCCCGTTACGCCGGATTGGCCGTCGGCTCCTTCGTGTTTCTGGCGGCCCTGTGGGTGGTGACCAGCCGCAACGGGTGGATCGATCCCGCTTTCCTCCCTTCTCCTTCCCGGATCGCCGACGAGTTGCGGACGGAACTCGGAGATCCCCAGTGGTGGTCGCACGTGGGCATCAGCGTGTGGCGGGTCACCGTGGGGTTTCTCTTGGCCGCCGCCCTAGCCGTGCCCCTGGGAATTCTCGCGGGCGCGTATGGATGGATGGACGCCCTGGTGGCACCGCTGTGCGAATTCATCCGGTACATCCCCGTCCCCGCTCTGTTGCCCCTGATCATGGTGTGGGCCGGCATCGGGGAATGGGCGAAAATCCTCGTCATCGCCGTGGGTAGTTTTTTTCAAATGGTCCTCATGGTGGCGGACGACACCCGGTCCGTTTCCCGGGAATGGCTTCAGGCCGCCTTTACCCTGGGCGCCAAAACCCGTCAGGCGTTTTTCCTCGTCCTCATTCCGGCGATTTTGCCGCGCCTGACGAATACCGTCCGGTTGGTGTTGGGATGGGCCTGGACGTATTTGGTCGTCGCCGAACTGGTCGCCGCCAACTCCGGCCTGGGATTCGCCATCATGAAAGCCCAGCGCTTCCTCCGCACCGACACGGTGTTCACAGGGATCCTGGCCATCGGGCTGCTGGGGCTGATTACGGACCGGCTGCTGGTCCTGTTGCACCGCAAAGCATTCCCCTATCTGGAAGGAAGGTGACACCGGTGTTCCAACGGCCCGTCGAAAAAGCGATTCCCGGAGAGGACCGGCAGCCGGAACCCGGCATCCGGATGCCGCGAATCTCCGTGGAAGGCGTATCCAAGATCTACCGGTCGAAAAAATGGGAGTTTACCGCGCTGGACCGCATCGACCTGACCGTCGAGGAAGGGGAATTCGTCAGTTTGCTCGGTCCCTCCGGATCCGGCAAATCCACCCTCTTGCGCCTGATCGCCGGCCTCGAACCGCCCACCGAAGGGCGCATTCGAGTGGACGGCAGGACGGTGAAGGGCCCGGGGGCCGACCGGGGAATGGTCTTTCAGCGCTATACCCTCTTCCCTTGGCTCACCGTCGAACAAAACATCGCCTTTGGACTCAGGCTGAGAGGGGAATCCCGGGCCAAACGGAGGGAGGTGGTCGAACACTACCTCCGAAAGATCGGCCTGGAAGCCTTTCGGTCCGCCTATCCCAAGGCCCTATCGGGCGGCATGCAGCAGCGGGTCGCCATCGCCCGGGCGCTGGCCAACCGCCCCTCGGTGCTCCTCATGGACGAACCCTTCGGCGCTCTGGACCCGATTACAAAGGGACAGATGCAGGAGATGCTGGTCCAGTTGTGGGAACAAGAAGGCACGACGGTCATCTTCGTCACCCACGATGTCGAAGAAGCGATTTTTCTTTCCCAACGGATTGTGATCATGGCCGCCAATCCGGGGCGAATCATCGCGGAAGTCCGGGTTCCGTTCGGCCGGAGCCGCGGCTACGACCTCCGGGACACCGAGGCTTTTCTGCACCTGAAGCGGCAGATTGTGCGCCGGTTGGAGCCGGTGATGGCGGAAAAGTGAAAGGAGGAATTTCAATTGGGTTTCTATCATCATCACGGACAGGGTTATCGTGATCGGAGCGGATACGGTTTTCGCCGGGAAGATCTTGAAGGAGTGCAGGCCGCCCTCCAGGAGCAGGCGCTGCCTTCGCGAAAGAGAGAGGAAGAGATCGCCCGCGCCCTGGAATACGGGCTGGAGGCGGCCCCCAGCATCGAAGACCGGACCATCCCTTGTTTCAGCCGGGGCGAGTTGCCCCATTGGGCAGGCATCAACACGTTCTTGAAGGTGCCGTTTCTGGAGGACGTCCGGAAAGTCGGCGAACACGACGTCGCTGTGATGGGGGTGCCCTTTGACATCGGCACCACATACCGGCCGGGAACCCGGTTCGGCCCTCAGGCGATCCGCCGCATTTCCGCCCTGTATACGCCGTACAACTTCGAATTGGGCGTCGACCTGCGCGAAGCACTGGACATGGTCGACATCGGCGACGTCTTTTGCGTCGCGAACATCGAAAAGAGCTTCGACCAGATCACCAAAGCCGTGTCTCACGTGTTTTCCAGCGGCGCCATGCCGGTGATCCTCGGCGGCGACCATTCCATCGGTTATCCCTGCCTGCGGGGCATCGCCGAAAACGTCGAGGGCAACGTCGGCATCATTCACCTGGATCGCCACGTGGACACCCAGGAAAAGGACATGGACGAACGCATGCACACCACGCCGTGGTTTCACGCCACCAACATCCCGAACGCTCCGCCGGTCAATTTGGTGCAGGTGGGGATCGGCGGATGGCAGGTGCCCCGGGCGGGCGTGGAAGTCTCCCGAAAGCGGGGAACGACCATCCTCACCATCCGCGACGTGGAAAACATGGGCATCGAAAAAGCCGCCGAAATCGCCCTGGAGGTGGCGTGGAAAGGCGCCAAGGCGGTCTACCTCAGCTTTGACATCGATTCCGTGGACTGCGGATTCGTCCCCGGAACCGGCTGGCCGGAACCGGGCGGGTTTTTGCCCCGGGAAGCCCTGAAACTGTTGCAATTGGTCGCGAAAGAAGGGGTGGCCGCCATGGAAGTGGTGGAAGTGTCGCCCCCCTACGACATCAGCGACACCACCGCGCTTTTGGCCGTCCGGGCGATCCTCGACGTCCTGGCGACCATGGTGATTCACGGAAAAATCGGAAAATCGGCGAAATGAGGTGAACGTGCGGCGTGAACGCCTGGGGATTGATCGGTCTGGCCTTCCTCCTCGGCCTGCGGCACGGAGTCGACTGGGACCACATCGCGGCAATCGGAGATTTCGTCGCGGGGGAGAGCCGCCGCCGGCGCGGTTTTGGGCTCGCCATGGCCTACGCCCTCGGACACGAGCTGGTCATTCTGTCCCTCGGGCTCCTCGCCGTCGCAGGAGGACGGGTCCTCTCGGGGGTTCTCGACGCCGTCATGGAGCGAGTCGTGGGAGCGACGTTGCTGGTGCTCGGCCTCTGGCTCGCCTACTTGCTCCTCAGGCGCCGCACGGCCCCCTTTCCCGCCAGCCGGTGGGTCCTCCTGGCCCGGCTGATCCGCGGCGGGTACGAACGGGCCCTCCTGCGCCGCACCCGGGAAAGCGAACGTCCCGGATCCCCTTCGCAGGCTGCGGCCCGCCGGCTCGGCTGGCCCGCCGCCGTCGGCGTCGGAGTCCTGCACGGAATCGGGGCGGAAACCCCCAGCCAACTGATGCTTTTTGCCGCCACCGCCGGCCTGGGCTCTACACCCCTCGGAGCGTTGGCGGTGACGGCGTTTGCCGCCGGAATGGGGCTGACCCATTTGCTTCTGGCGGGAGTCGTCACCCTGGGCTACGCCCGGTGGATCCAGAGCCGGAGGGTCTCCCTGGCTCTTATGACCGCCACTTCCGCCTACAGCGTGATCATGGGTTGCATTTATTTGGGAGGCTTGGCGGGTCGCCTCCCGGCCCTTTGAACCGCTGTCCGTCCCCCGCCCGTCCGGGCCCTTTGCCCGTTCCGGGCGGGGAATTTTTATACCACCCGGCGGAGTCATGTGGATACCGCCGAATCCTTGGGCAGAAGCATTCCGAGCAATTCCTTCTTCATGTGCCGGTACTCCGGAATGTCCAACAATGCCTGCTTGTCCCTCGGGCGAGGAATGTCGACGGACAACACCTCGCGAACCTTGGCCCGGGGACCGCTGGTCATAACGACAATCGTGTCCGACAAGACGATGGCCTCCTCAATGTCGTGGGTCACCATCAGAACTGTCCGGCGATCTTGTTCCCAGATTCGGACCAACTCCTCCTGAAGGCTGCTGCGGGTGAGGGCGTCGAGGGCCCCGAAGGGTTCATCGAGGAGAAACACCTTCGGCTGTACCGCCATCGCCCGCGCGATGCCCACTCTCTGCTTCATACCTCCGGAGATCTCGTGAGGTCTTTTGTCGGCGGCATGCGCCAGCTGCACGCGCTCCAAATACCGGCGGGCGACCTCCTCCTTCCATCCGCCCTCCTCTGATCGGCCGGCGGCGCCCCCTTTGCCGCATTCCAACGCAAACACGATGTTTTCCAGGACGGTCATCCAAGGAAACAGCGCATGGCTTTGAAACACCATCCCCCGGTCGCGCCCCGGCCCGGTGACCGGTTTCCCATCCAACCAGACGGAGCCTTCCGTGGGAGAAATCAGTCCAGCGGCAATGTTCAGCAAGGTACTCTTCCCGCACCCGCTCGGCCCGATCAGGGAGACAAACTCGCCTTTGCGAACCTCCAAGTCCACGGAATCCAAGGCATGGTAGGCGGTCCGTTTGGATCGAAAAATTTTCGTAACTTGCTTCATGACCAGATACGGCTTACGATCGCTCATACCGGACCCTCCTTTCCAAATACGCAAAAAGGCGGTCCAACACCATGCCGACACTCCCGATGAGGAGAATGCAAACGAACATGTTCGCCAAGTTGAGGTTGTTCCACTCATTCCAAATGAAGTATCCGATGCCCCGCCCGCCGATCATCATCTCCGCGGCGATGATCACCAGCCACGCGATGCCCATGCTAACCCGCATCCCCGTCAGGATGCTGGGCAACGCAGCAGGCCATATCACCTTGCGAATCGTGGTCCACCTGCCCGCTTCCAATGTGCGAGAAACATCCAAATAGATGGAAGGAATGTTCCTCACTCCGAAAATCGTGTTGAGCAGAACGGGCCACACCGAAGAGATGAAAATGACAAAAATCGCAGTCCGATCGGCATCCTTGAGCACGGCCAGCCCGATGGGCAACCAAGCCAAAGGTGAAACGGGGCGCAACACTTGGACGAAAGGATCCACCGCTTTGGCGATTACCGGCGACATGCCGATCCAGAATCCCGCCGGGACGGCGCACGCGACAGCCAACGCGAATCCCACCATCACCCTTCTGAGACTCGACAACAGGTGGAGGCCGATCCCCGCATCATTGACGCCCAGATCATAAAAGGGGTTTTTCAACAGTTCGACGGCGCTGGCCGCCACTTCACTGGGTGCCGGTACGAGTTGTGAAACCACGTGCAGTCGTACAGCCGCTTCCCAAATCGCCCACAACGCCAAAACAAGGCCCCCGAACAAGGCGGCCGCCCGAAAAGCCTGACTTTTCCACAGCTGCGCAACCGCAGTCGGCACCATCTGTTCACTCGGTTGGGGCCGGGGTTCGGCGGAATAAAGCCCCCCTCGCCCGGAAACACCCGTAAGACGGTCACCCCGCATCGTCCACCCCTCCTCCCTCGCTCGCCGTCATAGAGCGATCGCCCTTTGCATCCACATTTGCGCCGCATCGACATCGAAGGAATCCCCGAGAATCACTTCCGTCTTGTAATCCTCCTTCGGCGCGGCCAATCCGAGCGATTCCCGGGCCTTCCGGAAGTCCTCGGTGCGGAACACCTCGGCCGCCACCTTCTTGACGTCCTGTCCAACCCCCGGCGGGACATACCCCCAGCGAATCAATTGCGTCACGATCCAGGCGGCGAAACTCCGCCAAGGATAGCCGTCGAAATCGATCCGCGCGGGATCGTCGATGCGGTTCCCCCGTCCGTCGTCAAACTTACCCGTCAAAACCGCCTTGACCACCGCCTCGGGCTGGTTCAAATATTGGCGTCCGGAAATGGCTTTTGCGATTTCTTCGCGGTGAGAGAACTCGTGAGCGTATTGGGTCGCGTCGGCGATGGCCCGCAACAACGCCTGATACGTATTGGGATACCGCTGGATAAAATCTTCTTTAACGGCAAAAGCACAACAGGGATGGTTGTTCCATATATTCTTGCTCAACAGGTAGATAAATCCGACGCCTTCGTGGACGGCGCGCTGGTTGAACGGTTCCGGACCCAAAAAACCGTCGATGTTGCCGACGGCGAGACTGGCCACCATATCCGGCGGCCGCACCACCCGCAGCTTTACATCCCGGTCCGGATCCAATCCCCCCTTAGCCAAAAAATGGCGCAAAAGAAGATTGTGCATGGAAAACTCGAAAGGGATGCCGAGGGTCATTCCTTTCAAATCCTTGACCTCCCGAACTCCTTTGTGTTTGTTCGCCAGAGTGATCGCCTGTCCGTTGATGTTCTCGATCGCAGCCAAACGGGTCGGAACGCGGGAGGATCCCGCGCCAAGGGACAAGGCAATGGGCATCGGCGACAACATATGGGAGGCGTCGATCTCGCCGGCGATGAACGCGTCGCGGATATCCGCCCAACCGCTGAATTTTTTGACCACCACGTTTAAGCCGTATTTCTTATAAAATCCCAGGGGGTCCGCCATAATGATGGGCGTGGCGCAGGCGATCGGAATGAAGCCGATCGTCAAATCCTTTTTCTCGAGCCGGGACGGGTCCGTCGGCGTCGTGCTCTCCGGACGTCCCCCTTGCTCCGGGCCACAACCGACGAGCGACCACAAGGCTCCGCCCAAAAGGAGCACGCCTGTCGCAGCCGCCGCCCGGCTGAGAAATTCCCGCCTCGACAGGGCCTGATCTGGATCGAACAGGTTCCACAGGTCTTGTCGATTTCTACCCCCTGAATGACCTGCGGCTTCCGGGGGGCTGCACTGGTGATGATCATCGTGATGGCGGCTGTTTTCCGGCGTCGGACGGTACATCGCTCCATTCCCCTCCTAATCATAGTTCTCCGCTGAAACGACAGACCTTGGCTCTCATTTTAAAGATCAGAACCGGTTTGTCTAATATCGGTTCTCTATTAGGTTAATAAGAATTACATATCACGTAAAATAAAATCCTAAATTTGGATCTCCCACGCCGAACTTGGGTGCGTTCCGGATTTTGCGTTATGAATAAGTCATTATAATTAACATAATAGGAAACCAATATTGGACATTCGCATCCCTCTCGCGAAACAATGAAAAAGCAAACCGGCCCAAAGCCGATCAAAGAAAGGAGAGAGGATGGATGTCGATCATCGCTCTAAGGTCTATCGACCGCGATAAGTTGATGGAACTGGCGGAGAAGGGAATCCGTTTCCCGGAAAAAGCTTCCGCCACCCTCAAAGCCACCGTCGAGTGCAAAGGAGAGTTTCTCAATGAAGTGCGCATCCGAGACCTTCCTCCGGTGATGGTGGATGAACCGCCCCGCCTGCTGGGGACGAATACGGCTCCCAACCCTTCGGAAGTGGTGCTCGCGGGACTCGGCGCGTGTCTTTCGGTGGGCTTCATGGCCAATGCCACGGCCCGGGGGATCCGCCTATACGAAATCGTGTTGGAATTGGAAGGAGACCTGAACACTTCCGCAACGTGGGGAGTCGGCAACACCACTGAGGGAAATTATCCCGGCTTCCGCGAAATCCGTGTGAAAGCCACCCTGAAGGGCGACGCCCCGGAGGAAGAATTGGAGGCCGTCAAACGGCATGCTCTGCAGTGGTCGCCCGTCGCCAACACGCTGACCCATCCGGTGCCGGTCAGACTGGTTTAAAGGCCGATCACAGCGGGGTTCCTTCGAAACCGCGCAGGGACCCCGCGATCGCCCTCCCTTGCTGTTCAAATCCGAAAAAGGAGGCATTTGCCGTGTTGCCTGTTACGCGACTCATTCTCGACCAAAAGTCCAAAAAAGGATTGACCTGGAAATCCATTGCCCAACAACTCGGCCGGTCGGAAGCCTGGACCGTCTCCGCCGCCTTCGGCCAGGCCGTTTTGTCGGAAGAAGAGGCGGCGGCTCTTGCCCGGGCGCTGGACCTCGAGCCGGAATCGCTCCAAGAACTGCAAGCGATTCCCTATCGAGGGGCGATCCCCGAGATTCCCCCTCGAGATCCCGTCCTATACCGGTTTTACGAAATTCTCCTCGTGTACGGCCCGGCCATGAAAGAACTCATTCACGAGAAGTTCGGAGACGGCATCATGAGCGCCATCGACTTCGAGTGGAAGATCGAGAAAATCCCCGACCCGAAAGGCGACCGGGTCCGGGTGGAACTCAACGGCAAGTTCTTGGCTTACAGGAAGTGGTAAAAGACATTCCACGGAAGGAGGCGGACCGCATGACCGCTTCATCGGATCTCGTCCGGATCGAATCGCTCCTGAACGAGCAATTATCGCCTCTCGTTCCGGCCATCGATCAGGAGGGGTTGTATCCGGAATCCCTGCTGCGGCATCTCGGACACGCGGGGTATTTTTCCGTGCAAAATCGTCCGCAACCGGAAACGGAAACGGCGTTTCTCCGGTTGATTGAAGAGACAGCCAAACATTGCGTCTCGACCGCGTTTTTGGTTTGGTGCCACCTGACCTTCATTCGCTACTTGCTCGCCAGTCAAAATGACCGGCTCCGACGCCGTCTCCTCCCGGCGTTGGAGCAGGGTGAATCTTTGGGCGGCACCGGTTTGTCGAACGCGATGAAATTCCTTTCGGAGATGGAGCCCCTGCGATTGAAAGCCGTTCGAACGCGCGGCGGGTACCGGGTGTTCGGCACCCTCCCCTTTGTGTCGAATTTGGGTCCGGATCACTGGTTCGGATTCATGGCCGAAACCGGAGACTGCCTTCCGATCGTCGCCGCCGTCCCATGCCGCGTCGATGGATTAACGCTGGAAGAACGCCGCTTCTTCATTGCATTGAATGGAACAGCCACCTACTGTTGCCATTTTCGCGGGGTCTTTGTTCCGGAGGAGTGGGTCTTGGCCGACCCGGCCGATCCCTTTATTCGGAAGATTCGACCAGGTTTTGTGCTGAGCCAGTCGGGCATGGCGATCGGATTGACGTATGCAGCCGTCCGGCTCATGCGCCGTTTTAGCAATAAACAGGGAAATGTCAATTCTTATTTACCGTTCCAACCGGAACATGCGGAACGGCGCATCACGCATCTGCGAGCCCGCATCTACGGCCTGGCGGCCGCTTTGGACCGGCCAAACGAAGTATCTTTTCAAGAGATTCTCCGGGTCCGGTTGGAAGCCGCCGAATTGGCGCTCGAGACCGCCCAAGCGGCCCTGCTGCACGCCGGAGGGTCTGGTTTCATCCGGGGCAGCGAAGTAGAACGGCGGGTGCGCGAAGCTTTCTTCATCGCCGTCGTCACGCCCGCCGTCAAACAATTACGGAAGGAATTGACGCGCTCCTTCGCTTGAGACGACCTGTCGAATGCTCCGGATCAACTCCCGGGTGGCGTTGCACAAGTATTTCTCCTTGTGGTGCACGATCCCCGCGGTTCGAGTCCAGTTTCCCTCCGCCATGCGGGAAGCGATCAAATCGGATTCAGAAAACTGCTGCACATAAAGGGCGGGCAGAAAACTGCACCCGATCCCTTCCTTGACGAGTCGCTTCAAGGACTCTAGCTCCGCCGCTTCGGCCACTACCTCCGCCTTCACACCAGCGCGTTTCAATTCGTGATACACGTGCAGGCTCAGACGATCGTCCGCCGGTGGCAGCACCAAGGGACATCTCTCCACATGAGCGGGACGGACGGGACCGGACGGGGCCCGGGATTGATTCCGGGGTTCGACAAAGACAATTTCTTCTTCGAAAAGGGGTTCAAACCGAAATTTTTCCTCCAAATCCACTTCGTAAGCGATGGCCGCATCGACGACGCCGCGCATCAACCACTCCTCAATCCGCGTGTGCGGCATCGCCACCATCTTCACCTTGAACGAAGGATACGCTTTCCGCAAATCGGCGATCACGAGAGGGGCAATATAGGAAATCAGGACGGGCTCCATTCCTACTACAATTTCTCCGGTTTGAAGATTGGCCGTTTCCTGGATCGCCCGGCGGCCCCGATTGACATGAAAGAGAACCTGTTCAGCAAACGGGAGAAAGCTCTTTCCCGCCTTGGTCAAGGAGACCCTCTTGCCCACGCGATCAAAGAGCGGCTGTCCGAGCTCCTCTTCCAAAATCTTGATTTGCTGGCTCAGAGCCGGTTGAGAAATATGAAGTTTCTCCGATGCGATCCGGAAGTTCAAATGTTTAGCCACGGTAAGGAAGTATTGAATTTGCCGAAGTTCCATTGCCCGCTCTCCCTCCTCCCCACATCCGACCCCCGTGACAATTCCGATCCAATCGGCACCGAACGACCGGGTTTCAATCAGGAGATAATCATGTCACATAAACTGACGAATTAGTAATTTAATTTTACATCAACAGGAGCACTCCTTCAAATCCTCCGGGCACGGGTCCCATCACCGGGGAGGAAGCACGTTTCGAACGTCCTAAAATGGTATACTCCCCAAGTAGTCCGGAAAATCTCCGCATCTACCTCAACGGGAAATCGCGTAAGGTGAAAAAGCATTTCCGACGTCGGCGAAGGAGTGAACAAGACGGTGGAGCATCGTGAACCGAAGCGCATGGCGCCCCGGGAAGCGGAAGAGTTCCTTCGGCATCTCCTCGATACCGGCTTTCTGAAGGAAGAGGAACGGGCCCTCTGGGGAATGGTCCGGCCGGAACGTCTCAAGCGAATGTACGAGGTCGTGCAACGCCGCACCCGGTACGTCGCCGCCGTGCTGGAAGCGGTCGACGACGGGCACAATCAAGCCGCCGTGTTGCGGACAGCGGACGCCTTGGGAGTCCAGGACGTCTTCGTCATCACCGGGCAGGCTCCCTTTGAACCCAGCCAGGGCGTGACCCAGGGGGCCCACAAATGGTTAACCGTTCAGCGCAAACCGGATATTCGGACCGCTGCGGCCGAATTGAAAGAAGCCGGATACCGGGTGTGGGCCAGTTATTTGGGCGAGGGAGCCGTGCCCTTGGACAGAATGGATTTATCCCAACCCGTGGCGTTGATTTTCGGCAACGAGCAAGCGGGGGTGTCGGAAGAAGCGGTCGGCCTGGCCGACGGAAGATTCTACATTCCCATGCAGGGGTTCGTTCAGAGTTTTAACATCTCCGTCGCCGCCGCCATCGCGCTATACGAAATCACGTCCCGGGCCCGCCGGGAAGCCCCCGACCGGTACGGCCTCTCCGAACCCGAGAAGCGACAACTGTTCCGCCGGTGGATCCTGGCGAGCCTGAACCCGCGCACACGGGAACGGATTCTCGCGGAATTGGGACACTGGGAAGGAGCGGACCCGTCGTCGGCGCCGGTCTGACTCAAGGGGCACACCCGACCCTAAAGCCCGCCCCTAAACCCCCCGGCGCCCGACGGCAATGCGGCACTCGCCGATCGCGACCCCGGAGCCGGACACTTCCACGTCCTTCAAAACCAGCTTCGTGATTTCATACACTTCTTCCACCAATCGCGATACCCGCAACAGCAGATCCGCCGCGGCGCCGCACCCGGTCGCCGCACCGCCCGCCACGCGCTCCAGCACCTCCCGGCTATCCAAATCCGTCAGGGGGGTGATGCGCACCGCCGAAGCGGCAGGCGGCCTTTCCACCAATAGAATCATGCCGAATAAAGGATCCAGTTCCGCCGTGACGGTCAACCGCACCACCTCCCCCGGACTTTCCCCGGCCGCGCCGGAGGTCCGGATGCCCATCGCGCGCAACACTTCCTCGCACACCCCGGCGGGGAGCCATTCCGTTCCCTCCGCCCGGCCGGCGGCGTCGGGGCAGTGGCGCCGGATCACCCGCCGCGCCGCATCGGGGTCGGCATCGGGCAGATCGGGAATCCGGCCCCGCGGATTCCTCCGGTAATGGGCGTATTCCACGACCTTCGCGAGGGCGCGGACCGCTTGTTCCGGAAAGGGATACACGGGAATCCGGCGGTCTCCGGCCTCGATAAACCGCACAAAATTGTCCTCCGTCATGAGAAAGTTGGCCACCACCGGTTTGGCGCCGGAAGGCCCTTCTCCCTGTGCCGCTTCCCTCACCGCCTCGGCCACCGCCTGCGCCACTTCCCGGTCGTCGGAAAACCCCACCGGGGTAAACAGGACCAAGACCGCGTCCACCTCCGGGTCCCGCAACACCTCCGGCAAGACCTTCCGGTATCCTTCCGCCAGGGCGACTGTGCCCAAATCCGTCGGCGCGCCCGCCAGCCGGAGGCCCTCGTTTTGCAGGGCATCCACAGCCATCACCGCCCCGCCGGCCGTATTGGTGACGATTGCCACCCGGTTCCCCTCCGGAAGGGGGGAGAACCCGAGAAGGGCGGTGACGTCGAACAACTCTTGCAGCGTATTCACGCGGATGATGCCGGTCTGCCGGAACAGGGCTTCCACGAGAAAATCCCGGGCGGGAGGGACCGCCGACCCCGTGGGCGACACCGAGGCTCCCCTCTCCGTGCGAGCCCCTTTGACCGCGACGATCGGCTTATGCTGCGTGATGCGGCGGGCGATCCGGGAAAATTTCCTCGGATTGCCGAACGATTCGAGATACAAAGCGATGATCTCCGTTTCGTGGTCGTCTTCCCAATACTGCAGCAGGTCGTTGCCGGAGATGTCTCCCTTGTGACCCATGCTGGCGAAACTGGAAATCCCGATCCCCATCCGGCTGGCGTACTCCAAAATGGCGATACCCAGCGCTCCGGAGTGACTGGCGACGGCGAGTTTCCCCCGGAGGGGAAAGCGGGGCACGAAACTGGCGTTCAACCGGACCGAAGGAGAGGTATTGATGAGGCCGAGGGAATTCGGCCCCAAAAGGCGAGCTCCGGCACTCCTGAGCCGCCTGGCGATTTCGGCCCGGTTTTGGGCGTCCTCGCCTTCCGCCCCGGACAATCCGGACGAAATCACGATCACCGACCGGACTCCGGCCCCGGCGCAATCTTCGATCACTCTCGGCACCTGGGACGCCGGGACGGCCACCACCGCCAGATCCACCGGCTCGGGAATCTCCCGGATCGAAGGATAGGCCCGGACCCCCGCCACCGACCGGGCGGAAGGATTCACCGGATAAGCGACGCCCTGAAACCCGGCTTCCACGATGTGCCGGAAGAGGATGTGACCGAGTCCCACCGGATCCCTCGAGGCCCCGACCACCGCCACCGTCCGGGGGTGGAAAAACGGTGCCAGTGAAGCGGCCACCGCCAACTTTTCGCGGGTCTCCTGCAAAGCGCGCGTCCGCTCCGTCTGGGCCAGCTTCAACACCAAATGCACCGTGCCCGACTGCTGCTCGCTCCGGATCTCGTAGCCGCTGGAAAGAAAAACATTCAACATTTTTTCGTTTTCGCGCAGTACATATGCCTCGAAATATTTGTACCCATTTTTCCACGCGATGTCGGCCAAGTGCTCGAGCAACAGGGTGCCGATTCCCCTGCCGTGCACCCGATCGTTGACGAGAAACGCCACTTCCGCCCGCTCCTCGTCCACCCAGTTGTAGGTTCCGATCCCCAGCGCTTCTTCCCCCGCCATACACAACAAAGTCACGTCGCGGATCCCGTCTGCCCGGACCATCCGGTCGATCACGTCTTCGCTGACTTCGCGCACCACATGAAAGAACCGAAAATACAAACTCTCCGGGGAGGCCGAGCGGAACAAGGCCCGAATGATCTCCCGATCCCGATCGGTGTTCTCTGCGACCCGAAACTCCGCCGCCCGTCCGTCTCGCAAAATGACCCTCGTCATGACGGTTCACCTCCAACCCGGATTGCCGGGACTTCCGCCCGCCGGCCCCTCTGCCTCTACAGTAACAAAAAAAAGGTCGCAAAAAATTGAAAGAGCCGTGTCGATGCCGTGATCGCCCCCCGGAGAAAGCCGGCTTCGAATAAAGCGACTCGCGCCCGGGGGGCATCTTTCTCCTCTACTCTTTCGGCCTACTCTTTCGGCTGCAGGATGTCGTGATCGACGTAACGCTCTCCGTTCAGCTCGCTCACGACGTTGACGGCCACCTTTGCCCCGTCGCCCGCCGTGATGATGGTGTGCACGCTGACGCCCGCGACGGTTCCGGCGGCCCAGATGCCGGGAATGTTGGTCCTCCCCTGGCCGTCGGTCTCGATGATCGTCTTAATCCTCGGTTCCGTCGCCGGTTTCGTTTTCAATCCGATTTTCTCGGCGAGGTCCGTCCAAAGCCCGGTGGCCAAAATGACGTGCCGGGCGGAAAAACTCCCGTTTTCCGTGCGAATTTCAAATCCCTCGCCCGACCGGACAATGTCGACCGCCTTGTCGCGGATCAACTCGGCGCCGCACCCGACGGCCTGGCGAATGCCCGTTTCCACCAATTCCGGACCGCCGATCTCCTCAACCCCGTAGTGGTTTCGGATCAGGGCGCGCTTCGTAATGCTCTGGTCGTTGTCGAGAAGTAACGTCTTCTTGCCCGCCTTGGCGGTAAACAGAGCGGCACTCGCTCCCGCCGGTCCGGCTCCGATGACGGCTACATCGTACATCTTTCTTCCCCCTTCGCGAAATGGCACGGATCTGGAGACCCGTGTGCTGTGATCATGATTCTTATAATCATGATTATAATGGAAAATCGGCATCCAATCGATGCAGCGAGGCGGGCGCGAAAGAAACATCCCGCATGATCGGCTCCGGTTGTGGTATAGTGGGAAAGGACGCGCTTTTCAAGGGAGTATCGGCGATGGAACGATCGGCGATTGTAGCGGTCGGAATCTTTGTGGCTACATACGCATTGATGATTTCCGAACGGATTCACCGGACCGTGGTCGCGATGATGGGCGGAATCCTGATGATTCTGTTCGGCATCGTCGACCAGGAGACGGCCGTCCGCCACATCGACTTTAATACCCTTGGCCTGTTGATCGGAATGATGATCATTGTGAACATCACCGCGCAAACGGGGCTGTTCTCCTATCTGGCCGTCTGGGCAGCCAAAAAGGCGAAGGGAGAACCCGTCCGGATCTTGGCGGCGCTGGGGATCCTCACCGCCGCCGTCTCGGCCTTTTTGGACAACGTCACCACCGTCCTGTTGATGGTGCCCGTCACCTTCAGCATCACCCGGCAGTTGAGGGTTCCGCCGTTTCCCTACCTGATGACCCAGGTGTTGGCGTCGAATATCGGCGGAACGGCCACCCTGATCGGCGATCCCCCGAACATCATGATCGGAAGCGCAAATCCGGAATTGACATTTTTGGACTTTCTCAATCACCTCGGTACCGTCTCCGCGTTCATCCTGCTCGTGACGGTGGGCCTGCTCGCCGTCGCCTATCGCCGATCGCTACAGGCCTCGCCGGAACGGAAGGCGGCCATCCTGGAACTGGACGAAAAGGAGGAGATCGCCGACCCCGGTCTGCTGAAAAAGTGCCTGGCGGTCCTGGGGCTGACCGTCGGCGGCTTTTTTCTTCATCAGGCTCTCCACCTCGATTCGGCGACCATCGCCCTGGCCGGCGCGTTCCTGCTGCTGTCCATCGCCGGAGAGAAGCATCTGGAACACGCCTTGGCCAAAGTGGAATGGACCACGATTTTCTTTTTCGCCGGCCTCTTTGTGGTGGTCTCCGGTCTGGTGGAAACGGGTGTCATCTCGACTTTGGCCCGGCGCGCACTGGACCTGACGGGCGGAGACCTCACCGCCACGGCCATGCTCATCCTGTGGATGAGCGCGTTGGTTTCCGCCTTTGTCGACAACATCCCGTTTGTGGCGACCATGATTCCGATGATCCAGGAAATGGGGAGCTTGGGAATGTCACATCTGGACCCGTTGTGGTGGAGCCTGGCCCTCGGGGCCTGCCTCGGGGGGAACGGTACCCTGATCGGCGCCAGCGCCAATGTGATCGTCGCCGGGATGGCGGAAAAAGAAGGACACCGGATTTCGTTCCTCCATTTTTTGAAAGTCGGGTTTCCGTTGATGATTCTGTCGATTGTCCTCAGTTCTGTTTACGTCTACTTGCGCTATCTGCTTCGTTAAACGCCACCGGGAAGGAAGGAGAGGGGAAATGGAACATCAAGCCCCAGTGGCCGCTGGCATATTTTTGCTCACATACGCCCTGATCATCAGCGAAAAAATCCACCGGACCATTGCGGCCATGACCGGCGGAATCCTCATGGTCTTGCTGGGCATCGTCGATCAGGAAACGGCCGTTCACCACATCGACTTCGGCACTCTCGGGCTGTTGATCGGGATGATGATCCTCGTGAACATCACCGGACAAACGGGTCTCTTCAAATATCTGGCGATCCGGGCGGCCAAACGGGCCAAGGGAGACCCGATCCGCATCTTTTGGGCCCTCAACCTCCTCACGGCGGTGGCTTCCGCGTTTCTCGACAATGTGACCACCGTGTTGCTGATGGTTCCGGTTACCTTCAGTATCACCCGCCAATTGAATGTATCGCCGACGCCGTTTTTGGTCGGGATGATTTTGGCGTCCAACATCGGGGGGACGGCCACTTTGATCGGCGATCCTCCCAACATCATGATCGGAACGGCGGTCAAAGAGTTGACGTTCATGGATTTTATCGCGAATTTAGCCGGCATATCCCTGATCATCCTGATCGTCACCCTCGCGATTCTATCCGTTTTGTACAGAAGGCTTCTCCGGACGTCCGGAGCCTTACAGCAGAGCATCCTGAACTTGGACGAAAGGAATGAGATCACCGACCCCGTTCTCTTAAAAAAATGTCTATTCGCCTTGTCGGCAACGGTCCTCGGCTTTTTCCTGCATCCGGTCATCCACGTGGAAACCGCCACCGTCGCGCTGGCTGGGGCCTTTCTGTTGCTTTTGCTGACCGGCGAGCGCTACCTCGAGGAAGCGCTGGCCAAGGTCGAATGGAACACCATCTTCTTCTTCATCGGTTTGTTTGTCCTCGTCTCGGGGCTCGAGGTCACGGGAGTGATCTCCGCCCTGGCCAAACGGGCCATGGATTGGACCGGCGGCGACGTGGCCGCCGCTTCCGTGCTGGTCCTGTGGATGAGCGCCGTTGCGTCGGCCTTTGTCGACAACATCCCCTTCGTCGCGACCATGATCCCCCTGATCCAAGAAATGGGCGCCATGGGCCTTTCCAATCTGGAACCGCTGTGGTGGAGCCTGGCGTTGGGAGCCTGCCTGGGGGGAAACGGTACGTTGATCGGCGCAAGCGCCAACGTGATCGTCGCCGGAATGGCGGCGAGGGAAGGGCACGGCCTTTCCTTTGTGAAGTTTTTGGCAGTCGGGTTTCCGTTGATGATTCTGTCGATTATCATTTCGAATCTCTATATCTACCTCCGCTATTTGTGAGGAAAAGGATAGCCCCTGGTCCCGCGAGCGAAACTCCAGGGACCAGGGGCGAGCAAGCAAATCCACACTTTGTCTACCTGCTTGCTCGTTCATTTCCGTTGGAGTGGAGGGGTCGATGCCGGAGGCCGCCGGTGGAAGGTCAGTTGTTCAAAGGAATAGCCGATGTCGAGCAAGACAGATTCAGAATGGGGACGCCCCAGAAATTCGATACCAACCGGCACACCAATCGGAGCCGTCGCGGACGGTTCCGAAAAGCCGCCGGGGACCGTGATAGCAGGGAAACCCGTAAGCGCTCCAAGAATCCCGTTCCGATCCACCTGGGATTGCCCGATCGGGACTACCAACCGCTTTTGATGGGGATACACCAGAACATCGAGGTGGTTATCATCCATGACTTTCAAAACCTTCTGCCTAAGTTGTTCTATACCGGCCAAACGCCTTTGATATTCCGGTTCTGCCAACGGAGTGTCATAGGAGGCGGCCGCCTTTAGGATCCCTTCAATAGATTTGTCGTATTTTCCCGTGGACAACCACTCTTTCAGGCTTTTCACCGGCGCTTTGGGCCCCAGCGAAGCAAAATACCGGTCTAAAGAAGGTCGGAGTTCAAACCTCTGGACATCGTAATCGGAGATAAGTTGATTCGCGTCCAGACCGGGTATGGTCACCGGAATCACAACGGCCCCAGCTTTTTGCAGTTCAACGATATTTTGTTGCAAAACCCGATTGACGGGAACATGTTCCGGACCGTTGCCGAAAAAGTTTTGCAGAACGCCAATCCGCTTGCCCCGAAGGCCCAAGGGATTCAAATGATTTACCCAGCGACCTGCGTGTTGTCCGGAGAACGAAGGCCCTGCCATGACTTCCAACAAGATGGAGGCGTCTTCGACGGTTCTAGCGATCGGTCCTGCCGCATCCTGGGTGAACGAGACGGGAATAACGCCGTCAAGACTCACGAGACCCTTTGTGGGTCTGATCCCTACAAGGCTGTTTGCCGATGAAGGAGAGCGAATGGAGTTTACGGTGTCTGTCCCCGTTCCTGCAGCGGCAAAATTCGACGCAACCGCCGCTCCAGTGCCCCCGCTGGATCCCCCAGGCGTCCGAGTGAGGTCATAGGGGTTTTTCGTCTGTCCGCCCAATGAACTGACGGTGGTGCCGGAAAGCGCAAATTCATGTAAGTTCGTTTTGCCCAGAATCACAGCACCGGCTTCGCGCAGACGTTTGACGACCTCTGCGTCGTCCGGCGGCACAAATCCTCGTAAAACGGCAGATCCGCCCGTTGTCGGCATATCCTTCGTGTTGAAATTATCTTTCAAAACAATGGGAATCCCATGAAGGGGACCGCGGGGCCCGTTCTTTTTCCGTTCAGCATCCAGTTGACGGGCTGTTTCCAAAGCGTGGGAATTGATGGCCAGCATGGCGTTAATCTTGGGTCCTTGCTGATCGTATGCCGCAATGCGATCCAGATACATTTTCACCAGTTGTTCACTGGTAAGTTTTCCGGTTTCCATCGCCGCCTGCATCTGCGGAATCGTGGCTTCCATCAGCTCAAAGGGCAGAGCATTGTAAACGCGGAGGGCCAGAATTACTGCCTGTCGGCCTGTGACCGTCTTGCCAAAACCGAACCGACCGGGACTCTCGGGTTCCAGCACCCCTCTTTCCGTTACTGCACCGATAAACGGAGAGAACACCGTATTGCCGGACACATCCGAAAACTCGGCCTCTTTCCCGGGTAGGGACAACGCTTTCGCCAGGATCACGGCTGCCTCCTGTTTCAAAATCGGCCTTTCGGGTCGAAAGGTACCGTCCGGATATCCGCTAACCAAGCCTTCTTTGTAAGCCCTGTTGATGAACCATCCTTCCAAAGAATCGCCGCTCACATCCGAAAAAGGTCGGTCGGCCGGAAAGTCTCGCCGCCCCGCTAAATCCAATGCCTGGACCACGAGCTTGACAAATTGACCGCGACTGATCTCCCCGGACAGAAAAGTGCTCTCGTCTCTTCCTCGTTCCCACAATCCGATACGCTCCGCCACGGCGAGGTCTTCATTCAAACTTAAACCGGGAGCAGTCTCGCCAGATGATGCGGACCATGCTGTACCGGATCCCATAATCAGTGAGCACCCGATTAATATTGTAGCCGTTTTTCGAATCTTATGCTTCATCTACGCCGCTCCTCCCTCTTCAAAGTCGAACACTTCGTCCCTCTTTCCATCATGTTGTACTTTGTCACCTCTTTCCTGTTATATTTAATATCATAATTTGATATTTATTCTATCGTAAACAAGACAAATACGGATGTCAAGACAAGGGGAAATTTATCTAGTCCATAGCTACCCTTTAGACCAGCTTTAATTGTGAACTTTCCATTTAGAACATACTTGTTAAGACAGTCCCTTTAATGTATGTTATAAATAGGTGTATCAAGAACCGTTTTGGAAAAAAGAAGGAAGGAGTAAAATAAATACTTAACCATGGCAGATAATCGCAGTGAACTAGCATACAACAAAATTAAAGAATTTCTTTTGAACGGTGTAATAAAACCCGGACAAAGGTTTTCGGCTTACGAACTTTCCCGAAAATTAGGCATCAGCAGGACACCGATTACTTTAGCTCTAAAAAAACTTGAACAGGAAAATCTAGTGGATATTATTCCCCAGGTGGGATGTGTATTTAAATTTCCGGATCCCCAGGAAGCCAGGGAGAATTTTTTGATACGAGCTGTCCTAGAAGGTTTCGCGGCTGAAATGGCCACGAGAAAGGCTAGTAAAGAAGAAATTGAGGAATTAAGGAAAATTTTTAATAATAGCATTACCTGTGTCAGAAGAAATGATCGGAAGGCGTATGCAGCCAGCAACAGAGATTTTCACCTCAAGATCGTTCAACTATCCAAAATGCCCCGTCTAGAACAATTATTGAAGAATTTTTGGGCCACAACGGGTTACTTTTCAGCAAGCATTGATTTTTTTTCCGAGAGAATGGAATTATCGGTGCAAGAACATGGCGAAATATTACGAGCGATAGAAGAAAAGGATGCAACCAAAGCACGCTACCTTGTCGAAAGTCATTTGCGGCAATGCACGGACGACTTCTGTGAAATGCTTCTAACCAGGACGAGAGATAATGAAACTCCTGTTAAAACAGCCACAGGTTCAAACTCTCAATAAGGCCTTTTCGCTGTCTAAGTGTCGGGAATGAGCCAGATGCCGAAGGCTACCGGGGAACAGTTGCAGATTGTTGTTAGCTAATATGAATTGCAACTAACGCCAGGATCCGAGTAGGACCCTGGCGTTAAAATTAAAAAGAACTTATTTTTTCATGGCGGCAAGCATCTTCATGTAATCTTTGTTTTCCAAAAGAAGGGAAATAATTGTTCCTGCAATTAAAGCCCAAAAAGGAGCGCCAATATTCCATATGGTGATCTTGCTCATGCTGACTAACAAGGAAAATAGGGCTCCTAGCCTAAAACTCTCTCCAAACGCCTGGGTAAAAGTGTTTCCTAAAACTGTGATCATTGCCACACCGGCCAGAACATCAATAAATGGTCCCGGGACGGCTCGTGTAAAAGTGATAGCTAACGGCGCCAAAAGCGCCAAGATGATCGATAAAATACCACTTACAAATGTGGCCGCGTACCGTCCCTCTTTAGGCCCTACTTCAGATGCTGCACAAATAGCGATGCTGGGCCCGGCGATTACAGCGTTATGTCCGCCAAAAAAAGCATTGAGAATAGTACCCAGGCCACTTACAGCTACGAACGCATTGGTAGGAGGAACATAACCTTGTGAAGAAAGTATCCCCAGTGCCTGGACATTGCCGAAACCGATAGAAAGGATGGCTAAGGGCAAAGTTAACTCTAAAATGGCTTTGATATTAAATGTTGGAGCGACAAATGTCAGGGTGGAGATATGAAAAGATATTGCTTGCAAGTCTACATTCCCGGTCGTCATAGCCACAATGAAGCCAATGATCAAAGCCCCTAATACAGGTGGGAACCTTTGCGCCACCGCCGGATAGATGCTTAACAATAAAAAAGCAAGCAAAGTAGACCCGGCAACTACCGGCGCTTTTGGAAGAGCCCCTATAATGGCAATCCCATAGCTAACCAGAGTACCGGCGATCATCCCTTGAATAATCGGCATAGGCACATATTTTATTGCCATTTTAAATAGACCGGATATACCGATAACTAAAACCATTACTCCCGCGACAAGAATCGCGCCAAGAACATCGCTCAATGTATAACGAGTGAGGGCATTGCCAATGAGGACAATGGCGGGAATAGAGAAGGCCACATAAATGGGTTGGCGATAATACAGGGACATCAAGATCGTGAATAGACCTCCCACTAGAAAGCAAACAGCCAGCCAGGAAATAGCTACATTATTGGGAAGCATTGCTTCAGCAGCAGCCTTTAAAAGAATAAAGATAGGCCCTTCACCAAATAGAACGGCCGCTATTGCAGCACCAATCACAGAAGGGGTTGTATATTTGCTTAACTGGAGAAAAGATGTAGACAAACCTTCGCCTTTTTCTATTTCAAACATGGTATTCTCCTTTCTTTTTAAACATTAGATCAAAGAAATTTCAATAAAAACACAAAGTCTATTGAGTAATGTACTTTTTATTGACCTCTGCCCATCTACGGCCGGCCTCCCTAGCTCCTTCTAAGTAATCTTTAGGAACATGACAATAAGGCGGTCTTGCGGGGCCGGCTTCTACTAGCCCAGCAGCATCAAATCTCGCCTTCTCCAATGGGATGTTGTATAGAGAAAAGAGTTTGAAACTTCCGCGAGGAAAAAGCGTTTGATAGGTGTATCGTATATCTCTCGTAATTTCAAGAGCATATTCATCATCACCGGATTCGATAGCTTTTTTTAAGGCCCGAAGAATAGCCATCCCGCAGTTCCCGCTGCCGGTCCAGCAGGCCGAGGCTTTTTCTCCTGCCCATTTCCTGGCATAATACCAGTCTGCGTCTAAAGGTAACAGTCGAATACGATCGCCGCACGCTTCCACATCATTCAGATACTGTGACCCTATAGCAATATACTTAGAAGCTATAATATTGGGTATATCAGCCAGTCTGCGATAAACCTGTGGCGAAAGTTTCCCTTTAAATGCCTCGGGATTATCGTAAATGATGAAAGGTGCATCAGGAAGTGCCATTGCGACATCACTGTAGAACCCTACAATTGTATCATCATCACATTCACACCACATGGGTCTGCCAAGAAACAAACCTGTGGCTCCCATCTCCATAAAGATCTTCCCGCGACGTATAGTATCTCGAGTATTTAAGGTTGTGGCACCGGCAAACACAGGCACTCTACCTCTGGCAGTTTCGATCACTTTAGCTACAAAATTGATGTGTTCCTTTTCTGTTAGAGTAGCTCCCTCGCCAAAAGTTCCATTAGTAAGAATTGCATCTACGCCTTCATCGATTAACATATTCACAAGCTTATGCGTTGCTTCATAGTTTACGGTATCGTCTACATCAAAATGATGGGCATTAGGAGTAGCGGGAGTTGGAATAATATTGTAGATACCACGAACATACTGGGCGGTGAACGTTATCCCCATGGCGATCCCTCCAATAACAAAATGGCATGCTAGCATGCTAGTAAAACTATAGTCTAGATAAAGTGATTTGTCAATCTTTTTGTATTTTCATCTCCCTTGTTCTGCAATTTCCTTCAGCA
This sequence comes from Alicyclobacillaceae bacterium, assembly GCA_029961045.1. GTDB lineage: Bacteria > Bacillota > Bacilli > Kyrpidiales > Kyrpidiaceae > JASBVN01. Next base: position 16,878 of record JASBVN010000002.1, on the reverse strand, counting down.
CATTACCAACGGGGTTGTTCGTTTGCACGGCGAACTTGTGGCGAATACAAATTCGTGCTGGCTTCCGTGGGAGCCCTGGATGGCAAGCCGAAGAGAACTTCTGAAAATCGTGAAGGACTATGCGGAGAAAGGCAGGAGGCTAAGCAGATTCTCTCACCCCAGTCTACAGTCGGAGGACAGGCGTTGTACGTACACACATGCAGAGCCTTGGCGGACAGCGCCCGTGGAAGCTAAATCGCGATGCCGGGTTCCCCGCCCTTTCCACCGCCGAATCCAACCAATAAACCAATAAACAGAGGTGAGAGGTGGCCTGTCCGGGCCACCTCCACTCCGTCCTTTTGCCCCGATCCGGATACCTGACACCTCATGCGGTCTCCTCTCGATTCCCGGAATGCACGCCCCCTCCTCCGGCATCCGGGCCTCCATTCCGCGAGGAGCCGGCACCCTGATCGACTTTCTTTAGTTCTGACTCCAAACACCCGACCGTCCGCCCCGATTCCAAAAAGTACACGGCGTACACGAGTCTGTCCTGCAAAAACCAGCCGCGGTCGACGACGACCCCCCGCTCCCCGCACCGCACGAGAACGGCTCCAACCGGCTGATTGGGATACGTCCCGTCGTTTCGGATCTCTTTGACGCATTCCACCACGTCCTCAAGTTGGAACGCCACGGTCCTCACCCTTTCATCCGGCAACCATCCACCGGTACCGCGCAAGAAGCGATGCACCCGCCGCACCCCGAACCCTTGCTTTCGCGGGCGCGAAAGACGGAAAACAAGGCCGCCTCCTGCGGCGTCCGCCCCGCCAACTCCTCATAGGCCCGGGAGAGGGCGTCGCGGTAGAGGATCCGCCGTTCCGGCCAAGGCCGAGATCCGAACTTTTCGTCGATCTCCGCGAGCAGTTCGCCGTACCGGCGGAGAATGTGAAGCCGTTTGGCCCCGAGCACCGACGGATCGTAGGGAAGCCGGAAAAAGTGAAAATAATCTTCGGCGTCCGTCAACCGCAGAAAATCCGCTTCCTCGGTCACGCGGAGTCCCCCCTTTTTCTCAATACCGAACGCGATCTCCGCAGATCGGGCAGTCGGGGTTGCGCACGATCCGGGTAAACTGGGCATCCATATACAGGAGGTTAAAGGTAAACAGGGTCCCCATGCGAAGTCCTTTTCCGCCGACGATGCGCTTTTTCACAATCCACTTCACCGCCTCGGCTGCGGCCATGGCGCCTGCGGCCCCGGCCACGGCCCCCAACACAGGGAAACCGCGCGGTTGCCAAGTTTGGGCGGCACTTTGGGGATAGAGACAATGCAAACAGGGTCCCATCCTAGGAATAACTAAAAAGAGGAATATCTCCCATCCATACATGGACGCTTCAATCACCGGCAAGCCGTATTTGACACAGAGCCGGTTCAACAAAAAGCGTTCTTCCATGTCGTAGCGGGCGTCCACCACCAAGTCCACCTGACCGAGCCACGGATCGAGGTCCACTTCCCCGACCTTGCCTTGTAACGTATGAATGCACAACTCCGGGTCGAACCGCAACAGCGTCTTTTCCGCTTCTTCCACTCGGGGACGGCCGAGGCCCTCCAAGCTCATCAAGGTCTGCCGGTTCAAATCGGGCAACTCCACCACGCCGTCGTGCAGCAAAACCAGATTCCGCACCCCCGCCGCGGCCAGGTAGAGGGCGCAAGCCCCTCCCAGCCCTCCGACGCCCGCCACCAGCACGGTGGCCTCCCTCAGCCGTCTTTGTCCCTCTTCGCCGAGCATGGACAATTGCCTTGCGTAACGCAACATCGGGGACGTCAGGATTCCAACAGATGAACGATCTTCGAGCATTTCTCCCATCTCGCCAACCCTTCCCTCACAATGGATTCGCCGAGGGTCCCCAATTTATCGAGACTGTCGAATAAGAACCTCCGCTGGACGTCCCGAAGCCCTTCGCTCCACACCACGAACCAATCGCTGTACAGGACCACTTGGCCGAACCCTTCGGGATCCAACTCCATCGCCACATGGATCACCAGAGCGCCGTCGGTCAACCGTTCCAAGCGGCTGGCCACCGCCTCATAAAAGAGGTGTACCCGCTCCCGGATTTCGTCCGTCACTACGGCTCCCAATTCGGCTGCAAAATCCCTTTTTCCCTCCTTGCGCAAATAGTCTTTCAACACCTCGGCATCGGGCTTGCCGTCCAAGATCCCGTAGGTATCCCGCGCCCGAACCAGTCTCGCCAGCTCCATGACAAAGGGGGATTGGTTTTCTGTTCCGCCACCGGCCATTCCCCGTCCTCCTTCCACTGAATTCAAAACCCGATCTTAAAAAGAACCTCCCGTCCCGGACTCCTTCAGCAACATTTTCCTCATCCACGGCGGGGGATTGTGGGCGAGAACCCGCTGCATCTCCTCGAGGATCGACTGCAGGGGTTCCCCCTCCCGAACCTTCACCGGATGAATGCGGGCGCGCGTCACCCTCGCGGCGGCGGCCGCTCCGATGGCGTTCACATACAAAATCGCGCAGTCGCGGATGGCATTGATCCGGCTGTCAATCCGCTCGACTTCCTCACCGTCCCCCTCAATCACCCTCCGCTCCACAAACCTCACGCCTTCCCGATTCACTTCATAAATATCGAAGGAATGGGCATGACCGAAATGACTGTCGACGGTCACCCCGTCCTCGGTCGCGAAGGCCACTTTCACCGGCGCTACCTCCTTTTACAACAGGATGTCGCCTCCCGCGTGATGCCGCGCTCCGGTTTCCATCAGCCGGCTCCCCACTCTGGCCAGCCATTCCCACAGGCCGCGATATCCCACCGAGGCTTCATTGGGGGCGCCGATGCGATCCCACACCGGAATTCCCGCCGACATAAACGGGACCCCCGCCCTCCGGGCGCTCCTCGCCCCGTGGGAGTTGCTGATCCACAAATCCACCGCCCCGCCCCCCGAGCCGGTCACCCACCGTTCCAGGTCGTCGAAATCCCCGATCATCCATTTTTCGTCATATCCGAAGGAACTCGGATCATCCCCAGCTACCGCGGCCGCCACGGACGCCCCCATCCCCTCAAAGGCCGCCCGGATCATATACAACCAGTCCGGCTCTCCCGCCAGCACCACCCGGACGCCCGAAAACAGCGAGTGAATATCGAGCATGCGGTCCATCAGCCGGCGGCGATCCGCCAACAACTTTTCCGGGACCGGCCCACCCCGAATATCCGCCAAGATGTCCACGAAACGGTCCACCGCTTCGAGGTCGTTCAAATGCCCGACATGCACATGACGCCCTCGCGCCCGGGCCGCCAATTTTTCCCCCGCTTTCCGGACGGACGCGCCAAAAGAAAACGTGTACGCCGACCGGCTCATCCTCGCCAGGTCCGCCGGCGCAATCCCGCCGTCGGTCACGTCGAGAAACCCGTCCCCGAGGTGTCCGTCCAAAGACGTGGAGAAATCGGGAAGCGCAAGGGGGACCAGACCCATCGCCGACACCATTCGTTTGACTTCCTCCACATCGCCCGGTCCATACGCCGGGCCGAACACGAGGTTGACCTGTCCGGCATTCAAAGGCTGGGCGTCCTTCCGGGGCGGGATACAGGCATCGATCACCGCTTCCGCGGCCGAAGCGAAGCCCGTGCTCAATCCTCCGACAAAATCCGGAGCGTGAACCACCACCACCGGCGTTTGGAACGGACGCTCCCGCAGATACTGGCGCACCGTCCCGTCGATGTCGTCCCCGGATGTTTCCGTAAGCGCCGTCGTAATCATACCGATCAGAGACGGGCTTTGTTTCCGGACGATGTTGTCCAGTGCCTGCTCCACCGCCTCCCCCGCTCCCATGATCACCGTCTCCTGAGTGAGGGCTGTGGTTTGCAGGGGAATCGGTTCGCGAAAATGGCGGGTCAGCAGATTTTTCGCAAAGGCTGCACATCCCTGGGAACCGTGAAGGACCGGAACCGCCCGGTCGATTCCGAGAAACACCAGGACCGCCCCCAGGGGCGAGCTGAGTTTCACGGGGTCGATGGACACCGCTTTTCTCTCCGCCTTCCCGGCGGTCTTTACGCTCCGCATGCCGGCGACTCCTCCCGGAGGAATCCCCTGTGGGTGCTCCGTTCTTTGATCCGGCGATCCCCTTGCCGGATCTGGCGGTATACGGGGTTTCCGAGTTCAAGGGCGAGATCCCGGGCCAAGACCCGCATCCCCTCATACCCGGCGTAAGCCCGGTGCCGCTCCTGGTTCACGTCGATAAAGGGCACCCGTCCTTTGACTGCCGTATATTGGTTCCGCCCTCCCGCAAGCAGAATATCCGCGCCCAACTCTCTCATTTTCGCCAGAATCTGCTTGGGCCCGCCCTCTTCCATAATGACCCCGCCCTCGCCGAGCAAAGCTTTCATCTTGGCTACATCGTCCAGCGTGCTCTTCCGGCTGGAGGTCGCCACCACCTCCATGCCGAGATCCTGGAGGGCGGAGATGAAAGCCCAGGATTTCACTCCTCCCGTATACAGCAGCGCCTTCTTCCCCCTCAGGACGTCCAGATAAGGCTGCAGGTCCCGCTTCAGGGCATCCTCTTCGCGCCGGATCACCGCTTCCACCCTTTCCCCGGGAACCCCTCCCAGGATCTTTGCAAAATTCCGAAGCGCCGCACCCGTTTCCCGGATGCCGTAAAAGGACCCCTCAAAATAAGGAATCCCGTACCGCTCCAAGAGGCCGTGGGCCACATTGATCAAGGCCCGGCCGCAAACCACCATCGTCGCCTTGGCGCGGTGTGCGGTCTGGATCTCGGCAAACCGGCCGTCTCCGGTGATGCAGGCGAGAATCCGGATGCCCAATTCCTCGAACAGGGGCTTGACCTGCCAGAGTTCCCCGGCGATGTTGTACTCGCCCACGAGGTTTACGTCGTATTCCGTGGAGACCTCCGGCTCCCTCGTCCCGATCACATATTCCAGCAAAGCCTCGCCGGCCATGCGGTTGCCCAAATTCTTACTTCCGAGGAAACCCGGGCTGTTCACCGGTATCACCGGCACGCCCAGATCCTGCTGGGCCTTGCGGCATACGGCCTCGAGATCTTCGCCGATGAGAGCCGTCACGCACGTGCTGTACACGAAGACAGCCGGCGGCGAAAACCGCCGAACCGCCTCGCGAATGGCCGCCTCCAGCCGCTTCTCTCCGCCGAAAATGATCTCCTGTTCGGAGAGATCCGTCATCAATCCCCTCCACGTCATATCGGGGCCTGACGACAAACTTCCGCGGGACTCCCAGCTGTTGGCCAAACAGGCGGCCGGACCGTGAACCAAATGGACGGCGTCCGCGATCGGCAGCAGGGTAATCTGGGCCCCGTCAAAGGAACAACCTCCCATCGCGCTGCCCGGTTCGGGCTTGGGACACCCGGCATTGCGCTTCTTTCCCTTCGCCCGGTTGTGTTCGCAGGCCGGTTGGTCGAAAATCTCGTGAAGAGGTTTCATCCGGATCCTCCTCCCGTCGGAAGGCCACAGCCCCTCAGCGGATCAAGTCCACACTGTGGCCGGGCGCCTTGCGGTCGAGTTCATCCAGGACCGTGTTGACGATCATTTGGAGCATGTTCAGCGCCCCTTGATACCCGATGATGGGATACCGGTGCAGGTGATGCCGGTCAAAAATCGGGAATCCGATGCGCACCAGGGGGATATCGGCCTCCAAGGCCAGTTGTTTCAGATACGAGTTGCCGATCAGCAGATCCACCGGCTCGGTGAACACCAGCGACCGCAAGTGCCACATGTCGTAGCCCACCCACACCTTGGCCGACGCTCCGTAGGGACTCGTCGCCAACAGGCGCTCCATTTCTTCTTTGAATTCCGCATCGCCGTTGGTACACACGATGTGAACCGGTTCGGCCCCGACTTCCAAGAGGAAGGCCGTAACGCCGAGCAGGATGTCCGGATCCCCGATCATGGCGACCCGCCGGCCGTGGGTGTAGGCGTGGGAATCGAGCATGGCGTCCACCGCCCGTCCCCGTTCCTGCCGGATCTCCTCGGGTATGGGCTTGCCGGTCAACCGGCTGATTGTCTGCAAAAATTCGTCCGTCCCGCGAATGCCCATCGGCACACAGACGACCGCCTCCTGCTTCCACCGGTCGGCGGCCAATTGCATTGTGCGCTTGGTGCTGTACCGCTGCAGGGCGACGGTGGCCTTGGCTTTCGCCGCCCCGCGCAACTCCTCGAGGGGCGTCCCGCCCGGATACATCACGTACTCGCCCGTGGCCGGCGCATCCAAAGCGTCCGACGTATCGCCTAGAAGCGTATAGGAAACGCCCATCCGATCCAGAAGCCGCTTGATCTCCCGCAGATTCCCGGTATAGGTGTCAAACCCCGGGATGATGTTGATCTTCTCATTTCCTTCCGCCCGCCTGCCCTTCGCCTGGTCCGCCAGAATCGCCCGCATCATGTTGTCGTACCCGATGATGTGCGAACCGACAAAACTCGGCGTGTTGGCCCAGGGCAGCGGAAAATCCTCGGGGATCGACCCTTCTTCCCGGTAATCGGTGATAAAGGAACCCAAGTCGTCGCCGATCACCTCCGCCATACACGTGGTGCAGATGGCGATCATCTCGGGCCGGTACAGCGCCATGGCGTTTTGCAGCGCTTCCCGCAGATTGTTCATTCCGCCGAACACCGCCGCATCTTCCGTCATCGAGGAAGAGACGGCCGGAAACGGCTCCTTGTAGTGCCTGGAAAAATGGCTCCGGAAATAAGCCACGCATCCCTGGGACCCGTGAACCAGCGGCAAAGTATTGCGAAAGCCGATGGCCGCCAGGATTCCACCAAGGGGTTGACAAGCCTTTGCCGGATTGATCAAAAAATCGGTCCGTTGAAGATTGAGCTCCCGGTATTCCCAACTCCGGGTCCACTCGAGAACCTCCTGCACGCGGTCGCAGGGAGTGGCGTCTTCAAAATACTTCTTGTCTTCGAACATTTTCTGGTAATCTTCCGACGAAAACAGGGTATTGTGGTCCTGTACCGTCAGGGTATCGGCGCCCGCCGGACGGGTCTCCCCGCCGGCGGGCGATCCGTCGCGGATCCCCTTCTCTTCCGCCATCCTCCTTCACCTCACCGGTCAAAATGGTGCCTTGAGCAGCCCCCAACTGGGGTTGTTGATCGCCATGTCCATATCCCGGGCGAAGACCGGAAATCCGTCGAATCCGTGATAGGGCCCGCTGTAATCCCAGGAGTGCATTTGCCGGAACGGCAGCCCCATTTTGTGATAGACGTATTTTTCCTTGATTCCGGAACCCACTAGATCGACCTGGAGGCGAGCCGCAAACTGTTCCAGTTCGTAGGCCGTCGGATCGTCATAGATAATGGTGGCCTCGCCCACCTCGGGGAAGGTCCTTTCGTAATCGTCGTCGTGGCCGAATTCGTATCCCGTGGCGACGATCTCCATCCCCAGATCTTCGTACGCCCCCACCATGTGCCTCGGCCGCAGGCCGCCGACCAGGAGCATGACCTTTTTGCCTTCCAGCCGCGGGCGATATTTTTCGATCGTGGCCTGCATCAGGGGCTCGTACTTGGCAATGACCTTCTCCGTCTGCTCCTTAATGCGGTCGTCAAAATAGGAGGCGATTTTGCGCATGCTCTCTTTGATTTTCGTCGGGCCGAAAAAGTTGTATTCGACCCACGGAATGCCGTACTTTTCCTCCATATGGCGACAAATGTAGTTCATCGACCGGTAACAATGGATGATGTTGAGCTTCGCCCCCGGGGTATGCGCCAACTCCTGCATCGTCCCGTCCCCGGACCACATGGCCACGACCCGCAACCCCATCTCCTCGAGAATCTTCCGGGTCGCCCACGCGTCGCCGCCGATGTTGTAGTCGCCGATCAGCGCCACGTCATAGGGGGTTCCCCCGTCCGGAAGGTTTCGGGTGCCCAGCAGCCAGTCGCGGATCGAGTCGTTGGCGATGTGATGGCCCAGGGATTGGCTGACCCCCCGAAATCCTTCACAGCGGACCGGTACGACGGGTTTTCCCAGTTCGGCGGACGTTTCCCGGGCCACCGCCTCGATGTCGTCGCCGATGAGCCCGATCGGGCATTCCGACTGGATGGTGATTCCCTTGTTCAACGGGAACAGCCGGTCGAGGTCCCGGATCATTTTGGCCAGCTTTTTGTCGCCGCCGAACACCACGTCGCGTTCTTGAAAATCGCTCGTGATCTGCATGCTGACGAACGAGGTGATCCCCGTGATGCCGTTGTGATAATTCCGGCGCGACCACCAGCTGTACTGACCGCAACCCACCGGGCCGTGGGAAATGTGGATGGCATCCTTCACGGGCCCCCACACCACCCCCTTGGACCCCGCGTAGGCACATCCGCGAATGGTCATCACTCCGGGACGGGATTTGACGTTGTTCGCCACGGCGCAGGAACCGGCGTCTTCCGGGTCCTTGACGCCGATGTGCGCGGCCCGTTCTTCCCGGGTCTTGGCCGGGTATGCGGTCAGGACATCTTCCACAATTTTGCGCCGCTCTTGGATCAGCGTGCTGCTCTCACCCATGGGCTCACCCCCTCAATTGGCCGCCAGTTTTTCTTCCTGTTCCCTTTGCGCCCGCTCCATTTCTTCGAGCTTGCGGAGCTGGGTCTCTTCGTCTTCAATGACGCCGTACTCCAGGAGCAACTCTTCCAATTCGTCCATGCTGATCGGAGTCGGAATCGTCAGTTTTTGGTTCTCATCGATCTTACGCGCCAGTTCTTCATAGACCTTGGCCTGGGGATGATCGGGGGCATATTCCACCACCGTCATCCGGCGCAACTCCGCGTGTTGCACAATGTTGTCCCGCGGAATGAAATGGATGACCTGGGTGTTCAGACGCCGGGCCAATTCCTCGATCAACTCCAGTTCCCGGTCTACCTTGCGGCTGTTGCAGATGAGCCCTCCGACCCGCACCCCTCCGCTGTGGGCGTATTTCAACACACCTTTACAAATGTTGTTGGCCGCATACATGGCCATCATTTCCCCCGAGGTGACGATGTAGATTTCCCTGGCCTTGTTCTGGCGGATCGGCATGGCGAAACCGCCGCACACCACGTCGCCCAGGACGTCGTACACCACGTAGTCCAAGCCCTCATAGGCTCCCTGTTCCTCGAGGAAAGTAATGGAGGTGATGATGCCGCGTCCCGCGCACCCGACTCCCGGTTCCGGCCCTCCGGACTCCACGCATTTGATGCCCCGAAAGCCGACCTGTAGCACGTCCTCGAGGGTCAAATCTTCCACCGATCCCCGCTCCGCCGCCAGGTGCAACACGGTTTCCTGGGATTTTTGGTGGAGAATCAGCCTCGTCGCGTCCGCCTTGGGGTCACAACCGACGATCATGATTTTCTTCCCCATGCCGGCCAAGGCGGCAATGGTGTTTTGGGAGGTTGTGGATTTCCCGATTCCGCCCTTGCCGTAAAATGCGATCTGTCTCATCGGATCGACTCCTTTCATCAGTTAGGGTGGTAGAGGTTTGATTTCATGTTATCACCATGTGAGTAATATATCCTGACATATATGGCTCTATTTTGTCAGAATCGCTTGTTTCGGTAATTTTTTTGTTAGGTTATATAACTTTCGTCTCCGCAATGCCGCAATTCTCCCGTTCGCCGGCCCCGGTCCGTTTAAACATGTACCCGCGGCCGTATTTGTTTTGAACAATGTCTTCCTTCCCGTCCCGGGATCCCAGTTTTTTTCTGAGCGAACGGACGACCACGTAGAGACTGTCGTAACTCCCCTTTTCCCCGTCGCCCCAGATTTCGGTCAAAAGGGTATCGTAGTCGACCACTTCGCCTTCCCGGCGCAAAAGGGCGTCCAACAGGCGGAATTCCCTCCGGGACAGCTCAATCCTCAGGCCATCGGAGATCAGACACTCCGATTTTCGGTCCAACAGCATGGTGGGAGATAACTCGACCATGCCCTCTCCGGGCACGAGCACGGGACCGGGAGAAGGCGACGGACGGCGGGGGGCTTCCGGCCGGCTGGACAGTCTTTCAGAGATTCGGCGCACCAATTGGAGGAGTTCATGGGGATAAAAGGGATCCGTCAGTACATCCAAACCGCACAGACGGAGGCGTTCGCCCATTTCCGAACATTGCTGCGGACTGATGACCACGGTGTGCACGCGGGCGGACCGAGCCAGCGCCAAACAGCGGATGTCGGAAAACGGGCACACTCCCGGACAGTCGAAAATCAGCAGATCGAACAGGCCGCTGCGCACTCCCTTTTCAAATACAGACCAGTACCGGCTGGAAAACAACAGATGACCATCCTCTTCGAGTACGGCCGACACAATCCGCGCCAACATGCTCCTTGCGCTGAACAATCCCACTTTCACGACCGCCACCCTCATTTCGACGGAAATTCGCTGGTGAGGACCGTTTCACGCGCCGACCTTCCGCAACGCGGCGGCAAACCGCTCCGCGACATCTTCCACGGCTTCTTCTGAAAATCCCTTTCCGAGACTGATGCGGATCATGCTTTTCGCCAAGTCTTCGGAAATCCCCATCGCCAGGAGAACGGGGGAAGGCCTTCCCTCCCCGGCGCGACAAGCGGCTCCCGAGGACACCTGGAGGCCCGCTCGATTCAAGGCGACGACCAGCCCATCTCCGTCTTCCCCGGGAACTCCGACGCTCAAAATGGCCGGATGGATCCCGGTGCGCGGCGTAAACCGAACCAACTGGGGCAGGCGGCCGGCCAACGCGCGCCACAGCCGTTCCCGCGTCCGTTCCAGTTGAGCCGATACCCGGTCCCGGACGCCCTTTAATTCCCGGACGGCCTCGGCCAGGCCGGCGATCCCCGCCACATTCTCGGTGCCGGGGCGCCTCCCCCGTTCTTGTCTCCCAGACCCGAACGGGTACCGGAAGGAAACACCGCTCCGGATGTACAGAACGCCCGTTCCCTGGGGACCGTAAATTTTGTGGCCCGACAAGGACATCAGGTCCACCCCGGTTCGGGAGACGTCGACGTCAAAGGCAGAAGCGGCCTGGACGGCGTCGGTGTGAAACAGCGCTCCGGCCTCCCGGGCGATGTGGGCCAGCTCCCGAACCGGCTGAACCGTGCCCACCTCGTGGTTCACCCACTGGATGCTGACCAGGAGCGTCCGGCCGGACACTTCCCGCCGCAATACGTCCGGAGAGACCCGCCCTTCCGCATCCACCGGCAGGAAGCGCACGGTCCAGCCCATCCGGCGGAGGCGGTCCGCACATTCCGACAGGGAACTGTGCTCGACGGCGGACAGGAGAATCTCCCGCCGGTCCGTCCCCCCGATGCCTTCTCGGGCGGCCAAAACCGTCCCCCACACCGCCAGATGGTTCGCTTCCGTCCCTCCGGAGGTGAAAACGATCTCCCGCGGACGGCACGCCAACCATGCGGCCACCTCCTCACGGGCCTCCTCGAGCACCTCCCTCGCCAGGGCGCCCCTGCCGTGCAGGGAAGAAGGATTGCCCCATTGGGACTCCAAGACCTGGATCATCTTTCCCGTCACCGCCGGAGCAGGAGGGGTCGTGGCCGCGTAGTCCAAATAGTAGACGGGACCGACCACGGCCGGCTCACCTCCCGCCCGGCCGGACGGAAACCGTCGATGGGGACCGGATCCCCTCCGGGGACTGTTCCACTGGATTTGGCCGCGCTTCCCGGTACAGCCGGCAAATGATCTCCTCGGTGAGAAACTCTTTGCGGGAAACGGCTAATTCTCTAATTCTTTCTATAAGAGCATCCAGTTCCTCGGAGGACGGCGAGAATCCGCCGGCCTCCAATACTTTCCGCAAGCCGTTTCGACCCGAATGCCTTCCGAACACGATGCGCCGGCTCCGCCCGACCCACTCCGGCGGAAAAGGTTCATAGGTTTCCGGTGCTTTCAAGACACCGTCCACATGAATGCCGGATTCGTGGGTGAACACCCTGGATCCCACCACCGGAGCCTGATCGGGTATCGCCAGGCCGGATGCGGTGGACACCTGTTCCGCGAGGCGGGACAATAGGGATAGCCGGATCCCCACCTCTCTCCCCAGCAAGAGGTGCGCCCCCACGGCTACCGCTTCAAGAGCGGCGTTTCCCGCCCTTTCCCCCAATCCCAACACCGTGGTACTCGCCCATTCCGCCCCGGCCTCTAAAGCCGCCAGTGTATTGGCGACGGCCAGTCCCAAATCATTGTGTCCGTGGAATTCCAACGGGACGGCGGTGAACTCCTTCAACCGGGCGATCAACCTCTGGGTGGCCCAGGGGGTCAAAATCCCCACCGTGTCCGCCACGCGAAACCGGACCACTTGGAACGGCTCCAGCGACTCCGCCACCCGGCCGAGAAAAGACGGGTCGGCGCGCGAGGCATCTTCAAACCCCACGGAGACCCGCGTCCCGCACTCCCGCGCATAGTCCACCACATCCAGGAGGCGGGAGAGGACCTCCCGCCGGGAAGAATGCAGCTTCTTCCGGATCATGATGTCCGACACCGGAAGCGCCACGTGGACTCGGACGGCGCCGCACCGGACCGAGGCCGCGATATCCTCCCGCCGGGTCCGGTTCCAAGCGACCGGAACAGTCCGCATCGGCATCGAAAAGATCTCCGCCACGTCCTGCTGTTCCCGCTCTCCCATGGCGGGAACCCCTACCTCGATTTCGTCGACCCCCGCCTCATCCAAGAGCCGGGCCAATGCTATCTTCTCCTCCCGCCGAAATGCGACGCCGGGGGCCTGTTCGCCGTCGCGCAAGGTGCTGTCGCAAAAGAACACTTTCACCTCGGGGACCTCCTCCGCGACCATTTCCTCGACCGCCGAATGCGGCGCGCCGCCCCTCCCGCGCTACGCCTCGGCCGCTGCGTGAACTGCCGCGTGTTTTTGCGCCAATCGAACCAGTTCTTCTTCGATGGATCCATAGGCCGTCCACACCTCGATGCCCATTTCGCGCAACGCCGATTCCGGCTCGGGCCCGATCCGGGTACACAGAACATACCGGCAATCCCGGATCATCCCGGCAATCTCTCCGATCCGGTCGATGTCATCCCCGCACGCCTCCATTCCGGAACAATAGGACTCCACTTTTCGAGCCGTGAGAAATGCAATTCCGGAAGGTGAAACTTCGTAGATTTGAAATTCTTTGGCATGACCAAAATGTTGGTTGACCTTGTTCCCTCCGGAGGTCGCCACGGCGGCACGAAAAGGAGAAAGCCCGTCCATTTGGCGCAGTTGCAGGTTCGCGGCCGCCGCGCGACGGGACGCGGCCATCTTCTCGATTCGGCGATCCAGGTCGGCGTGGAGTTTCCTCCGGGCCTCCGGGTCGTAACGAGCAGACATCTGCCGGAATTTCTCTTTCGTGAATTCTTTGCTGCGGTCTTCCCCCAAGAGTCCGACGGCGTCCGCCCGGCATTGGCGGCAGTGGCGCATGAGGCGATTTCCGGCGCCACTGGCCTCCTGGGCGGCGGCTACGTCTTCGGGGAGGGCTCCCCGCCTTCCTTCTCTCTCGAAATCGGACCCGTCGGCGATGATCAACGGCATGATGTTGTGAAGGAAAGCTCCCCGTTCCCGCACGGTTTGGGAAATCTCCTTCATGTGAAGATCGTTGATTCCCGGGATCAGAACGGAATTGATTTTGACGAGAATACCGGCTTCTACGAGCCTTTCCAGGCCTTCCAATTGCCGCTCCAACAACACCCGAGCGGCTTCCAGTCCCGTTAAGAGCTTCCCTTTCCAGGTCACATAGCGGTAAATGTGTTGCCCGACCTCGGGATCGACGGCGTTGACGGTAATGGTGACGTGATCGATTCCAAGTTCCCGAATGGTATCGACATAATCGGGCAATGCCAGTCCATTGGTGCTCAGACACAGTTTCATGTCGGGAGCCGCCCGGCGGATCAACTCAAAGGTCCGGAACGTTTGGCGGGGATTCGCCAAGGGATCCCCCGGCCCGGCGATCCCTACGACCGTCGTGTTCCGGATGACGGCACCCACCGCCAACACTTTTTCCACCGCTTCCTCTGGAGTTAAGAGTTCGCTGGTCACCCCCGGGCGGCTTTCGTTCATGCAATCGTACTTCCTGTTACAGTATTTGCATTGAATATTACATGCAGGTGCCACAGCCACGTGCATTCGCGCAAAAAAGTGATGGGCTTCCTCGCTGTAACAGGGATGCCGTTTGACCTTTTCGGCCACATGTTCCGGCAATCCGTCGGCGAAACGACCTCGGGAACCCCCTCCCGCAGCACCGCAGCCGCCTGCCGCTCCGGAAATTCTCGCGCGTCCTCCGCAATTGGACATCGGTCGCTCTCTCCTTTCCCTTCCCGATTTCAATCAAACATGAACCTCCAATCGGACGGCCGCGACTGTTTCGGCGTATCAAATGTGGGTTTCTTATGTCATCTTATCGTTAATTATACTTTCGTTTTTGTTATTAATCCTTACATTTATGGTGTGTCGTTCTCAGAATTCACTGCAAAGAAGCTTTAACCCCACGCGCCCTCCGGGCCGGCAAGATTATTGTATTTTCAAATAGGAATTTATGTATTGTACATTATTCGTACACATTGTCCTGCACATCTGTTTGAATTCCGTACATTCGTTGATCGCATCCGGCCGGATCTTTCGCCCCAGAACTTCGGAAACCCAAACGAAAGAAGTAGAGCCCGCCCCCGCATTCGCGAAAGAGACCTTCTTCGAAAAATGGCACTTTTTTTGCATGAAACATAGAATTCGGACCGATTTGATCTTGTTATGGAAGAGGTGAAATCCGTGGATGTCGCTTATCTACTGAGGAGAACCATCCAGGACTTGCGAGCCGTCGACGGAGAGAAAACGGCTGTTCAGTTGGAAGACGGCCCCTCCTGGACCTACGCGCAACTGCACGCCCTCTCCGATTCTTACGCCAACGCGTTGCGAAAGTTGGGGGTTTCCAAAGGGGACCGCGTCGGGATCCTGCTGTACAACTGCCTCGAGTACTGGGCCGTCTATTTTGCGGCCGCCAAGCTCGGCGCCATAGCCGTCCGATTAAATTTCCGGCTGGCAAGCGAAGAACTCGAGTACGCTTTGAAGGATTCGGAAACCCATACCCTCTGTTTCGAAAGCGCGTTCCTGGAGCGCGTGGCGGCCATCCGGCATTCGGTTCCCGTCAAGCATTATGTGTGCCTCTCCCGGGAAGGCAGCATCCCCGAATGGTGCCTTCCGTGGGAGACTTTAGAGCGCGGGGAACCGGTCCTGTCCGACCCTCCCCCGCTGTCGGGCAGCGACCCGGTGATGCTGATGTACACATCGGGCACCACAGGGAGACCCAAAGGCGCGCTGTGGACCCACGACAACACCCTTTGGTTCGCCGCCATCCAGGCCCTGAAGTGGAATCTAAAACCTTCCGACGTCTGTATGACAACGGGCCCCCTGTACCACGTCGGCGCCTTGGAAGACTTGTCCTTGCCCGGCCTTCTGGTCGGAGCGCACGTCATCATCACCAAAAGCGGGGGCTTCGACATCCGGCGCGTCCTGAAGGTCATGGAGCAAAAGCGGGTGACCCACGTCTTGTTGTTTCCCTTTATGCTCTATGACATGTTGAATCTTCCGGATCTCGACACTTACAGGCTCGAGCACCTGAAGGCCATCATCTCCGGGGGCGACCCGGTCTTGCCGTGGGCGATCGAGCGGTTGCGCGAGCGATTCCCCCACGTGGGGTTGATTCAGATCTACGGATTGACCGAAGGTACCCCGATCGCCGCGTGTCTCGATCCCGAGGACGTTTACCACAAGGGACACACCGTAGGCAAGCCCATGCCCCTCACCGAAATCAAGATCGCCGACGACGACGGCCGGTCTTTGGGGAAAGGAGAGGTGGGCGAGATCTGGATTAAAAGCCCCGTCGTCGCCCGCGAATACTGGCGCAAACCGGAAGCCACCCGGGAGACCTTCGTCGACGGGTGGTGTCGCACCGGCGACCTGGGACGCATCGACGAAGACGGGTATCTCGTCATCGCCGGCCGCAAAAAGGACATGATCCGCAGCGGCGGAGAGAACATCTACCCGGCGGAATTGGAAAACGTGTTGATCCAACATCCCAAAATTCGCGACGTGGCGATCATCGGTGTGCCCGACCCCAAATACCTCGAAGCCGTGTGTGCCGTCATCGTGCCTCAGCCCGGATCGAATCCGAGCGAACAGGAGATTCTCGACTACTGCAAATCCCGTCTGGCAGGGTACAAAAAACCGAGGTATGTGGTCTTCGTCGATGAACTGCCCCGCACCCCGTCCGGGAAAATCATGAAATACCGCCTGCGGGACACCTACCGGAGCTTGGGGGCGGAACCGCAATCTTGAAAAGCGGGTGTCCATCATCCACCGGAGAAAGGAGTCTGCTCATGTTCAAAGGAAATCTGCGATGGTTCATCCTGTTCTGGCTGTTTATCCTGTCCCTGGTTTCTTATATGGACCGCGCCAATTTGTCCGTAGCGGTTCCGCACATCATGAAAGAGTTTCATCTCAACGCCACCGAAATCGGAGTGGTGATCAGCGGACTCACCATCGGATATGCGGTTTTGAACTTTTTCGGCGGATTTTTGGCGGACCGGTTTTCCCCGCGGGTCATTCTCACCGTTTGCCTGGCGCTGTGGTCCCTGTTTACCGTCGGCACGGGAATGGTATGGTCCTTTGCCAGTCTTCTCGTCATGCGCATCATCTTCGGCGCGGCCGAAGGTCCTCTGCTTCCGTCCAACACCAAAATGGTCTCGAACTGGATGTTGCCGAGTGAGAGGGGGTTTGCCTCGGGGTTGTGGCTGTCCGCCTTGACCTTGGGAACGGTGGTGGGCGCCCCGCTGAGCGGCTATATCGTGGAATATTGGGGATGGAGGAGTGTCTTTTACATTTTCGGAATTGGCGGTTTATTCCTGGCCGTCTTGACTTACGCGGTTCTGCGGGACAAGCCTTCGCA